>NZ_BCLE01000001.1 GCF_001431045.1 Streptococcus orisasini
GACTGGAACACATTGTCCCAGCCTTCTTTTCTTCCTAAATAATGTTACTGGCAGCAGACTGTTACTTGCTAAAAACTTTGCCTCTTGGCCTTGCGCTCGGCTCGTCCCTTAGCACGCGCTTCAGAACGGCGAGCCTTACGCCGTTTTTCGTCTACCTTCCACTGAATTTTCTTTTTATAGCCCGGTTTGACTTTCTTCTTTTTCTTCTTCACCAGACCAATCATTTCGGTATCCAGCTTCTGATAAGCTTTTTCCCGATTGGTGCGGCGGTCGCGGTCATAAGTATCTTGAATTTCTCCATTTTTTAGGATTTTTGGTACAAAGGCAATACCCAGCTTTTCAAGTTCTCTGATATCTGAATCATCACTTGGCTGATAAAGGGTAATTGCTGTGCCTGAGAGACCATTGCGCCCAGTACGTCCGACACGGTGTACAAAGAAGGATAAGTCCTGAGGAATCGCATCGTTGATAACATGGCTGACTCCGTCAATGTCAATTCCTCGTGCAGCGAGGTCTGTTGCGACAATGTATTCAAACTGCAGATTTTTAACTTGGTTCATAATGCGTTTACGTTCACGCGGCGGAATGCCGCCATGAATTTTAGCAATTTTAAGACCATTGTTTAAAAGGTAGGTATGCAGTTCATCTGCCCGCTCTTTTGTATTGACAAAAATAATAGCCAAATAAGGATTAAGTGCTTTAGCAAGTTCTAAAATCTGCTCATTTTTACTGCGCCCTTTGGTTGAAATCAACCAATTGTCGATAGTGTCTGCAATGACCGTTGATGTCTTGATTTTTTCCATGACCGGATTAGTCAAGTATTTTTTCAAGAAAGGCTGCAGCTTTTGCGGAATAGTTGCTGAGAAGACTAAGATCTGCACGGCCTTGGGTAAGGCAGAAGCAATCTTATCCACTGTGTCTAAAAATCCCATATCAAGAGTCATATCAGCTTCGTCAACAACAAAAGTACGAGCCTTATGAATATCAAGATGGCCCGAATGAACCAAATCATAGATCCGACCCGGCGTTCCGATAGCGATTTGCGGCTGACTAGTTTTTAATTTTTCAATCTGACGCAGTTTATCCGTCCCTCCCACATAGTTGGCAAGGCGAATTTCCTTATCTGAAAAATCAGCAATCTGCTTGGCTGCCTCATATATTTGTCTAGCCAGTTCACGGCTGGGTGCTGTAATCACAGCCTGAACCGTTTCAGAATCTTCCTTTAATGTTTGAAAAATAGGCAACAAAAAAGTGTGGGTTTTCCCAGAACCCGTCTTTGATTCTCCAACTAAATCCCGTCCGGATAAAACAAGCGGAATAAGACGCTCTTGAACTTCCGTTGGTTTTTCAAAATGTAAACTTACCAAAGCTTTATTAATATAATTTTTAAATTTAAAGTCCGTAAATATCATGTTAACCTCTTCGTTTATTCTATCTATTATAGCATTAAAAAGTTCAAGAAAGCAAAGCGACAAATCAATACACTTAAATACTGCCACATAGCTATTCCAAAATAGCAACCCATAGCTAAGATAGATCGAAAAATAAAACCTGTCTTTCTCTCAACATCAAAAAACACTCCGAAAATTAACAGTTGCCAGCTAATTTTCAGGGTGCAAGCAAATCTTTATGATTTTTTCTTTTTAAAGGCCCAATAATAGAAGAAAGCAGGAATGATAAATCTTCCAATAAGAACTCCTATGCGATAGACCAAGTCTCCTGGCTTAACTGGCGCTGTCAGAGATACAATAGTTAAAATAAGAGCCAAAACCAGAGACCATACTCTTTGAACTTTCATAAAAAACTCCTATAAATATAAAATAGCTAAAATAACCAAACTGCCAAGAAGGCCAACAGTCCAAAGGAAAGCGTCAACTTTCCACTCACTCCATTTGGCACCTTCTTTCCTTAGGCTCAGTCCTCCTAACTCCAGATGATGGTGAAAAGGTGTCATGCGGAAAATCCGGCGACCTTCGCCATATTTTTTCTTCGTATATTTAAAGTAGGTCACCTGTAGCATAACTGAGGCTGTTTCAATAACATAAACAATACCGATAATAAGTAAGGTCCATTCCTGACGCAAGGCAATTGAAATAGCCGCCAGCATAGCCCCCAAAGCAAGACTGCCAACATCACCCATGAAAACCTTAGCAGGCTTATGATTATAAACAAAGAAACCAAGCAAGGCACCAATCATGGTAATAATGATGAGAAGAATGTCAAACTGCTTTTGCAGATAGGCAATAATCCCATAAGCTGTTAGACTGATAACAACTGAAATAGAAGCCAAGCCATCAATACCATCTGTCAGATTAACGGCGTTAGAAAAACCGACAATCCAAAAGAGAATAAAAGCGACATAGAAGACTCCCAAATGCAAAGGAAATCCAAAAAGGTTCAAGGTGTCAGCACCGCTCGGGAGAACATGAACAAAATAG
>NZ_BCLE01000002.1 GCF_001431045.1 Streptococcus orisasini
CCAAACCGCCAATAATCTGCAGGGCCATCTTTTGCTTTGCTGTCAAACCTTCGTTAATCTTCTTAAAAATCTTTAAAAAATCATCAAGAAAGCCGACGGTTCCGTAAATTAAAACAATGAATAAAATAGCCAAAGTTGCGCCAAAGCCCGAATCCTTTACAAGATTAACAAGAAAGGCAAATATAAAAGTTACCAAGACAGCAACTGCAAGAAAGACAGTCCCTCCCATGGTCGGAGTTCCCGCTTTAGCTAGATGCTGCTTAACATCCTCATGCATCTGCTGACCGTTAATTTTTTTCAGCTGATAGAATCGGATGAAAAAGGGCATAGCAAGAACGGTCAAGATAAAAGACACAATTCCTGCAATGATTATAGTGGTTAACATGTTAATCTCCTAAGGTTATTCTTATTTTTTTCAGATTTTTAAGTTTACTCTCGGCACTAATGCTTTGCTTGATAACTTTTCCGGATTTTTTCCCCTTGAAAGTTACGTGAATACCAGTCCAGTCTTCGAATTTTTTGACATTTTTCTTGCTCCATCCATACATATCAGGCATGGTTTCAAAGTGACTGGTTAACATTAAAATTTGCTGGTTTTCTTTTAAGTTTGAACCGGCAGCTACAGACGTTTTGGTGATTTTATTGCCTGTTCCAAGCACGATAGGATGAACCAGATTCTGACGAAGTTCATCAGCCGTAGCACCTGGACTTTTGCCAATAACATTCGGCAGACGGTATTTGGTCTGCTGGTCTTCCGGCGTTTCAACCGGTGACAGCAAAGTATCCTTCATCAAGGTTGCTTCTTCCAAGACAGGATTAACCACATCCTGCCAAAAAGCAACACTAAAGGTTTTTGGCTGCTGCAGGGTTACATACATCATAAAGTCTGGATTTTCAGATGGAACCATGGCAACAACCGAATAGATATAATCATTGCCTCCGGTCAGATAGCCTGAACCATCTTCAGAAGCAATCTCAGCTGTTCCGGATTTCACAGCGACGGATTGGTTGCCGACCTTGATAACAGGTCCTCCTAAATCTTTTGAATAAAGGGTTCCATAATATGGATCTGTTCCAACAGTCACCATGTACTGCCGGGTTTGCTTGGCAGCATCTGCTGATACAGGATTGCCGACAACTTCTTTTTTAGCTGTCCGGCTGGTTCCTGTTTTAGGATCATAAATTTTTGTGATGAATTGAGGCTCCAGCATCACACCATCGTTTGATACGGATGAAAAAGCCCTCAGCATTTGCGTCTGCGTCACTCCGATACCCTGACCAAAAGCACTCATGGCAATTGTAACCGTATTATCAGATGGCAGCAGTCCTGAGGCTTCACTTCCCATACCAAAACGAGTTGGCAGGCCAAAGCGGTAGTCGCTGAGGTAACGAAGCCATTTATCATTGCCCATCTTTTGCTCCAGCAAGGTCATTCCGACATTACTTGAATAGGCAAAACTTTGAGCAAAAGTCAGATAGCCTCCCTGAGAAATACCTTCATTGACAGCCCAGTCTTTGATGGTGGCATCAGCCAGAGAGAGACTGGCATTGTTATAGGTCTCATTGGGATTGAAAACACCTTCGTCAATAGCTGCTGCAAGCAGCATGACTTTCATGGTTGAGCCGGGCTCGTAGTTGGTCTGATAAAGGGTATTTTGCCAGGTGAATCCCTTAGCATCCAATCCTTCCTTGGTATCTGAATTAAAGCTAGGGCGCTGTGAGGTTGCTAAGATTTCTCCCGTCTTAGCATTGACAAGCGTCGCACTTGCCTGAACACCCTTGGCCTTGCTTTGGAAGGTATCCATCTGTGTTTCCAAATAGGTCTGGATGGGAGCAGACAAGGTCGTATAGACATCTTTTCCATCCACTGCTTTTTTGACAGTTGTCGCAGCCCCCAGCAAGGTATTGCCGTTTTTATCTTTTTCGTAGGTCACTTGTCCGTCTTTCCCGGACAAAAGCTTATCAAGAGCAGCTTCCATGCCTGTTGCACCAACCAGGCTCTTGCTGCCGTCCTTATTTTCTTTGACCTGCGCTAAGCCGATGAACTGTGATGCAAAAGTGCCGTTTGGGTACATACGGCCGGGACTTGTCGTGAAAGCAACTCCCTTAATCTTTGCATCCTCAAGCGCCTTGGTCACAGCTGTCATCGTGCTGTAGGTGATATTTGACCCTTTGGTCCCAAAAGAAACCTGAGTTAATTTTTTTTGCTCCAGCTGAGAAATAACATATTTTTTATCCATGCCCAGATGCTGATTGAGAATATCCGCAACCTTATTGTACTGATAAGGCTGCACATAAAGTTTCTCTCCGGCAGTTGACACATAGGATTTATCAATAACAGCGTAGACATTATAGGTTGTTGAGTCTTCGGCAATAGGATTGCCGTTACGGTCGTAAATCGTTCCGCGCTTAGCCTGAACTTTTTGCACTGTCTGGTAAACAGATGATGCGCCCTTAGATAAGTTTACACCGAACTTTCTGTCTGTTCCGATAATGATAATAAAATTGATAATAAAAACAAAAAAGACAAAGACAGACAAAATCATTAAATTTTGTCCGACACGCTCGCGGTTTTTCTCAGGTGTCCTGCGATCACCTATGACATAGTCTAAAAATCTCTTTTTAAAGTTTTTCATAGGCTAGTCCACCTTCTTAATATTATCTTTTTGAACAGTCATGCCCGCCTTCTGAGCAATATCGGCGATCCGATCATAGCGACTCAGCTCATTGACCTCTTGCTTGGCATTGTTGTATTCTGTTTCCTTGTCATTGATCTGGCTGTTTAAATGGCTGATTTCCTGCTGAATCTGCAGGCTGCGGCTCTGCAGGTAAATAATGCTGATAGACAGTGTGATAGCCGTAATGATGATGGCACCATAAAAAGCCTTTTCCAATCTAGTAAAGGTTCTGATACGTTTTTGCAAGGCTTGCGAAATAGCTTCGCTGCGTTTTTCATTTGTCATGGTTTTTCTCTATTTTCGAATTTTTTGAATGACTCGCAATTTAGCAGAATGCGCACGATTATTAGCCTCAATCTCTGCCTGACTGGGCAGAATCGGCTTGCGGCTGACCAAAGAAAACTTGGGCTGCCTGTCATCGGGAATAAAAGGAAGACCTTTAGGAACATCAACGACTGTCGCTTCTTTAAACAGCTGTTTTACCAGGCGGTCCTCCAAGGAATGAAAGGTAATCACGGATATCCGTCCGTCTACTGCCAGCAAGTCCATAGCCTGAGATAAAGACTCCTCAGCAGCTCCCAGTTCATCGTTGACTTCAATTCGGATGGCCTGAAAAATCTGTTTTGCAGGGTGTCCTTTTTTCTTAAGCTCCTTAGCAGGCTTGGCTGACTTAATAATTTCTGCCAGCTCTCCGGTCGTGGCAATTGCCTTTTCTTTTCTGGCATTTTCAATTTTTCGCGCGATCTGTTTGGAAAATTTATCCTCGCCATACTTAAAGAAAATGCGCACTAAATCATGATAATCATAGGTATTTACGACATCAAAAGCCGTCAGCTTAGCTTCTTGATTCATTCGCATGTCAAGCGGTGCATCCTTTTTATAAGAAAAACCGCGTTCTCTTTCATCCAGCTGAGGGCTTGATACGCCTAGATCATAGCAAATGCCGTCAATTTCAAAGACTTTTTCCTCAGCCAGACATTCCTTTAGATTGCGAAAGTTATCCTTAATAAAAGTAACCTGACCCGCTTCAATATACGGCTGCAGGCGTTTTTGGGCATTAGCAATAGCGTTTTGATCCTGATCAAAACAATACAGATGCCCCTTTTTGCTAAGTTTTGAGAGCAAATACTCACTGTGCCCCGCACCGCCGAGCGTAGCATCAACATAGATGCCATCAGGCTTAACGTCAAGCCTGTCAATGGCCTCATGCAAAAGCACCGTGATATGATGAAAATCATTAGTCATAAGTTTTATTTTACCACACTTTTATTCTATAATAAACCAAAAAGAGAAAGCTCATTTGTTTAATTCCATAAGAAATTTCCCTTCCTTTTAATCTGCTGTCAAAAAGCATGTCCTTTCCTGCTCAGCTGTTTACTTGATAGTGCCATTAAGCTGAAAGCTCTGATAAGAACAAAAAGGATCGGCAAACATGTCCGATCCCTATAATCGTTACTATCCAGCTGCCAGTGAGTACCTTGCAGCTTTATTCTCTGATTTGCCCCTGTCCGTTGATATAGAATTTGGTGCTGGTCAGAGCTTCCAATCCCATAGGGCCGCGGGCATGTATTTTTTGCGTTGAAATCCCGATTTCTGCCCCCAGACCAAAAACAAAACCATCGGTAAAGCGAGTTGAAGCATTGACATAGACTGCTGCAGAGTCCACCTCATCTTGGAAACGCTCAGCCGATACGAGATCTCGGGTAATGATGGATTCTGAGTGGTGGCTGCTGTAAGTATTTATCCAGCTGATGACTTCATCAAGAGTATCCACAGTTTTAACTGACATGATATAGTCTAAAAACTCGGTGCCATAGTCTTTTTCGCTTGCCGGTTTAGCATTTTGAAGAAAGGCCAGCGCTGATGGATCCGCACGAAATTCAACAGGCTGAACTTTTTGAACAGCAGCCTCCAGTTTTGGTAAAAACTGCTCGGCTATTTTTTTATGAACTATGAGAGACTCAGCAGCATTGCAGACACTTGGGCGAGAGGTCTTCGCATTGATTACAATGTTAACTGCCATATCAAGATCGGCAGACTCATCAACGTAAATGTGTACGTTACCGACACCTGTTTCAATGAAAGGCACCTTGGATTTTTCTTTAACTGTCTGAATCAAACGGGCACTGCCGCGCGGGATCAAGACATCAATATAATCCACTGCCTGCATCAGTTCTTCTGCCACTGCATGGCTGGTGTCTTCAACCAGCTGCACAATATTAGCATCAATTCCAAAATCAGATAAGGTCTTGCGAAGCACCCCGACCAAGGCCTTATTGGAATTAATAGCATCACGGCCGCCCCGCAAAATAATAGCATTGCTGGTTTTAAAAGCCAAGCTGAAAGCATCCACCGAAACATTGGGCCGACTTTCAAAAATCATGGCAATGACACCCAGAGGCACACGCTTTTGAACGATTTTAAGACCATCTAAATTGGTATAGCCGCGAACCACCTGACCGATTGGATCCTGAAGATCAGCCACCTGACGGACGCCCTCAGCGATTCCTTCAATCCGTTCAGCATCCAAACGCAGTCTGTCTGCCATAATATCAGAAATGCCATGCTCTTTGGCACTGGCAATATCATGCGCATTTTCAGCCAAAATATAATCAGTCTGAGCCAGCAGATTTTCAGCTGCCTGTCTGAGTATCTGATTTTTTTCCGCCGTTCCCAGCTTAGTCAGACTAAGGCTGGCTTTTTTAGCTTTGCGTCCTAACTCATCAATGTAGGTCATCACTCCACCTCATTTCCTTTTTGGATAAACCATGTTCCCAGATTGGCACCGTCCAGCATGCGCAGAATATCACGCGGATTGGCACCATTCATGAGGATCATCTGTCCTTTGCTGTCAAATACCATCTGAGCACTTTGAAGTTTGCTGATCATGCCGCCTGTTCCGAATTTGCTGCCGGCGCCGCCCGCTGATTTTAGAATATCATCGGTAATCTCTGACACCTGCTGATACAAAACGGCATCCTCATAAATCGTCGGATTCTTGTCATAGAGGCCGTCAATGTCTGACAGCATAACCAGCAGATCTGCTTTGGTAATCTTAGCAACGACAGCCGAGAGGCGGTCATTGTCTCCGAACTTAGTGGCATGATCCATTTCATCAACACTGGTCGCATCATTTTCATTGACAATCGGCACAATTCCCATAGACAAAAGAGTTTCAAAGGTATTAGTTACATTGGCAAGACTTTCAGGATATTCTATAACATCACGCGTCAGCAGAATTTGTGAAACATTAGTCTGATAGTGTGAGAAAATCTGTGAGTACAGGCTCATCATGGCTACCTGACCAACACTTGAAACCGCCTGCTGCTGGGCTATTTCAACTGGGCGCTTGTCCAGTCCCAGAACGTCTAAACCGAATCCTACAGCACCAGACGATACCAGGACAACCTCCTTGCCCTTATTCATGAGACTGGCTATGACGAAGGCTAGCTGGTCTATTTTTTCTAGATTGATTTTCCCATTTGGCAGAACAAGAGAGCTTGTTCCGATTTTGATAACCAAACGCTTAACTGTTTCAAAATTTCGTTTCATAAGAAGAATTATACTATAAAACGCCTAAAGATGCACTGATATTTTAGGAATATTAAAAATTGATCCATCATTTTTTCATCTAATTAATTTTAAAATTTAATATAATTGCAATAAAAATTTTGTGGAATTTTATCAAAATAATGATAAGCTATTTAAGTTGATTAAAATGAACTAACAAAGAAAAGAAAGGAAGTTTAATGCAAAAGAAAATTTTTAGCAAACGTAAAAGCAAGATTTTTGGGCTTTGCGGAACTATTTTAACAATGGCAGCTATTGCTTTAGCAACAGCAGGGCCTGTACAGGCTGAGGATAGTCAGGCTCAGGTAGCACCACAAATTACCCAGACAGCAGAGAGTCAAACTCCAGCAGCTGCAGTATCAACACAGGCTGACAGTTCTTCTGCTGCAGACCAAGCAGCTACAACAAGTACACCTGAACAAGTCACAGACGCAGCACCTGTTTCTCAGGAAGCTGCTCCTCTAAAAGCCGATACAGCTGAACTCCCTCAGACAAATACAGCTGAAGAGACAAACAGCACTTCGGATGCTCTTCAAACCCCTCAGACAAGTACTTCAGATGTTAAAACAGCTGATGCAGCGGCAGCTCCTGCTCAAAATCAAACCGAGCAGCCTGCAAAAAACACAGCTAACGCACCAGAAAACAACGCTAATAAGCCTGCAGCAAACGCTAGCAAGCCAGCAACCACTGCTGATAAAGCGACAGCAAAGGTTTATGATAGTGTAAACTTCAACGACGATCTTACGTCAATTGCCAAAATTGCTAAGGTAGCGGATATTGTTTACAACGGCACAAGAGATGAATACATCACAATTGACGATCCCAGCCAGCCCTATCAGCCTAACACCACAGAAATTGCTAAGTATCTTAACCAATACTTAACAGAGCTGCGTCAGATTAACGGCATTGATTTTCCTGTTCCTCCGGTTGATCAAATCATGCAGGACTTTGCTCAGGCTCGCGCTAACGAAGAAGCAGCAGAATCTGATGGTTTAGAGCATGATACTAAATTACCATTTCCTCAAGGTATCACCTGGTATGTCGAAAACGGACACATGGATAACAATCTTCGCCGTACCAATGCTAAGGGACAGACTATTGCTTCAGACAAAGCAACTGCCTACTACCTCGCTCTCAACTGGTTTGCGGATTATTTCAATATTATGGGTGATCCAAATGATGGTCTGACATCGTTCGGTCACGCCATCAGTATGCTGTCATCTTCTGGAAGCGGCATGGGCTTGGGAATTGCTGATGGTCAAGGCGGTGAAAGCAAGTCATGGTATGCTGAGCTCGTCTTTGGAGGTAACGGCAACAATTCCGATGAACAAGGATTCACTTCTCAAAAAGATGCTAATGGCAATTGGGTCCTTTACTACAATGGCAACCCTGTTAAATTCTTGCCAAATACAACCTTCCATTACCTAACCAGTAGCAACTCTGATGCTAATCCGCAAGATCCAGGAGCAAAACCAGGCGCTGATGATAACAAGGCAGCAGATCCTCTGCCAGACACTCCTCAAAATCAGCCAAATGCTCCTCAAAATCCAGAAGCTAGATGGCTTGATCCATCTGATTCACAGGCAGCTAAGCCAAATGAAAATGCTCTTGATCCTGTTTTAGCTGAAAAAGCTCCTCAAACAGCTAAGGTCATTAGTAAAACTACAGCTTCTCTTCCTGAAACAGGCAGTAAAACTTCTTTGCTAATGACTGTTTTAGGAATAGGCCTGACTCTTATAGGGGTGGGCTTGATAGCATTTAAAAATAGAAACAAGAATTAAGAGCAGCTAATAAAATAGGTTCGACTCTTTATCTGAAATAATAAATTAAAAGACTCTGTAATCTCAGCAAACGGTCATTTCCGTTTTAACGATTACAGAGTCTCTTTTTATAGTAAATATGGTTAAGTTGCTTGAGCCACCTGTTCTTCAGATAAAGCCTGTTTTTCGCTTAAGCAGTTTTATTTGAACGCTGGTTCAGCCAAGCACTAATTACGACAACAATTGCTACAAAGGCAATAATGCCGGCAATTAAGACACCTGAGCCCAATTGTCCAAGTTTACCTAAAATGAATCCTGGAATCAGATAATCGGTATCAGCAAAGGTTGAAGCTGCCATATTCAAAGTACCCAGAAGCGGCAAAATAAGCAGCGGCAGCCAGCTTAAGAGGACACCATTAAAAGCAGAGCCAAGCACAGCTCCTTTGCGGCCGCCTGTTGCATTGCCGTATACACCAGCGGCAGCACCGCAGAAGAAATGTCCGACAACACCTGGAATAATGACTGTCGTATGCAGACCAATCATGATGAGCATAGAAATGGTTCCCACAATAAAACTGGTGAAAAAGCCGATTAAAACAGCATTAGGGGCATAAGAAAAGATAATCGGAACATCAAGAGCTGGTTTAGAATCTGGCACCCATTTTTTAGCAATGCCTTGGAAAGCCGGAACAATTTCGGCTAATACCATACGTACCCCTTGAAGGACGATAACAAAACCTGCTGTGAAGGTACCAGCCTGAATAACCGCATAGACAAAGGCACTGGTTCCATCGCTCAAATTCTTTTCAACATAAGCCGGACCTGCAGCCAGCGTCAAGACAATATAAACCAGACTCATCAACAGCATAATTGAAACTGTTGAATCCCGTAGAAAACCAAAGGACTTTGGCACATTGATTTCTTCTGTTGATTTTGATTCATCACCAAACCATTTTCCAATCCAGCCGGCAGCAGCATAGCCGATAT
This sequence comes from Streptococcus orisasini, assembly GCF_001431045.1. GTDB lineage: Bacteria > Bacillota > Bacilli > Lactobacillales > Streptococcaceae > Streptococcus > Streptococcus orisasini. The sequence continues at coordinate 8,996 of NZ_BCLE01000002.1, forward strand.
TGCCAGTATGGCCCATGGCTACCTTGTCATTGCCAGTTATTTTTCTCATAAAAGGCTGGCACAGCGCTGGTGTGACTGTCAATAAAGTTCCTTCAAATAGACCGCCCAGCAAAATAACCAGAGCATTGGCTTTAATACCAGCGCTCATTAGGATAACAGCGGTAATACAGGAGACATACATCATAGCCTGACCTGTCAAAAAGAGGTACTTGAAGCGGGTAAAGCGAGCCAGCAGAATATTGACAATCATTCCGACAAACATAATCAAGGCCGTTTGACTTCCATAATCCTTTAGAGCAATTGCCACAACAGCTTCGTTGCTTGGAACCACCCCTTGGGTATGAAGGGCTGTCTGAAACATCTTGGCAAAGGGAGCCAAGGCATTTTGTAGCACTCCTGCACCGCCTGTTAATACCAAAAAACCAACAACAGTCTTAATAGTTCCTGACATGATGTCAGAAAATTTTTTCTTCTGCAAAATCAGACCAATCAGAGCAATCAGCGCAACAAGGATTGCTGGCTGCGTAACAATCGAAACAAATAAATTCAGTATACTTTTCATGACCGAGACTCTCCTTTAATCTCCAGAATTAACTGTGCGCAATCCCATTATCGTCTAAGAGCTGCAAAACTTTTTCCTTAATTTCGTCAGCATCAATAATAGAATCCAAAGGGATTATTTTTTCATCAGGAAGATTGGTCAGGGCAGGTACTAAAGTCTTTTCAGCAAAAAAGTAGTCTGCCATACCCTCGCTGATACTGCCTGAATCAGCATGTTCAACAGTGAAATCTTCCATGTTAACACCAGCAGCTTCAAGTGCTGATTCAATATTCATTTGCACCATAAAGCTGGTTCCAAGACCGCTTTGACATACAGCAAAAATTTTCATTGTTTTCCTCCTCCTGCTAACAGTGAGCTAATGGCTTCAACAGTTGAAGCCTGAATAAGTTTTTGTAAGTTTTCCTTTTGCGACAAAAGTCTTGTCAACTCCTTTAAAGCCTCCAAATGTGCCCTATCATCACTGGCTGCCAGACAAATAAAGACACTGATTGGGCGCTTGGGGTCATCCAGCAGATCGACTGGCTGCTCTAATTTTAAAAGGGACAGGCCCTTTTCCAGCACACCGTCTTCTGGCCTGGCATGAGGGAGCGCCAGATGGTCGCCGATATTGATAAAAGGCCCAAATTCTTTTACCTTATCAATCATAGCCTCAATATATCTAGCTTCTATTTTGTGACCATTCAGCAAAGGCTCAGCTGCCCACTGAATGGCCTCCTCCCAGTTTTTGGCTCTTGATTTTATGCGAATATAATCTGCTGTTAATAACTCTTCCAGCATATAGTTTCTCCTTATCATTCATGGCAGAGTTTAGTTATCTGCTCCTGATTATCTCTTAAAAGATGGTCAATAAAATCAGCCGAAGTCAGTTTTTTGATAAACTGATTGAACTGCTCTTTCTCACTTGCTTTGGTTTCTTGATTAAATACCAGCGCCACAATCAGCTCTGTCTCTCCAATAATCGAAGACCACTGCGCAATGGGACAAGCCGCACGAATGATAATAATTCTATTAGAAATCCCTCGGCTGTCAAAATGAGGCATAATGGTTTTATCAGCAATCTGGATGTTTCCTAGCTTTTCTCTTTGCAAGAACTGCTCTTTAATTTCCTCAACAGTCAAACTGCTATCTGTGGCAATAAACTGAGCCAAAAAATCATAAACATCCTTACGGCTTTTTAGATTTTGATTGAGATAGACAGCAAATAAATCATTTTTCATAGCGCAGCTCCTCAATCGCTTTGCGAATTCTTTTTTTATCTTCTGCTGACATCAAAGCACTGACCAAAACTTTTTTGATAGGATTTTTAATCCTACTGTCAACACTTGTAATCAGGAGTTTCACCTCAGGATGGCGCGCAAGTACAGCGTCCGCATTATGGGCAGAAACAACATCAACAATCTCGAGATCACTGAAACTGTTTTCTATTTTTGTCCGAAGCAATTCCGAAATGCCAATTCCTGATGAACACATGACCAAGGCCTTTAAAGGCTGTTTGGACAGCTCTTTAAAACGGACAAAATATAAGGTTAAAAAACCAATTTCATCATGATTGATTTTGGGAATAGCATAGCGCTCGCTGACCATGTCTGACAAATTTCTAAGCTCCTGAAAAATCTCAGGATAACCTGTTTTTATCTGTTCCAACATGCCATTCTTGATGCGAATTTTATTATCCAGCCGCCTCAGCATAGGACTGATATGGTTCCCTAAATCTCTAAAAATCCCATCGCTCGCCTTGATAGTTTGCTGCCTAGTGATTGACATATGCTTAAAATAAAAATCAGTAATGGCTAATACACGCGGTGAAAAACTCTGCTCTGCCGAAAATTCCTCTGTCTGAAAGCGCGAGGAAATAAGATAACTGTATAAATAATACACTTCATCTGAGCTAATGGGACAGCCCATAAACTGAGCAATATCATCAATCACTCTTTGACTCTCTATCTTGAGTGCAGTATCTTCATAAGCTATACTTCCTTGAACAAGATAAGGATGATAATTGTGATGCCTGCTGCGTTCAATCATAATGTACAGATGAGAAAAGATATTAACATTGTAAGGATAAGGAATATTTGCCTTTAAATTCCTTTCAATGGAGTACAGTTCTGATAGAACAAACGAAGCCACATCATAGTTAATTTTGCTGTCATTCTTAGAAAGCGACAGATTATCTAAATCAATCATACTAAAAGTAGATACCAGATCAGCAATGGCACTACGCAGGTCAAATTCACTTCCTGAGACAGACAGTTGTTGGTGTTTTACGGTCAGTTTCAAATGATAATCGCTCAGCTGCTTTTGCAGTTCCAGCTTATCTTTTAAAATCACCGATTCCGAAACAAAATAGTCTTGAGCTAAGTCATAGACAGAAACCGGGCGCGGAGCAATAAGAAGTAAGCGTTCCAAGATCTTATTGCGGCGCTCTAGAAGGGAGTATTCTTCCTGAAAATTTTGAAGATTTCTAGCACTGCTGAGATAAAGTTCTCTGTCCAGAGCCAGTCCCTTGCCTTTTTCAGATAGAATTAATGTTTTGCCACCAGCCTGACTGCCGTTAATCCTTTTAACTAAGCGATAAACAGTCTTGGGAGAAACCCCTAATTCTGATGAGATTTCCTTGGCAGTTGTGAAGCCTTCCTTACGATCCAGCAGGGTCAATAAAACCTTTTCTCTCATATGTTTTGCAATCATACCACTTCCTCACCTGTCTCTCTCATTTTACAATAATAATTGCTTGCGCCAACGCCTTATTTTGTCTCTTTCAGTGGACATTATTTTATTTAGACCGTTTGCTCCTCCAAATAATACTCCATAAAAATCAAGAGTAGAACGGCCTGTCATGAGACTTTCAAAGAATATAAAAAAGCGGAAATTATCCTCAAAGCCATCTAGACTTGAGGTTTTTCCACTTTCTTATTTCTAGTTAATAGCCTTTCACAGCAACAAATGCCGGCAATTAAGACTTGGGGCTTTAAAATTTCTAGAGTAAATAACTCTCGTTGCAGCTAACAAGAGACCTAACATCTAATCAAGCTGATTAGCCGTCCTATTTTTGTCCCACTCTCACTTACTTATATTTCGCGATTAACATCGCTCTTTAATTCAAAAAAAGGCTTGATGTCCTGAACGTATTCCAAAACACCTTGAAATTCCCCTTTGGCATCACGAACCGCGGCATAGGTAACGTAAACAAATTTGCCCAAACTCTCAGATTGAAACCACATCTCTACTTTGTTTTTTTGCCCTGAGCGCAGCAGCTCAAAGACTTTTTTAACCTTGTCCAGAACTTTAGGTGGATGGCATAGTTCCACATGACGGCCCACTTGGCTGGGAGTACGTTTAAAGACCATCTCTTCAGTCGGAACACTGTCATTGTAATATTGAAAAATATCGTCCTTATTAACAAAAGTGATTTCCAGCGGCAGATGATTGAGAATCAAATTGGCCTCTTCAACAGATAAAAATCCGTTACCAAAGGCTTGCGGTGTGGTGCGATCTGCCACTGCTTCTTTTTCCTTTGGCGTGAAAGTAATGGTAAATTGACCTTCTGGTGTGTTAATGATTTTTGTATTGGTCAAATCAGTTGAGCTGTCTGCTGGGGCTTGGTCAAGAGCGTCAGCCACTTCCTTGTCAGAAGTCGCTGCGCCAGCTTCATTTTCAAAAGATTCACGGTGCGGCACCCATTTTTTGAGCGGTTTGATAATAGCATAGCCGTAAACGTCGCTCTCACTGGCTATCTGCAGCCAGTCGTCCTGCGTGAAACTTTCCAGCAAAATCATGAGCAGAATAGCTTCTTCCTTGAAAATCATCTCTTCGAATTCTGCAGCGAAGCTTTCAAATTTTTCATCAAGTTCCTCAATAGAACCATTGGGCAGCTGCTCAAGAGCCAATTGAGCCTCTTTAAACAACTCACGGATATTATCATCTACTCCCCACATAACTTTGGGCGGTGAATCATGTCCATAGCGCTCCATGATGGGGAAAAAGAGATTTTCTTTGCGAACATAATGAGTATGGAACTGCCCCAGCAAGCTAAACTGGTGCTTGAGTCCTTTAAGCAAATCCTTGCGAAATGCTTCGTTCTCAGGTTTCGCATAATTTTCAATAATTCGGCGGATGCGCATAAGAGCTGCTCGCAAAGCGAGATTTTCATCCTTAAAAACTTTGACCGGATGGCCTTCTTGCTCAGCATCTGGCACATCTACATCAGAAATAGCCCCCTTAAAAAGATTGGCATGAACATTGCACAAATCCATAACATCTTCAAAGGTAATTCCAGTATCAGAATTCATGAGTTCGTGCTCCATCATGGAAATTTCAATAGCCGAAACGCCCTTGAAATGCTGATTGAAGCGCTCTTGAACGGACTCTGCACTAGCGCCATGATGGAGTTCTAATAAAATGTCTTTTAAAACTTCAATTCTATTATCAGTCATCAGAACCTCCAATCACTTCGTAGCCGTTGAATTCCAAAGTTTGCTTAATCTTGTCTAAAGGAATTCCTGTCATTTTGGAACCAGTTTTTAGGCTGGTGACCTTACCGACTGTGTTTAACATAGCAGGATTAGCCAGCGGCTTAAAACCAAGCTCCACCAGAATATCCTTGAGCTCAGGATGTGCTTTGATAATCTCTGCAACAGGTTTTGATAAATCTATCGTATTATTCATAAGAATACCTCACATTAGGATTGATATCCTTATTATAACGAAAACCAAGCAGAAATTCATACACCAACAAAGCTTTTTAAGTTTTAGCTTGGGTTCTTTCTTCTTGCAAAAAGCGACAAACATCATCAAGCATCAACTGACGCTGATTGTTGTCACCAGATAAGATGTGATCTGCCTCTTTGATCAAATGATAATCAGCATTTTTATAAACAGCATAATAACGCTCAGATGCGATAGGATCAACAACTCGATCCGCATCACCATGAACCAGCAGAACAGGGCCTTGATAAACCTTTGCCACCTCATAAATAGGCAGGGTTTGGGCAGATCTGAAATAATCTCCGCTAACAGTAAATCCGTCTACAATAACACTGTCAGGAATATGATGAGGATCATAAAATACCCCTTGACACTCGCCCTTAAGGGCATCATCTTTGAGTGTTGCTGCCGGTGATAGCAAGATCAACTTGTCAATAACATCTGAGAAGTAGCCTGCCAGCATACTAGCAACAACACCTCCTTGAGAATGTCCAAGCAGGTAAATCTCTTTAGCCTTTACAGTATGACGGACATAATCAATAATTTTCATACCATCTAAAATCTCACTCCAGACAGTCTTATCCTGAAATTTACCGTCACTCTTTCCACAGCCGCTAAAATCAAAGCGAATTGTAGGAAATCCAGCGGCATTTAGCGACTGAGCCAAATCATTGAGCAGTTTTCCTTTTTGATAGCCCAGATTGCCCTTAAAACCGTGCATCAGAATGACTATTTTATCATTCTCGATCGTTTTGCTTCCTTCCAGCAGCCCAAACAAAGTCAAACCATCTCTTTGAATCGTGATTTCCATATTAAACTGTCTCCTTGTCTAATCATTTTGTAAAGCTTCAAACTTAGCCTTCATGGTTGGATTTTTGCGGGTCAGCTTTTTGACGGAAACATCGTCCAGTTTATTGTTGGCCAGACGCAGCTGATTTTCCGAAGTCGTCAAAGCAGCCTTAACAGCTTCCATGCGCTTGATAGCCTTATCGATTTCATCAATAGCTTTTTGGAAATTTTTACTAGCTGAATTATAATTCTTAGCAAAGGCGTTTTTGAAGGTTTCCAAATCATCTTCAAAATGTGTGATGTCAATATTTTGCTCGCGCACCAAGGCCAGCTCTTGCTTGTACTTGAGCGAATTGAGCGCCGCATTGCGCAAAAGTCCAATCAGCTGAATAAAGAACTGGGGCCGCACCACATACATCTTTTCGTACTCATGACTGACATCCACAATCCCTGTGTTGAAATAATCGTTGTCGGCTTCCAGCATGGTCACAAGAACCGCATATTCACACTTCTTCTCGCGGCGATCCTTGTCCAGTTCCTTGTAAAAATCACTGTTCTTGTGCTTAGTTTTGGTGGTATCTGCCTCATTTTTCATCTCAAACATGATGGAAAGAAGCTCAACACCGTTTTCATCAGTTTCACGAAAAATAAAGTCCCCTTTGGAATTAGATGCAGACGACACCTCATTATCCTTACCAAAATAGGCATTTGGAAAGGCATAAGAGCGAACCTTGTTAAACTCACTTTCAGCATAAGCTTCTAAACTCTCACCAATAGCCTTGGTCGATTGCTGCGCCTTAAAGTTTTTGTAGAATTCGACTTGTTCATTAGCCGCCTTGAGTTGGGCTTCGTAATCGCTGCGCACTGAAGATAATTGCAGTTCTGCTTCTTTTTCTTGCAGTACTAATTGATTTTGAGCCTCATCACGCTTTTTTTCAACAGCTGCAACAGCTTCGACTAGACTATTTTTATTTTCCAGCGATAAACGCTCAAGTTGATTTTGAACCTCAACCAATTCTTTATCTTTCTTAGATAGCGCTTGACTTAGTTCTAAATCTTTTACGGAAGATAAATTTTCTAATTGTGCTTTAAGTTCTGTGATTTCTGTTTCTTTTTTGCTAAGTGCTTGCTGTTTTTCTAAGGTAAAAGATTGTTTTAATTGCTCGATTTGAGCAGATAAATCTGATAATTCCTTGTCTTTTTCTGTCAACGCTTGTGTCAATTCAAGGTCTTTTACAGAAGTTAGATTTTCCAATTGCGATTTCAACTCAGTAATTTCTTGTTCTTTTTCAGCTAAAGCATCTTTGATTTTTAGTTGTGCTTGTTCTGCAGATGCTTCTAGTTGGGTACTGAGCTTAGCAACTTCTTCATTCTTTTCAGCCAATTCCTGATCCTTTTGGGTCACCTGTGACTGTAACTCATTTTTGGCTTTTTCTTCCAAAAGTGCTTTTTCCCGCTCCAAGCGCTCATGAATTTCCTTGTCAAATTCAGCGCTACGCACCTGAGCCAAAAGCTGGCTGTATTCTGTTTCATTGATAGTAAAGACCGTCCCACAATGCGGACATTTGATTTCGTTCATAAGTTCTCCTTTAATTGATACTTTCTATCTCTATTGCTGCCTTTAGAATCTGATAACCCTGGCTTAACAATCTGACATTACAGGATTTAATGACATCAAATCTAATCCTGAAAAATGAATTAATTTGCCAATCGAATTGTTGGTTAGTTTGGGAATAAAGAACACTTAAAGTTATTATAGCATAGGCAGCTAAACAAAAACCAAGTGTGATTAGTTGGTTATACCTTGGATTTAACTAAAAAACGATCCCGCTATCAACAGGCCTTGCAAAAGCAAGGAAGAATCGTTAATTGTTGAAGTTTATTTGTCAATAGATCGCTAATCAGACCTTCTTCGTTTAAGCGGAATAACATTGTCAAATGTAACTATATCGTTAGCTTTGTATTTGTCGAAAAACTTAAGGTTAAAATTAAAGAGCTGGCTAAAAAACTGTAGACTGACCCTTTGATTGGCACCTAACTGTTCAAGCGTCAGCAAATTATTGGACAGAATAACATCCAGAATACTGCGAACCTTGCTGGGCTTTTTAACAATAAATTCTAAATCCAGCGGTTCAATGGCCTTATACTTCTTTTTAGCAATCTGGCGGTAAAAATAGGAATTCTGTGACGGTGTCAAAAGTCCTAATTTATAGGCTCTGTATTCCAAAGCCTGTATAGAAACATTGTACTGTTTTTTAAGAGCAATATAATTATCTGGATTGCTGACACGCTTGCCCACCATATTGACAAAATCCTGCCTAAATCGCTCCTTAGGCAATAAAAAGCAGGAAGCAAAAAGATTGGCTTCATCTTCCATATCATGATAACCATCCTTGTCCAGCTCATCAAAAGCCACACCCCTATGTAAAAGCAGGTGACCCAATTCATGAGCAAGATCAAAATTGCGACGCACAGCAGACTTACCGACACCTAAAATAATAAAAGGACGCTGGTTTTTAGACCAAGTACTGTAAGCATCTGCCTCACCGTTAATTATTTTTTCAGCCACGTAAATACCTGACTTTTCAATCTGATACATCAAATCGCTGTTATCGTCTGCAACACCAAGCTCCTGTCTGGCCAATTTGGCAATTTCCTCAATAGTCCAGCCTTGATCATAGAATTTACCTGTCTTTTCAACCAAGTCATATATGCTTAAGCGAGGAATCTGAACAAAACTCTCCAAATAATCAATCATACAGCTGAGTTTATGAAGGTAGGCCTGCTGAATAGAGATGACTTTTTTTGCTAGACTGTCACCATTCCTAAAAGCAATCGAACTGGTATCAAAAGTTTCTGGCACAGATTCCTGTTCAAAGTAATCTGTATTAACATAAAATAAATGAGCAAGCTGAAACTGTGTAGACATCTTAGGCACAGCATAACCTGACTCAAACTGCCAAACAGCTTGTTCTGTCAAATTCAGCTGAGCAGCTAGCTCCTGCCTGCTCATACCGTTTAAAAGTCGCAGCTCTTTCAAGAGTTGACCGTTAAACATGATAACACCTCTTTTAAATTTTATTGTTGTTTTTGAATTTGCGTTTTGGGAATATAACCAAATTCTTCAAAGTCAGAAATATCACTGGAAAGATGGGATAAGTCTTTATATTTTTCATCATCAAAGGTAATTGTACTTGAGGCAATATATCCCGATAAGTCTTGTAAAAAATAAATATTTCTATCAGAATCCAGCATAACAACTTGAATAGCCTTAATGTTATTTTCCTCATCAACCTCATGTGTTATAATAAAAAAATTATTATAAGCACTCAGGTTGGACTGCGTCATTTTCAATTCCTCAGGAGAAAGCAATTCAATTTGGATGGTTTGCGGCAAAATAGCGTCATCAGATTTTAAATATTTTTTAACATAATCATCGTTTAAAGCAGAATAATTTAAAAGATACTTGCTTTCATTTTTGCTGCCATTTTTAAAAACTTGATTCAAGCGCTTTGAACCTTTAATAATAAACAATGATCTGCCAAAATTCTTAACATCTATATCAAATTCTAAATATCCCCAAGAATGGCCAGCCTTTTGCAGAGTATAATGATTGATAAATGATAAATCTGCCAAGGCATTATCTAAATGATTGGCTTTCACCCAAGCATAAGCACTGGAAATTTTCATCGTCTTCCTTTTAACAAAACGTTCATCAATATAATCACGATAACCTTTTAAAATTTGGTTTACCACTTCCTGCGCTTGTTGTTCATTAAATACTTCTACTTGATTTGACAATAAAAAACACCCCCTTCATTGGTTGTATTAATTATACAAAATTTATAAAATAAATGCTACATTTATCGTTCATTTTTTAAAGTAATGACTCTTAACTATTCTTCCCCTAATTATCAGAATGTCAGAGACGCATAATTATTAAAAGACTTTTGCATAAAAAGAAGAGAATCCTAATTTTAGATTCTCTCCTCTTGCTTAATTTCCTCTCTTCGGATAGCTAGGCTCCTGCTGCTAGTTTCCATGAGAGGGCCTCTTTTCTTGTTGTGATAAAGTCACGATAAAGGCCTGCTTGTTTTGCTAATTGGTCGTGTTTGCCCTGCTGGACAATTTGTCCCTTATCAAGAACAATAATTTGGTCAGCATTTTCCACGGTTTTTAAGCGATGAGCAATCATAATAACGGTTTTTTCTTGGGTTAATTCATCAATGGCAGTCATGAGTTCTGCTTCATTTTCAGGGTCAATATTAGCCGTCGCTTCATCCAGAATAATAATCGGCGCATCCTTCATCATAGCACGCGCTATCGAAATTCTTTGCTTTTCGCCCCCGGACAGGCTGGCTCCTGCTTCACCGATAACTGTCTCATAGCCATTGGGCAAATTCATAATGAAATCATGACACCTAGCTTTTTTGGCAACTGCAACAACTTCTTCATGACTGGCTTCTTGCCGCCCAAATTTGATATTATTTTCAATGGTATCTTCAAAAAGATAGACCTTCTGGAAAACAAAACTAAAGTTTCGGATCAAACTATCATAACTATAATCTGTCAGTTGATGACCATCAAGACGAATACTGCCGCTGTCAAGATCCCAAAAACGGGCCAGCAGATGACAAAGTGTTGTCTTACCACTGCCAGAAGGGCCGATAATGGCTGTCCTTGTTTTTTCAGGAATTGTTAAAGAAAGATCCTTGATAATCGGACGATCTCCATAAGAAAAAGTAACCCGTTCGAGTTCTAAGTTGCTCCTTTGAGCCTGCAATTCTTGCCCCTTAATGTTCATTGGCGGCAAATCAAAGACTTCTTGGACCAATTCTACCGCCAAATCAACAGCTCTTAAGAGGGAAGAAAAGCTGCTGACGCCATCCAAACTCTCATATACCATATAAGCGCTAATAACCATCATCATACAAATCAGCAAGTCCATGCTGCCTTGCAAGTAAAACCAAATAGCTGCACCACACATGGCAACTCCTGTTAATTTGGTAATAATATTTTGAACAGCAATCCAAGGAACTGTGATCAAGGTCATCTTGATGTCAGCATCTCTTTTTGCCAAAATGCTTGCAGATAGTTTTTTAGCTGATTGTTTGGTAATATTGAAACTTTTTACCTCGGCAATCCCTTGAACATACTCCAAGATAACATCGATTAAATCAGTATCAGCCTTTTGTTTGATGGGCGTCATTGCTCCAGCTTGCTTGCGCATCAAATTATTAGGCAGGAGAAAAATTAACAGTCCTGCCATTAAAATCAGACCAATCCGCCAATCATAAATGAGAACAAACAGCGTGACAACAGCAGTTGTCAAAAAACCTTGCGTGGTCACCATAACAACCCGCGTTGCAATATCAGACAAACTTTCCAAGGTAGTGGTTGTAATACTAGTAATTTTACCTAAACTATTTTGATTGAAATAGCCCATAGGCAAATAGCGAATGTGCTCAGCAATTTCAATACGCTTTTGGGCACAAGTATGGTAACCGCCCTCTGTTTGCAGCATGGTAATCTTTAAAGTAACAAAAATATTAAGCACAAGTGATAGCAGCAAAATGCCTGTCACCTGCCAAACTACTGTCATTGAAAGTTTATCTGTAATTAGGGCATTCAAGATAAGGGCAATGGCTGGAATGCGCATAGCGCCGATCATAGCTTTTAGAAGTCCCAAAATAATGGAAAGGTAGAATTTTTTCCGATCTTCTTCGGTGCAAAAATCAAAAAAACGTTTTAAAGTCCTAAGCATGAGCCAGACCTCCTATCTTTTCATCCTGTTCATTATCTCTGACTGACAAATGTGCCTGCCACATCTTTTGATAGAGGTCGCTTGACTCTAATAGTTCTTCTTGCTTGCCAAGAGCCTCTAAATGACCATCATTGATTAAAATAATCTGATCTGCATCAGCAATAGTTGAGAGACGATGGGCAATCACAATCAAGGTTTTATCTTTCACTAGTTGTGCAATGCTTGATTGAACCAAAGCTTCATTTTCAGGATCTGTATAGGCAGTTGCTTCATCCAAAATAACTATAGGAGCATCCTTTAACATAGCCCTTGCAATAGCTATTCTTTGGCGCTCACCGCCAGATAAGCTGCCGCCAGAACTACCAACTTGTGTAGCAAAGCCGTTTTCCAGCTCCATAATAAAGTCATAACAACCGCAGGCTTTGGCGACTTGATAAACTTCTTCATCATTGGCAGATGGTTTTCCCAGACGAATATTCTCTAAAATACTGTCATTAAAGAGAAAATTATCTTGAGAAACATAGGCAATCAGCTGGCTGTAATCTTCTAGCGGGATTTCCCTAATATCAAGGCCACCGAGAGAAATACGGCCTGTCTTAACATCCCAGAAAGAAGCAATTAATTTGGCCAAGGTGGACTTACCAGAACCCGAAGGCCCAACCAAGGCATTGACAGTTCCTGCTTTGATGGTTATGGAGATATCATGCAAGACTTCTTTGTCTTCTTCATAAGCAAAAGAGATATTTTCCAAGACAATATCTTTTCCCTGCAAGCTTTGGGATAATTGCTGAGGACGCTGTAAATCAGGTCTTTCCAAAATTTCGGTGATTTCGCCAAAAATGCTATGAACTTTTCTAATATCATCCATATAAGCTCCCAGCGTTATTAAAGGCGTTAACAGTCCCATTGATAAAATCATCAGTAAAATAAAATTGTCCTGAGAAAGGCTGCCACGATATACAAAATAAGTACCAACAGGCAAAAGAATCATAAAAACAGATGGCATAATAACAGTAAATGCTGCCATGTCAAATCGGCACTTACGCATCCATTCAATAAAGCAATCAGCTCCTTCTTTAGCAGCTGTCACAAATTTTTGATAGGAAAATTTTTCCTTGCCAAATATCTTGATTACTTCAATCCCATTGATGTACTCAACTGCCGTATCATTTAAGGCCTTAGTTTTAACTAATGTATTCTCATAATCACCCTTACTTTTGCGCAGCATATTAAGATAAACTAAAATACCAAGCGGCAGGGTCAATAGAGATAAAAGAGTTAACCGCCAATCCAATTTTATCATATAGATAAGGACAATTAAGGGACCAAACAGGGCTGCTGTACATTCTGGAATAATATGAGCTAAAGTCGTTTCAGCAGCATCAACCCGCTCAACAATAATATTTTTGTAAGAACCAGATGATTGTCCAAGGACAGAGCCCAAGGGAATCTTAGCCAGTTTCTCTGTTAAACGAAAACGAATATCTGCCAGAACAACAAAAGCAGCCTTGTGCGAGAGAGCCGTTGACAAAGCATGGCAGCCAGCATAAGCTAACCAGAAAACACCCATCCACAAACAAGCTTGTAAATAAACCTGCCCATCTTTAAGATTATTGAACAAATTACGAATAATCTGTCCAATGTAAAAATAGGGCAGAAAACCAAAAATAACCGAAGCAAGAGCTAAGAGCACACTTGCTAGGTAATAAAATCTATAGGGAGCAATGAACTCAGAAATCCAAGCCATTGTTGATTTTTTCTTCATACTACCTCCTCTAAAAGCCTAATAATTGAGACCAATTAAAGAGTTGAATAATGGTTTGACAAGCCAAGAGTGCTTTTTGATAGGACCACCCCTGCTCCAAAGGCTGAATAATAGCCTTATAATAAGCAGTCATGGCTAAATAAAGCTGAGACTTGTCAAGAACATAAGAAATTTTTCCTTCTTGATAAGCTTGTTCAAGATAACGATAGGTATTATCGGTTGAGCTTTCAATCATCTGCTGCTGAAATGATTCGAATTTTGAACCATGTGACTTAAACAGCAATAATCGCATATTATCCTCGTGGTCATAGATGAACTTCATAATATCAGTTAATTCATCTAGGGATTTATCCCACATTCGCGATAATTTATTTTCCTGCAGTAAGTGATAGTCACCTTGTAGATACCGCTGCTCCATCAATTCCATGGCTTGCAAGCTAGGTTCAAGAAGTGCGCCAAACAAAGCTTCTTTCCCAGAATAACGCTTATAAAGAGCTCCCGTCGTTACACCAGCATTTTTACAAATCCGACGCAGCGAGGCTTCCTGATAACCATATTCTAAAAATTCTGTTTTAGCACTCTTTAAAATTTCGAAATCTATTTTTTCATCTTTTTTAATCATAGACCATCTCCTTTTTTCGATAACACTGTTATCTTATTGATATCATTATAACAGATGCCTTATATTTTTCAAATAATATTTTAGATAAAACTTTATAAACAACAAAAAACTCAATCATAAAAGACAGTGACCTCATAAATTGGGATAAAAATTCCATGTTTCTAACTTGGTAGAATCTAAGGAATTTTTTCTTCTATCCCACTATATGAGGTAGAGTTCTAAAAGATTGAGTTTTTAATCATCAGTTTATAGCTATGGACGCCTAATGAAGTGCTGTAAAATACCTTCTATCATAGTAGGCGGCAACAGTTTTGTCAGCCAAATAATTAATCTAAACTACCAACCAGGATAATGCAAAGCCTTATTCTTTTTTAATGCCTTTATAGACTCACGTGCACATTGATTGCCTGTTATCTCTACTTTTTTCAGAGGATTAAGCGCCGAAAAGGAATCTGCGCTTTGCTGACTGTGATTTTCAAAGTCTGTCGCAACTGATTCGGGCTGAATTTCAGTGACATGAACACCCGTTCCTTTTAAATCAATCCACTGATTGCAAGGCATCTAGCATGTTCAAATTTTTCAGACGGCGGTTGACTAACCAGCCTAAAACGGTCAAAATCAAGCCAATAAAGAAAGCAGGTATAAGATAGACCGTATTGTCAACCGTTGTACCAAAGAGGACATTGTCTGAGCCAATCATTTCCATAATAAGCTGATGCAGATAGCGCCCTGCCAGTAAACCAAGAAGAATTCCCACTAAAGAAAGCACAATCGTCTCCCGATAGATGTAGAGCGTCACTTCCTTGTTGTAAAATCCCAGAACTTTGATGGTTGAGAGTTCTCGGATGCGCTCTGCAATATTGATGTTAGTCAGGTTGTAAAGAATAACAAGCGCTAACAAAATGGTAATAAAGACTAAAACGGTCATGGCAGCATTTAGAGATGTCACGATAGTTTTAATGGTCTTCATACGGGAAGTATTTTGTGTGACTGAAGCGACATCAGACAGACTTAAAAGTTTGGTTGCAGTGTCTTTAATATGGGAGATAGAGTCATTTTTTAAATTGATGAAATAGGCATTATTGTCCGACTTCTCAGCAAAAATCTTTCGGTAAACAGACTTGGTCATAAAGAGATAATGGCCAACATTCATCTTGACAATTGCTGCAACTTTTATCCGACGCTTCTTGCCACCGCTGTCTTTAAGTGTAAAATATTCTCCTGCTTTAACATTGTAAAAGCGCGCTAATTTTTCAGAGATAAGAACCCCTTCTTTGGGTAGAGTCAGTGATTCATCGGAACTTGCATCTTTTAAATGGACAAAATTAGCAAAATCTTTTTTATCTGATGCCATAATGGCAATAGTCTGTCTATCTTTCAGATGGGGAATCTCTTCCATTACATGCGTATAGTACAGACTTTGGTAGCCAGATACTGTTTTTGATTTCAAAAAATCAGATAGCTTCTGATTACCTTCATCTACTTCTTTTTTCGTCAGCACTAAATGATAAGGCGTTAACTGGGTAAACTGCTCCTTAATGACTTTGCCCAAAGAAGACTGTATTCCAAGTCCTGCAAAAAGCAGGGCGACAGAACCCGCAACTCCAAACACAGTCATCAGCATCCGCTGTTTGTAGCGGAAAATATTTCGTGCCGTTACCTTATAGGTAAAGCTCATGGAGTTCCAAAGAAAATGCCAACGCTCCAAGAAAATTCTTGAGCCGCGTGCAGGCGGTTTAGGAAGCAGCAGTTGAGCAGGTTTCTGGCTTAATTCTCTCCTTGCAATCAAATAAACCGGCAGAACGGCACTGATAAAGCCGAGCAGAACTGCGATAAGAGTGTAAGACCAGTAAAAATAAAGATGAGGGCTGCCTATGGTCATCTTCCCTGTAAAAATCTGAGAAACAATCTTGGAAAGCAGATAATATCCTCCGACAATACCTAAGCCTGTCCCCAGCATACTAGCAGTAAAACCATAAATAAGGAATTTTCGAATAATATCCTGCTTTGTGTAACCTAAAGCTCTAAATAAACCAGAATTAGCTCTATCCTCATCAATAAACCGTGTCATTGTAGTAAAAGTAACCAGAGCAGCAACGGCATAAAGAATGATAGGAAAGATATTGCCAAGATTTCCCATACTATCAGCATTGGAACTATAGACAGTGTAGCCTTCGCCGCCGGCCATGGTGGAGCGTGTATAACTGCTGTAAGTTGGCTCTGCCATCGCATTAATCTTAGCTTGAGCCCTTTGAATTTGCTTTTCTTTTTGAGCGAGTTTGAGGCTTGCCTCTTGTAGAGATGCTTGTGCTCGCTGTTGCTGGTAGGATGGTGGTAAGGCGTTGATTGCTGCCGTTTTTTCCTGCAGCTGTTTTTTGGCTGCAGCCAGTGCCTCTTTGCTTTGCTTAACCCTTGCCTGCGGTGACTTCTTTAATTCAGCCAAGCGCTTTGCGCCCTTATCTTCCAGCAGTTTATCCAGTTTATCCTGATAATAGCTGACCTGCTGCCTATAGCTGTCAGAAAAGGGGTTGATCTTTTCTAATTTATGATAACGAATCCGTGCCAACGTATTGGTCTTATTCGCAAAGGCCGATGATGTCACAAGAGCATAGCTTGATAGAGTGCCATCACCCGCTGTTGATGAGCCCAAGTTTAAGGTAGACCATATTTCCGATGAATTAATAAAACCAACTATCTTGAACTTTCTTCTTTTTAAAATAGATTTTTGAGAAAACTGAAAAGTCAAGCTGTCCCCTATCTTGTAGTCCTTTTTCAAGGTTGAAATCAAGGCTATTTCATCCTCTTTTTGAGGCAGCCGTCCAGAGACAGTCTGATAGGATGATAGAGACTGATTTTTAGAAAATACCCGCATGGCCTGATCTGTCCCGTCAATTGTCATATCTGTCAATTTTCCAAAACTGACTTGAGCATTTTTAAGACCCTTGAGCTCAGCCTCATCTGCTTTGCTCAAACCGTGGTCAGCTAACACAAACAAATCAGCTGTCCGGTGCGTTTGAAGATAATTTTTTGCTAACATCTGCATGTTAGGCCTTGTTATTTTTAAACCAATAAAGGTAAAAGACCCCAAAAACATCAAGAGCATGATGGAAATAAAACGTCCCTTAGACTGCAGTAAAGCCGCATAAACCGTTTTCCAATAAATTCTCTTTTTCATCGTTTTATGCCTCCTTTTATAGCCTTGTAGATTTCAAGTATTCCTTTTCATCTTGCTGCCTAATACTCCAAACTGTTAATATCTTGCGGCTGAGTATTGACCTCAACCGAACTAACCCTTGCATCATGCAAATGGATCACCTTGTCAGCAATCGGTGCTAAGCCCGAATTATGGGTCACAATGACAACAGTCGATCCCTTTTGGCGCGACATGTTCTGCAAGAGTTTGAGAATTTGCTTTCCTGTCTGATAATCAAGAGCACCTGTCGGTTCGTCACACAAAAGCAACTTAGGGTTTTTAGCCAGCGCACGCGCAATAGACACGCGTTGCTGCTCACCGCCAGATAATTGGGCAGGAAAGTTATTTAAACGCTCTCCCAAGCCTACTTCTTTCAAGACTTCTTCAGCATCCTTAGCCTGAGCAACAATTTCTGAAGCTAATTCAACATTTTCCTTAGCTGTTAAATTAGGTACCAAATTATAAAACTGAAAAACAAAGCCAACATCGTTACGACGGTAAGTTGTTAACTCTTTTTGACCATAATCTGCGATATTTACACCATCAATCATGACTTGCCCCTCATCATTCGTGTCCATACCGCCAAGGATATTTAGAACAGTAGATTTTCCAGCGCCTGAAGCTCCTAAAATAATCACCAGCTCTCCTTTTTCAATTTCAAAACTAATATCATTATTAGCAATAATCTCGGTCTCTCCCATATAATAACGCTTGTAGGAGTGTCTCATTTCAATATAAGCCATAGGCCCCTCCTTATATAGACGTGTGTTGATTTAAGTTTTAGTTTATTATATAATGATTTTAGAGTAAAAACAAACATCATTATACAGATAAGTGTCTATTTAAGGAGACTATATGATAAAAAAACGCCATACACAAAGCAAGGCCAAAATAAAAGCAGCTATCACTGAGCTGCTACTAGAAAATTCCAATTTTGATGATATTACTATTCGAAAAATTACCGAGAAAGCTCATATCAATCGCAGTACCTTCTATCTTCACTATCAAGATAAATATGATCTTGTCAATAAGTTGGCCCATGAGGTAACAGGAAATTTCAAGGACTATCTGCTGACAAATTCTGTTAACAATAAAAGCCTTAGAGAGAATCTCATCCAAGGTCTAACTTATCTTAAGGGTCAGCAAAAATTCATCTATGCTTTATCACAAATTACTCAGGTTAATTTCCCTCAAAAAACAAGACAATTCATCAGAGAACTGATGGATGAGAATCCTAGCTTCTTTTTTGATTCCATCAATCCCAATTTAAGCCTTCCAAAAGAATATATAGCCATTACTTATGCTGCCAGCATTGAGAGTCTTTATATACACTGGGTCTTAAGAGGGGTCAAAGAGTCCCCTGAGGATATTGCTGATATGTTTTTGGTTATTCGAGAATTTTATCAAAACTAAATTCATTAGGTTTTGTCACAGCTGTTATCAAATAACCATATAAAACAAATGGCCTGATTCCTTTAGTTTAGGAATCAGGCCATTTGTTCATGGTACCAATCACTGCTTAAGCCGAAAAACTGCTACCTAAAAAATCATCAAGGGCTAATCATTAACATTTTCTGATTCTTTAGAAATAATTTCTCCTGTGTCAGCATTGATAGTATAGCTGTATTCAGTTGTATCTTTGGTGAATTCAATTTCAAATTCTGTACGGCCGTCGTCAATATCTTGTTCAACCGTTAAAAGGGTTACGTCTTTTTCTGCCAAACCAGCATCCTTGAGAGCAATGGCTTTGGCTTCATCTTGAGAAATCTTTGTCTCAGAACTGTTAGACTGAGTGGTCTGAGTGTTTTCATGCTGCTCAGTTTTTGTCTGTGACTGCTGGTGGTCATCATCGCTATCGCAGGCTGCCAGCAGTGAAAGAGAGAAGACAGTCAGTAAGAGGGCTAATAATCTTTTTTTCATAATAAGTCCTTTTTATTTTGATTATATCCTATTCTATAAAAAGCAGTCAATAAAAATGTTTGGCTGCTTCATTTTTTTGCCCTTCTCCTTGCAATCAAATAAAAAGACAGGAGACAAGAACATTTTAGCTCCTGTCTTCCTGCTTTTTTAACTATTGTCTCCTGGTTTTCTGCCATGAATACCCTTTTGACGCTGAATTTCCTTGAGTTTTTCAGGGGTGATATCATTGCCTTCTTCATCAACAATTTTAAGCCCTTCAATGTGGTGGCGGATGCTGCGCCGGTAACCTTCAATGTATTCCTCACGAAGCTTTGCCTGCTCTATTTTTTCGGCCCCTGTCAATCCTTCTCGTTTTTTCTTGCGGGCCAGTTCATTGATTCGGTCAATTTTTGCCTGTTCCATTTTCTCTCCTTTAATTAAGATACGGCAGAGGATTGTTATCTAAGTGCTTTGCACTTGATAACAAACGCCAATCACTATAGTGAATTGGCTACCTCTCCCACTAACTTCGTTTGGTTAGTAAGATCGACTAACCAAACGAAGTGTCGCAAAGGGCGTAAGCGAGCAAAGTCAAAATAAGCGGTAAGTCAGAAATCTGAGATTTCGTTGACGCACCCTCGTCAGGACGACTAGAACTCTCAATGCCTGCAAGGCGCAGAGAGTTCAGACGTCTACGACGAATTTAAAACCAAAAGTCAAAGGACTCTAGGAGGAACTGTCTTTTTGCCCAGTGTCGCAGCCCATGTTCAGTTATTTTGTATTAATTTCGTTAAAGGCCGCAATGGTCTTAGCTTTTTCTCCTAAAGCAGCTAGAAGGGCCAAACGGTTATTTCTTACGGCTTCATTTTCTGCCATAACCATGGTATGGTCGAAAAAGGCATCGATAATCGGACTTAAAGCAAACAATCTGTCAACATTTTCTGCCATTTCTTCTGTAAACTGAAGTTCTGTAACCGCATCATAGAGCTCCTGTTCATGCTCATTTTCAAAGATGCTGGTATCAACAGTTTGACTTTCTGCTTTTTCGGCTAAATTAAAGACACGGGAAAGACTTTCTACAGATGTTTTAAAGTTAGGGTCTTTAGCCTTTTCCGCCAACGTTGCAGCTGCCTCAACTTCCAAACGGACAATGTGAGTCGAACTATCAAGCACCGCTTCCCGGATATCTTTTGGCACAGATGTATCAATCATTTTTTCAATACGGCCGCGGATAAATGCCATCACCTCAGCTTGATTTTGATAAGTCAAACTGTCAAAGTCCAGCTGATAGAGACTGACAACCAAGTCATCCAAAGGAATTTCCCAGCCAAATTTATCTAAAATACGGACAATGCCTTGAGCTGCACGGCGAAGGGCATAAGGGTCATTAGAGCCGCTTGGAATGAGACCAACTGAAAAGAAGGATAGAAGAGTATCGAACTTATCAGCAATTGCTAAAATGGCTCCTACTTTGGTATCAGGAAGTTCACCTTCACTACTGGATGGCAGATAATGCTCACGGATAGCCGCTGCAACAGCCTGATTTTCTCCAGCTAGGACAGCATATTTTTCACCCATGATACCTTGTAATTCGTCAAATTCACCTACCATGCCTGTCAGAAGGTCAAATTTGTAAATGCTGGCTGCACGTTCTACCTGCGCTTTTTCCTGCTCACTCAGATCCGACAGATCTGCTAGATAAGCCGCAATACTCTTGGTTCGCATCATATGCTCATACAAAGAACCAATCTTTTCATGGAAAGTAACTAATTTTAATTTTTCTACCAAATCAGCAATCTGCAGTTTTTGGTCTTCGCGCCAGAAAAATTCTCCATCTTCCAGCCGCGCTAAAAGAACTTTTTCATTTCCCTTGATGACATTATCAATAAACTTATTGTTGCCGTTGCGAACGGAAATAAAATTCGGCAGAAGCTTGCCTGTTTGGTCTCTAACAACAAAGTAGCGCTGATGTGTTTTCATTGAAGTTACTAAGACTTCTTCGGGCAGCTCCAAATATTTCTGATCAAAACTTCCCATGAAGGCAGTTGGATATTCAACCAGATTGAGGACTTCATTTAACAAATCTTCATCGATTTCAACACTGACATTATAGGTTTTTTCAATATTTCTGATTTGCTCAATAATCATATCCTCACGCTTAGCAGCGCTAGCGATAACGAATTCTGCCTCAAGGTCTTCTTCATAAGAATCTGCTGAAGCAATTTGGGCTGCCTTGCCCAAAAAGCGATGCCCGCGGCTGGTGCGGCCAGATGTGATATCAAGAAAATTAAGATCCAATTCCTCATCATCTAAAAGCACCACAAGCGTATGAACAGGACGAATATATTCAAAGGTATGGTTAGCCCAGTGCATGTTGACAGGAAAGGTCAGTGATTTCAACACATCAATGACGCCCGTAAGGACTTCCTTGACCGGTTTTCCAGCTTCATTTTTAGTCACATAGACGTACTCTTCACCCTTGACACTGCGAAATTCAATATCAGCTGTGGTCAAACCCTTACCACGCACAAAACCTTGAGCTGCCTTGGTAAAGTTTCCTTGGTCATCCAGTGCAATTTTTTTAGCTGGTCCCTTAAAATCTTCAGAGTAATCGCTCTGGCGATCGGCCAAATTAACCACACGAACAGCTAGGCGGCGCGGGGTTGAAAACATTTCAATTTTTTCAAACGACAGACGATTGTCCTCTAAAAATCGGCCCATTTTCTGCCGCAACTGCTTCATGCTTGGTTTGACAAAATAAGCAGGCATCTCTTCCAGTCCAAGCTCTACTAGTAAATTTTTCGTCATTATTCTGCGTCCTCCTTCAAGAGCTGTGCTCGGGTTTCCTCATCCAACAGCGGATAGCCTAAACGCTTGCGCTCAGCTACGAACGTCTTAGCTACAACACGAGCAAGATTGCGAATGCGGGCAATATAGCCGGCGCGCTCAGTAACAGATACAGCGCCTCTGGCATCCAGCAAATTGAACGTGTGCGAACATTTGAGCACGTAATCATAAGCAGGATGCACCAAGTGTTCATCAAGACAGCGTTTGGCTTCTGCTTCAAACTTTTCAAAATTTTCCAGCAGCATGTCTTGGTCGCTGATTTCAAAACTATATTTTGAATGCTCGTATTCAGGCTGGGTAAAGATTTCTCCGTACTTGACTCCCCGTGCCCATTCAATATCGTAGACAGAGTCCACTTCCTGAATGTAAGAAGCCAGACGCTCTAAACCGTAAGTCACCTCAGCTGTGACAGGCTGGGTCGCTAAGCCTCCAACCTGTTGAAAATAAGTAAACTGTGTGATTTCCATACCGTCTAGCCAGACTTCCCAGCCAAGACCAGCTGAACCGGTTGAGGGATTTTCCCAGTTGTCTTCAACAAAACGAATGTCATGCTCCAAAGGATTAATTCCCAGCACTTCAAGCGATTTCAGATACAATTCCTGAATATTTGCTGGTGATGGTTTCATGACCACTTGAAATTGATGGTGTTGGTAAAGACGGTTAGGATTTTCACCGTAACGACCATCAGCTGGGCGGCGTGAAGGTTCCACATAGGCTGCATTCCAGGGCTCAGGCCCGATGGCACGCAGGAAGGTGTAAGGGCTCATAGTACCTGCACCCTTTTCGTTATCATAGGCCTGCATGAGCATACAGCCTTGATCATTCCAGAATTGTTGCAGGGTTAAGATAATTTCTTGGAAAGTTAGTTTTTTACTCATTTAGTTCCTCTTTCTTTATAGTTTTTTTACAAGGGGTGTTTGTCAAAAACGACTTGATCCATTCCTTAGCCAATTATAATCCGAATCCTCAAAAATGTGCCGCTTAGGTACTTGGTCTAAATCTTGAGTCCAGATATCGACTGTTCCCATTTTCAGAGTCAACAGTTCAGGTAATTCCTCTTGGGTATGGAAAATCTGACTGTGACAAGTGTCACAGTAATAGCGTTCTTTTCCCGGAGATGAACTAAAAACGACTAGTTTTTGCTCACCAGACAAAAGATGAAAATTTTCGCGCTTGATTTTCGCACTCACAGAGAATGCTGAGGCAGTAGCTTACGATACGACAAAAGGAACAGTGACAAAAAACAAGTTCAGCTATTTCCTCATCCACTTGATAGGTTACAGCCTGACAGAAGCAAGATCCACTTATCATAATTCTTCCTTTCTTATAGGCAGCACGACTATAAAAATAGAACCGCTTCTTCACTCCTAAGCCAGATGACATAGGGGCGTAGAGACGCGGTTCCACCCTGATTTATTACTTCATTTATCACATTAATTTAGCTAAGAGAAAGCGCCGAACACTTACCACACTTCACTCAGCTTTCACTATCCTGAGCTCGCTTGAGAAATGCCAGCAAGGCCTTCTTTCCTGACACACATTATAGCAGAAAATGAGCAGCTTGTCTAATCTTTTAAAAATATACACAGTGACATTATTAGCTCATTTCATAATTAAAAATCTTAGGATCATCAACAGCCATAGATGAAGTGGATAAATCACGTAGAACATGTATTTGGTTGCAAGGCTATTTCTGCCCCGCTGTCCATTGTAGCTTAAAATAAAGGGAAGAACAGTTACCATAGCCCATTCTGAATCAAAACAAAGAGCCGAATACAGACTGCCACTGGCAGAGCCTGTCACAAAAGGAAGGAACGCTTCGACAAGAAGCAGCAGGCAAAAGAGAGCTGTAAACAAGCATATTTTCCCCATTTTTTGATAGCACAGTTTAAAGATGACAGCAAGCGGGAGCAGATAAAATCCTCCTTCTGTCCAAAGGCTTAAAAAGCCAAAGATTAAAAGACCCAAGATGTTTAAAAAGAGGTGCCCTTCTTTTAACTGTATCTTATCAAGACACCAGATAATCATAAAGAGAAGGCCTAAGGTCAAAAATATATTATGTCCATCTATCAAAGACCAGAAAGTCATTTTCCCTGTTAAAGCTTCCGTATTATGAAAGAATAAATTGATAGCTACATTGCCAGCCATCATAACAGCTGCTGCTATAAACAATCTCTGGGCATACTTCTTTTTATTTCTGGTGTGATAATAGCCTTCTACCATCAGATACAAAAACAAAGGGGCGACAAAGCGCGTAAGAAGACCAACCCATTCCGGCCAGATTTGATAAAATAAATGGCTATACAAATGATCCAGCACCATAAAAATCAAAGCAATTATTTTCAAATGAAAAGCATTCAAACCTCTTGTTTTCATAATTTTTCTCCTAACTGTTACAAACGTCAATCCGCAGTACTCTGCTGTATCAAGCTGCAGGCTGTACTGGGAGAGTGCAAAGTAAAGGCAACAAGCTATCGTTTTGATTTTTGAAGAATATGAGCAAAGAAAGTTCCAATCATCATAGGCCTTTCTTAACCCCTTTCTTTATCTATAGTATAAATCAGAAAAAAGAAATTTATCTTACAAGTAAGAAAACATATCTTACAAATTTGTAAGCGAGGTATTTTTTTCTGACAGGCTGACTGCTTTTAGCTAGCTTTTTATTGCTACAACTGCATTGACTTTCAGCCAGTTTCTTCAAAGAAAACATAAAAAACAGATGCGCACTGTTTGGCATCTGTTTTTCCTAGGATAAGTTGCAAATTTTGTCAATTAAAAATCTTTGCTGTCTGGATCTGGTGCTGGTGTTGCGCCTGGTAAGTGTTTAATCTTATCAGCGTCTTCTGCACTCAGCTCAATATCTGTAAAATTCAGATTTTCCTTGATTCGGTCTTCGTGAACAGATTTTGGCAGCGGCAAAAAGCCTTCATACCAAGACCAAGCTAGTGCAACTTGAGCTATTGTCTTACCATATTTTTCAGCCAAGGCTTTCATATCAGCGTTGCTGAAAATTTCTCCCTGACCAAGCGGTCCCCAAGCTTCAATAATAATATCGTGCTTGCGGCAATAGTCCACCACTTCTTCCTGATAGCAGCCCGGTGCTAGACGAATCTGATTGACAGCTGGCGTCACTTTGGCTGTTTTTGCCAGAGCTTCTAAATGGTGCACCAAGAAGTTGCTGACACCAATGGAGCGGATAAGACCAGCTTTTTGAGCCTCTTCCATATAACGCCAAGCCTCAGCATTGCCTTCTTCCCAATGGTCACGAATGGCTTTAGGATTAGGCCAGTGAATCAAGTACAAATCAACATAATCCAGCTGCAGTCTTTGCAGCGAAGCTACCAAAGCTTCTTTTGCGGCTTCATAACTATGAGCATCATTCCAAAGCTTGGTCGTGATGTAGAGTTCTTCACGCGGGACACCGCTGTCTTTAATGGCCCGGCCAACACTTTCTTCATTGCGGTAAATGGCTGCCGTATCAATATGACGGTAACCCGCTTTGATGGCTTCTAAGGTAGATTGATAAGCTTCCTCTCCATCTGTGGCTTTAAAGGTCCCAAAGCCAACTGCAGGAATTGTCAAACCGTTGTTTAGTGTGAATACTTTTGCCATGTTAATTTCCTCCAATTTTTAATTTAAAACAGCTAAGATATCTGCTGCGATTTGTTCTGGGTTTAAGCGATAGCGATCGTAAAGCTCTTCCTTGGGAACCACTTCGGTAAATTCACGCTTAGCTCCTCTGACCAAAACCTTAAGGTCACTGGAACCCAAGAAAGCTGCCACACGCTGACCAAAGCCGCCATCAATGGAGCCATCTTCTAAAGTAACAAGCACATCATGTTCCGCCTTTAATCCTTCTAAGGTTTTTTCATCAAGGCTTGCTATGAAGCGCGGATTGATAAGAGTTGGATGAATATTAGATTTTTCAAGTTCCGCTGCTGCTGCTTTAGCTAATGCCAAGAAACCACCCAGTCCCAAGATAGCTACCTTACTGCCTTTTTGGACAATATCATAAGTTGGTTGCTCAAAATTCTCATTAACCTCCTGTTCTTCCATATCCTGCTGAGCCGGAATAGAAAGGATAACAGGATTTTCTGTCTGCCTACTTGCAAAACGCAGCATGGCTTTTAACTCAGAAATATTAGCCGGAGCAAGATAAATCACATTAGGAATGCTGGCCAGCATGGCATGTTCAAAGGTACCCTGATGAGTACGGTCACTGCTGGTAATGGTTGAACCGCGGACAATGAGGGACTCACTGCGGCCGCTCCCATAGACATCTGCCGTATCAAAAAAGTTGACTCCGCAATCAATAGCGTGATGAAGAGAAGCCAAGGCCTCGCTCCTGTTGACATCACCCCAATCGCCGCCTAGAGCCCAGGTGCCAAAACTCACCGCACTGATTGACATGTCTGTGTTTCCTAATTGCCTGTATTCCATGGTGTTCTCCTTGATTAGATTATTTCTTTTATTCTACTATATTAGAGTTACTCTAAGTCAAGTGTTTTAAAAAAGAGGTTGAGACCAACAGTCATAATTGTGCAGCAATCATGGCTGTTGATCCTCCTCTCTTCCTATAATATTCCTAGGTGTCGAGCATGAAAGATTAAGTGCTTTTCGATAAAGCTGGCAATAAAATAATAACTGTGATCATAGCCTTCATGCAAATCAAGAGTCACAGGCAGCCCTTTTTCTGCTGCTTTCTTGGCAAAAATTTCCGGCTGCAGCTGTTGGGGATAGAAAGTATCCGCCAGCCCCTGATCGATCAAAATAGGGCGCACATGCTCTGCTTGACTGAGTAAGTCCGTACTGTCATAGGCCTTCCAAGCTTCTTTGTCTTCTCCAAGATAGGCTCTAAAAGCTTTTTGCCCCCAAGGCACCTGACTCGGATTCACAATTGGTGCAAAAGCAGAAATAGCAGTGTAGCGATCTGGATTTTTTAAGCCAATTTGCAGGGCACCGTGTCCTCCCATGCTGTGACCAAAAATAGCACGCTTATCTGTCACCGGAAAATTGGCTTCAATCAGTTCTGGCAGCTCTTCAACAACATAATCATACATGCGATAATGTTCTGACCAAGGGTTATGTGTCGCATTGAGGTAAAAGCCAGCTCCCTGACCTAAATCATAATGACTGTCATCAGCCACTCCCTCGCCGCGAGGAGAGGTATCTGGCATAACCAGAGCTATGCCGTACTTGGCAGCATAGCGCTGAGCACCGGCCTTGGTTGAAAAATTTTCATCCGTGCAGGTCAGGCCTGATAAGAAATAAAGAACAGGAACCTTTTGGCCTTCTTGTATCTGCGGCGGCAGATAAATGGCAAAGGTCATTTCTGTCTTGGTCGTCCTTGACTGGTGGCTGTAGCGTTCATGCCAGCCACCAAACATCTTATTTTTAGATAATTGTTTCATAGCATTCCTCTTAGTAGTGGATGACTGTGCGGATTGATTGACCTTGGTGCATAAGCTCAAAGGCATCGTTGATTTGCTCTAGGGGCATGGTATGCGTGATAAAGTCACTAAGGGCAAATTCACCGTCCATATACTGTTTGACAATACCCGGCAGCTGCGTCTTTCCTTTAACACCGCCAAAAGCAGACCCACGCCAGACACGGCCTGTTACCAATTGGAAAGGACGTGTGTGAATTTCAGCACCGGCTGGTGCCACACCGATAATGATACTCTCACCCCAGCCTCTGTGGCAGCATTCCAAGGCAGACCGCATGACCTCGACATTCCCGATACATTCAAAGGAATAATCGACACCGCCGTCAGTCATATCAATAATGACTTCTTGAATCGGTTTGTCAAAGTCTGATGGATTAACAAAATCTGTCGCACCAAGTTCTTTAGCCTTTGCAAATTTATCTGGGTTGGTATCAATGGCAATGATTCGAGAGGCCTTAGCCATCCGAGCACCAATAATAGCCGCCAGCCCGATACCACCAAGTCCAAAAATAGCTACAGTTGCTCCTTCTTCCACCTTGGCAGTATTTAAAACAGCGCCCATACCGGTTGTCACACCGCAGCCCAGCAAACAAACTTCTTCCAGCGGAGCGTCTTCTTGGATTTTAACCAGAGAGTGTTCTGACACTACTGTATGCTCTGCAAAGGTTGATGTCCCCATGTAATGATAGATTGGCTGACCATCCTTAAAGAAACGCACCGTTCCATCAGGCATAAGACCCTGCCCTTGCGTCTCACGGACAGCTATACAAAGATTCGTTTTACCGGATAAACAGAATTTGCACTTGCCGCACTCAGCCGTATAAAGCGGAATAACATGGTCGCCAACCTGAAATTCTGTAACACCTTCACCAACAGCCTCAACAATCCCTGCTCCTTCATGACCAAGCACACAGGGGAAAACGCCTTCGGAATCCTTCCCGGACAGGGTATAGGCATCTGTATGGCAGACTCCTGTCGCCGTAATACGCACCATGACCTCACCTTTTTGCGGCATCATCACATCCAATTCTTCAATTTTAAGCGGTTCGTTGGGTGCCCAAGCCACCGCTGCTCGTGTTTTCATATAATCCATAAGATAACTCCTTTTATTAATATCTATCAGACACAAAAGAGATAGAGCCAAGGAACAGCCTCAGCTCTAATATTTAAAAATCTATACTGTCCGGATCTGGTGCTGGTGTTGCACCTGACAAGTGTTTGATCTTATCAGCATCTTCTGCGCTCAGCTCAATATCTGTAAAATTCAGATTTTCCTTTATTCGATCTTCATGAACAGATTTTGGCAGCGGCAGGAAGCCTTCATACCAAGACCAAGCTAAGGCGATTTGAGCAGCTGTTTTGCCGTATTTATCAGCCAAGGCTTTCATATCAGCAGTATTGAAAATTTCTCCTCTGCCAAGCGGTGCCCAAGCTTCAATGATAATATCGTGCTTGCGGCAATAGTCCACTACTTCTTCTTGATAGCAGCCTGGTGCTAGGCGAATCTGATTGACAGCTGGTGTCACTTTGGCCGTTTTTGCCAGAGCTTCTAAATGGTGCACCAAGAAATTGCTGACACCAATGGAACGGATGAGTCCTGTTTCTTGAGCCTCTTCCATGTAGCGCCAAGCCTCAGCATTGCCTTCTTCCCAGTGGTCACGAATGGCTTTAGGGTTAGGCCAGTGAATCAGATAAAGGTCAATATAATCCAGCTGCAGCCTTTGCAGCGAAGCGGCCAAAGCTTCCTTGGCAGCTTCATAACTATGAGCATCATTCCAGAGCTTGGTCGTGATGTAGAGTTCTTCACGCGGAACACCGCTGTCTTTAATGGCACGACCGATGCTTTCTTCATTGCCGTAATAAGCTGCTGTATCAATATGACGGTAGCCTGCCTTGATGGCTTCCAGAGTTGATTGATAAGCCTCTTTTCCATCCTGAGCTCTCCAAGTCCCAAAACCGACTGCTGGAATCGTCAAGCCATTGTTCAGTGTATAAACTTTTACCATTGGACAATCTCCTCCCTATAATGATGGTCATATTATAGCATAAAAGATCAAAATTAAGGCCGCAAAAACGAACTGCTCTTTCCTAAAGCTAATTATCGATTTGAAAATACAGCTATCTAATATTGACCATAGATAGCTTTATCTGGAGAGTGAGACAAAAATCCTGCCCTTACCGATTTTTACCCAAGCTCTAAAGCCATCTTTTCATATTTTAACATCTTAGAGTAGGACTAAGTCAAGGCTTTCATTTAATAAAGAGCTGCTGCTTATTTCTCAGCCCTTTCATATTTTTTCTCTCCGCCTAGATAGGTAGCTGCAAGATTCAAGTCATGATCCAAAACGATAAAATCAGCCGGATGACCTTCCTTGATCTGGCCGCAGCTATCAGCTAGACCAACAGATATTGCCGGAATAAGGCTAGCCATCATAATAGCTTCTGCTTTGGAAGCAATTCCCCAGTCCACAACATTTTTGACCGCATCTTTTAATTGTAAAATAGAGCCGGCCAAAGCACCGTTTGATTTCAATCGGGCAGTCCCATTTTCAACGATGACAGGATATTCTCCCAGCATGTAATCACCATCAGGCTGACCGCCAGCTGCCATACAGTCTGTAATCAAAGCAACATGTTCAGGACTCTTTTGCCGCAAAAGAATATCACAGGCAGACGGATGAACATGGTAGCCATCACAAATCAATTCAGCATAAGTATTGGGAATTTCATAGATGGCACCAACCATACCTGGTTCACGATGATTGAGTCCCCGCATACCATTATAAGCGTGCACCCAGACACTGGCACCGGCTTCAACCGCTTCAACGGCTTCTTGATAGGTCGCATCAGAATGCCCCAAGGCAACAACAACACCCTTTTCATTGGCGTAGCGAACAAAGTCAGCTGTCCCTTCACGTTCAGGCGCAATGGCAATTTTCTTTAAAAGGCCTTTGGAGCTGTCCAACCACTGATCCAATTCACTGATTGAAGGATTTCTCATATAAGAAGGATTTTGCGCTCCCTTATATTTTTCAGTGAAATAAGGACCTTCAAAAAAGAGACCTTGAATACGGGCGCCCGTTTCCTTACCTGCAAAATTGGCTGTCGTTTGACAGATATTATCCAAGGTTTCAAAAGAAGCCGTGAGGCCTGTCGGCAGAAAGCTGGTCACTCCCGCTGCAAGCAATTCTTTGCTCATTGTTGCCAAGGACTCTTCTTTATTATCCATAACATCGGCTCCCGCAAAGCCGTGAATATGAGTGTCTACAAGTCCAGGAGCAATCTCATAACCCGAATAATCCAGCAGCTCAGCCCCCTCAGGAATAGCACTCAGCCATTTACCAAAAGAGCCATTAATGACTTCTAAATAACCACCTAATTTTGTTTCGTAAGGATAATAAAATTTATCCGCTTTAATGTATTTTACCATTGTGCACCTCCGTATTGTTACTTTCATTATACCCTGATCCAAGGAATTTGTAAATGGTATATACCAAATAGACTTTATTCACCTGAAAAGAGGCTGGACAAAATCCAACCTCTCAGGTTGTAGATAAACTCTATAGTTAGCATTTCACAAGCACACATATCTTAGGATAGTATCAATTCACAATCTATAAGAAAAATAAGAGAATTGAACGAGCCTGGCCCAGATACTTTCCGCTGTAGCAGAAACGCCAGAAATGAGTGATTTCTGG
>NZ_BCLE01000003.1 GCF_001431045.1 Streptococcus orisasini
TGCTACCTAAGGAAAGTATCATAACACAATAATTCTTTTGATAAAAATTGACTTTTTCTTCAACTCCTGAATTCAGCAAAAAGAAAGTGCACAGCAATCATGGCTGCCTGTCCTACTCTCTTTTATGGCGTTTGGATAAAGCTTGATTAATTTTTTGCGTCTTTAAATAAACATCTAAACGGACGCTTCCCCAAATAATAATATAAATAAGGAGAAAATCAATCCAAAAGCTAGGCAGTAGTAGAATGTTCCCCCAGTCATTAGAAATCATCATAGCAGCTACCAAACCTAAGGTCAGCAAAAAATGAATCATCAATAGCTTTAAAAAGGAGAAGCGGTCACTTTTAAAAATCAGACTAACAAGACCAATACAGGCACTCATAATAAGAACACTGATGATATTCCACTTAGTAACTGGAGATTTTTGAATATTAAAGAGCAGCACAAATAAATAAGCCAAACTACCAGTACGAAGCCCCGATAGCATAGCGCTAAATACCTTTTTCATTTCAGTCTCCTTTCTAAAGTCCCAGCTGAGTCATCAAAAGTTTGACATACTTACGACTGACACTGGATTTGATATTATTGCTTAGCTTGGCCATCATATTGCCTGAAAAGCTGTCTGACAGCGATTCCAGATGGTCAAGGTTAATCAGGGCATGCTTGGAAATTTGAATAAAATTAGATTTATTTAGCCGGTTCGAAAAATGAACCAATGTTTCTGTTGTTGTATAGACACCCTTTAAGGTATAAATTTTCAAAGTAGTTTGGTTGACATCGGCCAATATGATATCACTGAGCTTGAGCATGATGATTTTATCCATACTCTTGATAGGAATAGCACTGCTTGCAGTCAGCTGATAATTATCAATGTAATCAAGCAGGCGCTGAATATCGTCTGTTTTTTCTGCTGCCTTTATTAAAACAAGGGGGCTGTCAGCCGGTATGTGCGCATCCGGTTCAAATTGACTTTTTATCACCTATTTTTCCTCTCTAAACAAGGGCGCGGCGCTGTCTCAAGGCGTTTTGCAGACTAAAGAGAAGGACACCCGCCACTAAGATACCTACCACTATATAGTAAGTATCAGTATTTGTCAATAAATCCTGCCAATCCAAACGAATGCCCATCATTTTCTCAAAATGCTCCCTAGCATTTTCCTGACTGAAATTATCTTTAAGAGCATCTGACATTAACGTTTGTCTAAATAAAGAAGCAATATAAGCACCCGGTGTCAGCTTCATGATGGTTTGAGCAGCATCTGGCAGAGCACCAATGGGAACATAAGTACCAACAAGAAAACCAGAAGCCGCCCCAAAAATAGTTGCCAATTTTCCAAGATTGTCAACCGATTGAATACGATTTGCAATCAGGGCATTAATGAGGGTTGAGATAAGAGCATTTAAGATCATGATAAGGATAAGCTGTGGAAGAATGGTCCAAGAAAATGTTACCTTATCCATAAAGTAGAAATAACTTGCCATAATCAACAGCATGATAAGCTGCATGATAAAACCAATAAGAGCAGCGCTGATAATATAACTAAAGGATAAAGGCCAGTAACCCAAGTCCGTAATTAATAAGTCTTGGCGAACATGACTTTCTTTGTCTTTTGTCAGCTGCGAAAGGCTGGCTAAGGTGGTAGTAATTCCTGTGATGGCCAAAGTCCCTCCAATAAGCCAAGTATCCAAAAGCTGATTGCCATTTTCAACCTGAGACCAAGACGATTCAAGATTATCTTTTAGAAAAATTAGATAAAGAATAAAGGAAATCAAAGCACCCAGCAATGAGAAAATCACACCGCTGCGATTGCGGAAATAAAGCAGGCAATTGCGTTTAACTAAAGTCAACATTTAACGTACCTCCCGTCCAGTTAAAGCTATAAAGGCATCATCCATTGTGCCCGAACGAAATTCAAAATGGTCAATCAGCTCTTGACAATGATTAATAATGTCTAAGGCCAAATGAGCTGTTGCAGGCCTTAAAATAACTTCTCCTTCCCTGACCTTTTCGATCAAGGAATGATCCCTTAGATGATTAAGTAAATCATCTGTATTTTTTGTTTGCAGTTTGAGAATATTTTGGGCATATTTTTTCTTGATGCCATCAGCAGTTCCCTCAGCAATCACTCGACCATGATCAACGATATAAACTTGATCAGCACTGTCTGCTTCATCCAGATAGTGGGTTGTCAGAACAACTGTCATTTTTTGCTCCTGCTGCAGCTGATTCAGCAAATTCCAGATGGCCTGTCTGGTTTGAATGTCAAGACCTGTTGTCGGCTCATCCAAAAAGAGAATATCAGGACTGTTCAGTAGGGCACGGGCAATGTCAACACGCCGTTTTTGCCCTCCTGAAAGACTCCCATAAGTCTGCTGCATAAAATTAGTCAGACCTAATTTTTCTGCAAGTTCTTCTATCTTTTGAGGAGAGACATTTTTATACTGGCGAGCCCGAATGGATAAATTTTCCTTAACTGTCAGCATATCATCTAAGACGCTGTTTTGAAAAACTACGCCAATTTTTGCTTCCTGAGCGTAAACAACTCTGCCGGCATCAGGCCTGGATAGACCGATGAGCATTTGAATAGTAGAAGATTTTCCAGCGCCGTTGGGTCCTAAAACAGCCGTAAAACTTCCCTTTTCAATAGTAATATTCAAATTATTGACAGCAACATGCTGGCCGTAGGTCTTAACCAGACCTTGCGTTTTGAGAATCATAATGTTAACTTCCTTTCTTATACTATCTGCCTGTAGTCTAACAAAAGATAAGTCAAAAATCTCAGCTTTTTGGACAAGAGGTGAAAATGCAGGGATAAGACGTTAAATAAGAGAAATGAAATGATACTGAAGAAAAAGTCAATTTTTATCAAAAAGAACTATTGTGTTATGATACTTTCCTTAGGTAGCAACTTCCTTTGGAATTTTATACCTAAGTTCAAGATACAAAGGGCGTCTGCGGATAAAGGCATTGGCTTTTTTCAGGCTTTCCCTTATAATAAAGAGTGCTGATGCATTAGGATTCCCCCCTTTGCTCATATCAAATACAAAATGGTGATTATCAATGAAACTTCCCATAGCAATGATATTTTCCGGTTTGGGTGCTTTTTGCCTGGCCTACTCTTCTTTTGCTAAAAACAAACAACAGATGCTGATTTGGCAAGTCAGCGACTATATTTTTACCATTACAGCCAATCTCCTTCTAGGCGGTTATACAGGCGCCCTGACGATCAGTGTTTCCATTATCAGAAACCTGCTCATCATTAAGCAAAAAAATAGCAAATGGATTACCATCTGCCTAGTCTTAATTCAAATCACTCTGGGAAGTTGGGTCAATAATTTAGGCTTGATTGGCTATTTGCCCATCATCTCCTCTGTGTCTTATACCTTGACAACCTTTTTAACTTCTAAAATGCAGATTTTACGC
Organism: Streptococcus orisasini; assembly: GCF_001431045.1. Lineage (GTDB taxonomy): Bacteria > Bacillota > Bacilli > Lactobacillales > Streptococcaceae > Streptococcus > Streptococcus orisasini. Next base: position 3,425 of record NZ_BCLE01000003.1, read on the forward strand.
TGGCTGATCATCGAAAATATGCTGCTATGGCTGGTCTACGACATCACTATCAAAGCCTATCCAGCAGTATGTATGGACATTTTCATCAGTCTGTCAACCTTGCTTGCAGTCTATAAACACCGAAAAGATTCTCAAAACTTATAAAAAAAGAGTAGGAGTGAAACGGTCTCTCTCCAGATCTTTCACTCCTACTCTTTTTTAGTACAAATTGTTCAGCAGTAATGTGCAAATGAAATTCAGACTGTTTTTTTGTTAATCTTTCGCTGCTTGCAAGACATATTTTGTAATGGCTTCTGCTACACCAGCTTCATCATTTGAGCTCGTTAGGGCATCTGCAATTTCTTTAACATCCTCAGCAGCATTTCCCATAGCAACACTGAAACCTGCCGCCTTCATCATTTCAAGATCGTTAGCTGCATCACCCACAGCCACAACATCCTTTAGCTCTATCTTTAATTTTTGGGCCAATTCTTTTAAACCGCTCGCCTTAGTAATGCCCTTGGGCATGGCTTCAAAAAGATAGGACTGACTTCTGACCATACTGAATTTTTCAGACAATTCTGCTTCAAAATCCGCTTGAAAAGCATTGATCTGTTCAGGTTCTCCCATATACATAGCCTGAAAAACCGGCTCTGCCGTTGCTTTGACCTCTGCCAGAGAAACTGGCTTGGGCTCTATGAAAACTAAGCTGGCATCATAGGCAACCAAGTCCGGTACATCCTCAGCAAGTACCAAATAATCCTCATTAGCAATCAAGGTCAGATAAACCTCAGGATAATCATCCAGCAGGCTGTAAAGATACTGCACATCCTGAAAGTTTAGTTCATGGTAGCTTAATAACTGCCATTCCTCACGAATCGTGTGAAGAGAGCAGCCATTATTTAAAATGGCATATTCTTCCTCGGCCTTGAGCCCCAATTGTTCAAAATAAGGCTCCACACCACTTTGAATGCGGCCAGTGCAAATAACAATCTTATGCCCAGCTTGGGCTGCTTCTTGAATGACATCAATGTTTTCTTGAGGAAGTTTCTTCTGACTGTCTAAAAGCGTTCCATCCATGTCAATAGCAATTAATTTAAGCAAAATAGTTACGACCTTTTCTAAATCAATCTACCCTTTAGTTTACCATATTTAAGTAAATAGTACAGCCCCATAATACAGCTATTTATTCATTATTTTCAAGCATAAAATTAAGCGAGAAAATTTTCTGCAGCAACAGCCTACTTTCTCGCTTTCTTTTTTTGTTAAATCATTCCTTAAAACCGCTAAACTTCGGCTCCTAATTCATACTTTGTTCCTTTAAGAGCACGTTTTAAAGACCATTTGCTGGGGTTGCCTGTTATGGTAACTTCTTTTTTATCAAGGTCAACTGTGACACTGTCTACCTTTTTAAGCTCTGAAAAACGTTTGGTGACATTGTCAGCACAGCCTTGGCATTTTAAACCATTGATATGATATGTTTTTTCCATGATAATTCTCCTTTTACAATTTTACGATTTTAAGACGCAGGGCATTTAAAACAACAGAAACTGAACTAAAACTCATAGCCAGACCCGCAATCATAGGATCAAGCAGCGGTCCGCCAAAGAGGTAAAGCACACCCATCGCTATCGGAATGGATAAAATATTGTAAATAAAAGCCCAGAATAAATTTTCTTTGATATTGATAATGGTCGCTCGGCTGATTTTGAGCGCCTTGACAATATCAAGCATAGCTGGTTTCATCAGGACAATATCTGCGGATTCCATGGCAATGTCTGTTCCAGAACCCATTGAAATCCCAATATCCGCTGTCGCAAGTGCCGGAGCGTCATTGATACCATCTCCAACCATGGCAACCTTCTTGCCTTTGGCCTGCAAATCAAGAATGGCCTGCGTTTTTTCCTGCGGTAGAACCTGACTGATTACGGAAGTAATACCGACCTCTTTGGCAATCGCCTTAGCGGTCTCTTCATTGTCACCAGTCAGCATGACCACGTCAATTCCCATATCCTGCAAAGTTTTGACAGTCTGCTTACTGTCAGGCTTGACCTTATCCGCAATGGCAATCAAACCCAAAAGCTGACCATCACCTGCAACAAAAATCGGCGTTTGTCCCTTGGCAGTTGCTCCTTTGAAATCACTTTGGGCCTGTTCAAGAGAAATATGATTCTGCAGCATAAGCTTATCATTGCCCACCAGAAACTCTATGCCAGCTACGCGGCCCTTGAGTCCAAAGCCTGTTAACGAAGTGAAATCCTCAGCGTCAAGCAAGGTATTGCCTTCCTTTCGGGCATAGTCCACAACCGCTTGGCTTAAAGGATGCTCAGACAGGGCTTCCAAGGAAGCTGCCAGCTGCAGCACAGACTGATCAGGATTATAAGAAAAATAGCTGATAACTTCCGGCTTGCCCCGAGTGATGGTACCTGTCTTATCAAAAACGATTGTATCAACTTGATGGGCTAATTCCAGTACATCCCCGCGCTTATAAAGAATCCCATTTTCAGCAGCCCGGCCTGTGCCCACCATAATAGCGGTCGGCGTTGCTAAGCCCAAGGCGCAAGGACAGGCAATAACAAGAACAGCTACGCTGACTGTCATTGAAAAAGTGAAATCCTCTCCCATCACAAAATACCAGAAGAGGCCTGTCAGCAGGGCGATTACGATAATAACTGGGACAAAAACTGCCGAGATCTTATCCGCAATCTTAGCAATAGGCGCTTTTGTCTGCTGGGCATCTTCAACCAGTTTAATAATCTGAGACAGTAAGGTTTCACTGCCAACCTTTTGGGCTTCAAACACCAAGCTCCCCTGACCGTTGATGGAGCCAGCATAAACTGGACTATCCGCTGTTTTTTCGATAGGAAGCGATTCTCCCGTCAACATGGACTCATCAATAGCAGAATGGCCAGAAAGCACGCGGCCGTCAACCGGAATCTTCTCTCCCGGTTTAACCAGGATATGATCGCCAATCTCGACATCTTCAATCGGAATGCGGACTTCCTCGCCATCGCGAAGAACGATTGCTTCTTTTGCCGATAAATGCATTAGCTTTTTGATAGCATCTGATGTCCGTCCCTTAGATAGCGTTTCAAAATACTTACCTAAGGTAATCAAGGTCAAAATAACAGCTACCGATTCATAGTAGAGATGGTGGACATGATGAACATGCCCCAGATAAACATGATAGGTTCCGTAAAGGCTGTAAAGGAAAGCCGCTGCTGTCGCTAAAGCAACAAGCGAATCCATGTTGGGATGCCCTTTAAAGAGTGAGCGAAAGCCATTGTCATAATAACGGCGACCAAAGTACATGACAGGCAGGGTCAGAGCCAGCTGTACCAGTGCATAAATCATAGGGTGGCGGGACATGTCCAAGATACTAGGCACCCACATGCCCAGCATAGAGCCCATGGACAGATAAAGCAGAGGCACAGCGAAAAGTGCCGACCAGAGGAATTTGTGCCACATGGTGTGTGTCACTTCACCTTGGCGCTCTTCCTGAGACTTGGCTGTAGCTGGGTCAAAGACGCTGGCCCCATAACCCGCATCAGCGACAGCTTTTTCAATCTCTGCTTCAGAAATCTTGGCAGGATCATAATCAACCGTCATCTTCTCCGTAGTCAGATTAACTACGGCAGCGTCCACGTTATCCAGCTTTTTGACTGCATTCTCAACGGTCAGTGCACAGGAAGCACAGGTCATGCCTTCAATAACAAATGTTTCTTCCTTCATTTTCTTACCCCCACATGTTCTTGACAGCGGCACTGCCCTGGGATACAGTTGCAGGGCACCTGATCGACCGTTTCTTTGGCCAACAGCAGAGCTTGCAGCTGACTGACATCTTCTGCTGTCATTGGCGTTTCAGCCAGCAGATGCTCCAAGATTGCCGCATGCTTGCGCTGGCAAAATTTGGCAAAGAGATCATCAGCCTGCTTGTTGATGCTTTCTTCTTCACTGAAGGAAGCCGAATACAGAAACTGCCGTCCATTTTTCTTTGTTTTCAAATATCCCTTGTCCACTAGACGTTTGAGGAGGGTCTTGACAGTTGACGCTGTCCATTCCGTCTTTTGGCTCAGGACATCTATAATCTCTGCACTGGTCGTCTGACCTTTGGTCCAAACCACCCGCATGATTTCCCATTCCGCATTTGAAATCGTCATGACTGCACTCCTTTCGTTTACGTTTGTAGATAGATTATAGCACTGTCGTCTACAGATGTCAACAATAAAAGCTCAAAAAAAGAACAGACAACCCTAGTGTCTAGGCAATTACGGTTATCTGTCCCAACAGTATTTCATTTTTTTATTTTTTGCTTTCCAAATCTCGCAGCATTTGGTCAATTTTATTGCCGTATTCGATGGACTCATCTCTGATGAAGCGAAGATCTGGAATCTTGTACATGGTCAGGTTTTTCCCTAATTCACGCTTGATAGTTCCCGTGGCCTTTTCAAGTCCCAGCTGTGCTTTTTGTCTGTCTGAAGCCAGATCGCTCATAAAAGTATAAAAAACTTTAGCCAAAGACAAATCGCCCAGCATTTGAACATCTGTTATGGTGACTCCTTGAACGCGCGGATCACGAACCTTTTTTTGTAGAATCTCGTTAACTTCACGCTTGATTTCCATGCCCACACGGTCAATGCGATGATTAGACATTGTTTTTTCCTTTCTTTTATTACTAATTTTGAACCTAATATTTCAAAAATTCTGTGATGATAATCTTTTGAAAAAGGGAGTGGGATCAACCCAAAAATTGAAAATTTTGGTTCTCACCACTCCCTAATTTCTAGGCGGTGACCTGAAACGGTCTCTCCCCAGACCGTTTTTGACACTTGCTTTGCAAGCTTCATTTCCCGATTAAACAGGTCTCCCAGACCTTTTTAACCCACCCCCGCACAGCTCAAAAGGTCTGGGGGACCTTTTGAGGTTGGAAATAAGATGAACGATGTTCATCACATTTGTTTAGGTTTTCCGCTTTGGCCTTGTGGCAAAAGGAAAGCCAGCCACCACTGCCACTGCGTCAAGAGCTTATTCCAAAATAGGAATATTAGAGGAGTTTTTGTCCAACCGCTTTATATTGTTCCTTTTTGATTTCAAGAGGAATAAGATGACCTTAATCCCAGGCACCACGACGGCTGTACTTGCGTACGGCTAGGAGTGGTAACAAAGGAATAACTAACTATTATTATCTCTTGATTTCTTCCATGATGTAAGCTTCAATCGCATCATCAACTTTGATGTCATTATAGTTTTCGATCATCAAGCCGCCTTCTTGACCGTTACCGACTTCTTTCACATCGTCTTTATAGTGTTTCAGGCTGGCTAATTTACCATCAAAGACGACCACTCCGTCACGAATAACACGAACGCTGGAATCACGCGTAACTTTACCGCTGGTAACCATGAAGCCGCCAATTGTTCCCATTTTAGAAACCTTAAAGGTTTCACGAATAAGGGCTTCACCGACGATTTTTTCTTCAAATTCAGGATCCAGCATACCTTTCATGGCATCTTCAACTTCTTCAATGACTTTGTAAATAATTGAGTGCAGACGGATTTCAACATCATCAGCTTCAGCCTGCTGACGAGCTTGCGGAGTTGGACGAACATTAAAGCCAATAATAACAGCATTGGAAGCCTCAGCCAAGGTAACATCGGATTCATTAATAGCACCGACAGCCGAATGGACAACATTGACCTTCACACCTTCAACATCAATCTTGAGCAGAGAAGAAGACAAAGCCTCAACAGAACCCTGAACGTCGGCCTTGATGATGACATTAACTGATTTGACTTCTCCGGCTTTCAGTGTGTCAAAGAGATTATCAAGACTAACACGGTGAGTCAATTGCCGCTGTTTCATCAGGGCACGTTTAGCACGTTCTTCCCCAGCTGCACGGGCAGCTTTTTCATCTTCATAAACCGCGAAATGATCCCCTGCCATAGGTGTCTCATTCAGGCCGGTAATGGAAACTGGTGTAGAAGGCAAGGCTGTTTTGACGCGGCGGCCGAGATCATTGGTCATGGCACGCACACGGCCGAAAGTATTGCCAACAACAATAGGATCCTGAACATGCAGGGTTCCCTGCTGAACCAAAAGTGTGGCAATAGCTCCCTTACCTTTATCTAGGCGAGCTTCGATAACGGTACCAATAGCACGGACTGTCGGATCTGCTTTGAGCTCTTGAATTTCTGCAACTAGAAGCACCGTTTCCAGCAGTTCTTCAATATTTTGACCAAATTTTGCTGAGATTTCAACAAATTCAGAGTCTCCACCCCAAGCTGTTGAAATAACTCCATGCTCTGCCAATTCCCCAATGACACGCTCCGGATTGGCACCAGGCTTATCAATCTTGTTAATGGCAACAATAATTGGGACATCAGCTGCTTTTGAGTGGTTGATGGCTTCTATCGTTTGAGGCATAACCCCATCATCAGCTGCTACAATAAGAATAGTGATATCCGTAACAGAAGCTCCGCGTGCACGCATACTGGTAAAGGCTGCATGTCCCGGTGTGTCCAAGAAAGTGATTTTCTTGCCGGCTTCTTCAATCTGATAGGCACCAATATGCTGAGTGATCCCACCTGCTTCACCTGTAGCAACACGTGAATTGCGAAGCGTATCAAGGAGCGTTGTTTTCCCGTGGTCAACATGCCCCATGATTGTTACAACAGGTGCACGCTCAACCATGTTTTCTGGATTAAGGTAATCATCCTCAACAAAGAAACGCTCAATATCGGCCGTATCAATTTCAACCTTCTTATGGGCTTCAATACCATAATCCACCATTAAAAGTTCAATGGTATCCCCATCTAAAGATTGGTTTTGCGTTGCCATAACTCCCATCATAAAGAGTTTTTTAACAATTTCTGCCGGCTCACGCTTGATACGTTTTGCAATCTCAGCAACGGTCATGCCTTCTGTATATTCAAATTCTTTAGGTAATTCATGGAACTTACGCTCAGTCACAGGTTTTGGACTGCTGTCTTGATTGCGATTATGTTTACCTTTTTTATTTTTCTTGTTCCAATTACTGTTTCTTTGATTTCTCACTTGGTTTTGCTTATTCCGATTTTTCTTGTTTTTATTTTGTTTTGGTCCGTCTTCATTTTCATGTGAAAAGTCACGTGACTTATCTGGACGAGCTTGCTTCTTACGGCGTTTATCCACCGCAACTGGAGCAGGGGCTGGTGCAGCAGGCTGACTTGGCAGAGGCTGTGCAACTTGAGCAGAGGCTTTAGCTGCTTTTTGTTCTTCCTTTTTAGCCTTTCTGGCCTTTTCTTGATTTTGTGCTGCCTGACGCTTAGCTTTCTCAGCCTCATGGAAGCGGGCTTCACTTTGGCGGGAATATTCCGCATTTTGCTCAGCTTTTAAAGCAGCTGCCCGCGCTTTAAAGTCCATGCGTGGTCCTGCCTGATTGCCTCTTGAAGCAGCTTGATTACGATTGTCGCGGCGATTATCATTCTGTCGGCGATTGCGGTTGTCCCCTCGACGATTATCCTGACGGTTTTGATGGCGATTATCGTTGCGTCGGTCATTGCCGCGGTTATTTCGGCCTTCATTGCGATTGCCGCCGCTAGCCCGGCGTTCTGCCTCTGCCTTAGCACGCGCCTCGCGTTCTGCCTTAAAATTCCGGTTTTGCGGTCTTGGACGAGCTGGCTTAGCTTCTGTTTTAGCTTCAGCAGATGGCTGCTTATCCTGCGGTTTTGCCGCCTCTTTCGGAGCTTCTGCAGCTTTTGGTTTTTGCGGAGCCGCAAAACTTTCTGCAATGCGCTTAGCATCCTGATCATCCACGCTCGAAGCATGGCTTTTCACTTCTAGGCCCAATGATTTTGCCTTTTCGACAACTTCTTTACTTCCTTTGCCAATTTCCTTGGCAATTTCGTATAATCTTTTCTTAGACAAATCTTGTCCTCCTATTCTTCTAATCCATAAGAGTCCTCATTTTCTTTGAAAATCCAGTGTCCGTAATTGCAAGCACCTTTCTGCTTTTGCCAATAGCGGCACTTAATTCCAGTGTTGAAAACACTGTGGAGACTTCTATATCATAATAGTTGCTTTTATCAGTCACTTGTTTGGTTAGATTGGCTCTGGCATCCTTGGCCAGGAAAATGAGCTTAGCTTTTCTGGTCTGGATAGCCTTAATAACTAATTCCTCGCCGGAAATAACACGTCCTGCCCGCTGGGCCAAGCCCAATAACTGTGACAGTTTTTCTAAATTACTCAAGGCCTAACTCTCTTCTTTTCACCTTATGATCAACGAAGGCAATCAATTCATCATAAAAGCTCTCGGGAACGTCCATGGAAAAGCTGCGGTTAAAAACCCTTCTTTCCTTAGCTTTCAAGGCCTCGTCGTTGTCAATCTTGATGTAGGCGCCCCGGCCGTTTTTCTTGCCGGTAGGATCAATAAAAATCTGGCCTTCCTTGGTTTTGACAACGCGGAGCAGATCACGCTTATCAATGATTTCCCCCGAAACAAGAGACTTTCTTAAAGGTATCTTTCTTGTCTTTGCCATCAAACACCTCCAAATTCTCTACTCAATATCGTCTGCCACAAGTTCCTGAGCAAAATCAGCCTCAACAGCCTCTTCAGCATCCGTTTCATTGGCAGGAGCATCTTCAAAAGACTCGTCTTCCTGTGCCCATTCAACTTCCATTTCTTCAAATTCACTAGCCGATTTAATATCAATGCGGTAGCCTGTCAAATGCGCTGCCAAGCGAACATTCTGCCCGCGGCGGCCGATAGCAAGTGACAGCTTGTTATCAGGGACAACAACAGTGGCATGCTTTTCATCTTCTTCATCAAAGAGAACCTGATCGACCTCAGCAGGTGCAATGGCATTGTAGATAAATTCAGCCGGATCATCAACCCACTCAATGACATCGATGTTTTCCTCAACAGGCACCCAAAGCCCAGACTTTTGATCTAAACGTTTAGGATGGAATTTGCTGGTAACTTTTTTGATGTTGGCACCCTTACGGCCGACAATAGTTCCGATAGCATCGACATTAGGATTGTGGCTACGGACAGCAACCTTAGTCCGATCACCAGCTTCACGTGCCACACTCATGATTTCAACCGTTCCGTCAAAGACTTCCGGAATTTCCTGTTCCATGATGCGCTTGATGAATTCCGGATGGCTGCGGCTGACGAAAACATTTACCCCTTTAGGATTGTTTTCAACCTTGTAGACATACACCTCAATGCGGTCATGAGAAGCAAAGGTTTCTCCCGGAATTTGATCCTGACGGGACAGCTGGGCTTCAATAGTTCCTAAGTTGACATAGATAAAGCGGTCATCAAAACGCTCAACCGTTCCTGTCATGATTTCTCTTTCATGTTCTTTGTATTCATTGAAAGTCACTTCGCGCATTTGACGGCGCATTTTTTCCATGATGGTCTGCTTAGCCGACTGAGCAGCTACACGGCCGAATTCTTTAGGACTTTCTTCAAAGCGAATCTTATCGCCCAGTTCATAAGCTGTGCTAATCGCAAGAGCATCTTTGAGGCTGATTTCAAGGCGGCTGTCAAAAACTTCCTCGACAACTTCGCGCACAGTATAAACCTTAAAATCGCCTGTTTTTTCATTAAATTCAATTTCAGCACTTTCGGACTGACCGTAACGGCGCTTATAAGCTGACTTCAGAGATTCTTTAACCGCATCAATAATATCATCTTTGTTAATGTGTTTTTCTTCTTCCAAAATACGGAAGGCTTCTAGCATTTCTTTGCTCATAGTCTTCATCCTTGCCCAACAAGGATTTTCCTTTCTAAAGTTTTACAGCGAGACGGGCTTTTGCAACCATCTTGTAGGGAATCATAACTGTTTTTTGACGTGTTTTATCCATATAGGAAATTGTCAGTGTTTCACCATCAAAAGCAAGCAAATCACCTTCAAAAACCTTTACCTTGTCAATAGCCTGATAGAGGCTGACATTGACATATTGACCGACAGCATTTGTCAGACTTTCAGCAGTTTTTAACGGACGTTCAAGGCCGGGACTGGATACTTCCAGCATGTACTGATCTGGAAAGGGATCTGGTTTTATGGTATCCAGCAGAGGACTGATGATGTCTGTCAGTTCTGCCGTGTCTTCGACGGTAATGCCCCCTGGTTTATCTACCAAAATACTGAGAACATAATCGCTCCCCATTTTTTCATACTCGACATCAACCAGCTCAAAGGGCTCAGCAATAACAGGCCTTACTGCCTGTGTCACTATATCAATAATCGTTGCGATTGCATTTCCCTCCTTACACACACAAGGAGCGAAGTCACAACTTCGCTCCTTTCTGTATTATTTGTTAACATTATAACATAAATTAAGAATAATGCAAGCCCCAACAGTTGGTATTTCTGCTGTTCAGGCTATTTTTATCGTTGACAGACAGCTTGACTTGAACTTTTAAAGGCTATCTCTTTCAGCATAACATAAGGAGAGGAGGGGATTCGAACCCCCGAGCCCCGTTAAGGACTACACGCTTTCCAAGCGTGCGCACTCGGCCACTATGCGACCTCTCCGTAAAGAGCGAGACTAAAACCTCGCTTCAACACGATAGATAGGCTGACCTTTCTGCGAAAATTTCTCTTCATACTCGGTCATTACATTATTATCATAATCACTGGCATGCAAATCTAACCATACCTGCTCTAAAATCATACCATATTGTGAGAAACTTGCCAAGCTATATTCGAAAAGTTTGCGATTATCTGTCTTAAAATGAATCTGACCCTGCTCCGGCAAAATCCTTTGATAGACCTCTAAAAAGTTTTTATAGGTCAAGCGCCGCTTTTCATGGCGCTTTTTGGGCCAAGGATCACTGAAGTTTAAGTAAATCAAACCAACCTCATGATCAGCAAAATAATCGCTAAGACTGGAGCCATTTGCCAAAAGCAGCCGAACATTGGGAAGCTGGCTTTCTAAAACCTTATCCAAAGCATGGCTGAGGACAGAAACCTGCAAATCAATCCCAATATAATTAATTTGAGGATTCTGAGCAGCCATGCCCGTAATAAAGCGTCCTTTGCCGCTTCCAATTTCAATGTGAATAGGGTTATTGTTACCAAAAACTTCCTGCCAGTGTCCCTTGACTTCTTCTGGTTTTAAAATAACATAGTGAGGATTATTTTTCAGATGCTCTTCGGCACCTTTACGTCTTCTAACTCTCATGCTTTCTTTCTAAAAGGATTCTCTGAACTTGCGAAGTTCATAGATTTCCTGATTGACATTTTCCATGTCGCGGTTTTCATAATATTTTAAAATCTGTGACAGGTAAGAAAGCTGACCGTACCATTTAATCTTTTGAAAGACTTTTTCATTTTTCTTATAACCGTAATAAGTCAGCCATTCTGGCCAGCGAGTATGCGGAATATAATGGCTTAAAATATGCGCCACATCATACATACGGTCTGTCACACGGACAGAATCCCAATCCACTAAGTAAATCAAGCCACTGGTGGTCACTACCCAATTGCTGTGTCTGACATCTCCATGAACAATGGTCGCATAGTCCTTCTTAAAATCAGGCAGATTGCGCTTCATTTCTGCAACTACAGACTGCAAATAGGCATTTTCTGCAATTTGATAAGGCGCACTGCGCTCCCAAGACAGCAGTAAGTCCAACGGCTCTTCTATCTTATAATTTAGTTGCAGCAGCTGGTTTACCAAGGGTTTGGATTTGTGCATTTGCAGCAGAATCTGGATAATCTGCTTACTGTTCATATCAGCTCTCGTTAGGAGTCTGCCGTCCAGCCATTCCTGAGCGCTCATCATATCACCGTTGCCCAGACGTTTGGCCCACAGGAGCTGCGGTGCGATTTGTTCTTTGGCCAGGGCTGCTAAAATCGGTGTCGTATTGATTTTCACAAAAATCTTATCGCCATTGGGATAAGTGCCAATATAGGCCTGACCGCTTTTCCCTTTTAAGGGTGTTAAGGTTAAATCTTTATCTGATTGCATCACACTCTCCCCTCCTTTTCATCTCGAATCACTAGTCCTATTTTACTTGTTTTATAGAGCTTAGTCAATTATCTTCTTTATTTTATAAGACAGATAGATTTCATTTAGAATAACTGCTCCTGCTGCAAGAAAAAGTGCCTTCTGCCAAGACAGAGCAAAACATATTTCAACAGCAGTCAGCAGGTAGAGAATAAGCCGCAGAAATTGCTTAAGATCAGTCTTCTTGCTCTTACTATCAATTGGAAAAAGCTGTGTCAGATACTGATAATCATAGTGTTTGTACAGGGCCAGCAGCTGAAACAGCAGCAGGTAATTAAAGAGCACCGCCAAACCTGCTGATATTAAAGGATTGGCAATAAAAATAAGGCTCAGTAGACTTAAAATGCTCAAACGCAGCGTAAGACCCAGATAATCACCGCTCCGCAAAAATGCACGTAAATAGAGATGGCCCCAAGTATGGCTGTGCTTTCGTGATAGAAAACCCATCACAAAATCCAGATAAGCACGCCGTTTAACACTGGCGGAAATCCCCTTAACATTAGTGAATAGGGAGAAAAATTTTAAAATTGCCTGCTGCCGTCTTCTTTCTTGACTAATCGCCTTAGTCCAGTCCAACTTGCCTTGGCGCAGAAAAGCACGATTTTTTCTAGCTATAATCAGCCACTTTAAAGCAAGAAAAGTCAACAAAAAGAGGGCAAAAGAAACAGGAGACATTCCCAAGCGCAAAAATAAGGGGGCTAAAATTAGCAGAAAAACAATCTGCAAAACTCCCCAAAAGAGGAAGGCGCACTTTTGAGCCTGTCGAATGAGACAGATGACATCACTTTCTTTTGGCAAAAGGAAGTGCTGATCAGCAGCTTCCAGATAAGTCGCGCTATTCCCCCAAAACAATAAGGCTACAACCGTCAAAGATAAAATGATTATAATAGGCAAATGATTGGTTGGGAAATGCTTTAATAACTGACTGTACTGCACCATGAGAAAGCCCAACAGAAAAATGAGCACCAAAACAAAATGGTCATTAAACACATAGCGCAGGTATTTGCTGCTTTGTTTGAGAAAAGCGAGGCGTCTTTTGCTAAATACTGTTTTCATAATCACGCCTCTTTGGTCAAAGCCATATAAATGTCATTGAGACTGGCTTGAGGATTGCCGAAATCTACCCGTAAGTCGTCCAGCCTGCCTTGAGCTCTGATCTGCCCAGCATGCAGAATAACAAAACGATCGCACATTTTTTCTGCCGAATCAAGAACATGAGTAGACATGAGAATAGATTTTCCCTTAGCTTTTTCAGCCGCCAAGAGCTTGGTCAAGTCCGCAATAGCTACAGGATCCAGGCCCAAGAAAGGCTCGTCAATAATAAAAAGACTAGGATCAACAATAAAAGCACAGATAATCATTACCTTTTGTTTCATGCCCTTAGAAAAATGGCTTGGGAACCAATCGAGCTTATCTTCCAGCCTGAACAACTCCAAAAGCTTTTGAGCTCGGTTCATTACTTCTTCCTGTTCAATATCATAGGCCATGGCCATGGTTTCAATATGCTCTTTCAGCGTTAGTTCCTCATAAAGACTGGGGGTCTCAGGGATAAAACCGATTTTCTTGCGGTAAGCTTCCTCCTGCTCAGACAGAGTCAGCCCATCAATGCTGATCTTTCCTTCATAAGGAGTCAGAAGGCCGATAATTTCATTAATCGTTGTTGATTTACCAGCACCATTGAGTCCGATAAGACCGACTAATTCGCCGTCGTCTACTTGAAAACTAATATTTTTTAAGACAGGGATATTAACATACCCGCCAGTCAGATTTTCGATTTTTAACATGACGTTTCTTTCTAACTTTGATATACTATATTATAACAAAAACAAGCTAAGAAGGTGATTTTTAATGGACAATTGTATTTTTTGCAAGATTATAGCGGGTGACATTCCTTCATCAAAAGTCTACGAGGATGAAGACGTTTTGGCCTTTCTGGATATTTCACAGGCTACTGTAGGCCATACTTTGGTCATTCCCAAAGAACATGTCCGAAATGCTCTGGAAATGGATGAAAAGAGTGCGACTAAAGTGTTTGCTAGGATTCCTAAAATTGCTCGCGCCCTGAAAAAAGCAACTAAGGCCGACGGACTTAATATCATTAATAACAATGAAGAAGCAGCCGGACAGACCGTTTTTCATGCCCACGTGCACTTGGTTCCCCGTTTTGTGGACTCAGACGAATTTGCCATTCATTTTGTAGAACATGAACCAGACTTTCCTGCTCTTGCTCAGTTGGCAGAGAAAATTCATGAGGAGATTGAGGCATGAAAGTCAAAACCTTTATTATCTCAAGCATTCTTGGAGCTGGACTTTATCAATTGTATAAAAAACGTGATTCTCTCAAAGATTCATTTTTAGAAACAAAGGAACACTTTGACAGAGTAAAAGCTGATGCTGACAATATTCAAAGCAATCTAACCGTAATCAGTCAGCAAAAGGAAAACCTAGCTGCCATCAGTCAGGATTTATCTTACAAGCTTCGACTTTTTCAGCAAGAAAGCCAGCCTCACTTAGCAGAAATTAAAAAGACAGTTCAAAAGTACGCTTCTAAAGATTAAATCCCTTTACAGCATAAAATAAGAGAGGAAAGCACAGTAGGTGCTGACCTCTCTTTTCTATTGCTCAATTAATAGCCGGAGCCTGAACCTGCAGCAGGCTGCTGATAAGCTCCCTGACCGTAATAGCTGCTCGAATTAGATGATGAATTAGAACCATAATTAGCACCAGAACTTGAATCAGAACCATAACTGCCATTAGTGCCATAGCTGTAGTCAGAATAGCCACTCGATCCTGAGTAATCACTACTGCTGTAATCTGAGCTACTCGAGCTGCTGTCATAAACGCTGGTATCACCGTATAGATTTTCATAAAGACTGACAGTTGTTTTTAAGCTTTCCGCAGTCGATTTTTTCTGTCCCAGCTGCTCCTTGATACGATTTTGCACCTTGAGCATTTCCTTGGCCGTTACCAACTGATAAGAAGTACCGTCAATAGTTGCTCCTTCTCCTTTAAGCTGATAAGATTTAACATTTTTAAGAGCATCGCTGTAACCCAGAAGATTAGGAATAGTAGAGCTGGAAATTTCAATATTAGTCTGCATATTCTTGCTGACAGCAGACAGAATTTTACGATACTTGCTGACACTGTCCAGAGCTAAAATCTTTTTTAAGACCTTGCTGATAACTTCGCGCTGCCGTCTTTGTCGACCGTAATCACCATCAGGATCATCATAGCGCATCCGAGAATAAACAAGAGCCTGCTCACCGTTAATCTTGTGGCGGCCGGGTTCTACAGACGCTGTAAACTCAGGTTCGTGTTCTTCTATAGAAATAGGAAAATCAAAGTGGTTGGTTACCGTGATTCCTCCCACAGCATCTACCAGCTGAACCAGACCTTTCATGTTGATCTGAACATACTTATCAATCGTAATATCAAGCATGTCCTGAACAGTCATGATAGCCATTTTAGCACCACCAGCAGCATAAGCAGCATTCAGCTTAGCATCATAGCCTGCTTGATCATTATTTTTGGGACCGGACAATTTGATTAAAATATCCCGTTCTAAGCTAGTCATGGTTGTTTTTTTGGTCTTTGGATTAATGGTTACCAAAATCATGGAATCGCTGTTGCCTTCCCATTTAGACCTTCTATGTGCTGAACCGGTATCCACTCCCATCAAAAGAATGCTAAAAGGCTTTTCATCAGCAAACACATCTTTTTTTGATCCTGTTCCATAATCTTTAAATGTCTTTGAAAACTCACCCAAAGAAAAATTGTAGATACTTGTCGCGTAGACTCCCAAGGCAAGAAAGCTTGTAAGAACTATCGTCACAAGCATAATTAAAATTTTTTTACCAATTTTCATCTGTTTTTCGTTAATCTATCAGTTTTCCCATCAGGTAAACATCAAGAAATTCTCCATTTTTTGTTTTTGCACCACGTTTCTTGATGCCTTCAATTTTAAAACCAAACTTTTCATAAATATGTACAGCCTTAGCATTGCGCCGCTGAACAGTCAATTCCAGCCTGCGAATAACACCGCTGTGTTCAGCCCAGTCAATTGCCGCAGTCATCAAAAGCTGCCCCAATCCATAACCCCAATAATCTTTTAAGACTGCTAGGAAAATCTCTCCAATATGATTAATGCGAGTGTGGCTGTGGGCAGAAATCATCAGGACACCTGCAACATTGTCTCCAATTTTAGCAACAAGACAGATTTCATTAAACGACTGTGCTTTTTGCTCAATGAAAACAGCCATTTCCTGAGCACTCATATGAGGGCTGTCCTCATCCCGCGTAATAAAATCCGTTTCTGTTGTCAGCTGTTTTAGAGTAGCTGCTAAACCTGCTGCATCTTCAGGCAGCACCTCACGAACAATAACTTCCTGCTCAGTCATAGTCAAGCTCCTCTGCCAGCTCTTGGCTGCGCGATCCATGTGGGATAAAAGTCAATTGCCTGCCATCCTCCTTTTTGTCCAAACGAATGGTCAAGTAATCATCCAAAAGACTAGCATCCAGAAGTTCTCCCCATTCAATAACTGTCACACCATCACCAAAAAGAAAGTCATCCAAGTCAATAGAATCAGGATCATCACCAATTCGATAGACATCCAAATGGTAAAACGGCAGCCGTCCCTCATATTCACGAACAATTGTGTAGGTAGGACTTTTAATCATTTGCTTAATGCCCAAACCCTTGGCAATTCCTTTTGTAAGGGTAGTCTTGCCGGCACCTAAATCGCCTGTCAAAATAAGAACATCCTGAGCTTTAAGTTTCTGACCAATCTTCTCACCAAAGGCCAGCAGCTGCTTTTCATTTTGGCTGTAAAACATAGACATATTATATCAAAATGTTTGACCTCTTCCAACTATTTTTCCGAAAAAGAAAGAAGATTTTGCCCATTCTTCAAACAAAACAGGCAGAAAAAATAAGGACAACATTCTGCTGAAATACGCTTGAATCCTGTCCTTTTTATTCCTATAAAACCATGCTGCACTTAAGTTTACAGCCAGTTGACAACCTTAAATGTCAATTACAAAATGGCTAAACTGATGAAATTCAAAACAAAGAGACAATCAAGAACCCAAATGATCGGATGGATATCTTTTGCTTCTTTTTTAATCACTTTGGAAAAGGTATAAAAGAGAAAACCAGTTGCAATTCCCTGTGTAATGCTATAAGCAAGCCCCATAAAGATTGTCGCAAAGAAGGCTGGGATAGCCTCGCTCATATCAGACCATTCGATATCCTTCAAACTTGACAGCATCATAATTCCTACAATCAAAAGCACGGCGGCTGTTGCCTGAGTTGGAACGATGGCAAGAAGAGGACTGAAGAAACTTGAAACAGCAAACAAGGCTGCTACTACAACGGCTGTCAAACCTGTGCGGCCGCCAGCGCCGATACCTGCCGCTGATTCAACAAAGGTAGTGACATTTGAGGTTCCGGCAATGGCACCGACAGTAGTCCCAACCATATCTGAAAACAAGGCTTTATCCATCTTGTTTTTCAAACCGCTCGATTGAGAATTATCTGTCACATTAAAAATACCAGCCTTAGCCCCTGTACCAATAAGCGTACCAACATTGTCAAAAATATCCGTCAAAGCAAAAGCTAAAATAGTCATCAACACTTCAGGAATGCGGCCAGCATCTGAAAACAGGGCTCCCAAACCTTTGCTTCCAAGAGCTGCTCCAAAAATAGTTCCCAGATCCTTAATGGCAGCCGCCGGATTATTGGCTGAAAAGTCAATAGCTGATAAATCAACAATACCAACTAAAACAGCAATAATAGTAGTAAGAATAATTGATAAAATAACACCGCCTTTGATATTTTTTATAATGAAAAAGGCCGTTATAATAATCCCAATAACAGCAACAACAACTGCAGGATTGTTGAAATTCACCAGTGACGGTGTTGCTGAAGAATTAGCTGTAATTGTAGCTAAGCCCTTTGCTGCTCCCTTACCAGAAACCGTATAAGTCCCAGGATCAATGGCAAAGCTTAAAAGACCAGCATTTTTCAGACCAATATATGTTAAGAAAACGCCGATACCAGCACTGATAGCTTTCTTTAGACTATCGGGAATTTCATCAATAATCATCCGGCGAACCTTGGTCAGCGTAATAATAATAGAGATGACACCGCAGATAAAGACCATAGCCAAAGCTTCCTGCCAGGTGTAGCCCAGCGAGAAGACAACCGTATAGGTGAAAAAAGCGTTGAGTCCCATACCCGGTGCCATAGCATAAGGAATATTGGCATAAAGCCCCATCATCAAGGTTCCGGCAATAGAACCGATAATTGTAGCCAGAAAGACACCCTGTGATGGCATTCCTGTCTGGCTCAGAATCGATGGGTTAACAAACAAAATGTAACTCATGGCAAAAAAAGTAGTGAAGCCAGCCAGCACTTCGGTACGAACAGTTGTTTTGTTCTCTTTTAATTTAAAAAACTTTTCCATTATAAAGATAAATTCTCCTTTTTATGAACGATAGTTTTATTATAGCTAAAGATTAGACGCTATTCAAGAGCTTTATCTGGTATTTTCCTGATTGAAAAAGATCAGAACCATTACCTGTAAAAAGGTAAATCCCAAAATAAAAGGTAGAGCATTTTGTGAAAACACCTTGGTCAGCTCATCAATGACAAGCATGGGGCGCAGCACCATATCCCATGAATTAAGTCTGGCATAACGGCCCAGATGAATAGCCACGCTAGACACAAAGGAAAGCAGCAGCATTAAAATTAGTTTGACATAAAAATCCTTAACATTAAAACGTTTAAAAACCTGACTGATACTCTCAGCACCGCACAAGAGGCCAAACAAAATACTAGCCAGAAAAAGGAAATAGAGGATAAGGCTCCTTGGATCACTGAAAACACTGGTCACAAAGTCCATATGAACCATATCTGTCAGCATGTAAAAAGTATTGGGATAAAAGAAAAACCAGAGCAGCCCCAAAAGCAAGGCCAATACAGAATTTTTAAAACGGTTTAAGCAAAAACTAAAATCCAAGGCTAAAAGTGCCAAAAACATATTCCAAATCAAATACCTCTCCTCTATTTGAAAATAGACAATGGCTCCGGAAATGATAAAGAAGAAAAGATGACTGATTAATAGCTTATTTTTCATAGCAGACTCCTTATTTGCTGAAAACAAATTATACCACATTCTTCTCGGACAAAAAACAAGCTTCCTGACTTTTCTTGCTTATTTTCCTTACTTTCTGCTATAATGGCTCTATGACTAAAAAAATGATTGCTCTTGATTTGGACGGGACACTTCTTAGAAGTGACGGAACCATTTCAGACTACACTATTGCTACTATAAAAAAAATCCAGAAACAAGGACATCTGGTTATTATCTCAACCGGACGTCCTTATCGCATGGCCTTAGAATATTACAGAATCCTCGGTTTGAAAACACCAATGATCAATTTTAACGGCTCACTTACACATATCCCTGAACAAAAATGGGCCGGTGAGCATAAGGTTAGAATTGAACGCAAATACCTCTTTGACGTTCTAAAAAACGAGAAAGAATTTGAAGCAGATTTTATTGCCAGTGAATATCGAACCAAATTCTACCTGACTTTCAATCACCGTCAAGCTATCAAACCAGAAATTTTCGGCGTTGACAAGCTAACTGATAAAATGCAGCTCAAGCCAGAAAAAATCACCCAAGATCCCCATGCTTTGCTTATGCAGACACGGGCGGCTGACAAATATGCACTTGCTGATGAAATGATCCAACATTTCAATCATGAAATGGAAATCAGCAGTTGGGGTGGACCTATGAATATTCTGGAATTTTCACCCAAGGGCGTTAACAAGGCTTACGCCCTTAATCATCTGTTAAATACACTTAATCTCGCTAAGCAAGATTTAATTGCTTTCGGTGATGAGCACAATGATACTCAGATGCTAGAATTCGCTTCGGTTGGCTACGCTATGAAAAATGCCAGCCAAGTCCTGCTCCCCCATGCTGATAAGGTGACACAGTTTGACAATGATCATGATGGTGTCGCTAAAGAATTAGAAAAACTGTTTTTATAAAAAACGATGAGAGTGGCCAGACAGCAATGATTGTTGCCTGTCCACTCTCATTTTTTCCATAATTCAGTTATTTGCTAGTACTGCTATCAAAACCTCCTGTTTCATGGTGATCTCTATAGTAGTTTTTTTCTATTATATAAATCTACTTGTCGTATTCAATGCTAACAATTCCCTTTTCTTTATCATCAGCTATGATTTCAAGCACATCATCATCTATAAGTTGCTTCAAGATATTTGCCTTATGTTCATCAATTTTAAAAACAATTTTCTTTATTCTCTTTACGCCATTGGGATGAATAAAATGAACGGGCTTCGGATCAATGCTAAAATAACTCATTAGAAAGGGGAAATCAATTCCTTCTGGAAAAAAACATCTGTAGCGCAAAAGCCTGCCCTTTGTATCAACTCGCTTGAGATTATTAAACAATACCCCTTTAATTCCCTGCTTTTTTAGAAAGGCAACTTCTTCATCCAAACTGCCAAAGTCCTTTTCTATACAAAAACCACATAAGCCTTCATCACAAGTATCCCAATAATGAAATCTCTCTATTTTCTTGGTCACACCAAATACCATGCTGAGTAACATTACTATTTTAGGCATTCCTGTGTTTTGCAGCAACTCGATATAGGCACCTTCACTAAAATATATCAAAGCATTTATAGGATTTTTCTTTCTTCCATATTCAACCACAAAACCTTTCTTTCTCCATTCTTCAACTGCTGATTGTAAATTTTTTACTTTATATATGACATGTCCGCTTCGCATATTTTCCTCCATTGAGTTATTTCAAAGCTCAAAGGTTTGTCAAACTATTTTGACAGACCTTTTTTGATGTTTTTGTCAAATATTTTTGATAGACGGTTTTCCCAAAAAAGAATAAGATAAAGACAAAAGGGGTAACCTATGAAAATTGGAGACAAACTTAAAACTGCACGCCAACAATCACATCTAACTCAAGAAACTGTTGCTGACTTAATCTCAGTCTCAAGACAGACTATTTCCAATTGGGAAAATGAGAAATCTTACCCAGACATTGTCAGCCTGATAAAGCTTAGCGATCTTTATCAGATTAGTTTAGATACACTGTTAAAAGGCGATGGAAAAATTATTAAACATCTGGATAAAACAACAAATGTTGTTAAAAGCAATCAAAAACTGCAGACTTTTTTACTAAGTTATCTATTGATAATAACCTGCTTGTTGCTTTTGTCATTGTTTTTCCTAAAAAGCTATTATTTCTTATTGCTTTTTAGTCTTGTCATGATTTTTAGTCTACTTATTTTGTTTTACCAAATAATAAAAAGAATTTAGAAGATGATAGCAATGATGCTACAACAAATAATGTTAATAATCAGTCTTTTTCTCTTTTTGATAGGTGCTATTTTAACCAGCTATCAAATTTTTAAAATTGTTGAACTTGATGCACGAGCTAGAGGACTGAATAACCCCGAACTTTGGGGGCTTTCTGCCGCTGGCAGAGGAAATATTGTTGGTCTTATTCTCTATTTTAAACACCGGGAAGATTATCCTATCAAAGACTTTCCACCTAAAAAACAGGCAGAGAGCTTAAAACGTAAGAGATGGGCTATTCTTACCCTTTTTCTGGCTGGACTTGGCGCTCTTGGTATCATTTTAGCTACTTTTTGGATCTACTAAGTTTAAAAATCATCTGCCGTCAGCGAGAGTTCTTCTCTATTGCTATCCTCTAGTGCACTGACTGTCACGCCCAATAGACGAACACCGGAATTATTTTCCGTCAGACTATCAAAAATTTGATGGGCAGAGCGCTCAATCGTATCGAAGTCCTGTGTTGGAAAATCCAGAGTCTTACGCTTAGTGAGCGTTGAAAAATCTGAATAACGGACTTTAACGACAATAACTTTCCCTTTTCGCTCGTTTTTAATGAGGCTGTCAGCTACCCGCCTTGCATTTTTGGAAAGCTCCAGTTTAATATCATCATCGTTGTAAAGCAATTTTCCATAAGTTCTCTCGCTACCAATGGATTTGCGAATGCGATTATTTTTTACCGGGGAATTGCTGATGCCACGTGCTTTTCGATAGAGATCAAAACCAAAACGTCCGAAGAGATCAATCAAGGTCATCTCTGGTATTTGCTGCAAATCTTTGCCAGTAAATACATGAAGCTCATGTAACTTCTCGACCGATTTTTTGCCTACTCCGTAAAATTTCTCAATTGGCAAAGCAGCTAAAAAATCTTCTGCATCTTCTGGCAGAATGACTGTCAGACCGCGAGGCTTATCATAATCGCTGGCCAATTTAGCCAGAAATTTATTATAGGAAACGCCAGCAGAACAAGTCAGACGCAGCTCATTCCAAATATCATGCTGAATTAATTTGGCAATTTTAACAGCAGACCTAATCCCCAGTTTATTCTCCGTAACATCTAAGTAAGCCTCGTCAATACTCATAGGCTCTACCAAATCCGTGTAACGTTTGAAAATATCCCGAACCTGCATGCCAATTTCACGGTATTTAGCATGATTGCCCCTAACAAAAATAGCCTGTGGACAGCGTTCATAGGCTTCTTTGGAGGACATGGCCGAATGTATTCCAAATTTTCGTGCTTCATAATTGCAGGTCGAAACCACACCGCGGCCGCCAGTCTGACGAGGATCAGCACCAATAACCAGTGGCTTGCCTCGCAGCTTAGGATTGTCTCGCTCTTCGACCGCAGCAAAAAAGGCATCCATATCAATATGAATGATTTTTCGTGATGTGTCATTAATCAACGGAAAAACTAACATTAAACCTCCTTAGCAGAACCCCAAAGCATAAACAAACACGTTACTATCATCAAGGTTTTCTTATAATCTTTGTTGACCAAAAGGTAGACACTGCATATAAGGCCAACCATAGAAAAGTAAACCCTGTAACATTGTTTTTTGGTTTCATGGCAGACAGGTCTCCTTTAAATTTTTAATAATTCTATTATCATTATACTCTTTTTAGATATTTTTGACATTTATAATACAGTTAAGCTTGTTTTAATAAACTGTATTATAAAAGAAAGTGTTTACAACTAAAGCTTTTTGGTTGTGAAAACGGTTACTGTATGATAGAATGTAACTGAAAAATGTAACAGATGTACTGTTACTAGAAAAAGAGGTTATTTCACTATGGCAACTGTTAAAACTAACACTGACGTTTTTGAAAAAGCTTGGGAAGGCTTTAAAGGAACTGATTGGAAAGAAAAAGCCAGTATTGCCCGCTTTGTACAAGCTAACTACACACCTTATGATGGTGACGAAAGCTTCTTGGCAGGACCAACTGAACGTTCTTTGAAAATCAAAAAGATTGTAGAAGAAACTAAGGCTAAATATGAAGAAGCTGGCCGCTTCCCAATGGATACTCGTCCAACATCAATTGCTGACATCCCTGCCGGCTACATTTCAAAAGATGATGAATTAATCTACGGTATCCAAAACGATGAGCTGTTCAAATTGAACTTCATGCCAAAAGGTGGTATCCGTATGGCTGAAACAGCTCTGAAAGAACACGGTTATGAACCAGACCCAGCTGTTCACGAAATCTTTACTAAATATGTTACAACTGTTAACGATGGTATTTTCCGTGCTTACACTTCTAACATCCGTCGTGCCCGTCACGCTCACACTGTAACTGGTCTGCCAGACGCTTATTCACGTGGACGTATCATCGGTGTTTATGCACGTCTTGCCCTTTACGGTGCTGACTACTTGATGCAAGAAAAAGTTAACGACTGGAATGCTATCACTGAAATTGATGAAGAATCTATCCGTCTTCGCGAAGAAGTTAACATGCAATACCAAGCACTTGGTGAAGTTGTTAAATTGGGTGATCTTTATGGTGTTGACGTTCGCAAACCTGCTATGAACGTTAAAGAAGCTATCCAATGGGTTAACATCGCATTCATGGCTGTCTGCCGTGTCATCAATGGTGCTGCTACTTCTCTTGGACGTGTGCCAATCGTTCTTGATATCTTTGCAGAACGTGACCTTGCTCGCGGAACATTCACTGAAAGTGAAATTCAAGAATTTGTCGATGACTTCGTTATGAAACTTCGTACAGTTAAGTTTGCACGTACTAAAGCTTATGACGAACTTTATTCAGGTGACCCAACCTTCATCACAACTTCTATGGCTGGTATGGGTGCCGATGGCCGTCACCGTGTAACTAAGATGGACTACCGTTTCTTGAACACTCTTGACAATATCGGTAACGCTCCAGAACCAAACTTGACTGTTCTTTGGACTGACAAATTACCTTATTCATTCCGCCGCTACTGTATGGTAATGAGCCACAAACACTCTTCAATCCAATACGAAGGTGTAACAACAATGGCTAAGGATGGCTACGGTGAAATGTCATGTATCTCATGCTGTGTATCACCGCTTGACCCAGAAAATGAAGAACAACGTCACAACATCCAATACTTCGGTGCTCGTGTAAACGTCCTTAAAGCCCTTCTTACAGGTCTGAACGGTGGTTACGATGATGTTCATAAAGACTATAAGGTATTTGACATCGAACCTGTCCGTGATGAAGTTCTTGACTTTGATACTGTTAAAGATAACTTTGAAAAATCTCTTGACTGGTTGACTGACACTTATGTAGATGCTCTTAACATCATTCACTACATGACTGATAAGTACAACTACGAAGCTGTTCAAATGGCCTTCTTACCGACTAAACAACGCGCTAACATGGGATTCGGTATCTGTGGTTTCGCAAATACTGTTGATACTTTGTCAGCTATTAAGTACGCAACTGTTAAACCTATCCGTGACGAAGATGGTTATATCTATGACTACGAAACAACTGGTGAATACCCACGTTGGGGTGAAGATGACCCTCGTTCAAACGAATTGGCTGAATGGTTGATCGAAGCTTATACTACTCGCCTTCGCCGTCACAAGCTCTACAAGAACGCAGAAGCTACTGTATCACTTCTTACCATCACTTCAAACGTTGCTTACTCTAAACAAACTGGTAACTCTCCAGTTCACAAAGGTGTTTACCTCAACGAAGATGGCAGCGTGAACCTGTCTAAACTTGAATTCTTCTCACCAGGTGCTAACCCATCTAACAAAGCTCGCGGTGGATGGCTGCAAAACCTTAATTCACTTGCAAGCCTTGACTTCGCTTATGCTGCTGATGGTATCTCACTGACAACACAAGTTTCACCTAAAGCACTTGGTAAAACATTTGACGAACAAGTTGACAACTTGGTAACAATTCTTGATGGTTACTTCGAAAACGGTGGTCAACACGTTAACTTGAACGTTATGAGCCTTAAAGATGTTTATGACAAGATTATGAGTGGTGAAGATGTTATCGTTCGTATCTCTGGTTACTGTGTAAACACTAAATACCTAACACCAGAACAAAAGACTGAATTGACACAACGTGTCTTCCACGAAGTTCTTTCAATGGACGATGCTGCTGAAGCTATTTCAGGTCAAAAAGCTTAATCTTTAAAAGCTAGCAGACGAGTTTGGGACAGTATGTCTCAAGCTCGTTTTTAGTGATTACTATAAAAACCAGCAATAACGCCTATGAAAATAAAACAAACACGCGATACTTTATCAACTGTCTATCTTGATGCCGTTAAAATCAGAAACACAATCTTTGTTCAAGGACAGGGAGTTCCTCTTTCTATCGAAATCGATAAAAATGAGGCCCACTGTATTCATTTCGTCCTTTATGATGATGATGACAGCCCCCTTGCGACCTGCCGGCTTCTGCCCAACAAGCAAAAAGATTTTGTGACTCTACAGCGGATGGCTGTTCTTGATACCCACCAAGGGTTGGGCTTAGGGTGTAAGATTCTGCAAGCAGCAGAAAATTTTGCTAAAGAGCAAGGCTTTAGAAAGGTTACCCTTCATGCACAGATAAGCGCCTATAACTTCTATGCTAAAAATGGCTATACACCAGTAGGTGAGCAATTTTTAGAGGCCGGTATTGAACATATCACTGTTGAAAAATTTCTATAAAAATCAAAAGAGCTTGAAACAACTCTCTGCCTAAATGTCCATCAGCAGAGCAGTTTCAAGCTCTTTTAGCTAATTCTTAAAAGCAGGTCAAAGGATCTGCTTTTTTGTTTGCTTATTAATCTAATTCTTGCTGGATCAAGGCTATCAGCTCATTGCGATCCAATATCCATTGGGCACGCTCATCTTTTTCGTAGGTTCGGTTGCTTAGAAAAATAGCTGCGCGTTGTTTGGCAATATTAATAAGAACAAAAGTCCCTGTATAGCCAGTATGCAAAAGCCAGTCGTCTTCCAAATCCCAGGCTAAGCTACGTTTTTTAGCAGCTAAAGAATAATTTTGACTTAAGTCTTTAGCAAATGCATCTGACAAATAGTGGTTAACAAAAATTTCCAAGTCTTTAAGCGTTGAAAATAAGCCAGCTGATCCCGTATGGACTCCTAAAACCTGAGCCTTGGGATCGTGAACTCTTCCTGCTGGAATTCCTCTGACTGTCGGAACAGCTGAGGGAACCGGACCAAACGTTGTTTGACTCATATTCCAAGCTGTAAAAATTTCCTGATCAAAAAGACTCTCTAAAGACTGACCAGTCAGCTCTTCCAGCATAAAACCAAGCAAAATAAAATTAATATCTGTATATTTAAAAGACTTGTCGGCAGTCACCGTGATGTGGTTGATAGCATCTTTCAGCTCAGCTGCTGATAAACTGTTACGATTAGGAATATAAGGATCAATGCCACTAGTATGTGTCAGAAGCTGACGCAGTGTAACGGACTTATCATGAAAAGCAGGGTAGTAAAACTGCAGGGACTGATCCAATTCTAAGACGCCATCATTTATCATGAAAATACAAAGTGTCCCTACGCCAACAACCTTAGAAACACTGGCTAAATCGTAGATGAGATCTGGCTTTGTTTTTTCTGTGAGAGCTGTTTCTCCCAAATAAAACTCCTGCCATTCACCGCTATAGAGCGCTAGGCTAGCTCCTAAATAGATGCGTTGACTGATTTGATCCTGAATTTTTGCGATTATCTTTTGCTCACTCATAGTCATGGCAGTTTACGAAACCAAATTTCAATTTGACTAGGTTCTGAAAGAACCAGAACAGTTTCCTTTTTATCTAGATAGACGTTTTGTCCCTTTTCTTCAAGATAATCTTTTAAAGCTGCCAAATCATAAGATACAGGCATCCGAACTTCTAAGATTTCAAGATCCCATGCGACATGAGGTTCGATCATCAAGTCTTCTCCCTGTGCCTCAACAAAATCCACAGACAGCGGAAATTGATTTTGGAAGACTTCCTGATAAAATCCCTGTGATTTGCCTTTATCAGGCACATTTAAAACGACCTTTTCTACCTGATAAGCAGACAGACCTTTAAAATCTTCCCGTGGCTGAACGTCCGCATGCTCTACTTCTTTTAATGTAGACAAATCATCTTCAGCATGGATTAGAAAAAGATCATTTTCAGGCGATAGCGCTTCAAAAGCATAGCCATTTGCTCCTTTAAAAATCTTGCTCGCTTCAGCCCCGTTTGCCAACAAAGCAGCAATTTCATCTGCCTTGTCCGCCTTGATAACCATTTTTTGAAGTTTTTTCAAGCCCTTAACCATTCTAGAATCAGGTGATTCTTCAATAATAAAATGGCTGCCAGACTGAGACCAATCTGTAAAAATAGCCAGCGTGTTTTCCTCAGAAAATAATTTAAAACCCAAGGTCTTTTGATAAAAGTCAATATTTTTGCCGCGGTCATTAATCCGTAAAACCGGCGAATGAAAATCCATTTGTTCAAATAAGCTCATTGCCCTATCCTCCCTTAACATTTCCATTTTAGACAAAATATGACCATTTGACAAGAATTTATATGCTCCATCAAACAATTTTCTTCCACCATAGGACAATAAGCACTAAATTAACTGTTGTCTGTTCATTAAGCTAAATCCTGCCATATTGCTTTTTACACTTGTTTTTGATATTCATTGAAATTCTGTTTAAGGACGTAGAAAAAGCAGTTCAAAATCAGTTTCTAATGAAAGATTGATTTTGAACTGCTTCTTTAGTAATTATTTCAGATATAAGTATTTAAACAAAGCTACACCTGCAACAGCAGCAAGGATTGGTGCGATAACTGGCACCCATGAATACCACCATTTTGAATCACCTTTTGATTCACCAAGAACTGATTTTGGTAAGAAATGGTGAAGGAGACGCGGACCTAAGTCACGTGCAGGGTTAAGGGCAGGACCTGTAGGTCCTCCTAAAGCTGCTACAAGAGCCATCACAAGGAAGCCTAAAGCTAAGTGAGCAACAGATAAACCAGAATTGATATTAGCACCAACTGTCAAACCAACTTGAGAAAATTTAAAGGAAGATGAAGCGACATCTGTTCCCATTGAATTTAACTGCTGAACAATCTCACCGCCAAAATAGTTTTTAGTAAGAGCGAGTGCTCCGAAGAAAAGGACAAATGAACCGGCAAACTCATTGAGAAAACCGTTAATCAGCGATGCTTTCTTAGTTGCATCTGTATCATCATCAACAGCTGATGTTGTTGAGAAAGTTCCTAAAATAGCATTAGCATTTTCAGTTTGTCTGTAGTATGGTGCATGGGTTGCTACAACAACCAATTGACCAAAGATAGCTCCTAAAAACTGAGCTAAGATATAAGGAAGAACTTGTTTCCATGGGAAAAGATCTGAAACAGCTAAGCCTAGCGTGAAAGCTGGGTTGATATGGTTACCAGATACATTGCCAAACATCAAAGCAGGTAGCATTACACCAAAACCATATCCTAAAGTGATGATGACCCATCCGCTTTTATAACCTTTTGTTCCTTTTAATTCAACATTTGCAACGGCACCATTCCCCAAAATAATAAGCAGAGCTGTACCAATAAATTCTGTGAGATATTTCACAGTCCATGTAACATCCATTTGTCTCGTATTCCTCCGAATTAAAATTTTTTAGACATGTACCATTTTATCAAGTATAATAGATAATGTAAAGCCTATCGGAAAATAAAAAACGCTTACTTTGAAAGGTTCTTATGAAATACAATCAATACAGTTACATTCAGACATCGAGCGCTCAAGCAGAAAAAGAACTACAAGAACTTGGATTTGGTATAGATCGACATAAAACAAATAAGGAAAACTTAGCCCAGTTTGTTAGCTGCCTTTATTTCCAAAATCCAGATAAGAATTATGTTTTTAAAAGCTTAATTACAGACAGTGAGACAGATTTTGCTGCTTTTCTGCAGTCTTCTCAAGAACTGACAGATCATATTTTCTATATGATAGCTCTGCAGCTTTTAGAGTTTGTTCCCTATGTTGATTTCACAGACAGCAAGTCTTTTGTCAAAGAAATCCATTTTCCGCTGACTTTTGATTCTGATGGTTTTCTGCTGAATCTCTATCAGCTGCTGGCAACCCGCACCAAAAACGGCATGACCCTCATTGACCGCTTAGTCAGCCAAAGTTTTCTTTCAGCTGACAATAGTTACCATTATTTTAACGGCAAAAGCTTAGCAACCTTTGATACGGCTGATGTGATTCGCGAAATTGTTTATGTTGAGGCACCGATTGATACAGATAAGGATGGGAAATTAGACCTTATTAAGGTCAATATTATCCGCCCTAAAACCAAGGAACGGCTTCCTGTTATCATGACCGCCAGCCCCTATCATCAAGGTATAAATGAAAAGAAATCCGACCAAAAGCTGCATCAAATGGAAGGTGAGCTGACTGTCAAACAGGCAGGGTCTATCAAGGTTAGTCAACACGATTTTCAGCCGCTTGAAACAAACCTTCCTGACCTGCCGACAAGTCCAGCTCAAGAGAGCTTCTCTCACATTAGCAGCTATACTCTCAATGATTATTTTCTGGCTCGCGGCTTTGCCAATATTTACGTGTCCGGTGTCGGCACCAAAGACTCCGATGGCTTCATGACCAGCGGCGACTATGCTCAAATTGAATCTTTCAAAGCTGTCATTGATTGGTTAAATGGCAGAGCAGCTGCTTATACCAACCACAATCGTGATAGGCTGGTGACTGCCGACTGGACAAACGGACTGGTTGCTACAAGTGGAAAATCTTATCTAGGTACCATGTCTACTGGCTTGGCGACAACAGGAGTTGACGGCCTTAAGGTTATTATTGCAGAATCCGCCATTTCCTCCTGGTATGGCTATTACCGGGAAAATGGACTAGTCTGTAGTCCTGGCGGTTATCCAGGCGAAGATTTGGATGTGCTCACCGAGCTGACCTATTCGCGCAATTTAACAGCCGGTGATTATTTGAGAAACAATGCCCATTACCAAGAGATGCTCAAGGAACAGTCCCAACAAATAGACCGTACCAGCGGCGACTACAATCAATTTTGGCAGGATCGCAATTATTTACCTTATGCGCACAAAGTCAAGGCACATGTGGTGTATACACACGGCCTGCAGGACTGGAATGTCAAGCCCAATCACGTCTATGATATTTTAAATGCTTTGCCTTCTCATGTAGAAAAGCATGCCTTTTTGCACCATGGCGAGCATGTCTACATGCACAATTGGCAGTCTATTGATTTCCGTGAAAGCATGAATGCCCTTTTGACTAAGGAATTACTGGGCTATTCTAATCATTTTCAGCTGCCAACTATCATTTGGCAAAATAATTCACAGCCCTACACCTGGCAGAATTTAACAGACTTTGGCAGTCAAGAGACAGCTCATTTTCCTTTGGGACAGGGTAAACAGCTAATTGACAACCATTATCCTGCTGCTGAATTTAAACGTTACAGCAAGGACTATCACTGCTTTAAAACTGATCTTTTCACTAAAAAGACTAATGAAATTGTTGTTGATCTGCCGATTGAGGAAGACCTCCTTATCAACGGCCAAATCACCTTAAATGCCAGATTCAAATCCAGTAGCAACAAGGGAATTCTCTCAGCCCAAGTCTTAGATTTCGGTCAGAAAAAACGTTTTGCTGATTCTCCAAGTGTTATCGAACTTAACAGCATCGATAATGGCCAGAACTTCTCTCTTGAAGCTCTCCGTGAACTGCCCTACAAGAAAACACCTTACCGGGTTATCACTAAAGGCATTTTAAATTTACAAAACCGCACAGACCTGTTAAAAATCGAGGACATCACCCCCAGAGAATGGATGACTGTGCAGTTTAAGCTGCAAGCCAGTATTTACCAGCTCAAAAAAGGAGATACGCTCAGGGTCATTCTTTATACCACTGACTTTGAACATACTATTCGTGACAACAGCAACTACGCTCTGACGGTGGACTTAGCCGAGTCATCGCTGGACATTCCGCATACGCCACTTTCAAAGTAAATATTTTCAAACTGCAAACAGACAAAAGCGGTGAAGCAACAATCGGTTTTTAACCGACAACTGCTTCACCGCTTTTACAGTTAATAAAATTTAGGATTCCTGCAGGCTGTACTGAGCACGGCAAAGTGAAGGCAACAGTCTATAGTTTTTGAAGACTATCAGCCGACAGAGCCTTCCATTTCATAAGAAATCAGGCGGTTGAGTTCAATCGCATATTCCATTGGCAGCTCCTTGGTGAAGGGTTCAACAAAGCCCATGACAATCATTTCGGTAGCCTGACTTTCTGTCAAACCGCGGCTCATTAAATAATAGAGCTGCTCTTCAGAAATTTTTGACACCTTGGCTTCATGCTCCAAGGCCACCTGAGAATTGTGAATTTCATTGAAAGGAACGGTATCAGACCGAGAAAGTTCATCCATAATAATAGTATCACACTCAATGTGACTAACAGATTTCTGAGAATTTCTGCCGAAGGTCACCTGACCTCGATAATTAACTTCTCCACCTCCTTTGGAGATGGATTTGGAAACAATTGAAGAGCTGGTGTGAGGAGCATTGTGAATCATCTTGCCGCCAGTATCCTGAACTTGTTTGCCATTAGCAAAAGCAATTGACAGCATGGTTCCACGCGCACCTTCTCCATCCAAAATAACAGACGGATACTTCATCGTCGTATGGGAACCTAAATTGCCATCAATCCATTCGACTGTGGCATTCCTATCAGCTTTGGCTCGCTTAGTCACCAAATTATAGACATTATCCGACCAATTTTGAATGGTTGAATAGCGCATGTAAGAACCTTCCAGAGCATAAACTTCAACAATAGCAGCATGCAGACTGGCAGTAGAATAAATGGGTGCCGTACAGCCTTCAACATAATGGACGCTGGCTCCCTCATCAACAATAATCAAGGTCCGTTCAAACTGCCCAGTCTCTTCATGGTTCATCCGAAAATAGGTCTGTAAAGGAATATCACATTTGACACCTTTAGGAACATAGATAAAGGTACCGCCTGACCAAAAAGCAGCATTTAGTGCTGACAGTTTATTGTCTCCTGGCGTCACCAATTTCGCAAAATACTTCTTAAACAAATCAGGATATTCCGCCTGCTTTGAAGCCTTTTGATAATAAATAATTTCATCAAAATCAAGCTCAGAAAGATCCGGTCCCCAATCCGGCATAGGCATTTTATGAAAGGTCTCAAGAGCCTTAAGACGAAAATCAAGCATCCATTCGGGCTCTCCCTTAGCTCGGGAAAGTTCACGTACGGCAGCTTCCGTCGCACCTTTTCCAGTTGAAATAATAGGCTCGATATCATCATGAAAGCCAAATTTATAATCACCTAATTCAATAGGCTTAGGAGTTACTTGTGTACTTGTTTCAGACATTACTTCACCTTCTTAATATACTAATATACTAAAATTTCTGTTAAATTGAAAGCTTCCTGATATCCCTATCCCATGAAAAATACAATGATAAGAAAAAAGCTTCAGCCTAGTCAGAAAACTGATTGAGCTGAAGCAATTCTTTATTTATCTGTACTTGCTTGATAAGCAAGGTTGCGCTTTTTCATTTCTTTTGCATACCAAGCAAACAGAGCAAGGTAAACAGCAGTGAAAATAACTAGTGTTATAAGGGCTGCAATCTGTCCTGTTGTTGCCTGACCAATCACATAACCAAAGATTTTTTCCATAGGGCCTTCTAGAGTGGAATGCGTAATCATCGAACCGGCAGAAGCACCAGCCGGAAACGCTCCAACTTTCTTAGCCAGTTCAGTAGCAAACGGTGCAATCATTGTTCCAGAAAGAAGGAATAAAGGAAGAAGAAGTGTACCAAAGATAATCATCCGAATCAAGCGGCCGCGCGTGACCACTAAAAGCGCAGGCGTAACTCCCATTGCAATAATTCCTGCAAGAGGAAGAATTCCGTTACCAACTTTTGATAAAAGTACAGCTTCTAAAAGCATGATGGGAGCAAGAATATTGGCACAAGCCCAAATTTCTGCACGTCCGGCGATAAAAGGCCAGTCAAGTCCAATATTGAAGCGACGGCCTGCCATTTTTTTATTGGCAAAATTAGTAATTCCTTGAGAAAGAGGTTCTACAGCTGCAATAAACCAAGAACCAATTAAAGAGAACAGTTCTAAGCAGGCTCCAGCTGTAAATCCTAAGCTGAACCAATTTTTAACAGACTCAATACTGACATGCGGGTCACCCATGATGCCAATGACAAATCCCAGCAGCATACCAATAAAGAATTTCGAACCCCAAAAGCCGATAGCCTTATTTAATTTGGCAGCATCAAAGTCATACTTATTGAGGCCTGGGAAAAATTTATCAAAAATCTTGTCAAGAACCATAATAATAGGATTCATCATATAGTTCATATGCGTGGAAGTCATTGGTGAGTTTGATCCTGCACCTAACAAGTCGTCAAAGGTCGGTTTCATCAGATCTGAGTTGATAATCTTTAAAACCCCAACTAAAATGATGGCAAGAGTCGCAATCACTACAGACAAAGCAGCTGGAAGATGGTTTTGATTAGCATACCACATAATCAGCAGACCTGTAATGGATAGATGCCAAATATCAAAAATGTCAACATCGAGGGTGTTTGTTTTATTTAGCACGATCATGGCAATATTGACAATCAGCATGACCAGCAAGAAATACAGTGTATAAGGCGACCCCCAGGTGATAGTTGCCAAGGGAGCCCAACCGACATCAATAATATTCAAACTAATGCCTGTATGCTTAACAAAATCTTGCAGCGATTCCGAAAAAGAACTTGTCAAAATGTTAATAATAGCACCAATCCCTGTCAAGGCAATGGCAAGTTTAATACCCCCTTCTAAAGCTCTCGAAAATTTTACACCGAAAGCCATAGATAAAACAGTTATAACAATCAGCATGACAACACCAGACCCCATTTGAATAATCGGGGTGAAAATATGATTTACTATATCAAGAAATCCCTGCATGTCTACTTACTCCTTCAATCTTCTCTTTGTCTAATCAATCCTATTTGTCAGTCAAAATGAACACTGTCCACCTGCTTACTTAAAACATTGATAAATGCTTTGACTTGTATCAAGTATTGACTGCTCTTTAAAACAGAGAACCATCTTAGGCAAGATGATTCTCCTTGATAACGCGTTCTAATTCTGTAAATACAGGCTCGCTCATAGCTGGAATCCGATAAAGAATCGGTCCTGCTTCAACAACTGGAATCGGTAAGGTAAAGCCTAAATCCGTTTTAGCAATCGGAGTGAAAATATCATATTTACTTACCATTTCCTCAGTGATGTCCTTAACCATAACCGCATCACAGTGAACATCATAGCCACGTTCCCCAAGCTGATTTTCAATAGCATCTTTAATTTGATGGCTTGAATTTACGCCTGCACCACAGGCAGCTAAAATCTTAATCATGTTAAAATACTCCTTTTGCTTTTAAATAATTTTCAATAGCATCTTCATCAGTTAATTCCTGCAGATGCGGCAAGTTCCCTTTGGTAACAAAGAAATCCATCAATTGAGAAAGAACTTCTGTTTGACCATCATTTCGGTTGTTGATGATAAAAAAGAAATCACTGACCTGACACTCCTCTTCAGGATTAATCATGTGTTTAAAGTTTAGACGAGACTCATTTCTGACGTAAACGACTTGAGTTCTCAAGCAATACTCAACCTCAGTATGCGGAATAGCAGCATACAAGATATCAGAGCCATCGCCTAAGTCAATTTTCAATCCTGTGGGAAACTCCTTTTCCCTTTCCTTCAGCGCCTCACAGTATCCTTGTGTGACATAGCCTTCTGATTTTAGTTTGTCGGCTACTGTTTCAAACAAAGCTTTCTGTGATTCTGCTTTTGTTAATAAAATGTTGCGAAACACTTTGTCTCCTTTCTTTTTGAATTACAAAGTGAGAACAGCAGATTGTTTAAAAATGTTTTAAAATGTTGTTCTTTTTTGTTTGTTATCGTTTACATTTTTGATTATATTCCTTATCAAATCACTTGTCAACAGTTTTTTGCTTATTTTTTCATAATTTAAATGTTTTTTTAATATTTAAATTCAGTTTAAGAAACTGGTAGAATTCAAAGCTAAAATTCATCAGAGATGGTTTTGAATTCAATATAAAAAATGATATAATAAACCTATCTTGTTATCTCTACTGAAAAGAACTGTATTTTCTTTAGATTTAAACATCGTTCAATAAATATTTACTCACATTTATTTCCAACTCAACAACAAGAAGTTGCCTCTGCTTTTGAAATAAGGCAACGAAAATTTACAAACAAGGCCTAATCCCTTGATACGAAAGGAATCTTAAAAATCTTATGATGAATATGCAAAACATGATGAAACAGGCGCAAAAACTCCAAAAACAAATGGAGAAAAAACAAGCTGAATTAGCTGATACTACTTTTGTTGGTAAGTCGGCCCAAGAACTTGTGACAGCTAGCTTCACAGGTGACAAGAAGCTTGTTTCTATCGACTTTAAAGAAGCCGTTGTTGATCCTGAGGACATTGAGACTCTACAGGATATGACAGTTCAGGCTGTCAATGATGCTCTCAGCCAAATTGAAGAGGCAACACAAAAAACAATGGGCGCCTTTGCTGGAAAATTACCATTTTAAAATTCGTCAAAAAGATAGTATAAAAAAAGCCCAGCCAACTGGGCAAAATAGGGCTTGAAAAATAAGACAGTGACTGTTTATCTGCCACTACTTGGGTCTATCGGGTCAATACTCAATAAAAATCAAAAATAGACTAGGCGACGGGCTGCATGCTGTACTAGGGTAGAGCAAAGTGAAGGCAACAACCTATAGTTTTGATTTTTGAAGAGTATAAAGGAGGCGGGACTTTTTGTCCCAGCCTCCTCTTTTATTTGCCAAACAATCTCGCAAAAAAGCCTTTTTTGATGCCTTCCTGCTGATTTTGAATTTCTTCAACTTCTGCCTTAGCCTCATCCAGCTCCAGTTTCAGCTGTTCCTTATCTTGCATAGCTGTTAGGGTCAGCTGTTGCTGCTGATCAATTTGTTTATCCTTTTCAGCAATCTGAACATCCTTGATGCGCAGCTGCTCATCCTTTGACTGCAGCTGGCTGTCTTTGGCCTTCAGCTGCTCATAAAGGCGTGTAATTTCAGTATTTTTTTCATCAATTAAAATTTCAAGAAATTCCCGCTGCTTAACTTCTTCACTGACTGGCTCATCTTCAAAGATGGTCTTTTTATAAATTTCCTCTAATTTGATAAGGCCTGCACGATTAACAACCGTAACCCCCTTATCATTTTTTTCAACGTATTCTTCAGGAAAAGATTTAACACGGTTATTAACCGCTTGTCGGCTCACTCCCAGAATTTCAGCCAATTCGCTGACTGTCTTTTCAATTGCCATAATATCCTCATTTTTACAGAATTTATACTATGAAAATAGTATCACATCACCCTTAATCTGTCAATTTATGGCAGGAAAACCAACACTTTTAAGGAATCTGTCAAAGCCAGTAAAATTATGCTAGAATGGATGTATGACACATTTTGATACTATTGTTATCGGCGGCGGTCCTGCCGGTATGATGGCCAGCATCTCTGCCGGTTTTTACGGCCAAAAGGTTCTCCTCATTGAGAAAAACCGCAAGTTGGGCAAAAAGCTCTCCGGCACTGGCGGCGGTCGCTGCAATGTTACAAACAACGGCACTCTTGATGACCTCATGGCAGGCATTCCTGGCAATGGACGCTTTCTCTACAGCGTCTTTTCCCAGTTTGACAATCATGACATTATCCATTTTTTTGAAGAAAATGGGGTAGCCCTGAAAACTGAAGATCACGGGCGCGTTTTCCCAACGACAGATAAATCACAGACTATTATCCGCGCTCTGGAAGCAAAAATCCAAGAAACTGGCGGCACTGTTCTGACTAATACAGAAGTCACTTCAGTCAAGAAAAAGGACAGTCTCTTTCAGGTCAAATCAAAAGATGCAGCATTTACCTGTCAGAAACTGATTGTTACAACCGGCGGAAAATCTTATCCATCGACCGGCTCAACAGGATTTGGCTATGAAATTGCCCGCCATTTCAAGCTGGAAGTGACTTCCCTTGAAGCGGCTGAAAGTCCGCTGCTGACAGACTTCCCCCATAAGGCCTTGCAGGGAATTTCACTTGATGACATCACCCTTAGCTGTGGCAAACACCGTATAACTCATGATCTGCTCTTTACGCATTTTGGTCTGTCCGGTCCTGCTGCACTTCGCCTGTCCAGCTTTGTCTCCGGCGGTGAGACAGCTAATCTGGACTTTTTACCACAGATGATGCCTGCTGAGCTGCTCAGCTATTTTCAGAAAAATCGTGAAAAGTCCTGCAAAAATGCTCTCAAGGGTTTGGTGCCCGAACGCGTGGCTGACTTTCTGACTGCAGACCTGCCAGACAAGATTAAACATTTGTCTCCAGCCCAAACACAAGAACTTGCAGATAAGCTTAAAAAATTGCCTATCAAGATTACCGGCAAAATGTCTCTGGCCAAATCCTTTGTTACCAAAGGCGGAGTCGATCTTAAAGAAATCAATCCTAAAACACTGGAAAGCAAAAAAGTACCAGATCTCTTCTTTGCTGGCGAGGTCTTAGATATCAATGCTCACACAGGTGGTTTCAACATCACGTCAGCCCTGTGTACTGGCTGGGTGGCTGGCAGCACATCTTGGTGATTAAAACAGGGCAGCAAAAACTAGCTAGCAAGCAAACTTTTGCAGTTTTTACTAAATGCCAGATAAAGTTTACTGCTTAGCTTTTTTTGCCAGCTTAATCCTCACTTCATCTCTAATAGCTTCCAGTCTTTTTAGTTGATTGACTTGATGAAGACCGTAAGCAATACCATAGGCCGAGGTGACAAAGCGCGGAACAACTTTGCAGCAGATTTCTTCTTCGAAGCGATAAAAGAAAAGATTGTATGAACTACAGCGGCCTTGGGCAAAATCATTGAGCACATAATCGCTGAGCAGCTGAACACTGTCTGCTAGACGGTTTAGGCCCTTGCTGTTAGAAATGCTGACATTAAATTCTGTGAAATCCTGTAAAGGATACAAGGAAATGCTTATTTTGGCTTCCTCTTCTGATTCTCCGCATATCTCCAAACCGTCAAAAGTTCTTCTATCTAAAGCTGCATAAGCATCCACATCCTTAAATCCTACAATCTGTGAATGCGGATGTCTGAGACTTCCGCCCGATAAGGGACCAAAATTACGGAAAAGAACAACACTGTGGTATTTCCCACAAGCTTCCAGTTCTGCCCATTTTTCAAACATAAAGGTGAAAAGCTGATGGTTAACGGTCAAATCATAAGCAGAAATGTCACCATCGTGCCAACTGGACTCAATAATCAAGGTCTGATAGCTGTCCTGCAAAACTGGAAATTTATTTTCAACCCAAATCATGTCTTTTTTCGTATCTAAAATTTTGCCAAGCTCTGTCTGGTCGCAAAAAGGACAAACGTCCTTGTTGCTAGGTTTCTGACTGGCAATAGCTGTATTGAATATGAGCTTACGATAGGTCATAACTTTTCCTTTTCTAGATATTTATGAGATTATTCTAGCATATTTTTTCATTTTTAAAGTAAAAAGAGATTGGGACAGACCTGCATGATGGCTTTCTAAATGTCATCATACAGATCTGTCCCGCTTTCTTTTTATGAGTGCCAAACATTTTTCTTATCAGGTATTTATTTCACAGATAAGTGTCGTAAGCAGCATAAGTCTTTTCATCAAACAAGACCCATTCGATAAGGTCAAACGTGTCTGGATGTTCCTTAAGATAGGATCTAACTTCAGAACAGGCAATTTTGGCCGCTTCATCAAGAGGAAAATGATAGACGCCTGTTGATATGGAAGGAAAAGCAATCTTGCGGATACCATTCTGAGCCGCCAGCTTCAACGATTCCCGATAGCAAGAGGCCAGCAGTTCAGCTTCGTTTTTTCCGCCTCCCTGCCATGCAGGACCAACAGTGTGAATAACGTAGCGGCAAGGAAGCTTATAGGCCTTGGTCAGCTTTGCTTGACCGGTCTTACAGCCTCCGAGCTTGCGGCACTCTTCAAGCAGTTCTTTGCCCGCAGCCCTATGAATCGCTCCATCTACACCGCCGCCGCCCAGCAATGTTTGGTTGGCTGCATTGACGATAGCATCAACGTTTGTGACCTTGGTAATATCCCCTTGAATAATTTTTAACATACAAACCTCAACTAATGTTTTCACATGAAAAATAATAGATACATGGCTTCAATTTATTTAAAACAGCAGACGAACAACGGCCATGGCCGCAATTCCTGTTAAGACAGCATAGAGTAAATTTTTGGACTTATAGGCAATGTAAAAAGCAGGCAGACTGGCTAAGACTTCCAGCCAGTGCACTTGCGGGAAGCGCCCGACCTTTTCATCAAGAAGACTAGAAAAAGTCAGCGCAAAGAGGATACAAACAGGCAGGTACTTAAGAAAACGCACCGCAATATCCGGCAGCCCCTTATATTTGACTAGAATAAAAGGCGCAATCCGAGGCAGCCAACTGACCGCAAATCCCAATAAAACAGCAGTTAAGACATAAGAATCAAGACTCATCCAGCACTACCCCCACTCCGCAGCCAACCAAAGTTGAACACAGCACTGCCAAGGCTTCTGACAGCAGCATCGAAAGCAGCACAAAACTCACTGCGACACTTGCCAAAACAAGAAAAATCTTTTTGGCGCTGTCTGTCAGCACCATAGCATCAAACTGGCTGACTAAAAGCCCGATAAACATGGCAATCAAGGCAAAATCAAGACCGAAATTTTCTGGGTTGGGAATGGTGTTGCCCAGTAAAGTTCCTGCAATACTGGCTCCCACCCAGGCCGAATAGCTCAGAAGATTATTGCCATGCATCCAGCTTGTTTGGATGTTTTTATTGTGGACATTTTCTCCCAGCAAGACACCGTAACTTTCATCAGTAATCAGGGTGCCAATAGCAATATTCTGCCAAAGGCTGGACTTGGTAAAAATCGTCGTTGCATGCAGGCTCATAAGCATATTGCGCAAGTTAACCAAAAAAACAGTCAGAGTAATCGTTCCCAAATCTGCACCTGAAACAAACATCGCAACCATGGCAAACTGGGCTGAACCACCATAAACTAAGAGGCTCATCAAACCAACCTCTAAAGGAGACAGACCGGCAGCTGCTGCCACAATCCCAAAGGCCAGTCCTATTGAAATGTAGCCTAGTGCTGTCGGTGCAGCAGCCTTCATTCCTTCCCAAAATCCTTTTTCGTGCATCAAATCCCTCACAATTTATCTCATATTTTTCATTATAGCACATAAAAATACTCTTGAATACGAAATCAAGAGTATTTTCACCTACTTCCTTTTAGAGCTTATCTTCCTCTATTGCCTCAATCATATCCAGCCTTTTTTGATGGCGGCCGCCTTCGTATTCTGCATTCAGCCAGCTGTCTACAATCATCTTGGCCAATTCAAGCCCTACGACACGCGCTCCAAAAGCAAGAATATTACTATTGTTGTGCTCGCGGGAAAGCTTAGCCGAATAAGGTTCACTACAGATGACACAACGAACACCTTTGACTTTATTGGCTGAGATTCCGATACCGACTCCCGTGCCGCAAATCAAAATGCCCTTGTCAACTTGACCGCTGACGACAGCTTGAGCAACTGCCTGAGCTGATAGAGGATAGTCAAAACGCTCTGTACTGTCTGTTCCAAAATTGAGGACCTCATAACCGTACTTTTCTCTGATATAATCGCTGATAGCTTTTTTATAAGCTACAGCGACATGGTCATTGCCAATTCCTATTTTCATAATTTTCGCAGCTCCTTTATTAATTCATGATAAGTTTTTTCTTTACCAAAAAGTGCACTGGTTCCCAAAACAAAGCCATCACAACCCATTTTTGACAGTTCAGCTATTATTTGCGGACTGCAGGCGCCGTCAATAATGACTTTGTAATGGTATTTCTTCTTCATTTCAAGAAACATTTTAATCTTCTCTTTAACTGTCACAAGGAATTGCTGTCCAGCAAAGCCTGGATTTACTGTCATTATCAACAGATAATCACACAGATGCAAGACTTCTGCTACAGCCATCGGAGCCGTATCAGGATTAACAGCCAGCCCGGCCAGCTTCCCTCGGCTTTTGATATAGGCCAGCGTCTTTGAAACATAGCGCTCACTTTCAGGATGAATATAAATCAGATCAGCACCGGCATCAATGAACCAGTCGATCTTGCTGCTGGGATTTTCAATCATGAGATGGCAGTCCACCATTTTGTCAGTATTTCGGCGAACCGTTTCAATAGCCATCATTCCCATTGCCATATTAGGGACAAAACTGCCATCCATCACATCGCAGTGAAAGATGTCCACACCAGCCTGATCAAGTTCTCTTACTTCCTGTCGGAGTTTT
Source organism: Streptococcus orisasini (assembly GCF_001431045.1). GTDB lineage: Bacteria > Bacillota > Bacilli > Lactobacillales > Streptococcaceae > Streptococcus > Streptococcus orisasini. Next base: position 45,223 of record NZ_BCLE01000003.1, read on the forward strand.
CCGAAATCAGCGCACATTATGCTGGGACACAGTAATTTTGCCATAGTTTTCCTCCCTTTTAAAGCAAAGAATCCAACTCCTGAAAATTTCAGAAATTGGATTCTAATCATTATAAGCAGGTATCAATTGACTTTTAAAGAAACAATCTCATCAATCAAGGGATCAAATCGGTCAGAAATCACAGTAAGATGTTTCAGATCAAATGCCTTAACATTTGAGGTTTTATGAAATTTCGAGCTGTCACACAAGAGAAATAACTGATTAGAGTGCTCTTTGACAATTCTTTTTTTAACCGCTTCTGCCAATGTTGGAGTCGTTCCACCACTGATTTTTGACAAGCCATTTATACCCAAGAAAGATTTATCAAAATACAAACCACCTAAATTTTCCTCAGTCAGACTTCCTTTCAAGGAAGATGTTTTAGGATTATATTCGCCTCCCAGCAGAATAATTTTGGCAGCAATCGAGTCATGAAAGCCCAAAATATCCGTGTTGGTCGTATAAATCGTTATTTTCCTGTCAAAAATCTGTTCAAAAAGAGCAGAGCAAGTGGAACCCGAATCAAGATAAATAATATCACCGTCTGCAATCTCTTTAGCAGCAATTTCAGCAATTTTAGCCTTTTTATCACTGTTTAAAGTAGTCTTTTGTGAAATCGGTAATTCCCTGACTGTCGAATTGAGTTTGACTGCTCCTCCTGACAAAGCTTCAATCTTACGAGCTTTTTCCAATTCTTTTAAATCCCGTCTTAAAGTTGAAATTGACACACCGCTTATCCATTTTTGCAATTGATCAATTTTTACAATTCCTTTATTTTCAATAACTTCTAATATTTTTTGCTGTCTTTCATATGGTATCATTATCAGTCACCTTCACCTCATAATAATAATGATACCACAATTGCTTGGCATTTTCATTTACGCCAACTTATCTTCTTTGTCTGTAAAAATGTAACCCAAAATGGCGCCAACAATCACTGAAATTCCAAGACCAATAATGCCGTTGATAACATTCACATTGCCAGCAATGAAAGCTGGGAAAGTTGTAACGCTGCCAAACACAAAGGCATTTGTTACGACCTTTGTGAAGCCTAGATATGCTCCACCAACAGCACCGCCAATAATTTGAGCCAGAAACAGCTTCTTATTTTTTACCAATAAACCAAACAAAGTTGGCTCAATAATGGCTGATAAAGCTATGGTTACCGCACCAGTCAGGGCGAAATTTTTCAGATTTTTATCTTTTCCTTTGAGATAAACACCCATAGCTGTTCCAATAACGGCAAAGTTACAAGCAAAGGTCAGAGGACAAATATAATCAAAGCCGTTTTGAGAGATATTATTAATCATAATCGGATTGACTGCCCAGTGAATACCAAAACTTACCAGCACACTCCAGCCACCGCCGATGACAACTCCTGTTAAGAGGCCGCTTCTTTCAATCAGCCAGTTCACACCATTAGCAATTAATTCACCGCCATACACACCCATAGGTCCGATAACAATTACCGTTAAGGGCACCATGATTAATAGAGAAATCAAGGGCACCATAACTAATTTCAGTGTCTCAGGAATGTGCTTATCCAGCCATTTGTAAAGATAAGAATAAGCCCAGATGGTTAAAATAACAGGCACAACCGTTGAATTATAATTCATCAGAACAACTGGAATTCCAAAGAAATCAGTCATCGCACCGTTCCCTGTTTTCCCCATCAGGGCAATAAAATCCGGATGCAAAAGGGCGGCACCAATCAAGGCAGAAATATAAGGACTGGCACCAAAGCGTCTGGCAGAAGTAAAGGCCAGCAAAACAGGCAGAAAGTAGAAAACACTCATCGACGCAGCAAATAAGATGGTATAGGTTCCACTTTTTTCACTCACCCATCCCAGTTGCACTGCAAGAATAAGCAGACCTCTTAAAATACCAGAACCAGCTAAGGCCGGCAAGAGAGGCGCAAAAATTCCAGAAATTGCCGCGAAAATCTTACTGATAAGATTGCCTCCTTCTTCCCCTCCTTCATCGAGACTATTATTGTCATTTCCTTTGACCAAGATTTCAAATTCATCATAAACATGCGGAACTTCCGTTCCAATTAGAATCTGATACTGGCCAGCCTTGTTGATAAGATCCACGACTCCATCAACATTTTTGATTGCTTCATCATCCGCTTTAGAACTATCTTTTAAGTTTAAACGCAGCCTTGTCGCACAGTGTGTCATGTTCAAAATGTTTTCAGGACCGCCAATATGACTTAAAATGTCTCTAGCTGTTTTTTTGTAATCGACCATCTTTTTCTCCTTTAATCTGAAGGAAAGGCTAAATTCCCTTAAAAAAATCAAACATCAGCTGGCTTGCTGCCACTGCATCATTCTTATCAATGACAGACTGTATATATTCCAACCCCATCTTATCGATTAAATGCTCAAAATGCTCAATCATCTTTATGTTTTGTTCACATTCCTTTGAAGCATCCTCTATAACAGGAAAGGTATCAAAATAAATAACCCCATCAAAGTCGTGCTTTTTCAAATAATATAAGAGTTCCAGCGTCTTAAAAGGTGTCGAGGTTCCTATCATAAGCCCGTCGTCATTAAGACCATAGCCATCATTGAGATGAATGCCGTAGAGTTTCTTTCGACTGCCAAAAATATCCGCAGCAAAGGCTGGATTTTCATGTTTCATCAGCATATGGCAATAGTCCAGTGTCACACCGACATTTTCTCTGTTGACATCGTTCAGCATCATGCCCGTCACACCCATGCTGTCAATAAAAGCATAAGCCCGGGGTTGGAAAGGCTTGTATTCAATGCTGACTTGCAAGTCAGGAGCATAGTCAGCAATCGCTTGATAGGCAGCTGTCAGCTGCTGCCAAACTTTTTGATAGTTGATTTGAAAACTGTAATCAAATCCATCAAAGCCCAGCCAAATAGTAATGACTTTACCTCCTGCTTGACGGCAGTAATCCGCAGCATCCTTGCACAGCTGCAAAGCTTTTTGAGCAATCTGAGGGTTGGCATTCCCTAATTCGCCATTAATAAACTGTTCTCTAAAACGCAGGGCAAGCCCGTTTAGCCTTAAATTATTGTCAGCCAACAGAGCCTTCATCTCTTTTGCCTCATAACCTTTCACATGTTCTGGATAGTTGAGGTCTACATATCCTAGACCAAGCTTTCTGAAATGTTTGAAAACTTTCTTGATATCGTTATTGTTTACTGGCAAAAACGAATTGATACGTGTGGCTAATTTCATCATATCTCCTTTCTATGTAGCTACACGTTCATTATAATCTTTTTATTAAACGTTTTCAATCATTTTTTGTCATTTTTTTTAATATTTTTTCAAATATTTTCGTATTTTGCCAAATCCTATTCAAAAAATAGACTAGGCGACAAGCTGCTGGCTGTACTAGGGTAGGGCAAAGTGAAGGCAAGAACCTATATGATTTTTAAAGAGTATTAAAAGAAAAATAAAAACAGCCCAAAATCAACTCATCAACGATAGTGATTTGGGCTCCCTATTTTAATATTATTTTATTGCAAGCTGTCAAAAGTCAAACTTGGCTGAGCATTTAAATCCAGTTTTGCAAAATTTCCTTTGGCATACTCAACAGCTCCCGCATAAGCAATCATGCCTGCATTGTCTCCGCAAAGACGAAGCGTCGGAATCAGAACAGTTACATCCTTTATTTCTTCTTTCAAACGCTCTCGAAGTCCCTGATTAGCGGCTACACCACCTGCCACCACCAAGTTTTTGACAGGATATTGCTCCAAAGCTTTTTTCGTTTTTGTTAAAAGAATGTCTAAAACTGCTGCTTGAAATGAAGCACATAAATCTTCCACGGGCAGCTCTTCTCCTTTTTGCTGAGCATTGTGATGAAGATTAATAAAGGCCGATTTCAGTCCGGAAAAAGAAAATTCCAAATTATCTTCCTTAATCATAGCACGCGGGAAATTGTAAATATCTTGTCCCTTGTGAGCTAATTCGTCAATCTCACGTCCGGCAGGGTAAGTCAGTCCCATGACACGACCTACCTTGTCATAAGCTTCTCCCACTGCATCATCACGTGTTTCACCGATAATTTTATACTGTCCTGCTTCTGATACATAAACCAGTTCAGTGTGACCGCCTGATACCAAAAGCGCCAAAAGCGGGTATTGTAAATCAGCAATACTCTGCGCTGCCATGAGATGGCCAGCCATGTGATTGACCGGAATTAAAGGAAGCCCGTACGCCCAGGCAAAAGCCTTGGCAGCTGCCATTCCAACCAGCAGGGCTCCTACAAGGCCGGGTCCATAAGTCACAGCAACAGCTGACAAATCTTCTGCCTTGATGTCAGCTTCTTTTAAGGCATCCTGAATACACAGCGTAATAACCTCCACATGATGACGGCTGGCTACTTCAGGTACTACCCCGCCAAAGCGCTTGTGGCTCTCTACCTGACTGGCAATAATATTGCTTAAAAGCTGGTTGCCGTTTTTCAAAACAGCAACACTGGTTTCATCACAAGATGATTCAATAGCTAAAATATATGTATCTGTCATTAGTTTTCTTTCTTTTTACTTTAATAACCTACTAAACCTTCACGTTTCATCAAAATAGCATCTTCTCTAGGATGGTGATAATAATCCTTTCTTTTAGCAACAGCCTGAAAACCGAATTTTCGATAAAGAGCCTGAGCTGCTTGATTGGAAGCTCTGACTTCCAAAAAGACAGGAAGCTGTTCATCTTTTATAAATGCAGTCATAAGCTGACTGCCTAAACCCTGCTTCTGGTAAGCCTTTTTAACAGCCAAATTTGTCAGCTCTAATTCTCCCACTAAGTGCTGAATGGATAAGAAGCCTACAATTTCCTTATCATCATAAACAAAAAAGTAGTCTGCATCCTGACGGTTCATATCTGCCAGAATCTGTTTTTGGGTCCAAGGAGAAATCTTGTAAACATCTTCTAAGATAGTAAAGACAGCAACGGCTGTTTCTTGATTCTTTTCATCTCTCATCATTACACCCGCTTGATATAAGAAGAATCAGAATCCTCATGAGTCTTGAGCCAATTTTCCTCTGCTTCTACTCTTTTAAGATATTTAGGAACAAAGGCATTGACATCAACTGCCGGCAGATACTGACCGACTTTACCAATTTCAACAGCAGACGGTAAAACTTCCAGAACCTGGGCTTGGGGAAAATTCTGTAAAATTTCCTCACGAAAAGCAGCCACCTCTCCTACAAAGGTCAGTTTTTGCCTTCCCTGCAAATGCTCTAAAACATCCTGAAATGAAGCATGTCTATCAGCTTCCACAGCTCTGCCATTTTCATAAAAGCCAACATAAACATTATGCCGTCTAGCATCCATAATAGAAACAGTCAGCCCTTCATAGGCACCGCTAAGAGCGAGTGATTTCAAACTAGAGACACCTACCAAATCAATCCCCAGTGCATAAGCCAAAGTCTTAGCTGTTGCTACAGCCACGCGCAGACCTGTATAAGATCCGGGACCCTCAGCAACTACAATCCTGTCTAAATCCTGAGGCGTCAGATTAACGGATTGCATCAAAAAATCAATTGTCGGCATCAAACTGATACTGTGGTTTTTCTTAATATTCAAGGTCATAGCTGCCAAACACTTTTCGTTTTCCAAAAGAGCAACTGACAGAGCCTTGCTTGATGTGTCAAAGGATAAAACTTTCATAGGGTTCCTTTCATTCCTTTTCATCCCAGAGTGAACGGCGCTTGAGCTTTTCTTCATAAGAGCTGCCTGTGATATAAGCTTTCAAGGATTGGGTGAGCATTTCAATTTCTGGGTATTGCTTTTCTAGTTTTTGGTCAAAAGCACTTTCGCACTCTTCAACCTTAGGAAGTAATTCTTGACCTGCTGTTGTTAAAGAAAGAAGGGAGCTGCGCCCGTCATTAGCCGATCTTTCTTTAGTGATCAAGCCTTTCTTAATAAGCGATTGTACCAGCCGACTAGGACTTTTTTCTTCGCAAATAAGAAGATTTCCTAATCCTTTCAAGGACAAGGGGGCGTGTTTTCCTAATACAACAATGACTTCTCCCTGATTAGGAGTTATCCCCAAAGGCTCCAATAGCCTGCTTAACTCTTTCATGGCACTTCTTTCTGCACTTCTAAACAAGTACCTAAACTGAGAACCTTTTAATGACATTACGCATTTCCTTTTTAAACATAAGATTAATCTCTTTTCTATTTTACACTAGTTTGGCTAAATTGTTGACAATTAATTATTAAAAATATAAAATGACTTCAAAAATAGATGACATGTCATCTATTTTTGAATGACCTTTTTACGTTTTCTAAATTATTCAAATCAGAAAAGGAACTTATCATGACAGAAACTGCTGTATCAAAAAATCAAAGAACTGTTAAACATGCTTTCGTGACCGGTGCTACTGGTCTTTTAGGCAATAATCTTGTTCGTGCTTTACTTGAGCAAGGTATAAAAGTCACTGCTTTAGTGCGTTCCATAGAAAAAGCTAAGCTGCAATTTGGCGATTTGCCAATCCGATATGTTAAAGGAGACATTCTTGATCCGGAAAGCTATCGTTCTTACTTATCCGACTGCGATAGTCTTTTTCATACGGCAGCTTTTTTCCGGGATAACCATAAAGGTGGAAAGCATTGGCAGGAACTCTACGATACCAATATCACAGGAACTATTAATCTAATGCAGGCTGCTTATGACGCCGGCATCAGATCAATAGTTCATACTTCATCTATTGCCGTACTAAAAGGTGAGCGCAATCAGCTTATTAATGAGACCATGTCACGAAATGCGGATACCAAGCTTAATTACTACCGCAGCAAAATTTTAAGTGAGAAGGCTGTAGATGACTTCCTAAACAAGCATCCTAATCTTTTTATTTGCTATGTTCTGCCTGGTTCTATGTATGGTCCTGGGGACATGGGACCGACAGCTACCGGACAGCTGATTTTGGATTACATGCAGCAAAAATTACCAGGTATTATCACCAAAGCTAGTTATAGTGTCGTTGATGCCAGAGATGTTGCTGCCATTCATATTTTAGCCCTAAAATACGGACGCAGAGGCGAACGCTATTTGGCAGCAGGCCGTCATATGACTATGGAAACCATTGTCAAAACTTTGGAAGAAACTACAGGCATTCCTGCTCCCAAACGCCATATCCCAATTTTTCTGGTTCAAATCTTAGCACAATGGAATGAGCTTTATCATAAAGTTACTGGTAAACCTGTTCTAGTCAGCAAGGAGGTTGTAGATATTACAGCAGAAGAATATCTTCGGACATATTTTAACCATGAAAAAACTGAACAGGAACTGGGTGGACAATTCAGACCGTTTGAAGAAACTTTGTTAGATACTGTCCGCTGGTACCGCAATCATGGCTATCTGAACTAATATTTAAAAGGAGCTTTTCTATGGAAAACTTAAGACCTTTGGGACACTCAAACCTTCTTTTATCTCCTATAGGACTGGGAACTTGGCAATTCAGCAATCAGGGCAAAAACTGGTGGAGATCTGTTAGCAGTCATTTGGTTTATGATATCATTAAGGCTTCTTTGCAAGGTGGAATTAACTGGCCGATCCATGCACATGGCAGCACCGTTTTTGCTATCTCTGGTGCCAGCACTCTCAAACAAGCCCAAAGCAATCTTGAAGCACAAAACTTTAGGCTGACAGAAGCTGACCTGCAAAAATTAAGCGAAATCAGCGATAGGCTTAGTTAGTGTCTGTATTTTGTTTAAATATCAAATTAACTATAAAAAGATAAGTTGTTAAGCTACTTCTGCCTAAGTTATCTACAGACACAAACAATTTATCTCAATATTTTTACTAACGTCTCAAATTATGGTATAATCTTAATAATTGCAACGAATCAAGGTTAAATCTATTACTCATAAAAATTTCATAGTTTCTTGTCAAATATAGCAAGGTCTCATATTTGACCGATTTTTTGTAGTTTGGATTAATCATGATATAACAGAAAGGAATAAAATGATTTACAAAGTTTTTTATCAAGAAACCAAAGATCGCAGTCCACGTCGTGAACAGACAAAAGCTCTCTATCTCGATATTGACGCTAAGGATGAGCTTGAAGGTCGCATTAAGGCTCGTCAGGCAGTTGAAGAAAATACTGCTTACAACATTGAACTCATAGAACCTCTTTCCGATAAGCACCTAGAATATGAAAAAGAAACAGGTGCCTTTGAGCTAACGGAGTTCTAAGATGGCAAATATTAATTTAAAAGCTGAAGAAGTCGGTGTTTATGCTATCGGCGGATTAGGCGAGATTGGTAAAAATACTTACGGAATTGAATATCAAGATGAAATTATTATTGTTGATGCCGGAATAAAATTCCCTGAGGAAGATCTTCTTGGCATTGATTATGTCATTCCCGACTATTCTTATATTGTAGACAACATTGACCGCATCAAGGCTCTTGTTATTACCCACGGCCATGAAGACCACATTGGTGGTATTCCCTTTCTTCTAAAACAGGCCAATATTCCTATTTATGCGGGGCCTTTGGCGCTTGCGCTTATTCGTGGAAAATTGGAAGAACACGGCCTTTTGCGCGATGCAAAATTGTACGAAATCAATCACAATACTGAATTGACCTTTAAAAATCTCAGTGTTACTTTCTTTAGGACTACTCACTCCATACCAGAGCCCTTAGGCGTTGTTATTCATACCCCTCAAGGAAAAATTGTCTGTACCGGAGACTTCAAATTTGATTTCACACCAGTTGGTGAGCCAGCAGATATTCATCGTATGGCAGCTCTTGGCGAAGAGGGAGTTCTTTGCCTATTATCAGATTCAACCAATGCTGAGGTTCCAACTTTTACCAATTCTGAAAAAGTTGTTGGACAGTCTATTATGAATATCATTGAGGGGATTCATGGACGGATTATTTTTGCGTCTTTTGCCTCCAATATTTTCCGTTTGCAGCAGGCCGCTGAAGCAGCTGTAAAAACAGGCCGTAAAATTGCTGTATTTGGCCGCTCTATGGAAAAAGCTATTGTCAACGGCATTGAACTAGGTTACATAAAAGTACCTAAAGGAACCTTCATAGAACCTAACGAAATCAAAGAATACCATGCTAGTGAGATTATGATTATGTGTACAGGAAGCCAGGGAGAATCTATGGCAGCTCTGTCGCGAATTGCTAATGGTACACACCGGCAGGTTCAGCTGCAGCCCGGTGACACTGTCATTTTCTCATCCAGCCCTATTCCTGGTAATACAACCAGCGTCAATAAGCTGATCAATACTATCCAAGAAGCTGGCGTTGAAGTCATCCATGGCAAAGTCAACAATATCCACACATCTGGACACGGCGGACAACAGGAACAAAAGTTAATGCTGCGTCTTATCAAGCCAAAATACTTCATGCCCGTGCATGGAGAATACCGTATGCAGAAAGTTCATGCTGGACTGGCTATTGATACAGGTGTCCCTAAGGATAATATCTTTATCATGGAAAACGGTGATGTTCTGGCCTTAACTAAAAATTCTGCCAGAAGAGCCGGGCATTTCAATGCTCAGGACATTTATGTTGACGGAAACGGTATCGGTGATATCGGTGCAGCTGTCCTGCGCGATCGCCGCGATCTCTCTGAAGACGGTGTCGTTTTAGCCGTAGCCACTGTTGATTTCAAAACTAAAATGATTTTGGCTGGTCCAGATATTCTTAGCCGCGGCTTTATTTATATGCGGGAATCTGGCGACCTTATTCGCAGCAGCCAACGCATTCTTTTCAATGCTATTCGTATCGCTTTAAAAAATAAAGAAGCCAGCATTCAATCCGTCAACGGAGCTATCGTTAATGCACTCAGACCTTATCTTTATGAAAAGACTGAGCGCGAACCTATTATCATCCCTATGATTTTAACTCCTGACAAACATTAAATTTAAAACGAGGTCTATTCAGCCTCGTTTTTTCAGTTTTATAAAAACAAAAGATCCAAGTAGTTCTTAGCTGCTCAGCAACATTGAACTGTCTTGAATCTTTTTTTATCATTAATTAGCATAAATATAGCTGACAGTACCAGGCGTTCCGCTGTTATTTGGATCAAACCAGCCGCGGTAATTATCAAGCCACTGCTGATCTTTATAATTTGATTCCAGCACCTGAACTTTACCATCTTCGCCAACAGCTGTGACATAAGCGACGTGTCCATAACCACCATCTGTCCAGCACATGATTGATCCTACGGCTGGCGTGTTGCCGACAGTATAACCTTGTGCTGCTGCGCTGGCAGCCCAGTCACCGCCATTGCCCCACCAATCGCCAGCCCAAGTTGCGACTTCTTTTACTCCCCAAGTACATTGACCAACGGGATAAGTATTACCATCAGCTGGTGCTGCTTGTGTAGTGGCCTGATTTTGACTGCCATCTGCTGGTGCTGCCTGAGTATTGTCAGGTGCTGTTGTTCCATTAACAGTCAAGGTTTGCCCCGGCAAAATTAGACTAGTAATATCTTTTCCATTAAGTGCTGCTAGCTCATAAACATCCATATTATATTTTTGAGCAACACTGAAAAATGAATCTCCTTCTTGAAGGGTATAGGTATCTGCACTAGTTATTTTATTTCCTAAAACAACTGTTGCTGCCGTAGCTGCAACAGTAAAAGTTGCTTTTTTTAAAAATTGGCTTTTCATAACTATTATTCCTAACATCTCCTTTTAGTGATAATAACATCATATCGAATAATTATTTCAAACTTTTTAAGAAAAAGAACTTTTTCCATTACTAATTGATAACAAGAAAAAAAAGATGGTTGCCCATCTTTCATTCGGCAACCATCATTCTGAGGCTTTGATCAATTTTTTCTGCTGTTTTGCGGCCTTCACGAATTCCCCAGATAACGAGACTAGGGCCGCGACGGGCATCGCCTGCAACAAAAACTTTTTCATTGCGGGTTGAATAGTCATCGTAGACACATTCTACTTGGAATTGGTCAAAGAGAGCTTTTTCAGCACCGGTGAAGCCCATGGCTAGAAGAACGAGGTCTGCTTGGATAACACCCTCTGTTCCTTCAATGTTTTTAAAACCTGGACCAACTTTAACAGTTTTAGCAGCAGTTACCTGACCATTTTCACCAAGAAATTCTACTGTTGATGTAGTATAATCCGTCAAATCAGTAGACTGAACAAAATTGGCTTCTTCCTGTCCATAACCTGTGCGGTTAATCATTGGATACTGCGGCCATGGATTTGTTGGAAGACGCTTTTCAGGCAGCTGCGGCGTAATTTCCAACTGTTTAACACTGGCAGCGCCCAAACGAACAGCTGTACCAATACAGTCATTCCCAGTATCACCGCCGCCGATGACCAAAACATGCTTGCCTTCAAGCGAACGAGGCAGCTGCTTGTCTTCACTGTCCAAAAGCGTCTTAGTTGTTTCCGTCAAGAAATCAACTGCGAAGCGAATGCCTTTTAAATCACGTCCCGGAACATCCAAATCACGGGGAACACTGGCACCAGTCGCCAAGATAACACGGTCAAATTTATCTAGCAGCTCTTCTGCAGTGATATCACGGCCAATTTCTGTATTAGCAACAAAATTAATACCAATCTCAGCCATGGTGTCAATGCGGCGCTGAACAATTTTTTTATCCAACTTCATATTAGGAATCCCGTACATGAGCAGACCACCAAAACGATCCGAACGTTCAAAAACTGTCACACTGTGTCCCAGTTGATTGAGGCGCCAAGCTGCTGATAAACCAGCCGGACCCGAACCAACGACAGCTACTTTAAAGCCAGTCCGCTCAATTGGTCGGCCGGAATCAGCTACCCAACCCTCTTCGAAAGCATTATCAATGATAAAACGTTCATTATCATGAATGGTAACGCCAGCACCGTTTAAGCCTTCTGTACAGGCCTTTTCACAAGGAGCTGGGCAGACACGCCCTGTCATTTCCGGTAAAGGATTGGTTCGCGTCAGCCGCTCAAAAGCACGCCTGAAATCGCCTTTATAAACTAAATCATTCCATTCAGGAATCAAATTATCATTTGGACAGCCGGAAACAGCACGACCGCCGCCATAAAATGTTCCCTCATGGCAAAAAGGAATTCCGCAATTCATGCAGCGAGCCGCTTGCTTCTGGCGCTCTTCAACGGATAGAACTCTCTGCAGTTCTTCAAAATCTTTGATACGCTCGCTAACAGGACGATAGGGATTGTCCTTGCGTTCATATTTTAAAAATCCAAATGGATCTGCCATCTCATTTTCCTCCTGTTACACTAGCCAGCAAAGCTTGCCGTTCTTGCGCTGTGGCATCGCCGCCAGTGGCTACTTCAAATGTATGCAATTCAAGTTCATCACCGCTCATGCCTTTTTGACTGAGAGCATATTCAATATCATTAATGTCATGGAAATCACTTGGGTAAACTTTGATGAATTTCTTCACTTCTTCATCCCAGTTGTCCAGAAGACGCTTAGCCTTGGCACTGCCTGTGTATTCATAGTGTTTTTCAACCATATCTTTTAAGATGTCATCTCCGCGCGTTTCACCGACAGCGTACAAGTCAACCATGTCCATGTTAACTTTTTCCTTAAAGTCTCCGTTGGCATCATATACATAGGCTACACCGCCGCTCATACCGGCAGCAAAGTTACGTCCTGTTGTTCCAAGAATAACAGCCACACCGCCAGTCATGTATTCACAGCCATGGGCACCGACACCTTCAACAACAACTTTTGCTCCCGAATTACGAACACAGAAGCGCTCACCTGCACGGCCTGCAAAATAAGCTTCACCCTTGACAGCACCAAAGAGGGAAACATTACCGACAATTGGTGAATTTTCAACATCGTAGGCTGCATCATGCGGAGGCTTGACAATTAAACGTCCGCCTGACATGGATTTTGCAATGTAGTCATTTGCTTCACCGACCAAAGTATATTCCAGACCTTGTGTAATATAGCTGGCAAAACTTTGTCCGGCAATTCCCTTATAATGATATTTAATCAGGCCTTCCTTAACAGAATCATTGCCATAGCGCTCTGCCATCCAGCCGGCCATGCGGCTTCCAACCGAACGGTCCACATTATTAATGGTCTTTTCAACAGTAACACTGATACCTTTTTCGATAGCTGCTGCAGCAAAACCATCCAGTTCTTTCCATTGGCGTTCTTCAGCAAAAGGATCTTCATTTTTCCGTTCAATCGGGAAACTATTGCCAATAACCCTTGAAAAATCAAGAGATTTTGCCTTACCTTGTGCCACAAATCTTGATTTCAAAACTTCTGCATGGCCAACCATTTCATCAACAGAACGAAAGCCCAATTCAGCCATGTATTCCCGCAATTCTTCTGCTAGGAAAGTCATCATGTTGATTACATGTTCTGGCTTGCCTGAAAAATTCTTGCGCAATTCAGGATTTTGCGTTGCAACCCCGACAGGACAAGTATTGAGTGAGCACACGCGCATCATGACGCAGCCAACTGAAATCAGAGCCAAACTAGCAAATGAATATTCCTCTGCACCTAATAAGGTGGCAATAGCAATATCGCGGCCTGTCATTAATTTCCCATCTGTCTCTAAAGTCATGCGCTGACGAAGACGGTTGAGCGATAAGGTCTGATGAGCTTCAGCCAAACCCATTTCCCACGGAAGCCCCGCATCGCGAACAGAATTGCGCGGAGAAGCACCTGTACCACCGTCATAGCCTGAAATAACTACCTTATCAGCACCCGCTTTGACACAGCCGGTAGCAATGGTACCAACGCCTGTGCTTGAAACTAATTTAACATTGATTTTGGCATAAGGATTGATAGCCTTCAAATCATAAATTAACTGTGCCAAATCTTCAATAGAATAAATATCATGATGGGGCGGTGGCGAAATCAAGCGTACACCCGGGGTTGCTCCGCGAATCTCAGCAATCCAAGGGAAGACTTTTTGACCAGGAAGCTGGCCGCCCTCACCAGGCTTAGCTCCCTGTGCTAATTTGATTTGTAATTCTTCTGCAGACATGAGGTATTCTGCATTGACACCAAAACGTCCGGAGGCAACTTGCTTAATTTTAGAATTAATATTGCGGCCATCAGCTTGTGGCTTGAAGCGTTTGCGGTTTTCACCACCTTCGCCAGAGTTTGATTTGGCTCCGATAGAGTTCATGGCTTGAGCAATTGTTTCATGCGCTTCCTTAGAAAGGGAACCAAAACTCATGGCACCAACTTTAAAACGTTTTACAATTTCCTTGGCTGGTTCAACTTCTGATAGATCAACTTTGGGCCGCTTAGAATCAAATTCCCAGAGAGACCGCAGAGTCGTCGGCTGTTTTAGAGCCTCATTATCCAATTCGGTTGAGTATTGCTTAAAGAGGCCGTAGTCCCCGCGGCGAATAGATTGTTGGAAATTATAAATAGACCGTGGGTTAAAGAGATGGTATTCTCCATCTGTCTTATATTGGTAGGAACCGCCAGAAGGCAGGAAATCATTGGCTCTTGAACCAAAGGCAAAATCAACACGCTCCAGATACTCTTTTTCGATTTGATTTAAGGTCAGCCCTTCAATGCGCGTAGCTGTTCCTCTGAAGTATTGGTTAACAACGTCAGAAGAAAGACCGATAGCTTCAAAAAGCTGAGCTCCTTTATAGCCAAGTATCGTTGAGATTCCCATACGGCTCATGACTTTAACAATCCCTTTTTCGGCAGCTTTACGGTATTTTTCAAAAGAATCGCTGATCTTATCAAAGGCCGCTAAGGTTGCATAGGCACCATAAGGGTGGATAGCTGTCGCACCAAAACCAACCAAGGTCGCAAAATGATGAACTTCAAAAGCCTCTGCCGTATCAACAACAATCGAAAATTGACTGGCTTTCCCTTTGACAACCATGTAATTATTCAGACCGGAAACCGCCAGTAAAATAGGAATGGCTAAGCGGCCTTTAGTGACACCACGGTCTGACAGGATGATAATCTTACTGCCTTGGTTGACTGCCTCGTCGGCCTTTTTGAAAAGATCTTCCAAGGCATACTGCAGACGGTTATTGTCAGAATCGCCCAAATCATAAACAGTTGATAGGGTTGTTACCTTGTAACGCTTATCTGTCAGATTGGCTAATTTTGCAAAATCCTGACTGGAAAGCACAGGACTGTCAACCTGAACCTTGATACAATTATCAGCACTGTCTTGGCGAATATCGCCATCACCGCCTAAAAAGACTGTCGTCGAAACCACTAACTGCTCACGAATGGCATCAATAGGAGGATTGGTTACTTGAGCAAATTGCTGTTTAAAGTAAGTGAAAAGAGATTGCGGTTTCTTTGATAATACTGCTAAGGGACTGTCAAAGCCCATTGAAATAACAGGTTCTTCCCCTTTTTCTGACATGGGCAGAATAACCGTCCGAATGGTCTCATCCGTATAACCAAAAATCTTCCACATTTGATTAACATCATAATCATTGACAATTTCTTCCTGCTCAGCAAATTCATCCAAGAGAGCAATATTCTCTTTTACCCACTCTTGGTAAGGATGCTGTTTAGAATAATGTTCTTTAACGCCTTCGTTCTTTAATACCAAGCCTTTTTTGGTATCAATTAACATCATATTGCCGGGACCAAGAACCCCTTTTTCAACAACTTGGCTGGGCTCTATGTCAACGACACCGGATTCACTTGAACAAATCAAGAAATTATCTTTGGTGCGGGAATAGCGGCTGGGGCGAAGACCATTACGGTCCAAACGAGCCCCAACCATTTCACCGTCAGTAAATACCAAAGCAGCCGGACCGTCCCAAGGAGCAACAAAACTAGATGCATACTCATAAAAAGCCGTTAATTCTTTAGAAAGTCCTGCATCTTTTCCCCAGGCTTCTGGAACCATCATCAGCAAGCTTTGCGGAATATCGCGGCCATGACGGTAAAGATACTCCAGACAGTTTTCCAGCTTAGCAGAGTCTGAATTTTCTTCATTATAGACTTCAATTTGATGGCTGTGCATCCAATTTTCAGCCCCACGAAGCGTGTTGATTTCCCCATTATGTGCCAAAAAACGAAAAGGCTGTGCACGATCCCAAGATGGGAAAGTGTTTGTTGAAAAGCGAGAATGAGTTAATGCAATGTGTGATTTAAACAGTTCATCTGACAAGTCAGGATAAAAGAGACGAACCTGAAAGGCATGCAGCATGCCTTTATACACAATGGTCTTACTTGATAGGGAACAAATAAAGAGCTCATCTGCAGCAAAAGTTTTTTCTAGCTTACGGCGCAAACGGAAAAGTCTGTCCTCAAACGCGCGTCCGCTGCTTGTTTCAGTCGGTTTTTCAATAAAGAGCTGCACAAAACTCGGCATAATTTCCTGAGCAGCCGGACCGCAATTATCATAATTAAAAGGGACATCACGCGACAGCAGTATGTTAAAACCTAATCTTTTGATTTCACTAATCAGACTGTCTGCTAAAATGGTTTTTGCCACCTTATCCTGAGGAAGAAACAATTGGGCAACGGCATAGTCTCCCAATGGCGGCAAATCAACATCCTCCTCTTTAGCTTTCAGTCGGAAAAATTCATCCGGCATAGCCAGCAGCATACCGGCACCATCACCAGTATCAGGCTCAGCACCGGTACCGCCGCGATGGTTCATTCTCTCTAACATCGTTAAGGCATAATCAACCAGCTGATGGCTGGCAACCCCATCAATCTGAGCAACAAATCCCATACCACAGGCGTCCGATTCGAAGGACGGATCCCACAAGGTAGTTTGCTGTGCCTTTTTAATAACCTCTCTCATACGTTCACTCCTAACCAAGTTTAACCAAATCTCTTTTTTTGAATAGACGATTAAATTATATCACATATTTATGCAGAAGGACAGAATATCGTTAAAAAATTCTGAAAATTCAATTATTTATTAGACAAAAAAACAGCCATAACTGGCTGCTTTTTGCTTAGTAAAGATCCAAATAGCTATCAACTTCCCATTGCGATACAAAGGCAGCATAGCTGGACCATTCAATACGCTTAGCCTCAAGGAAACTTGTATAAATATGATTGCCTAAGGCCGCTTTAACCACTTCATCTTCTTGTAAAGCTTTCAGCGCATTGTGAAGAGTTGACGGAAGATCCGCAATGCCAGCTGCTTTACGTTCTTCAACAGTCATCACATAAATATTCGATTCTACAGGTGCTGGTGCTTCAATTTTGTTTTCAATACCATCAAGTCCAGATTCTAAGAGGACAGCCAAGGCTAAATAAGGATTAGCTGTAGGGTCAACTGAACGCAATTCCAAACGTGTGCTAACACCTCGTGAAGCAGGTACGCGGATCAGCGGAGAACGATTGCGGCCAGCCCATGCGATATAAACTGGAGCTTCATAACCAGGAACTAAACGTTTGTATGAGTTAACAGTTGGATTCATGATAGCAGTGTAACTGTAAGCATGTCTCACCAAACCGCCCAAGAACTGATAAGCCGTTTCAGACAGCTGCATTCCTTTTGGATCTTTTGGATCAAAGAAAGCATTTTTACCATCATTGTCAAACAAGGACATGTTACAATGCATTCCTGAACCATTAATACCAAATTTAGGTTTAGCCATAAAGGTTGCATACAAGCCATGTTTACGAGCGATTGTTTTAACAACCAATTTGAACAGCTGAATTTTGTCACAAGCAGTTAGAACATCAGCATATTTAAAGTCAATTTCATGCTGGCCAATAGCCACTTCGTGGTGACTAGCTTCGACTTCAAATCCCATTTTAGTCAGGACATTAACAATCTCGCGGCGTGTGTTATCTGCAAGATCCGTAGGTGCCAAATCAAAGTAGCCGCCCTTGTCATTTACTTCAGTAGTAGGATTGCCAAATTCATCCATTTTGAAAAGGAAGAACTCAGGTTCTGGGCCAAGGTTAAAGGATTTAAAGCCAAGCTTTTCCATATGACGCAAAGCTTTTTTTAAATTACCGCGCGGGTCACCGGCAAAGGGTTCCCCTTCTGCTGTATAAATATCACAGATTAACCCAGCAACAGCTCCGTTTTCATCTCCCCAAGGGAAAACAGTCCAAGTATCAAGATCAGGATAAAGGTACATATCTGACTCATTAATACGTACAAAACCTTCAATTGAAGAACCATCAAACATCGCTTTATTTGCAAGTACTTTATCTAATTGTTCGTCAGTAGCTGGAATTTCTACATTTTTCATTATCCCCAAGATATCTGTAAACATTAAACGGAGGAAAGTAACATTTTTCTCCTTAACTTCGCGACGAATGTCTGCTGCTGTGATTGCCATAACGGCCTCCTTTTAAAAATTAAATTTCACGTTACGCATTTACATACGTAAGCCACCAAGATGTTGGGTCGGACTTGAAAAACGGCCCTGATTTCGGAGTTCGTCATGTAAGATCCGTCGAACATCCGCATCTGTCAAAGCTTTTTGCTTCTTCAGAGCACGATCTTTGCGATCCGCATACTCTCTCTTGATAGCTGCGATATTTAACCCTTCATCCAAGAAGTCTTTGATTTCCAGTAAAACATCCATATCATTCAGCGAGTAAAGGCGTCGATTTCCAGAACTGCGATCCGGGGTCAGTAATCCTTGATCCTCATAATAACGAATTTGACGAGCTGTTAAATCCGTCAGTTTCATTACAGTCCCGATAGGAAAGACTGCCATTGATCGCCTAAGTTCTTTTTCTTTCATGATTTCCTCCTTTCATTGTCTATTATATTCTGAAAATTTATGACTGTCAAGCCTTTATGTCAGATTTTCTAACATAAACTTCAAACTTTTTCTTTCTTGAAAAATTTTCGTATTTTATCAATATCTGAATTAACAGTGATAGCAATGAAAACACCCACAAAAGTTTCAAAAATTCTTGCAAAAACATAAAGGATTGTCTCATCCCTAGGAATGGACAAGGTAATAATAAGCAAGGCTGCAACTCCACCGATAATTCCTGTTTTATTGTCCACAGCAACATTGGTCATAATAGTTAACATGGTGAATATTGGAACAAAAACAACTGTGACCCAGTAATCATAATGAAATAGACTATTGATAAGAAAAAACACAAGCGAGTAAATA
>NZ_BCLE01000004.1 GCF_001431045.1 Streptococcus orisasini
CCGCCAATACTATTGCCAACTATGCGTGATGCCCCAAAATGAACACTTTTATCGAAGTCTTCACGCAAACTAAAAACAGCCGTCAAAGCACCAATCTGAAGACCCTTCCAGTCAAGTATTCCAAAAAGCAAGAGTACTAAAAAAACGGCTAGCCCCGACTTAAATGTTCGCATACCCAAGGTAAATTTTTTAGGATCAAAATGATATTTCTTCATATTTAAATTGTAACATGTTTTTCAAGGAAAAGGGACTGTAAAATAATAAGCAGCCTACTGTGAATACTAGCTATCTCCAGCAAGATCGCTCCTGCATGAAAAAATCTTTGCTGGCAGCTGCACCATTTAGCTAAGTCTGCAAATCCAATCACGAAGCGCTCCAATTTAGCTTTAAGCAACAAAAAGATAGTACTATTAAAAAGGGAGTGAGAAAAGCCCCAACCAAACATCATGTTATTCCTGACCAGCAATTAAATAAACACCCTGCCACTTTTCCATTACAGCATCCGCTACAGCGAGCGCAAAATCACTATAGGAGACCGTTTGGTTAATAAAAAAATCTTCCTCCTGCGTTGAACGATACTTTTGATAGCCCCTTTTCTTCCCATCAACAATATAAGCAGGCGGTGGAATTAAATAAGCCCAAGGATCTTTAAAAGACCTTTCTTCTAAGTAATCTCGTAGTTTGGCATGAGCAATTCCTCTAGGTAGCGTTTGCTTTGGAAAATGACGATCCTCCCAGAAACGCTGTCCCTTGCTCAATCTTAGCGAACCAGCACCTCCCACTGTAACAATTTGAACTTTTTTTGATGGATTGATTGCTTGACGAATGTTTTTATCCAATTGTATCAAAGCTTCTTCTGAGATATCTTCTCGTAATCGAATTGCCTGAACAATAACATCACAATCTATCAGTGATTTCTGCATATTTTTGACATCATTAATGTCTATAAGAGCCGTTTCCACAGGCTGCTTTAGTACAGGCAATCTTTCTCTGTCCTCCTGTTTTCTTAAAGCAGCAATAATTTGTACAGATTCATATTTGGATAATTCCTTTATTACTAAACTTCCAGTTCTGCCAGTTGCTCCTAAAATAAGTATCTTTTTCATATTAATTTTCTCCCTTTATCTTTAATAACCAGACTCAGCAGCAATACCAAGGTCAAAATTAGAAAAGTCACTTGCGCTCCTCCATTGGCCAAACACCTGTAATCGAACCAAAGCTAGCATCTAAAAACAGTTTATCTGTTTTGATTTTACTTATTTTCATAAGCTTATCATCTTTTGTATATTTTTCGCAATAATTGTAGATTATCTACGATAATTATAGAATATATCCGATAAATAATCAAGAAAAATTGTCGATTTCATTTTATTATTATAAAATGAGTGTAGACATTCATTTATAAATACAAAAGGATCGAAATTATTATGAAGCAAAATTTTGAAGATTACTCTGCTCTCTTGGATGTAGAACTTTTGAAAAAACTCGTTGTCGGAATTGGGGAGGTTTCTAAAATAACTGGTATTCCAATTAGAAAAATTCGCTACTGGGAAGAAAAAGGCATCATTCACTCCCAAAATGGTAAGGAAGGCACAACCAGAAGATATGACTATATGAATATAAAAAAAATACTCTTAATTCAAGAAATGCTGGAGGAAGGGTATACTCTAGATGCTGCAGTTGAAAAAGTTGAAAAACGTTTAGTGACTTTGAATGATATGTTCAAAAATTTATCCAACCATTTGGAGGATTAATAAGGCCATTCTAAAAAGTATGGTATCTCAATTGTACGAGGAGTGGGAAGTCGAACTCTTTTGTTATTTGTTGTTTTTTTCCCACTCCCATTTTTTATAATATCTGGATGTAATAGTTGGTAAGACAGGTCCAGCAAACTGCTTCATAGCAATCAGCAAAACTAAAGACTTCTTGAAAGTCAATGACTAGGACATCGCGCTTTTTATATATCTACCTTTCAGATTAGTCTCTTCCTGTGAATGATTGTCCAGCAATCATATGTGTCTGTGCTACTTTCTTTGGTTTCAATGGTAAACAAAAAGGTCCACTGGACCTTTCAGGTTGTAGACAAACTCTATAGTTAGCATTTCACAAGCACACACATCTTAGGATAATATCAATTCACAATCTATAAGAAAAATAGACGAATTGAACAAGCCTAGCCCAGATACTTTCCGCTGTAGCAAAAACGCCAGAAATGAGTGATTTCTGGCGTTCGGAGATTTTGAGACTTGGGCTCAAAATCTAGGTATGAAATTCCAAAGGAAGTTGCTACCGTCCGCGCTACCTAAGGAAAGTATCATAACACAATCGTTCTTTTGATAAAAATTGACTTTTTCTTCAGTCTGAAAGGTCCACTGGACCTTTTTCTATTATTCCTCAGTCAAAGCTGTAAATCCTGAAAGAACTTTTCCTTTACCTAGGCTGATTTTCTATACTCACTACGTTTCATAGAATCTAGCCTATGCACTAGAAAAGAGTTGTTTTCACAACTCTTTTCGTCGCAAGTAATTATTTATCTGTCAATGCAGCCAAGCCTGGTAATACTTTACCTTCTAGTAATTCCATAGATGCACCACCGCCTGTTGAAATCCATGAGAATTTATCAGCACGGCCAAGGTTGATAGCTGCAGCAGCTGAATCACCGCCACCGATGATTGATTTAACACCTGGTTGTTTCACGATAGCATCCATAACTCCGATTGTACCAGCTTGGAAGTCTGGGTTTTCAAAGACACCCATTGGACCATTCCAGACAACTGTTTTCGCACCAGTCAATTCTTCATCAAATTTAGCGATTGATTTAGGACCGATATCAAGACCAAGGAAGCCAGAATCTACAGCTTCACCTTCGGTATCTTTAACTTCAGTGTAGTCAGCAAATGCGTTTGCTTCTTTTGAATCAACTGGCAAAATTAATTTACCATCTGCTTTAGCTAAAAGATCTTTGGCAATATCAAGTTTATCTTCTTCAACAAGTGAATCACCAATTTCGATACCTTGAGCCTTAAGGAAAGTATAAGTCATACCGCCGCCGATAAGGACCTTATCAGCTTTTTTCAGTAAGTTTTCGATAACACCAATCTTATCTGAAACTTTTGAACCACCAAGGATAGCTACGAATGGACGCTCTGGAGTTTCAACAGCTTCTTGGATGTAAGCAATTTCGTTTTCAAGAAGGAATCCAGCAACTGCTTTTTCAACGTTTGCCGAGATGCCTACGTTTGAAGCATGAGCACGGTGAGCTGTACCAAAAGCATCGTTTACAAAGATACCATCGCCAAGGCTTGCCCAGTATTTACCAAGTTCAGGGTCATTTTTAGATTCTTTCTTACCATCAACATCTTCAAAACGAGTGTTTTCAACTAAGAGAACTTGACCATCTTCAAGAGCATCAATAGCTGCTTCAAGTTTTTCACCGCGTGTAACGCCTGGGAAAACAACTTCCTGACCAAGTTTTTTAGCTAAATCTGCAGCTACAGGAGCAAGTGATTTACCTTCTTTATCTGCTTCTTCTTTCACACGTCCAAGGTGAGAGAAGAGAACTGCACGGCCACCATGTTCGATGATGTATTTGATAGTTGGAAGAGCCGCAGTAATACGGTTATCATTTGTAATAACGCCATCTTTTACAGGAACATTAAAGTCAACACGAACGAGAACTTTCTTCCCCTTCAAATCAACGTCTTTAACAGTCAATTTTGCCATGAATATAGACTCCTTAAAATTTTTTGTACATGCTAATTATATCACAAATTTTTCCAAAGTGAAATCCGTAAAACCGTTTCATTTCCTAATTTACAAATAAAATATCAATAGCGCAGCCAAAAACTAGCAAACAAAAAGAGTAAGAACATAAAACGTGTAACGATATGCCTTACTCTTTTATTTACAAACAGCTATTCTATTGCAGCTGATGCAATTAGAAATCAACTTGATCAGGATTTTGCTGGGTTTTGATCCCTTCAATCTTATCTAATGTGCTAATATCCTCTTCGTCCAAATTAAAATCAAAGATATGAAGATTCGCCTCAATATTTTTAGGAGTTACTGATTTTGGCAAAGGTAAGAAACCTTTTTGCAGCGACCAGCGCAAGGCTACTTGCGCGGCTGATTTATCATATTTATCAGCAATTTCTTCAACCACAGGATTACCAAAAATTGTTCCGGTTCCAAGCGGGCTGTATGCTTCCAAAAGAATATCATTATCTCGGCAAAAAGCAACTAATTCTTCCTGAACACAGCCTGGTGCTAAAAGAATTTGATTGACATGCGGTTTAACCTCAGCCGTTTTAAACAGTGCTTCTAAGTGATGAATCATAAAATTAGAAACACCGATGGCACGAACTTTTCCTGCCTTATAAGCTTCTTCCATAGCTTTCCAGGCACCAGCATTGCCAGCTTTCCAAGCATCATTCTCCCGCAAAGCTTTAGGATTAGGCCAGTGAATCAAAAGAAGATCTAAGTAATCAACACCAAGTTTTTCAAGTGACTCTTCAATAGATGCTTTAGCCAGTTCATAATCATGTTTGTCATTCCAAACCTTTGTTGTCAGAAAAATATCGGAACGCGCCAAACCACTGTCTACGATTGCTTTTCCGACACTGACTTCATTGCCGTAAGCTTGTGCGGTATCTACATGGCGGTATCCCACTTTAAGGGCATGGCGAACACTGTTATAAGCCTCATTCCCCTCAGGAATCTGCCAAGTTCCAAAGCCAATCTTTGGAATTTCTACACCGTTATTTAAAGTATAAACTTCCATATTGCTTCTCCCTTTTAAAAAGTTTCCATCGGATTGTAGGATGCTTTAATAATTTCTTTCACATCATCTACTGTCAAATTAACAAAACGATCGTTGGACAGACCACCGTGCTTAACAGCCTGTTCACTCATTTCTGAGACTAAATCCTGATTTTCAATGCCCACTTCCGGCAAGGTCATCGGTATTTCAAGCTGCTCTTTGAAGAAATCATAAGTCTTTTGAACCGCCTGTCTAGCTAATTCTTCATCTGTTCCCTGATTTAGTCCCCAGACATTGCGGGCATAGGCTGCAAATTTTGCGTGTGTTGTGCTGTCTTTATCAAGACAAAATGTCATCCAGCGCGGTGTCAAAATAGCAAGTCCGATACCATGCGTAATGTCATAATAGGCCGATAATTCGTGTTCTATCGGATGGCAACTCCAGCCGCCAGAACGACCTTGTCCGACTAAGCCATTAAGTGCCAGCGTCGAACTCCAAAACAGATTTGCTCGTGCATCATAGTTTTCCGGCTCCCGAATAGCAATCGGTGCATACTTAATGATTGTTTTCAGCAGCCCTTCTGCAATGCTGTCTTGAACATCAACAGCTTCAGTACGGTTAAAATACTGTTCAAATAGATGACTCATCATATCTGCCGCACCAGCAGCTGTCTGCCATTTAGACACAGTATAGGTCAAGGTGGGATCTAAAAATGACGCCTTGGGAATTAATTCCCAGCCGCTCGTTCCTAATTTTTCATTTGTCTCAGGATTTGAAATGACAGCATTGCGATTCATCTCGGTACCAGTCGCAGCCAAGGTTAAAATATCGACAATAGGCACAGCCCTGCCAACCTTGCTCCTGTCTAAAACTAAGTCCCAGACATCGCCATCATAATAAACACCAGCGGCGATTACTTTGCTGGCGTCAACAACAGAACCGCCCCCGACAGCCAAGATAGCATCCAGCTGATTTTCCCGGATTAAACGAACACCCTGACGGACAGAATCAATTTTAGGATTGGGTGCTATTCCAGATAACTCTACAAAGCTAAAACCATTGTCTTTTAAAAGCGCAACAACTTTATCATAGAGGCCCGATTTTTTAATAGAACCACCCCCGTAAGCCAGCAAAATACGTTTACCGTAAGGGGAAAGTACCTCAGGCAGCTCCTCTAATCGATCTTTTCCGAAACGAATATCAGTCGGAATGTGTAAGCGAAAATTTTCCATTGTTCACTCCTTTCTACTGGTTAAACATAACCGTTTCAAAGTCAAAAACATCAGGAAGGTGATGGGATATGGAATACTCAAACACTCGGCAATTGTCCAGACTGCCGACTTGCTCGATTTCCATTAAAAAGTCAGTTTCTGCAAGATTCATCTCTACCTGCTCCAGTTTAGTGGGGCGTACACCTGAAACTTTTACGAAAGCACTGTGTACCTTACGCTTTAGCTCCTTAGTGATATATTCGTAAATAGATCGTTCAAGATGCTGCCGTTTCAAACCTGGAATGACCGTAATCGGCATAAAAGTATACTCAATGATAATCGGCCGTCCTTCCAAAATACGTAAACGGATAATCTCATAGACAAAATCATCTTCTGTTAAGGACAGCTTTTCAGCCACAGCCGAAGAAGGGTGCGTCACTTCAAACTTTAAAATCCGTGAAGCCACCTTATTCTGATAGTCATAATAAGTCCCCTTCAAGGAATAGAGATGCGGAAGCTGTTCTACCTTCCAATCTCTGACGAGTGTCCCGTCTCCCCTGCGCCGAATAATATAACCCTCAGCTACAAGCAAATCCAAAGCTCTTTTTAAAGTCATTAAACTGACTCCGTAGGTCTTCGCCAGACTAGTACCATCGGGCAAATACTCATGGACAGGATAAGTCCCATCTTGAATTTTTGACCGGATGTCATGGCAGATACTGAGATATTTAGGTCTTATCTTTCCTATAAAATCACCTCCCCTTCATCTATGAAATGGCTTTCTTTTATTATAGCACCGGTTTTTCTAAAAGTCTATAATTTTAAAATAATATATATAGCTTTTTAATTTTTTTAAAACAAGAAAAAAGAAGGCCGAAGCCTTCTTTAGACTGTAGACAAATCTCCATTTGCCTACCTTGATCAGCAAAAAAGTCTGCAGACTACCATATAAATTTCCACG
>NZ_BCLE01000005.1 GCF_001431045.1 Streptococcus orisasini
TCAAACTAAAAGAAGGCCGAAGCCTTCTTTCACAATCACTTTTATTTAGCGATTTTTGCGAAGTACTCAAGAGTACGAACAAGTTGTGAAGTGTATGACATTTCGTTATCATACCAAGAAACAACTTTAACCAATTGTTTGCCGTCAACAGTTTGTACTTTAGTTTGAGTAGCATCGAACAATGAACCGTATGAGATACCAACGATATCTGATGAAACGATTGGATCTTCAGTGTATCCGTATGATTCATTTGAAGCTGCTTTCATAGCTGCGTTAACTTCATCAACAGTAACTTCTTTATCAAGAACTGCTACCAATTCAGTAACTGATCCAGTTGGAACAGGAACACGTTGAGCAGCACCATCAAGTTTGCCATTCAATTCAGGAATAACAAGACCGATAGCTTTTGCAGCACCAGTTGAGTTAGGAACGATGTTAGCAGCAGCAGCGCGAGCACGACGAAGGTCACCTTTACGGTGTGGTCCATCAAGAACCATTTGGTCACCAGTGTAAGCGTGGATAGTAGTCATCAAACCTTGTTTAACACCAAAGTTATCTTGCAAAGCTTTTGCCATTGGAGCAAGACAGTTTGTAGTACATGAAGCACCTGAGATAACTGTTTCAGTACCATCAAGGATTTCATGGTTAGTGTTGAAAACGATTGTTTTAACATCATTTCCGCCAGGAGCTGTGATAACAACTTTTTTAGCACCACCGTTAGCATGCAAATGTTTTTCAGCAGCTTCTTTTGTTGCAAAGAAACCAGTTGCTTCAAGAACGATTTCTACACCGTCAGCAGCCCAATCAATTTTTGTTGGATCAGCTTCAGCAGAAACTTTAACGAATTTGCCGTTAACTTCAAATCCACCATCTTTAACTTCAACGTCACCGTCGAAACGACCTTGAGTTGAATCATATTTCAACAAGTGTGCAAGCATGTTTGGATCTGTAAGGTCGTTGATGCGTGTAACTTCAACACCTTCTACGTTTTGGATACGACGGAAAGCAAGACGTCCGATACGACCGAAACCGTTAATACCAACTTTAACTACCATTAGTGATTTCCTCCTTATGAAAATCAAAAAATTTATTTTAAAAGGCCCTGCCTTTTAGACAATTGTGAAAAGATTAACTTACACAAGTATAAACCAACCTTTTAACACCCTTATTATATAATTATTTTAAGAAAATTGCAAACGATTTTCCCTAATGAAAAGAAAAAAGAAAACGTGAAACTTTAGCTTACTAAGGCCAAGTTTACGTTTTCTTCTTTATATGAAAGAATCTAAAATTCTACTCATGGAGCAGCTTAAGCTTCTCCTGCATTTTTCTTAATGATTTCTTCCTGAACAGATTTTGGAACATCTTCATAGTGGTCAAATACCATCATGAAAGTACCGCGTCCTTGAGATGCTGAACGAAGAACAGTTGCATAACCAAACATTTCGGCAAGTGGTACATAAGCACGAACGATTTGGCTGTTACCATGTGCTTCCATACCATCAACACGACCGCGACGAGCTGTCACGTGTCCCATAACATCACCGAGGTTTTCTTCTGGAACTGTAATTGTAACGAGCATCATTGGTTCAAGAATAACTGGTTGTGCTGTTTTAGCAGCTTCTTTAAGGGCAAGTGATGCAGCAATCTTGAAGGCTGTTTCAGATGAGTCGACATCGTGGTAAGAACCATCATAAAGCTTAGCTTTAATGTCAACCATTGGGTAACCTGCAAGAACACCGTTAGCCATTGACTCAACCAAACCTTTTTCAACGGCTGGAATGAATTCACGAGGAACCACACCACCGACAATAGCATTCTCGAATTCGAATCCTTTACCTTCTTCATTTGGTGTAAATTCAATCCAAACATCACCGAATTGACCTTTACCACCAGACTGACGCTTGAAGAATCCACGCGCTTGTGTAGAAGCACGGAATGTTTCACGGTAAGATACTTGAGGAGCACCAACATTAGCTTCAACCTTGAATTCGCGTTTCATACGGTCAACAAGGACATCCAAGTGAAGTTCACCCATACCAGAGATAACTGTTTCACCAGTTTCTACGTTTGTTTCAACACGGAAGGTTGGATCTTCTTCGGCAAGTTTTTGCAGAGCAATAGCCATCTTATCTTGGTCAGCCTTAGATTTAGGTTCAACCATCAGCTGGATAACCGGTTCTGGAACGTCAATAGATTCCAAGATAACCTTAGCTTTTTCATCTGTCAAAGAATCACCAGTTGTTGTTTCCTTCAAACCAACAGCAGCGGCAATATCACCTGAATAAACTGTTTCAATTTCATTACGGCTGTTTGCGTGCATTTGCAGAATACGTCCGATACGTTCGCGCTTGCCTTTAGAAGTATTAAGAACGTAAGAACCTGAATTCAATACACCTGAGTAAACACGGAAGAAAGTCAGACGTCCTACAAATGGGTCAGTCATGATCTTGAAGGCAAGAGCTGCAAATGGTTCGTCATCTGAAGCTGGACGTTCTTCTTCTTCATCTGTATCTGGGTTTACACCTTTGATGGCAGGAATATCAAGCGGGCTTGGAAGGTAGTCAATAACCGCATCCAGCATCATTTGAACACCTTTGTTTTTGAAAGCTGAACCAGCAAGAACAGGGAAGAATTCAACATTGATAGTTGCTTTACGGATAGCAGCTTTTAATTCTGCCTCTGTGATTTCTTCACCCTCAAGATATTTCATCATGAGGTCTTCGTCAGTTTCAGCAACTGCTTCAATCAATTTTTCACGGTATTCGTTAGCTTGGTCAACATATTCAGCTGGAATATCTTCAATTAAGATATCTGTACCAAGGTCGTTAGTATAGATTTCAGCTTTCATTGTTACCAAATCAATGATTCCTTGGAAATCATCTTCAGCACCGATTGGCAATTGAATTGGATGAGCGTTTGCTTGAAGGCGGTCATGAAGTGTGCTTACTGAGTAAAGGAAGTCAGCACCAATTTTATCCATCTTGTTAGCAAAAACAATACGGGGAACTCCGTATTCAGTTGCCTGACGCCAAACGGTTTCAGTTTGAGGTTCTACACCTGACTGAGCATCCAAAACAGTAACCGCACCGTCAAGAACACGAAGAGAACGTTGTACTTCAATAGTAAAGTCTACGTGCCCTGGGGTGTCAATGATGTTAACACGATGATCTTTCCATTGTGCAGTTGTTGCCGCTGAAGTGATAGTGATACCGCGTTCTTGTTCTTGTTCCATCCAGTCCATTTGTGAAGCACCTTCGTGGGTTTCACCAATTTTATGGATTTTACCAGTATAGTAAAGAATGCGCTCTGTTGTAGTTGTTTTACCAGCATCAACGTGAGCCATGATACCGATATTACGAGTTTTTTCAAGTGAAAATTCGCGAGCCATGAGGTTATTTCTCCTATTTTAATTTATTACTTAGTTTAATAAAAGCGGATAGGCAAGAACCTACCCGCTTGAGTGTTTTCTCTTCTGTCCCATTGACAAAAGTCAAAACGGGTAATTCAAGTCAAATCAGATCAAACATCTATCCTTGAATTGAATATAACTTAAGATAATTAGCTTCTGAGTTTTTCTATATTTTCATTCATTGAATCTAAGCGGCAAATGTCTGCCAAAAAGATAAATTTCCTAGAAGCTGAAACTTCGGCGTCAGTTTTCCTATAGGTATAAACTCGCCTAGAGGCAAAAATCTCTTCGTCAAGTTTCCTATTTTCACTGTGCGTTTTATCTGCCTTCGTATCTTAAGTAATTGAACTCGACTCGAGAGCAACCAGTCCAAAAAGATAAAATTTCCTAAAAGCTGAAGCTTCGTCGTCAATTTTCCTATTTTGTCCTTGCTCTCTTCGTCTCTGTATCTTAAATTATTGAGTTCGGACTAAAAATTCGGGAAAAAAGATAAATCTTCCTAGAGCCCAAAGGCTCGTCGTCACATTTCCTATTTTTCCTAGAATTTTCTTGACGTCCTCACATCTTAAATTACCAGCGGAAGTGTGCGAAGGCACGGTTAGCTTCTGCCATACGATGTGTATCTTCACGTTTCTTAACAGATGCACCTGTATTGTTTGACGCATCAAGAATCTCTTTAGCCAAACGATCTTTCATGGTGTGTTCACCACGAGCACGTGATGCTGTTACCAACCAACGAAGACCAAGTGTTGTGCGGCGTTCAGGACGTACTTCAACTGGGACTTGATAGTTAGAACCACCGACACGGCGAGCACGAACTTCAAGAACAGGCATGATATTTTCCATAGCTGTTTCAAAGACTTCAAGAGCATCATTTCCTGTTGCTTCTTTGATTTGTTCAAAAGCTCCATAGACAATTGATGAAGCTGTACCGCGTTTTCCATCCAGCATAACGCGGTTGATAAGACGTGTTACAAGTTTTGAATTGTACAATGGATCTGGCAATACTTCGCGCTTAGGCGCACGGTTTTTACGACTCATTTCTTAATCTCCCTTCTTATGCTTTAGGTTTTTTCGCACCGTATTTAGAACGGCCTTGTTTACGGTCAGCAACACCTGCAGTATCAAGCGCTCCACGGACAATATGATAACGTACCCCTGGAAGGTCCTTAACACGTCCGCCGCGAATAAGAACAACACTGTGTTCTTGCAGGTTGTGGCCAATACCTGGAATGTAGGCAGTTACTTCAATAAGGTTGCTCAAACGTACACGAGCAAATTTACGAAGGGCTGAGTTAGGTTTCTTAGGTGTCATTGTTCCGACACGGGTAGCAACACCACGTTTTTGCGGTGAAGAGACATTCGTTTGAACTTTTTTATGACTGTTGTAGCCAATATTCAAAGCTGGTGACTTAGATTTTTCTACTTTAGACTTACGTGGCTTACGTACCAACTGGTTAATTGTAGGCATCTACATTCTCCTGTAATATTTTTATTTTGGTTGATATGGCACTTGGTGACAGCCCATATCTGTGTGTACTTTGCAACATTTGTCAGCACGTCTCTGTACACTTTGGAGAGACCAAAAGTAAAAAGTACCGTCTATCATAATAACACAGCAACACCGCTTTGTCAATAGTTTTTTCCTCTTCTTCATGTATACGTCTTGCTTCTAAAAAAATAAAATAGGAACAAAAAAAGAGTCCAAAAATTTAGAATTTCAGGTACTCTTTTATTCCTAAGATTTAAATTTTTAATAAAAAAGCGGAACAGGTACACATGACCATTCCGCAATTTCCTATATCATTAAGGATTTACCTGAACACTTCCGTCCGGATTGACCTTCACGCTAGAATCGCCATCGTTTGCTTCAATGCCGTTTTCACCTACTTTAGCACTAGAATCACCGCTCTCAGCTTCGACTTCACCGTTTTCCTTAACTGATGCTTTTGAATCTCCGTCTTCTGCATCAACATTTACACTATCGTCGTCAACAGAGACCTTGGCCTTGGCCTTTTTCTCTGTTGTTGTCTGTGTTGTTTTTTCTGTCTTTTCAGATTTTTCACTTTCCTTTTTAGAACTACTGCAGGCAGCAAGAGAAAGCAACACAAGCAGAGATAAGACAGCGGTGAGAAGCTTTTGAACTTTTTTCATGAAAGTCTCCTTTTTTTATTATTAAACACAAATATTTTATCATAAAATTCCATTTAAAACAAACTTTTTGAAACTACCATCTCACCATTAAACGTTTAATCAAAATAAGAGTAAGATTAAAACCCTTCCTCTGCTTATCGCCCTAAGCATCAAAGATATTTCCCAGCTGGACATCCACCTTGTTTTCTTTGACATCAATATTAGTAACGGTCAGGAGAGATTTGTAGCCCAGACGATCACGCTTTCCTTGCGCATTATCAGCAAAAACAGCCACACCGACTAGACTGCAGTCAAATTCCCTCAAAAGACTGACCATTCCGCTGATCGTGCCACCTCCCTTAAGAAAGTCATCCACAATCAAAACTCTGCTGTTAGGTTTAAGGCTTCGCTTTGATAAAAACATTTTTTCAATGCGATCGCTGGATCCCGAAGCATAGTTTACAGATACAGTTGATCCTTCTGTAATCTTCAAATCCCGTCGAACAATAACAAAAGGTACATTAAGAATATTGGCAACAGCATTGGCTAAAGGTACCCCTTTAGTTGCTACTGTCATCACGGTATCAATTTTTTCACCCTTAAAAGCATTGGCAATAATTCGACCAATGTTCTTAAGGATGCTGGGAGTACTCAGTAAATCAGACAGATAAATGTAGCCTCCCGGCAAAATACGATTGCTCTCTGAAAGGCGCTGACACAGCTCTTTAACAATTTCTTTTGCCTCACTGTCAGAAATTGCTGGTGTAAAAATAACACCACCGCTTGCACCCGTCACTGTTTCAATATGGCCGATTCCGCTTTCTGCAAAAGCTTTTTTAATAATAGCAATATCTTCTGAAATGGAAGATTTCGCTGCTCCGTATTTTTCTGCAAAAGTATTGAGACTTGTCAATTGATAAGGGTTATTCACCAGAAAATTGGAAATAACAACCATTCGCTCACTGCGTCGTAGTTTCATAACTTCACCATTTCATTATTTTATTTTTATTATACCATATAAAAAAAGAAAAAGACGAACATTATATACGATAACGCTCTTCTTTTTTCGTTTTTTAATGATTTGTTTTAGGTTTATAGAAAGAACGATTGTCCATAGCGAAGATTCGGCCTGTCATCTCTCCTTCAGATACACGTGTCAAGGCAGAAGTCATCATCATCATTTCAGCATCTAGATTATCAATTTTATGAATTATTTCTGCTTCCATAATTCTTGGTCTGACCGGACTACCATATTCCAAAAGTCCGTGATGGCTGAGAATGACGTGGCGTAAAACGATGACATCCTCTTTGCTATCATCAATATTTAGCTCAGTTAACGTTTTAGTAATTTCTTCATCAATCAAAGCGATATGCCCGATAAGATTGCCCCGAACAGTGTACTCCGTATTTTCAGGGCCAGATAGTTCAAGGACCTTGGCTAAATCATGAAGCATAATACCAGCAAAAAGAAGGCTCTTATCAAGTTGCGGATAAATATCACCGATACTATCAGCCAAACGGACCATAGTTGCTGTATGGTAAGCTAGGCCAGCCTCGAAAGCGTGATGATTGGTCTTTGCAGCAGGAAAGCTGAAAAATTGGTGATGATACTTACGGTAAAGCGCTCTGACAATCCGCTGCCAAGTAGCATTTTCAATTTTAAAAAGCATTTGCTCCAGATACTCTTTGATTTCTTCAGCATCAACTGGAGGCTTTTCCTTAAAATCTTTAGGATTGTTGGGTTCACCGTCTTTTGGATGGCGCAGACTGATTTGATTGACCTGCGGCATACCGTTATAAACCTCACGGCGGCCTTTCATAAAGACAACCTTGCCAGCAGTAAATTCTTCAACATTATAGGGCTGGGCATCCCAAAGGTTACCAGAAATTTCTCCACTGTCATCCTGAAAAGTAAAGGCAAGATAATTCTTACCAGCCCTCGTTTTTCGAAGTTCTGCTGACTTAATGAGATAAAATCCTTCAAAAGACTCGTCTTTTTTCATTTGATTAATTTTCATCTGATACCTCATCTTCCATCGGTGCAATATTTAAGAGCGATTTAGTGCTGTCATCTTCATACAGTTCAATATTTCTGAGCGCACGGTCAATGGCATTGGTTCGCGTCGTCAAAAGCTTATCAATATTGTTGCTGGCTCGATGCAGCTGTTTCTGAGTTGTCTGCAGAAGACCGCCAAATTTGTTAAATTCTGATTTAACATTCCCTAAAATTTTACTGATATCATCAGCATTCTTTTGAATATTCAGAGTTTTAAATCCAACAGACAGCGAATTTAGAAGCGCTGACAGAGTTGACGGACCCGCAACTACAATGTGCTCATCACGACGCAAGCTGTCAAAGAAACTAGCATTCCTGACAACTTCTGAATAAAGCCCTTCTGTTGGCAGGAACATGATGCCAAAATTGGTCGTTTCCGGCGGATTAAGATATTTCTTTTGAATATCTTTAGCAAACCGTTTGATACTGGTCAAGAGTGATTTGCGGTAAAGCTCAATTTGCTCTTTATCACCAGTATCGTAAGCATCTTGCAAACGGTAATAATCTTCCAAAGGAAACTTAGAATCAATCGGCAGATAAACATAGTCATCCTGATGGTTTCCTGGCAGTTTGATGGCGTATTCCACACGCTCAGCTGAGCCTTTAACTGTGGCATACTCCCGTTCGTACTGGCTGTCAGTCATAATGTCCTCAATGATTTGCCCTAACTGCAACTCTCCTAAAATGCCCCGAGTTTTAGTATTAGAAAGAACCTTGTTCAAAGCGCCAACATCACGCGCTACTGTTTTCATCTCACCCAAACCTTGGTTAACACTTTCCAGCTGTTTGGAAACAGTTTCAAAGGATGTTCTGAGACGATTGTGCAGGGTTTGATCCAATTTTTCTTCAACCGTCTGGCGCATTTCCTCCAAGCGCTTCTCGTTTGAAGTCTGCATTTCTTTGACAGCCTGTGTTAATTGGAGGTTAATCTGCTCTAAACGTTTATCAGATCGGTCGCGGCTGTCACTGAGATTTTGATATAAAACCTCTCTTAAATCTGTCAACTGTTGTGAAAAATCATTCTGCAAACGCGTTAGCTGTGTGTTTATTTCAAGCAGTTGGTTCTTATCTGCCACCTCTAACTGGTAAGAAACCTGGTCTGACAGATTGTCAGCGTTATTATCTACCTTTTTTTCCAAGTCTGATTTATGTTTATCCAGCTTTAAATAAACAGCAGCGCTAATAAAGCAAGCAAGTAGAGCAAACAATAAAGTTAGAATGTTCATTTTTGATTAGTTCCTATCCTTGGTTTGAATAACGACAGCATAACCCGACGAAACGAAAAAGCAAATAGGTTTCCCAATAAATTCATTGCTGCCATAAATTTTCTTCTGAAAGAAATTTTTTTCAGAAAGTTCATATTTAGCATCCTGAATTGTCAGATGGGCATCGCTGTCTGCCATAAAAGAGACATAAGCCATACCGGCTTCTTGCTCAATGCAGTGCTGTCCTGATGGAAAAAACTCTACTAAATTTTGTCCGTCACGTAAATGAAACTGCCGCATAAAAGGCGTTAAATCCGGATTGCTAGGTAGAAAAATATTTGCCAGGGTATGGTCAAGACGACCCCCAAAAGCTCCAAATACAGTCACCTCAGCCTGAGCAAAATGCTGGAAAATCGTTTTGAGGGCTAGCTCAGTATCTGTGTCCTCTTTTTCTGCAGGAACCACTATGAAATCCTCAGCTGCAGCTTTAATAGCTTCCAGCTCCTGGTCAGACACTGAATCAAAATCCCCTATAGCAAAATCCATAGGCAGATGATTCTGAAGAAGGAAAATACAGCCTCTGTCAACTCCTACAAAATAATCAAAATCCCTTGTAAAATAGTCTAAATCTCCTCCAGCAAAAAGAGCTATCTTAGTCATCTAAAGCCACTTTCAGTGTTTCAACCTGAGCGGTTAAGTTACCTTTGAAAAGATATGAACCAGCTACAAAAACATTAGCTCCTGCTTGGGCACAGGCTTTGATTGTGTTATTGTCTACGCCGCCATCAACTTCAATATCATAGTTAAGACCTCGCTGTTTACGTAGCTGGGCAGCCAATTTCACCTTTTCCAGACATTCAGGAATAAAGGCTTGTCCGCCAAAGCCCGGATTAACAGTCATGATTAAAACCTGATCAACCAAATTCAAGACAGGCTCAATCGCCGATAAAGGAGTTCCGGGATTAATGACAACACCTGCTTTCATGCCAGCAGCCTTGATTTTTTGCAGAGCACCGTGAATATGAGTTGTGGCCTCAACATGAATGGTCATAATATCAGCTCCCGCTTGAGCAAATTCATTCACGTAACGCTCTGGATTGACAACCATAAGGTGGCAGTCAAAGACTAATTTACTGTATTTGCGCATACTGGCAACCACACCTGCGCCAAAACTGATATTAGGTACAAACTGACCATCCATAATGTCAATATGGACATATTTAACACCTGTTTCTTCAATGCGCTTTAACTCTTTTTCAAAATTAGCATAATCTGCAGCCAAAATAGATGGAGCAATTTTGTAAGTTGACATAAAAAGACCTACTTTCTCTTA
Source organism: Streptococcus orisasini (assembly GCF_001431045.1). Taxonomy (GTDB): domain Bacteria; phylum Bacillota; class Bacilli; order Lactobacillales; family Streptococcaceae; genus Streptococcus; species Streptococcus orisasini. Next base: position 10,140 of record NZ_BCLE01000005.1, read on the forward strand.
ATCGTTTTTTTATAAGTCTCTCGGCGATTTTCGATCTCACTGAGAATTTGCAAATAATTATGATAGCGTTCCTGCCAGATATCCCCATGAGTCAGCGCTGCTTTAACCGCACAATCTGGTTCATGCGTATGAGTGCAGGAACGAAACTTGCATTCGGAACTCAGCTGTAATATTTCAGGGAAGGCAGCATTGAGTTCTTCGCTACTTGTTATTTCGTAATCCAGCGAACTAAATCCAGGGGTATCGGCAATTTTACCGCCGTGTACATTATAGAGCGTCACAGCACGTGTTGTATGTCGGCCGCGGCCTAAGCTGTCCGAAATTTCAGCAGTTTCAAGCTCCAAATCCGGAGCAATTTTATTGAGCAGTGTTGACTTACCAACTCCTGTTTGCCCCATAAAGACTGTTATTTTGTTTTTTAAAAGCGGCAGCAGTTCCTCTACATGGCAGATAACCTGATAGCCGATTTTCTGATACTGCTCCTTAACCGTTTTTAGAAAAGTCCTGTCTCTTAACAAATCAATTTTAGAAATATAAATTAGAGGCCTGATTTTCTTAGATTCTAACAGTATCAAAAAACGGTCTAATAAATTATGATTAAAATCGGGTTCCTTGGCTGACATGATAACCACCGCCTGATCAATATTGACAATGGGCGGCCGTGTCAAACTATTTTTTCGTTCATGAATAGCCAAAATATATCCTTCAGACTGCTTTTCTGCCGAGAAGTCAACTTCATCGCCAACATAGGGACGATGTCCCTTCTTTCTAAAGTTCCCCCGTGCCCGTGTCTGATAAACCTGTCCTTTTGATTCTACATAATAAAATCCGGCCAAAGACTTAATAATTTTACCTTGCAAACGCTCTCCTCACTAAACTTATTACTCTCATTATAACAAAAAAATAATCTTTTTTCTTTTTAGGTATTGGCAAATGACAAAAAAAGCGTATAATAGTATAATGTATTATAAAGTGATGCGGAGATGGTGGAACGGCAGACACGCATGCTTCAGGCGCATGTGCTCTTTCGAGCGTGAGGGTTCAAATCCCTTTCTCCGCATTTTTCTTTTATCTATTTTGGTATCGCTTTCTACCGCAATCATTGTTGCTTAGCTGCGATACCTTCTTTAGAAAGAAAAACATATATAGTAGGAATTTATCATTTGTGTTAGCAATCTCTGCTGACTTTTATTTTGGAAAGGTGGCCCAGCTTGGTACGGCACCGGACTCGAAATCCGGCAAGTGGACTTTGTTCACACGCGGGTTCAAATCCCGTCCTTTCCTTAACTAAAAACAGCAGCTGGCAAAGTTTACACATTCAGCTGACTTAGCTTAAATCTTAAATAAAAGAAAAAATCTCACTCCTCGAGTGGGACTTTTTTTATGTAATCTTATTTTAGGGAAATTTGGGGAGTCATGGGGTATCTTTGCATTCATATCATTTTCAAGTTTTAGGATAGGAATGTCTATATTTTCTTAAAGGAGAATTTCTTATAATAGACTCAGTTAAGAAAGGAGACCTATGATTTACCTTATTTCAGTCTTTTTTGCAGGAGTTCTATCTTTCTTTTCTCCCTGTATTCTGCCCCTGATGCCGGTTTACTTGGGAGTTTTGCTGGACAATCGAACTCCAAACAAGACAAAGAAAATTTATTGGCACGGCGTTATCAAGACCCTCTGTTTCATTTTGGGTTTGTCAGCAGTCTTTGTTATTTTGGGCTATGGAGCCGGCTTTTTAGGGAATCTTCTATATGAAGACTGGTTCCGCTATCTCTTAGGAGGAATTGTCATTGTCCTTGGAGTTCATCAGATGGAATGGATTACCATTAAGAAATTGCAGTTCCAAAAAAAAGTTGCCTTTCAAAATAAGCAATCAAGAAACGGATTTCTCAACGCTTTTATTCTGGGCTTAACTTTTAGCTTTGGCTGGACACCGTGCGTCGGACCTGTCTTGAGCTCTGTTTTAGCGTTGGCAGCTGCGGGAGGACAAGGTGCTGTCCAAGGCGGGCTCTTGATGATTGTTTACACTTTAGGCTTGGGCATTCCTTTTATTGCCCTATCATTTGCATCAGACTTTTTGATGAAGCATTTTGCTAAAATCAAGCCTTACATGAGCATTTTGAAAAAAATCGGCGGTTTTTTGATTATATTAATGGGACTGCTGCTTATGTTTGGCAACCTCAACATTTTTGCATCACTTTTTGAATAAGGAGAATACCATGAAAAAAACAACAATGATTTTAACCGGTCTATCTTGCTTGGCTTTACTAGGCGCTTGCTCTAAAAAAGAAGATAAAATGGCTATGCATGACACAATGTCAAGCAAGAGCCATATGAAAGTTAAAGCGGCTGAGCGGACTAAGAAAAATGATCATATGAAATCTGATAAGATGAAAAACGATAAAATGAAAAAGCACGACAAAATGAAGTCTGACAAGATGGCAGATGACAAAATGAAAAAACATGACAAGATGGCAGACGATAAAATGAAAAAACACGATAAGATGAAAAGCGATAAGATGGAAAAGCATGACAAAATGAAGTCTGACAAGATGAGCAGCCATGATAAGGTGAAAGCCGACAGCATAAAAACAAAAAATGCTGGCAAAACAGCACCGGACTTTACTTTGATGGACATCAACGGTGAAACGCATAAGCTTTCGGATTACAAAGGGAAGAAAATCTATCTCAAATTCTGGGCTTCTTGGTGTTCTATCTGCCTTTCAACTCTGCCAGATACACAAGCCTTAGCTGATGTGAAAGACAAAGATTATGAAGTATTAACAGTTGTCTCTCCAAACCACAATAATGAAAAATCTGAAGAAGGCTTCAAAAAATGGCTGTCTGGTACAGACTACAAGAATTTACCCGTTCTTTTAGATTCAAAAGGTCAACTTTTAAAAGCTTACGGTGTTAGGTCTTATCCAACCTCAGCCTTTATCGATAGCGACGGGGCTCTTGTAAAAACACACATTGGCTATATGGATAAGAAAGATATTGAAAAAACACTGAAAGAAATTAAATAAAAAAGAGGCGGTTCATGATGAAAAGCAAGATATTTTTGGGAATAGCGGCTTTAGTTTTTGTACTGGCCGTAGTCTTCCTAAGACTCTACGGATTCAGTAGACTGAACTCATCTGCCAACAATTCATATTTTCAAGACCAAAGGGCCTTCAGCCAGCCAAATACAGTTAGAAAAGACAAACAAAAAGGAGATAGTATGACAAATACAAACAAAAAGGAAATTTACCTGGCCGGCGGCTGCTTCTGGGGGGTTGAAGAATACTTTTCCAGAGTGGACGGAGTTTTAGATGCTGTGTCTGGCTACGCCAATGGCAGCAGCGATACAACTAAATATGAACTCCTGCTTCAGACCGGACATGCTGAAACTGTCCATGTGACTTATGATGCCAACCGAATCAGCCTTAAAGAAATTCTTCTCCACTACTTTAGAATTATCGACCCAACCAGCTTAAACAAGCAAGGAAATGACCGCGGCAGCCAGTACCGCACGGGTATTTATTATACCGATAAGGCAGATGAAGCCACTATAAAGGAAGTTTTCCAGGAAAAAGCTCCTGATTACGATAAGGAAATCGTTGTCGAAAAAGCTCCATTGAAGCATTTTATCAAGGCAGAAAACTACCATCAAGACTACTTGAAGAAACATCCAAATGGCTACTGCCATATCAACGTCAACCAGGCTAATTATCCAGTCATTGATGCAGCCAAGTATCCTAAACCAAATAAAGAGGAAATCAAATCTAAATTATCTAAAGAAGAATATCAAGTGACTCAAGAAAATAAAACAGAATCTGCCTTTTCTAATCGTTACTGGGATAAGTTTGAACCAGGAATTTATGTAGATATTGTTACAGGTGAGCCGCTCTTCTCTTCAAAGGATAAATTTGAATCAGGCTGCGGCTGGCCAAGCTTTACCAAACCAATCAGCCCAGATGTTCTGCGTTACAAAGAAGATAAAAGCTTTAACATGGTTCGAACAGAAGTTAGAAGTCGCTCTGGTGATTCACACTTGGGGCATGTCTTTACAGACGGGCCTAAAAAGCAAGGCGGTTTAAGATACTGTATCAACAGCTTATCCATTCGCTTCATTCCTAAAGCAGACATGGAAGCAAAAGGTTACGGCTATCTCCTCGCTTATATTGATTAACTTTGATATAATCAAGATAAGAGAGCAAGGAGAAAATAAGTGTACACATTATTGATTGTTGAAGACGAATACCTTGTCCGCCAAGGTATTCGTTCTTTGGTAGATTTTAAACAATTTGGTATTGAGCACGTTTACGAAGCTGAAAATGGGCTGCAAGCCTGGCACTTATGCCAAGAAAAAGATTTTGATATTGTTTTGACAGATATCAATATGCCTAAGATGAACGGCATTCAGCTGGCAGAGCTCATTAAGGAAAGAAAAGCGGACACCCACTTGGTCTTTTTGACCGGCTATGATGAATTTGACTATGCCTTATCTGCTGTCAAATTAGGGGCAGATGACTACCTGCTCAAGCCTTTTTCAAAGGCGGATGTAGAAGCTGTCTTACTCAAAATAAAAGAAAAGATAGATCTGGCGAAAAAACAGGAAAAACTCCATCAGCTAGCAGAATATAAAGAGGGCTCGGACCTAGAAAAGACTATTCAAAAGCACCTTGGTGACAGCAGCTTCAGTCTGAAAAACCTAGCTCAGGAATTAGGTTTTAGTCCCAATTATCTTAGTGTTCTTATCAAAAAAGACTTAGGTATGTCTTTTCAGGATTATCTGATTAGGGAACGAATGAAAAAGGCTAAGCTTTTGCTGCTGACAACAGACCTGCGTGTCTATGAAATTGCAGAACAGGTTGGTTTTGAGGATATGAATTACTTTTCACAGCGCTTTAAACAGGTCGTTGGAATGACACCTAGGCAATACAAAAAAGGAGAGACCTCATGAGACGCTATCCCTTGCTGGTACAGCTGATTATTACCGTCTTTCTGATTATCTTAGTGTTGATTATGAGTTTGGGCGGTCTTTATTATCAGACTAGTTCCAGCAGCATTCGCCAACTTATTGAAAAAGACACCCGCCAGAGTATTAAACAAAGTGGCCAAGCCGTTACTACCTACCTGCAGCATTTAAAAGATACAACAGCTACTTTAGCAAAAAATAAAACTGTTCTGGCTTATGCTAAAGACAGTCAAGAAAATGAGCGCCGTTCAGTCTTAGAATTGATGAAAACTATTTTATCTGCCGATTCTGACCTAGTCTCAGCAGTTTTGGTCACCAAATCAGGGCAAGTGGTGTCAACAGACCCCAAACTAACTATGAAAACCTCCAGCCATATGATGGCAGAAAAATGGTATCAAAACGCTATTCACCGAGACGCTATGCCAGTACTTACCCCTGCTAGGCAGGCCTCTGACGCTTCTTCAGCAGACTGGGTTATTTCAGTAACTCAGGAAGTTGTTGATGAACAAGGACGCAATTTAGGCGTGCTGCGCCTGGACATTGGTTATGCTACACTGAAAGCATCACTGGACCAGCTGAATCTGGGGAAATCAGGATTTGCCTTTATCGTCAACAAGCAGCATGAATTTGTCTACCATCCTCAAAAATCAGTCTACAGTTCTAGTCAGGAAATGGCTGCTATGAAGCCTTATCTGCAGATTAAAAATGGCTACAGCAAGACAGATCACCACTTTGTCTATCAAAAAACTATCCCTAATAGTCAGTGGACCTTGGTAGGGGTTGCTTCTCTTGATCAACTGCACACGGTGCAGCAGCAAATTTTCTGGTCATTTGCTGGTACTGGTATTCTAGCTATTATCATTTGCGGTTTAGCAATCTTTTTTGCAACCAGACTGTGGCTAAAACCCATCCGAGACTTGCAAGAAACGATTTTAGCCATTAAAAATGGTGATAATAGTGTTAGAGCCAGAGCATCTGGTTCTCCAGAATTAACCAATTTAGCCAAACAATTTAACGCCATGTTAGACGAAATTGACCAACTGATGGGCTCTGTAGCTGAAAAAGAACAGGCAATTGGTCAGTATCGTCTGCAGGCTTTGGCCAGCCAGATCAATCCGCATTTCCTATATAATACCTTGGATACCATCATCTGGATGGCTGAATTCAATGACAGCAAGCGCGTGGTGGAGGTGACAAAGTCCTTGGCCAGTTATTTCCGTCTGGCTCTCAACCAAGGAAATGAGCTGATTGCCCTGTCTGATGAACTCCACCATGTTGAACAGTATCTTTTCATTCAAAAGCAGCGCTATGGAGATAAACTGTCCTATAAGATCAATCCACTGCCCGCCTTTGATAAAGTAAGCATCCCTAAACTCATCTTACAACCCTTGGCTGAAAATGCCATCTATCATGGCATCAAAGAAGCTGAGCGTCCTGGGCTAATTGAGATCACTGTGAGTGAAGACAGCACTTCTTTAATATTAAGCGTCAGGGATAATGGGGTAGGCTATGATGAAACTGCTACTACCCACAGTCAAGGTGCGCTAAAACGGGGAGGAATTGGCTTAAAAAATGTGGATCAACGCCTGAAACTGCAATACGGCGACGATTACCGTATGGTCATTCAATCTGAAAAAGATTCCTTTACTGACATTCAGCTTTATCTGCCCAAAAATCAACTAAAAAATTAAGAGCAGGTGGATATAAGAACCGACAAAGTAAAAACAGTTAAGATCCAAGCAAAACTTTTCAGTATAGTAACTTGACATAAGACTGCTAACAAAAAACCTCGCTTTTTCATTTGGCGAGGTTTTTATTAGCAGTTCATGAAGCAGCTTCTCATTTTTAAAGTCAGGGGTTTGCTTCACTGCTTTGTCTAATGTTAGATGATCAAAATATGTTAAAAATAATTCACTTTTTTATTGACAGTATTTTGAAGAAGTGATATATTTATAACAGAAAGAGTTAGAAATAATTAACATTTATCTTATATAGAAAGAAGGGATGACTTATGAAAAAAGATATTTACAAACGGATGACATTCGCTATTGTGCTTCCTCAACTATTTGTCATCTGGTTAATCTCAACTGACTCTCATCCTGTCTGGATCAAACATGTCACCTTTGGCATTACAATGGCTTTGATTTTCATTATTTCTATCATTGTCAATACTGTCAAATTTCCTGATAAACCTGCCAAATCTGATCTTAAAAAAGCTCCCCAGCAAAAACAAAAATTCCGCTGGACCTACTTGATACCAAGTTTATTTGTTATCCCAATGATGATTGTCAATGTCGCAGTTAGTTCAAATCCTGTTAGTATCAAGCTTGCTGTTTTAGGCATAACATTGGGTTTGATAGCTGTCATTTTCGCGACTACTGCTTGGCTGATGAATCGTCACAAAAAACTAGGGAGGTTGCTTACTAATGAAAAATAAAAAACGGCTCTATATTTCCTGGCTTCTGATGTTACTTTTGTGGTTTCTAACGTGGTTTCTAACACCGCAAAGTCATCCTGCTTGGATAAAAACTACTGTCTTCATTATCGCTTTACTGTTTCAAGCTATCATTCTGTGGCTCTTTCGCAAAGAAGCCTTTCAAAAACCAGAAGACCGCTATTTTGGATTGACTGAAAAATTGTACAGTATGACAATCTTTGCCGCAATGGGGGTTTATACCAAAGGTATTTGGGCTATCACGCCAAATAGCAATCCTATCTGGATAAAGCATGTCTTTTTAGGATTGGGGCTCTTGATTTTAGTTGCTTTCTTCCTCTACTTTGCTTTCAAAAAAGTGGACGAAAAGCCTGATGAACGCTTTTATGCTGACTTGGCTAAGGCTGCTTGCCTGACCTTGAGTTTGATCTTAGCCTGCTTGATGATTTTGAGCGTTATTGCCTTCTTCTTCCCATTTACCTTGACAGCTGGTATGATTTTGATCTTCGGCGCAGTTATGATTTTGGCCTTTGATATTGCTTTTTTCCTCTTTGAGAAAAGAGGTGGTTAAGATGGCTAATATCCTAACTAATCTCAAAGAATTACGCAAGGCGAAAAAAATGAGTCAGGAGGAACTGGCGCAGTTAATTGGGGTCAGAAGGGAAACCATTGTCCACCTAGAAAACAACCGTTACAACCCCTCACTTGAAATGGCGCTGAAAATCGCGGAGATTTTCCAGCTGCCTGTGGAAGATATTTTTCAACTGAATAAGGAGGATCAATCATGAAAACACAAACTTGCCCTTACTGTGGGGAAAATCAATTTGTTACAGCCAAACAAAACAAAGGCTATGCTGGTGTTTCACGTTCGGGCAGTGCCACTAAGCTAGGTCAATCGATCTGCCTAGAAATCTGTAAAAACTGTGGAACGGTTGTTCGATTTTTTGTGGAAGAGTCTGAAAAATTAAGCTAATTAAAAAATCCTGCTCGTTCAGCGGGATTTTTTTGATAAGGTAAGCAAGCAGCAACTCAGTAAAAAGGTCAAGGCTGTCATACTGCCGGTTCCATATTTCTCAAGCAGACTGCTACTAATAAAGAGATTAAAAACAGTAGCCAGGAGGGCTAGACTAGTCATCATCACCATGATAAGATCCTGTCTTCTTTTTGTCCAGCAGCTGGTAAGAATCTGTCCATAAGCCAAATAAAAATAGGCAAAAAACGACCAGGCAAAACAAAAAAAGAGATTGGCAGGTCTTAGCCAAAGCGGAAAGACGGTATAAAGCCCGCCAAAAAAGAAGCCACCCAAAGGAAGTCCCAACAAAATGAGAAAATGTAAGCCAGCCTGTATGATATAAAGACTGGAACAGAGACCCGCTAAAATCTTTATTAGTTTCATAAGCTTACCTGTTCTATTTCACTATCACTTTTAATCGAAACAACACGAGACTAATGTTTCAGTAATTTCAATTTCATAGGTTTTCATACTTTTCTGTATCGTCCTCTCCCTATAAACTCTATAACTCCCTTATCTCTAAGAATTTGCAATTGCTGGCGGATTTTGTCCTTTATATGATTGTTATTAGGAAAAATTAATTTTAATTCACTCTCAAAACTGTACATTTTTTCAAGAGTAAACTCTTTTTCTTCTATTCTATCTATGCACCTAAGGATTTCTAAAAGCCATCCTCTAGCAGTAAGAGATTGTGTTCTTAGAAAGAGAGTTTTGCCAAATTCTTTTGAAACTAATTCAGGTTCTCTAATCTTACCATTTTTAACAAGAAATATTTTTCCTTTTGATGGCACTTGTGATAAATTAATATTACAACCTACCCAACCTGCTCTTTTAGCGGTTGGTGCGAGAGGCTTTCTCTTGATAATAGCGCTTTTTGTTATAAATTGTTTTGGCAGTACTAGAAAATTTTGAACCTCATAAGTCTTTGAATAGGTCAAAAAGAAAAAATTGGGATTATTATCAGCTTGGACTCGTTCAAGCATAGTTGTATAAGCACCATCAGTTATGATTGTTGAAAATTTAACCTGTTTACTTTTCAACTCAAATTCTTCTGAACAATTCGGACAGAAAAAATCAGCCACAGGACGATTATTTTCAAAATGAGTCAAAGGCTTTTGACCACAATTTGGACAATAAGATTGCCTGTCGACTCAATCTTCAGTTAGAATACGAGCCTTTTGACTATTATTGCTATAACCTTCAACTAAATCTAAATTGAATTGTAACTGCATAGAAAACCTCTAAATCTAAATAATATAACTAATTACCTTCCTGTATATATCCTTTTAAATTTTTCTGGTCGGTAGGCATGTAATGTTGGTAGCAACTGCCGTTTCCCACCCGTCCATTTTGTAAAGGGTTGTAAGGTCATTGATTATTTTCTCTCTCAATTTCTAGTTTAATCCCGTCTCTCTCAAAGCATCCACAAGTCTTGCAAAATCAGCAATCGTCAAGGCTTCGCCTCGGACACTAGGTAGTAGCTCTGCCATTTCCAAAGCCTGCTCGAGTTTTGCTTTCACCTCTTCTGACTTACCAAAACGGTTGGTCAAGTTGTTCCACAGGGTTTTCCGACGGTGCACAAAGCTGGCCTTGGCCACATCAAAAAGGAAATCCTCATCTTGAACCTCTACCAAAGGCTGGTCACGGCGCACCATTTTGAGGATAGCGCTGTCCACATTCGGTGCTGGCACAAAGACAGTGCGAGGCACGATAAAGGCCACTTTCGCCGTCATGTAATACTGCACCGCAATAGATAAGCTGCCGTAAGCCTTGGTATTTGGCTCAGCCGAAATGCGGTCTGCCACCTCTTTTTGCATCATGACCACAAACTCTTGGAAAGGAATCTTGCTCTCAATCAAGTGCATCAAAATCGGTGTCGTGATGTAGTAAGGCAAGTTTGCGACCACCTTGATTGGCAGGTCAGGATTCTTAAAATTTTGAATCTGCGTCTGCAAATCCGCTTTTAGAATATCCTGATTGACCACCTGCACATTGTCAAAATCCCGCAGGGTATCCGCCAAAATCGGAATGAGGCGCTCATCAATCTCAAAAGCCATGACCTCAGCCGCTTTCTCCGCCAAAAACTCGGTCAAAGCCCCGATACCAGGCCCAATCTCAATGACATTGACCTTCTTATCAATCTCAGCTGTATCGACAATCTTCTGTAAAATATTGGTGTCCGTCAAAAAGTTCTGACCGAATGATTTCTTAAAGGTGAATCCGTGACGCTCAAGTACTGCTTTCGTCACGCTATAATCTGCAATTCTCATGTGTGTTACTTTCTAGTTTTTAAATTCAGCTAAAAGCTGGTGTTTCATCTGCTCTAACTCACTGTCTGAAATTCGTTTTTCTTCAGCATACATTTCCTCAAAGGGAAGCCACCAAACGGGGCCTCTACCCTCTCGTCCGTAATTGCCTAAATCCCCTGATTTTCTCGGAAAAAGATGCCAATGTAAATGACTATCACCATTTCCCAAACTTTCAATATTCATTTTTTCTGCTGAAAAGGCTACACTAACAGCCTGTGACACATCCGCCATTTCAGACAGGTGCTTATCACGGAAGTCCCTTGGTAAGTGATGCAACTCTGTTACATGCTCTTTGCAAAGAAAAAGAGTATAACCTTTAAAATGCTGATGATCACCGATAACCACATAGCCCGTTTCTAATTCTTTAACAAAGTAAGGATTAGTATTTGATTTAATCAGTTCAATTCGTTCACAAATTAGGCACATTTCTTTTCCCTGCTCTATTCCAAATCGTTTTCTAGCTCAACCTCTCTATTGTAGCATAATGCGGTTGAGTGCGGTAGCTTATCCATATCATTTTCCCCCACATTATCTTTACTTTTGGGCAGAATTGCGTTTACGATGATTTTCCAAACCAAATAGCAAAACCTGTAAGCCATAGTGAAGTACAAGCAACACTCCGACTATATTTTTAAGCAATAGGTTGATAGGAAATTTTACACCAGACGCATCTGCTGCATAAGGCTCTTGAGGTAAAAGTAAAGCTAAGCTCCATAAAATTGTCTGTCCACCGACCAAAACTTGTAATAATTTTTGTTGGGGAATCTTTCCTAAACAGAAAAAGATGAGACCGACCAGAGGAAAACCCACAAAGATAAGGGGCAGTCCAAAAGTAAAGGCTGATACAAGCAGAATACCCTCACCATAAATGACAAAAATATTAAAAGCTGCCAATAATAAACTGATAACAAGAAAAGCGAACATCCCTGCCCTAATGAAAGGAGTATGGTAAAAACGCTCTAACGGCTTCCATTTCTCAAAACGGTAGAGTAGCCATAAAATGGCGATTTGAACCAGATAAGGGATTACAATAAAACCAAACAAAGCAACTCCCATCTCTATTTCCTCCTCTTTACATCTGCGACAGTCTCAACACAACTCCCAATTTTCTCATTGTAGCGGTAATGCCAAGCTGTTTCTCTAAAAAATTGGTATTCATTTTTTTCTTTTTAGCCTCTCTGGGCAGATACATATAGAGGCATTGGCTACCTGCATAAAGCTCCTCATCACCAAAATCTTGTGCTAGAAGCTCTGCTATTTTGCTTGAAGAAATGGTATCATTGGTGAAAACCAGATGAATACGGGAACTATCATAGCCCTCACCAAAAGGATTTTCCTGCGCAGCCTTTGCTAGTTGATCAGGGTTTTTGATAATGACGGATAAATTCGCCCCGATATTTTTTAAAATCGTATCGTAGACGAGATTTTTGACGTCTTTATCGGCTAAATCCGTCTCGCATACAATATTCCCACTCTGAATATAGGTTTCTACGGACTGCAAACCTGCTATCTCTAGAACTTCCCTAAGATAAGCCATCTTAGGAATGCGATTTTGTCCTGTCGGCGTGACGCCGCGCAATAGAATAATTTTCTTCATGTATTCCCTACCTCACAGAGTACCTTAGTATGGTCTTTTGCTTGTCTTCAGCTGTTCTGTTGCGATTGCTTAGGTAGATTTCTCTGTGAAAATCGGCTGTTCGTGTAAGGTTGAGATCATTGGCAAGTTGCTCCATCAATGCAAAAGACTTGGGTTCATCATCGTAGCTTCCCATATGTAAGATCTGAATAGCTTTGCCATCTTTTACTTCTTCAAAGCCTATCTCATCATACAAGTCATTAGGCTTTTTCTTTCTAACAGTCTCAAGCGCCTTGGTAAAATCCTTCTGCCTTATAAAATCAGGCTGTTTAATCATCAGTGTATAGGTCAGTTTGTTTTTATCAAATGCTGACTCATCACCATTTTCCCAAAGTCCCTCCAAAGGATAGACGGTAAAATCCGTCACTTCAGCATCGGACCTATCTTTCATATCTTTCTTATACTGCATCTTGATAGCATAGGCCAGCGCATATAGGGCGGATATCCTATCTGAAAAATCCGCTTCATTGGGATTACCTTTGCCTTTTATCAGGATAAACTGCTGTTTGGGTACTTCTACTACGACCGGTGTCTGCTTGACACCATAAAGAGCTTTTTCCTGTTTTCTCCATTCGTATTTCATGATTTAGTCCTCCTGTATTTTGATAACTCTATTATACAGAAAGATACTTGACACCATTTGTCAGGTTATATATTTTTTTGCCATTTTATGAGTCATTTCTCTCATTTGCTTTCGAACATCCTCTGGTTCTAAAACTTCTACCGCATCTCCAAATGAAAGAATATAGCGATAAAGGTTGTCATCATTAGGCAGTTCTATCTCAGCATAGAGATTGCCCTCTTTATCTTCTACAGCATTTTCTGCCATTTCATCGTAGACCCTAAATGCTGCTGTTTTATCAAATTTCATTTTGATTGCTACTGTATCTTCAGTCTTTACTTCCCTTGGCAAAACAATACTATCAAATTGATTGTCAAAGCTATCCGGACATGTTTCAAAGGCTTTGATACGAGACAGTTTAAAATACCTGAAATCATTCCTGAGTAAACAAAAACCATAGACATACCAATCCCAGCTTTTAAATAAAAGTCTGACGGGTTTTACTTCTCTATAGGTTTCTTCTTTACTGCTGGAAAAATATCGGAATCTCACAATATTTTTATTGATAATAGCCGACTTTATGTCTCTAAATAATGCATCGGCTTTATTCCCCTGCCAGCTGTCAAAATCGACCTCTATCCAATTGGTATTTTTCATTTTAAAAAGGGCCGACAGCTTTGTCAGAAGCTCATTCTCATACTCTTTACTCGTTTCCTCCAGCCCTTTCAAGGCGATTAAAATCTGCTCTTGTTCCTCCCCAGAGAGAAGGGACTTCCTCAATACAAAGTCATCAGAAATTTCGATACCGCCACCCTTGCCTTGAGTCGCATAAATCGGAATTCCTGCACTGCTGATAACATCGATATCTCGGTATATAGTCCTGACCGACACTTCATATTTCTCAGCCAATTCATTAGCCGTTACTTTGCCCTTCTCTAGGACGTAATATAGAATTTTAAACAGTCTATTATTTTTCATAAATCAATTGCTCCTACAAATAGGACAGCACAAGCCTGACAGAGATTGTCTGGTTAGAAATTCTCACTCAACAAAGTCTTCAAAACCCTCTGCAAACTTACTTGGGAAAAATTCCGTAACCTCATATTCTGCAATAGCGTTGACATTGAACGGCTCTTCCTAGATTACTCTCGCATTAGGTTTTAAGTATCAATCCTGACAATATCCGTCAGCGCCTTATTGCGGTAAACCAAATCTTCTCTAACGGTAAAGCCGCACTTTTCCCAGAAGCCATTGCCGGCTTTATTGCGGTCAAAAACAACCAAGGCCACCTTGCGAATCCCTTCTTGCTGAAGCGCAGCAAGTCCATGGTCAACCAGCTGTCGGCCAATTCCGCCATGTCTGAAATCTGGGTTAACCGCCGTGTGGTAAATATAACCGCGTCTGCCATCATGACCTGCCAAAAGAACACCAACCACCACAGTATCCTCAACAGCTACTAAACAGGTTGTCGGATTGCGCTTGAGAAAAGCAGCAATTCCCTCTCTTGAATCATCCAGATTATTAAGCCCCATGCCCTTACAGGACAGCCAAAGCTGATAAACTGCATCATAATCTTCAATCACCATCGGTCTGATCATAGCTTTCATACTCCTTCATCACTTCAACACCGTGCCACAGATAAGCCTTGGTACAGAGATGGTTACTCCTATTCAATGATTAAAGCGACAGTATCACCTTCAACTTTATTGTAAACATGCTTACCAATAATTGATCGCAATTGCTTGATGTCTTCAAGATCTGGACTGGCAAATTCTAAATATGCTTTTTCTGAATCTTGATGACTAATGTCAGGATAAAAATCATTTATGTAACAATAAAATTTATCAAGAATATCTTCAAGAGGATATTGTGAGACCAAACCTTTTTCACCCTCTTCAAATTCAGGTTCTTGGATAAACGATAATGATGTTAGATATACTATTTCATCATCTTCTTGAATAGAATAAATCCCCTCTTGAACCAATTGATAAACAGGGTCAGTATATTTTTTGGCTTGATATGATTCTATTTGTTTCATTGATACTCCTCCATTGCTTCTTCAACTTCCGCCAAGGTCACGCCGAAGAGTTCCAAGCGTTTGAGCAGCTGTTTGCCGTTGGTATAGCCGATGCGCAGTTTCTCTCCCAGATATTCCCGGCGCTTACGGCTGTCTGCTCCCATGAGGAGACCTAGGCGCATAAGGTCGGATTTGGTAATATCAAAATGGTTTTCGTCATCATAACTGCCAAGCACTCCTGCCAGAGCCTTTTGCAAATCCTCAAAAGAGGCATGTTCAACACCGAGCGAGCGCCCCTTGGTTTTTGATTTAGGGACTGCTTCGCCACGATTGAGAAAAGCATGCTTGGCTGTTGGTACGGCTTCCATGATGATTTTGCGAATGCGCTCACCATTGTAGTCTGGGTCCGTAAAGACGATGACCCCGCGCAAATTGTTGAGTTTTTCAATGCGCTCAAGATCATCATCAGTAATGGCAGAACCTCGGGTTTCGTAGGTATCGACATCGTAAAACCGATGTAGATTTGCGGTATCGTCCTTGCCTTCGACGACGAGGACTTCTTGTATTTTGATTTTATTTTCCATAGTTTTCTTTTCGATAGTTTCCTCAGGTGATGGGGACGTAAGCGACCACCTACGGCGTTTCATTACTTATTTTTGAGCCTAAAGTATCAAAAATCCCTCGTCACGGCGAAAACTATCGGACTAAGCGACCTATGGTCGCTATTTTTCTAATCTCCCAATCCAAATACTTTCATGGCATTCTGATAAGTAGCGTCAGCGACTTCTTCCGCAGTCAGGCTGCGCAGTTCTGCGATTTTGTCGACAACATAGCGAGTGTAGCCGGTGCGGTTTTCACGGCCGCGTTTGGGAACTGGAGCGAGGTAAGGAGCGTCAGTCTCAACTAAAATTTTGTCCAATGGCAAAGCTGCAGCTGCTTCCTGCACATCCAGAGCCTTCTTAAAAGTGACCACACCCGAGAAAGAAATCATCATGCCAAGGTCGACGAACTTCTGCGCCATTTCAAGTGATCCTGAGTAAGAATGCATAATGCCGCCGCGAGGACCTACACCAGCCTCCTTGATGACTTCGTAGGTATCTTCGAGAGCGTCACGGGTATGAACAACGAAGGGCAGATCATGGTCTTTAGACAGCTGAATCTGACGCTTAAAAACGTCAATTTGAACCTCTTTTGGATCTTCCATCCAGTGATAATCAAGGCCAATCTCACCCAGGGCAACTACCTTGGAGTCATGCAAGTGGCTGACAATCATGTCCTCCACTTCCTGCCTGTAAGAACCTGCTTCTGTCGGATGCCAGCCGATGGTCGCGTAAATTTCAGGGTATTGCTCAGTCAATTCAAGAGCACGCTTGATGGTTGCTTGATCAAAACCAACGACATTGTGACACGTCACACCAAGTTCTTTGGCAAGTGCCAGCTCCTCATCCTCACGACCAGCGAAATCGTCGATGTTTAGATGCGTATGGGTATCAAATATTTGTAGCATTCTTTTTTTATATTTCCTCTTACTTTCTTAAATAAAATCTGAGATCTCTGTGCTTCCTTTTACAAAATCACTCTAATGTCACATCATTTTAGTCTATTTCTAATAAATAGACGGTGTCTGGTGTTATCGTACTTTTTTCTGTATAAAGTATCCAATCTGTTAAGTCGGATAAGCTATAATCTCCTTCGTCACCTTCATGTAAATGAGAAATATCATAGGGTTCTTGTGTTAATACCGCTCTGAATTTACTGCCATTTATTTCCAAAAGCCGGAACCAAATGTGTTCCAAATCATCGGTCGTTTCTCCATTATCAACCTTAAGCCCTAATTTCAAAAGGACATCATAATATTCTGAGTGACTTTTCAACTTACGAATGCCTTTTTCTAAATAGGTGAATCTTTCTCGTGCTAAGTCTCTCATTCGACTAGACTCTTCTTTACTGCGATAAAAAATAGGATTATCAGCCAGCAAATCATTTATCTCAGCCACTTTACTTATTTTCTTATGCTTATAATTTTCTTCATTTGTATAAAAGAAAATAAGAGATGTCTCTGCATTATGACTATCTTTACGATCCTCCAGTGTCCCCAGCCCTGTATTGTTATAATGTCTGATTCCTTCAGGCCAAGGTAAATAGGTGGCAACGATAGGAGCACCATTGTTGAGCTGACCAAGCACCAGCCCATAATCATCTTCACTAAGTGTTTCTCCTTCAAGCAGCCTGTCTGAAAAAGTCGCAATGACTTCATGGTGATTAGCATAATTTTCTTGATCTGAATCCAGAATCTCCAATTCTGTAAGACCAAATCGAGCTAGTCCATGAGTATGCAGCCATACTTTATCCTCATTATCATCAATCACTGCTTGTACACTATACAAGTCTCTTAAGGAAGGCAGAGCCTTTGCTTCTATGGTTAATCTAACCCAATTAGCATTTAATATTTTCTCAGCACTTTCATCCAAAAAGGCGATACTGTTTGGCAACATAGCTGACAGAATTTCCAGCTGCATTTTATAGGTTTCCTGGGGTTTATCATCAACTTTTAAAAATAAAGTCAGACCTTTTCCCCTATCTTTCAGATCCAGAATTTCCTTTTCTGAAAAAAACTGCATTTGAAAGGGGAGATAATTGCTAATTTGGAAATCAGAATAATAAAAACCCGCTTCAAAAAGTCTACCTTTGTATTCAAATTTAAGACTGCCAGCTCTCTCGTGTTCTTCATCAGGCCATTCATAATGTTTTAAAGACAAGTGACTGATTTGAGCTACTCGCTCCAGCATAGCCTGATCAAACATCACCTTGTTTTCATCTTCAGGTATGCCAACAAGATACGAAAATTCTTCCCAGTAAGCTAGAGGCTGCTTTTCTAAATTTTTAAGGTCATCGCTCTTTTGCTTAAAAAACCACATTACAGGCCCCCTTTCTTTTGTTAGACCAATTTAATTTACTAGCGGAGTAATAAAATGTTCTCACTGCCATTATAACATAGGACAAACTAAAATGTAGCTTGATGAGTGGGAGATAAGAGAATTGAATTTTGTCTTTAATTCACTTTTTATTTGAATATTAAATGAATCCTCACTTTATCTCAATGGACTGTTCTAAAATTATTAATTATGGATTTAGGCGCTATAAAAAGAGAGGGACAGGCGGCCATAATTGCTGTTTGTCCCTCTCCTATGTTTTTCTGTAATTTTAAAAAAATTGCTGCAAATTCCAGTAGAAAATACACTGTTTTCAGAAAGTTATCGCAAACACCTGAAAACAACAAGATTCTTAATAATCTTTCACTTTCATAATCCGAACAAGGTTAGCTCGTTCAGCTTCTTCAAGTTTGAGTTCAATATAATGGATGGTTTCCTCCAGCTGCGGAATTGTTGAATGTTCCAGAGCGTTTACACGGCGTCTGGTTTTTTCAATTTCGTCTGCCATCAGCTGACAGGACTTTTCAACTTCAGCTAAACGCAGCAGTTTTTCCACCAAGCCATCCATTTTCTGAATCGTTGCATCCATTTCGCTGTTGGAGGCCAGATAGCTGTAGACGACATCTCCTTCATCATTGCCGTAAGGATTGTCAATCTGACTGTGCATTTTGGGCACAGTCACACTCATAATATTTTCTTTTTCGATAAACAGCTGAACCTGCTTTGTTGGAACTGCAAAAATTTCCTCCACCATCAGGTCATTCTCCAGCGACTTTGCTAGCACAAAATCTTGCATGTTGCTGACCAAGGCGGTTTCTACTTCCTGTCTGAGCTTGTTATTCTCTCGAATTAAATCAACAAAACGGCGCATGAGCTCATCGCGTTTGTCCTTAAGCAATTTGTGCCCGCGAGTAGCCGTTTTCAAGCGCTCTTTAAGATTGCTTAATTCCATTCGTGTCGGTTTGACATTCAACCGTGCCATCAATTATCACCTCCCTTGACCTGCTAAAGATTCCATTTATTCTGAATCCACTGTACCTTCTTGAGCTTTAGGCAAATACTGATCCAGCATGTCATCTTTAATTCGCTTGAGTTCAGTTCGCGGCAGTATGGACAAAAGCTCCCAGCCTAAGTCAAGGCTCTCTTCGATACCGCGATTGGTATAAAAACCTTGGTTGATATATTCTTCTTCAAAACGATCGGTGAACTTCACATACAGCTTATCTGTTTCAGACAAGGCAGATTCCCCCAATACCACGGCCAATTCCTTGGCTTGTTTGCCCTGAGCATAAGCCGCAAAGAGCTGATTCATGGTTGCCGCATGGTCTGCACGCGTCTTACCTTCACCTGAACCCTTGTCCTTCAAACGTGATAGTGATGGCAACACGTTAATTGGCGGACGATAGCCAGAGTTATAAAGTTCGTGGGATAGGATAATCTGACCTTCAGTGATGTAACCGGTCAAGTCAGGGATTGGATGGGTAATATCATCTTCTGGCATGGTCAGAATCGGAATTTGTGTTACAGAGCCTTTTTTACCAACCAAACGGCCAGCACGTTCATAAAGGGTTGAAAGGTTAGTGTAGAGATAGCCTGGATAACCGCGGCGGCCCGGAACTTCACGGCGAGCTGCAGAGACTTCACGCAAGGCTTCACAGTAATTGGTCATATCTGTCATGATAACCAGAACATGCATGTCCTTTTCATAGGCCAGGTATTCTGCTGTTGTCAGGGCAATACGCGGAGTCGCGATACGCTCAATAGCAGGGTCGTTGGCCAGATTGACAAAAAGCACCGAGCGATCAATAGCACCTGTCTGACGCAGGTCGTTCATGAAGAATTCTGCTTCTTCAAAGGTAATTCCCATGGCCGCAAAGACCACGGCAAAGTTTTCATCAGAGTTTAGAACTGTTGCCTGACGAGCTATCTGCGCTGCCAATTCATTGTGGGGCAGACCTGAACCTGAAAACACAGGCAGTTTTTGTCCGCGGACAAGGGTATTGAGGTGATCGATGGCTGAAATCCCTGTTTGAATGAATTCGTCGGGATAGTCACGCGCTACTGGATTGATGGCCTGTCCGTCAATATCCAAATATTTTTCGGGAATGAGCTCTGGCCCGCCATCAATAGGTTTCCCCATACCATTAAAGATACGGCCAACCATGTCTTCTGACACCGCCAGTTCAAGCGGGTGACCCGTGAAGCGAACCTTGGCTTTTTCAAGATTGATACCAGATGATCCTTCAAAGAGCTGAACCATGGCCTTATCTTCCTGAACTTCCAAGACCTGACCCTGGCGAATTTCTCCGCCGTGAAGCTTGATTTCAACCAGCTCATTGTACTGAACGCCCTCAACTTGATCCACAATCATCAAAGGGCCGACAACTTCGCTGACTGTACGATATTCTTTAAGAACACTCATGCTAGATACCTCCCTTTGCCAGCACTTGATGGATGCTGTCTCGAACAGCATCAGCAAGCGCCTGAATTTTTTCTACTTGATCTTCTGATATATATTTGCTGCGGGCAATGCGATTGCGGACATCAGCGGTTCCGTCCATAATTTCAGTGTAATAAGCGCCCAATTCCAAAGCCTTGCCAGCTTCATCGGCAAAGACCAAAATATTATTCAGCATGGCTTCCTGCTTAGGAAAAGACGTAAAAGTATCAACTGTATCAAAGGCATTTTGCTGCAGATAGTCTTCACGAATCTGCCGTGCAACAGCCATGGTTAAGCGATCCTGATCAGACAGTGAATCAAGGCCGACCAAACGCACAATCTCTTCTAAGCTCGACTCTCTTTGCAGAATATTCATAGCACGCGTCACCTTAGCAGCCCAGCGGGTATTTTGTGCCTTGTCAATATACTTGCCCACTTCATCCTTGTAAAGTGAGTAGGAACTCAGCCAGTTGATAGCTGGGAAGTGCCGGCGCTGAGCAAGCGGCGCATCAAGTCCCCAGAAAACCTTGACAATACGCAGAGTATTTTGCGTAACGGGTTCAGAAATATCACCGCCAGGAGGCGACACGGCACCAATAGCAGTAATGGTTCCTTCGCGGCTTTGACTGCCGAGCACACGGGCACGGCCGGCACGTTCATAATATTCTGCGATACGAGAACCCAGGTAAGCTGGGTAACCTTCATCTCCTGGCATTTCTTGCAAGCGGCCAGACATTTCCCGCAGAGCCTCTGCCCAACGAGACGTCGAGTCGGCCATGATGGCAACAGAATAACCCATATCGCGGAAATATTCAGCGATGGTAATACCAGTGTAGATGGAAGCTTCACGCGCAGCCACGGGCATATTTGACGTATTGGCAATCAAAACAGTCCGTTCCATAATCGACTGGCCAGTATTAGGGTCAATCAATTCCGGAAATTCATTCAGTACGTCGGTCATTTCGTTTCCGCGTTCACCACAGCCGACATAGATAACGATATCCACATTGGCAAATTTGGCAATCTGGTGTTGTACCACAGTTTTACCAGCTCCGAATGGTCCCGGAACAGCGGCTGCTCCGCCCTTTGTTACAGGAAAGAAGGTATCGATGACACGCTGTCCCGTCACAAGGGGTTCAACAGGAATCAACTTCTGGGCAACCGGACGGCTCTTGCGAACTGGCCATTTCTGCATCAGAGTACCCTTGAAGACAGAACCGTCAGCCTGCTCAATTTCATAAACAATGTCATCAACCGTGAAATCACCTGCTGAAATAGCCGTAAGTTTCCCAGATACGCTGTTAGGCACCATAATGCGATGCTCAACAACCAAGGTTTCTTGAACAGTACCCAAAATGTCTCCGGGAACGACTTGACTGCCAACTTCCAGACTTGGCTTAAAGGTCCAAGTCAGCTCACGGTCAAGACTTGGAATAGAGACACCGCGAATCAGAAAGTCACTGTTAGTAGCTGTTTTAAAGCGATCTAACGGCCGCTGAATCCCATCAAACATTTGTGAAATCAAGCCTGGACCCAACTCTACCGATAGGGGACTGCCCGTTGTCACAACCGGCTCACCCGGACCAATACCAGATGTTTCTTCATAAACTTGAATAGAAGCCTGATCGCGCCGCATTTCAATAATTTCACCGATCAAGCCCAAATGACCAACGCGGCAGATATCCTGAATATTGGCCTCCTGCATACCAGAAGCCACAACTAAGGGCCCTGACACTTTTATAATTTTTCCTTGGCTCAAGATGTTCCCTCCTGAATTAAGATACAGCAGTATGTTACAAAACGATAATTTGTAACACTCTCTCATTAGGAGACTGCTTTCTTTTATAAATGTTAATTTTTAAATATTATCGCAAAACAACTTTAGCATTTTATTTTCAAAGACTAAGAGAAAATAACACTGCAATGCTTAACAATAAGCATGAGTTTGTGTTAGAGGATGTTTTGACCGACTGCTTTTTCTACATTGTCCTGCACTCGCTGGATCCCTAATCCTGTTGCTCCTTTGTGAGTTGGAATAAGGATGACAGCCGGAGTGACCTGACTGTCATAATAGGCAATCGTATCAGGAATTTCAGCAGCAATATCCTCTGTCAAATACACAATACCATAGTCATTTTTAGCCAGCTTTCGCAATTGATTAACAGCCTCCTGCGCTTGGTTAACAGGAAAGGTCTGAAAGCCTATCATACGAAAGGGCAAAATGGCATCACGATTGCCAATCACGCCAATTTTGTATTTTTTACTGTCCATAAATCGGCCTCATCCTTTCTTTAACCATCTCCAGCGGCAGCTGATTGCTGATTGCTGACAGCAGCAGACGTAAATTTTTTACTTCAAATTCCCTGCACAGCAGGTAACGCGCCAAAACAAGCGGTCCTTCTGGGGTGTATTTAGCCTGATCCAGCAGCTGAAACTGTATAAGGTCATAAAGAAATTCTAAATCAAGCGCTGATATAGTCCCCTGACGCATTTTGTCTTCAAACGCTATCCACTCTGTATTGAATTGGTCGGGATTGGCTTGGATAAACCAATCTATCAGCTCCTGCCTTTCCCCCATCTCAATAAATTCCCGAGCTGACAGGCTGCCTTCATCAGAAAGCAGCTGCATCATAAAGCTCTGAGGCTTTTTTTGAGAGAGCGCACGCTGAACAGTGATAACATTATAAAAATCAATCATCAAACTGATAGCCTGACGGAACACTTCTGAACCTAAGGCCATCTGATTAGCTAAATGTTTTAAGTGTTTAAAGTAAGCCAAATCTGTCCCAATTTCCAAAACTCGGATATCCTTGTAGTCCTCGTATTCTTCCCAAATCATGGCCAATTCTTCTACCATAAATTCTGGGAAAACTTCCGAACTAAAGGTGGAAATTAAATGCTCCAAAGCTTCTAAAGATTCTGAACCAATAGGAATCAGAAGATGTTTTAATTCCTGCTTGGTAGCTCTGGCTTTAAAGAAAACCTTAATATTGTGATAAACATAGCGCAAAGCAAACATAGTGACAATATCTTGATCTGGTGATTCAGCAAAGGCCCAGGCATATTCTTTAGCAAGCCCTGATGTCAGCTGCTGATCAATCAGATTAAGGTCTTCTAAATCAGCTGCCGACAGGTGATAAGAGGTTGACTGCAGTAAAAGCGCCAAGCTTTCTGTATCAGGAGCCTGCAAAAGCTTTTCAAATTGTTCTGGAGTAATAAGCTCCCGCTCCTTAACACTGATGGTTGTGTTAATTTGTGAGAATAGACTTGCATCCATTTCAAACTCCTCCTAACCCTCTTTGAAAATATCAGCAGCAATCCGAGAACTCTCTTCTTTGTAAATAGAATCAATCAAGCTAGCATACAGGTAGCTGTCATCGATTTTCCCAAGAGATACAACAAAACCAGCCTCATCGGAAATGGTCTGCTCTGCAAAGGTCACATGGGGAAAATCTGCTTCCAGCTGCTGCAAAGTGCCTGAGTCCCATTTGTCAGCCGTTATCTGACCAAATTGGACAGTAAAGGGTTCTTGCTTGTATTTTTCAAGGACCTTTCTGATAAAAGCCAGCTCTTCTTTTAAACTCCAGTTCTTCATCTGTTCAAGGGCTGAAGCAAAGAGCTCTCTCAGCACTTTTTGCTTTGCTGCCAGGGTGGACTGACGCTCTTTATTTTTAAGCTGCTGAGTCTCTATTTGAAAGGCCTGATTCAATTCTTTCAGCTGATTTTGGCGTTCATTGGCCTTCTCCATAAGGAGCTGCGCCTTGCGATCTTCAAAATCTTTTTGAATTTGCTTCTTAGCAGCTTCCAATTTGAGCTGTCCTTCTTGATGTGCCTGTTCAATAATTGATGTCTTCAATGGATTTGCTTCACTCACAAGACGTCCTCCTTCTCATCATTTTACTGCGGTAAGAAGATCGTCTAGACACGAAGTGTCAATAGGAAGGAAACAACGAAGGCTAAGATGGCATAGGTTTCTACCATGGCAGCCAGAATGACACCCTTCATTGTTTCTTCAGGGCGTTTAGCCAAAATCTGCATACCTGCGACAGCCACATTTCCTTGATGCTTGGCTGAAAAATAACCAACAAGAGCAATTGGAAGGGCAACAAAGAAGTAAGCAACACCTTTTTCAAGGGGCAAATTTGGTGTAATCTGCAGCCAAATCAGCATGCCGATAACGAAGCCATAAAGACCTTGTGTTCCTGGCAAAAGCTGCAAAATCAAGGCCTGAGCAAACTTCTGAGGCTGTTCCTTAAGAAGAGCAGCTGCTGCTTGCCCTGTTTTACCAACACCATAAGCAGAGCCCATACCGCTAAAACCAACAGCCAAAACGACACCCAAGGCCGCAAAGAAGGCACCGCCATGTGATGAGAAGTAGTTTGCTAATTGTTCCATTTTATTTATCCTCCAAATGAGTTTTAGTAATTTTTATATATTTTTCAGCGGGTTTCAAGGGTCGGAAGGCTTCGCCTCCGCCATCATAAAATTTACCGAAAAATTCAACGAAGATCAGACGCGCACCATGCACATAGCCTGACAGAAGCGACAGGAAAATATTGATAGCATGCAACAGCACAAAGATGAGCAGACCGACCGTAAAACGCCCCAAGGGCGGGAAGAGTCCGACAATCAGATTGAAGGCTGATCCAATACTTGCTCCTGACAGCCCCAGCGCCATTAAACGGGTAAAGCTGACCAAGTCACCGACATAAGACGAAATATTGTAGAGATTAAACAAGCCTGAGCCAATACCAGCTAAACTTTTTGCCTCAGCAATAGAAGCAATGATAATGCCTACGGCATTAACGATGGCTAGAACTGCACCAACAGTTGTCAAAACAGCCAGATGAGGCAGCATCATTCCCAGAGCCAGCAGTAAAATACCAATCAAAATGAAACACCAGGCGAAGCCTGAATGATAGGCTTCTGCGTATTTTTTCATTCTGACCTTCTGGAAACCGCCTAAAAGCAAGCCAACAACTACTGTCACAAAGCCAAAGGCAACCGACAATCCCAAAATAGTCATAACATCTGTGGTCGTTGATATAAGCACTATCGGCAGAGTATAACCGAAAAACGACCCGTAAACAAGCCCCCAAAGAGAAACCGCAACGCCCAAAATATTGAGAAATTTGGCAAAGCGAGTAGCTCCTTTGGAAAGATGAAAATATTTTAAAACGAGGAAGGTCGCTGCAAACAAGAGCAAGCCGTAACCTAAATCAGCCACCATCATACCAAAAAAGGTGAAGTAAAAAGGAGCTAAAATCGGTGTTGGATCCTTCTCGTAATATTTAGGGAGAGCATACATCTCTGTCACCAGCTCAAAGGGTTCAACTATAGGATTATTATGCAACTTAATTGGAACCTTTTCCCAATCTTTTTCCTCCACATCCAATTCCTGCAGATAGATGCTGCTGCCAAACTCTTGAGTCAGTTCAGCCCGCAAAAGTGTCACTTGATTGGTCTCGACCCAGCCTTCTAAAGCAACCAAATGCTCTGTGCTGGCCAATTTCTTCTTGGCTTCCTGGCGAGAATACAAATTCAAGAGACTGTCTGTTTTTGCTTCCAGATACTCTAAGTCCTTTTGCGAATGCTGCAAATCCTCTAAAAGCTGCTGTCTCTCCTCAGACCATTTTTTGACATCGTTTTGCAACTGCTCAATTGTCTGTGCTGGAAGTACTGCTCCTTCATACTCAAAAGGTTTAAAGTGATAATCTTCTAAATGAAGATCAGCCTTTTTATCAAAGAAAATGAGAAGGCCGTACTCTGCTTCTGAATTAAAAACTTCCTGACACTGAACATGGGGATTTTCCCGAAGTTGCCGATAAAGGCCATCATCAGTCGTTTTAGGAAGGGTTCCAACAGCAGCCGTCACAAAATCAAATGTTTTTAGTTCCTGTGGGGTAACTTCCAAATTCTTCCACTTGTCTAGCCTAGCAATCTCAGTCTCACTTTCAGCAATCTGCCCTTCAAGAACATGAAGCCGGCTGATTTTTTGATTAACCTGAGCAATGATTTGCTCGTTTTCTCTATCCTTACCGTATTGCTCCAGTTCTTCAAAAGAAAGCGAGGAAGCTTCCTTACGTAGACCAGTCAAAAAACTATCTTTGGGGATAAAAGAACGCAGCCTATCAATGGTTGTCTCTAACTGCTGCTGACGCTGGGAAAGATAATGAAGGGCTTCTTCACCCTCAAGTCTCTTTCCCTGCTCCTCATCAGCCTGATAAATGGCTGGCAGGTGCACCTCTGAACGTTCAAAAACTTCCTGCCAGTTTTCCATCTGCGCTATCTCTCGAATCTGCAGATTTTCTAAGCGCTGAAGAGTCAGCAAAACAGCATCCAGCTTTTCTTTGGCAAAAACGATAGAAATTTTTTTCATTTGACTAATTGCCATATTTTTCTACCACCCTGTCCACAATTTGCTGAACGAGACCTGCTTTTTTATCCGACAGAACTGACCGAACATGCTGGTCATTTTTAGAAATTGTTTCTGCCAATTTTGCCTGCTGGTCTGTTTTTTGCTGGGTTAATACTGCTTCTAGCTTTGACACTTGAAGCTTTGTTTCTTGGTCGCAATCCAATTTTACTTTTTCTAAATCCTCTGCAGACTGGGTACGGAGCGCCTGAACCTGAGCATCGTAATCAGCCAGAACATCTTTAGCTTCTGCCTCAATGGTCTGCATCGTTTCTAAAATGGAGTTTGCCACCTTGCCACCCCCTTTCAATGTTATGTCTATTTTACCAAAATTCTGACAACTTGAACCGCTAAAATGTAAGTTTTTAGGATTTTTACTAATTAAGTAAATTTTTAAAACTTAATCCACACTCGCATAGCTCTATCCCTAACAAAAAACTATCACGTCACTAATCATGATAGTTTGCAACTGTCAAATCTCGATTGCAAAAGTTTTCCTAAAATTTTCAGTTGCTAGTAAAGCAGGATTTTAGATAAAATTCTATTTTTAATAAATGGAAAGATAGACTCTTTATTTTATATGCGCTTACATAATATACTGTTTATTATATCATATTTTTCATGAGCCCCCACA
Organism: Streptococcus orisasini; assembly: GCF_001431045.1. GTDB lineage: Bacteria > Bacillota > Bacilli > Lactobacillales > Streptococcaceae > Streptococcus > Streptococcus orisasini. Next base: position 37,492 of record NZ_BCLE01000005.1, read on the forward strand.
ACTAAGACCGATTGCCAGAAACCTCTACGATTTCAAAAAATATTTACTTTATATAACTATAGCTTAAAGATTGATTACCAAAACTCAATTAACACCTACTGGGCCTATCCAGTAGGTGTTTTTCTCTTATTATTGATTCACTCTTTTATCTGTCAAATATGCTAATGGTGTTGAGAGGAGGACAATCAAGGAACCGATAACAAATACTTGGTCAAAGGCTTTGCTAAGATTTTTATTTTTAGAGTCTTTGATTTGTTTGAAGGTATCGGTTAATTCTTCTTTCTGAGCTAGTAATTGAACTGCAAGACCGAGTTGAGTTTGCCCTTTAGCCAAAGGTAAAAAGGCTGAATTTAATTGTTGTGGAAGTTTTGCCACAACTTTTTCTGTACCTGCTACTAATTGGCTATTAGCATCATAGAGCTTACGGTAATCACTGCCTTTTTTAGGAAGTGGAAGGTTATCTGTTTCTTTAGCAGCGGCTTTTATCTTCTTAATCATTTTATTTTGCTTGCTAGAAACGTCGGTAGTATTTTTACTTGATTTGAAGGCTTGCTTGATTTCAGATTTTGCAACTTTTTTCACCGAATCAGATAACTGGTGCTTATCGATTTGAGCATAGGCAGCGTGTCTAATATTATCTTTGGCGGTGTTAATATTAGCATTCAAAATAGTTACTAACAAAGCCATACCAATCGCTTGTCCAATATATCTTGAAGCATTAACAATCCCAGAACCAATTCCTGCTTTAGTAACAGGAAGGTATTTTACAGAAGCTGTCAAAGCCATGGCCATAAAGCCTAGACCAAGACCAATGATAACATTACAACAAATGATAATACTTTTTGAAGTTGCGTAATGAACTAAACTTAGCATAAAGAGCCCGCCAGCTGTAATAAACATCCCAATACAAACAAGGAGTTTAGCTGAAATCTTTTGATACATTTTTGTTGCCAGTGGCATTCCGACAACAATGGCTAAAGAAGCTGGAACAATGAGGTAAGCTGAATGAAGGGCACTATAGTTACGAATATTTTGAAGGAAGTAATTCAAAATCAATGATGGAACAATAATTGCAAACCCAAAAATCATATAAATGATGCTTGAAGCTGTAAAAGTCTTTTCTTTAAATAATGACAATTCAATAATCGGTGATTTTACTTTTCCTTCAACAACAATTAACAAGATGAAACCAATAACACTAATGGTAAAGCTTGATAGAATAATCGTAGATGTCCAACCATATTCTCTACCTTCTAGGAGACCAAAGGTTAAACCACCTAGAGTACACGTTAAAAATAGCATTCCAAACCAGTCAATCTCTTTAGCAATACTGAAATCGTATGATTCCTCATTTCCCCAAAGAATCAATAAAAAGGCAAGGATGGCAATTGGAACATTAATTCCAAAAATCCAGTGATAAGTTGTCCAATGAATGATTAAACCACCAATCACAGGACCTCCAGCTGCGGCTAAGGCACTAAATGCTCCCATAACAGCCGTCACTTTACTAGTACTTGATTTTCCAAAAAGTGCAATCCCCATTGGCAAAACAATCGGTGTCAAAATTGCCCCGCCAATTCCTTGGAAAAAGCGGTAGACAATCAGCAAATATAGTGAACTTGCCATCATGCAGGCAAAAGAAAAAATACCAAATAAAACGACACCAATCAACATCACTAATCGGCGGCCATATAAATCAGCTAGTTTTGAAGCCGTGATAATAAAAACAGCCATTGCTAAAACGTAGATTGTCGCTACCCAACTTGTATCAGTTAAACTTGTATTTAAATCTTTCATGATATCTGGCAAAGCAATATTAACAATGGTAGCATCTAAAGCCCCCATAAACATTGCGAGAACCAATCCAATAAATCCAAAAGATTTTTTTATCTTTGACATACCTCTATCCTTTCATCATAAAGCTCTTAATCCCTTGATGCATCAAAAAGTTAACAAATCGAATTATCACCACTTAATGCTTTAATAATTCATGAAAATAGCATATAATATTGCTAAGCAATTAACCATTACACATTTTAAAAATATGTTCAAATAAGAAAAAATGACTAATAATCGAAAAACTAATAGTGTTGAAAACTTAAAAAATGCTCTCATCGGACTGCTGCTCGAAAAAAAATATTCAGAAATCACCGTTGCTGATATTGCTAAAAAAGCTAATGTTAGTCGAGGAACCTTTTACCAACACTTCCTTGATAAAGATGATTTAGCAACTACAATAGGTAATGAAACTTCTAAAAGATTCTGGAATATTTTATCCAAAGGAAACCTTGATAAACAAGATAAAATCCTCGAAAGTTTAGAATGTATTAAAGCTGATGCTAAACACTTTAAAGCAATCTCTCAAGCACCACATGTTCAATTTTCTAAAACAGTTCAAGTGTTACTCAAACAACTGATTACAACTAATATTATTCTCAAAAGTCGAATCAAACAAAAAGCAAATATTTCTGATGATTTGGTTATTCAAGCCTTCTGTGCCTCTTTTGAAAGAATCATCTCCGCATGGATTGAAAGTGATTTTCAACAAAGCCCAAAAGAAATCAGTGAAATCATCATCAAAATAGAAAAATTGTTTTTATAAAAGGTCACGCACATTCATGCGTGACCTTATCATTTACACAAATATTTTATACAACGACAAACTCCTAACAATTTCTTTCGCAATATAAGTTGGGTTTAATTTAGTATCATTTTCTAGCCAATATAAAGCGACATTCCATACGCCCCCCATTACCATCAAATCAGCAAATAATTCATCTTCTGCCCCATTATTATGCCAGGGAAGATCCATTGTTGGTAATATATTCAAAAAATATTTTCTTTCAACATTTAAGGCAAAATCTAATAGATTATGCTTCTTCAACAACATTAGATACCTTTTATTAGTATTCCAGAATTCAAAATAGACAATTAATAAGCTAATAAAATCGGTAATTGAATTATCGCTGACAATTAACAAGTAATCATCTAATAAATACTGAATAAAAAATTCAACAATTGATTTCTTATTTTTAAAATATCTATAAAATGTACTTCTTGATAAATCAGCATAGCTAGCTATTTCGGATATTGTTATTTCATCAAACGAATTTTTTTCGAGCTTCTCAAAAAATATTTTCGCAAGCATTAGTTTAGATTCTTTTTCCATTAATTCTAACCTCTCATAAATAGAACAAATTGTACCAATCTGTCTCATTTGCATCATTAACTTGTGAATCATTAAACCCAAGTATATAATTATTGATGTAAATTAATTGAAAGGAGAAAAACAATGACATTGTATAATATTTGGACATTACCAATTCTATTTATCTTACATGACTTCGAAGAAATCATTTTTATGCCTTTATGGAAAAAAACAGACAAATTCCAAACGTTTCAAAATAATTTAAATTTTTTCGGAAAAGTTACCAATGGCTCTGCCTTCTCCGTAGGGGTACTTGAAGAATTTATAATCCTGCTTTGTGTTTCATTACTTACTGATTACAGTCATAATACTAAAATTTACTTAGGGTTCTGTATCGCCTACTTTTTACACTTTATTGTACACTTTCTATTATGCTATAAATATAAGGGTTATGTCCCCGGAGTCATTACAGCAAGTTGTCAAATTCCAGTGATGATCATAATTATAAATCACTATTTATCATGGAAACTAGAATCTATATATTACATTGTCATTGCTACAAGTTTAGCTTATATGAACTTATATGTTATGCATAAAGCAATGCCAAAAATTCAAACATTTCTATTTAAATTCTTTAATTTAAAAAGTGACATGGTTTAATGATAAAACGATTTGTGACACTTGTAAAAGTAATAACATAATTTGACACTGTAATTGTTTGAGAACATAGAGCCATTTTAATTCCGGTATCAGTAACCATATTACAGCACAGCGGCAAACAATCAACACTAATAGCGTTAATGGATTTTCTCAATCCAAGTCCCAAGAACTTTAAATAGCTTTCTTTTGAAGTCCATATTCTATATGGATTCATTGATTGTTCGCGTAGATTCCAGTTTTCAACAATATTTTTTGGAAATTTTCTACCTGAATACTCAACATCTATTCCAACTTCTTCATCTGATATAGCTACAACAACAAATAAGTTTGAATAACTTATGCTAATTTGGAGTTGATTTTTTGGCTCTAAAACAATTGGTTTTCCAAGAGAATCGCAATTTAACTTAAAATCACGCACTCCCATTTTTTCCAATTGGTTATTAATCATGATTCTTGAAACCATACTTTGAACACAGTGAAATAGATTCTTTTTAGATAGTATTCTATCATACTCTTCATTAGTTAGTCTTTCTTTAAAAAGTAAGTCATCATACTTATATAAGTAATCGTCAAAAAATTTCATGTTAACCTTTTTATATAGTATATATATCATTATTCACATTCAACGAGTTCTTGTTTAAACTGACGACTTAAATTTTTCAAATATTCCTTATTGCTCATACATGAGAAATGATCTCCTAAAACTGGCACAATTTTTAGAGCTCCTTCTGTATATTTTTGCCAATCATTAGCCAAAGTTTTAGTCATTCTCATAGATTCATACATAATATCTGGCATAGAATCTTTTGCAGAAAAAATAACAATATCCGATAAAACCTTCGTTCTTGACTGTTTCAATAATGCAATATGGTTATTCTCCCAAATATTGAAGATTTTCAATATCTTTTCATTCTCAATACTTCTAGGAATATGATTATGGTCCTTCATTGCTGAGATAATATCATCCATTTTGGTATATTTTTTGACATATTCAATATCAAGATCAATACGATTATTAAACATTAATAAAAGTACATTTGAGAATAATTTCTTATAAACAGTTTCTTCAGGTTGCTCACTAGGATAAGACTCAGGAATAAGACTATCAATCATAAATAACTTATCGACATGTTTTCCATCGCTCTCAATAAGTCTTGCAATTTGAATAGATACATTTCCTCCAAATGAATATCCTCCTAATAAGTAACTTCCTGTAGGTTGAATTTTTTTAATCTCATCATAGTAAAGTTCAGCAAGTTCACTAATTGTCAAATTCGGAGTAATGTTATCAGGAAATGAAATAGCATAGATATTTAATTTATCTAGATTAATGTTATTAAAAAGTTCTTTAAAGCAATAAACACTTCCTCCAGCCGGATGAACTAAAAAGAGATTCTTTTGCGCATCATTTTGATGTCTTAAGCAAAGAATATTAGAATTTTTTTCCTTAACAGATTTACTGATCAAAGCTAAACAAGCTCTCGGTGTAGCATTATTTAGCAATACATTTGTATTTAAAGTCACCTCAAATTCTTTGTTAATTCTATCAATGATATCAATTGCAATCAATGAATCACCATTTAACTCAAAGAAATCACTATCCGGATGAACGTCTTCTTCCAGTTCCTCACTCCAGATTTCACAAACTTTGTTTAAACTTTCTTCATCAGAATTAATTGTTCTTGTTTCTGATTTTTTCTCCTTATTCACTGTTGTTCTAGATAAATTACTATCAAATTTGTACTCTTTCTCACTAAAACAATATGTCGGCAGAGAAATGAAATGGCCATCTTTTACTAAAGTTACTTTTTCATCAGTGCAATAATCTGTCACCAACTTATTAATTAACTCTTCAACGCTACTTGCTTTATAATTTTTACAAATAAGATAATGCTTACGACCATTATTGAGTGTTCTTGCTACATCAATCAATTTAATTTCTTGATGCTTTTGGAGATAATTAGCCAATTTCTTTCTATATGCATCTAAACTTTCACTATTATTTGCTGAAATTTGAATCACTATATCTTCATCATTTCTAACATTCAAGTCATTTTGATTGATGTAATTTTCCAATATAACGTGTACATTTGTTCCACCTATTCCAAACGAAGATACTCCAACACAATTTTTCGCATTTGGAACTAATGCCACATTTGACTCAGTATCAATAAATAAATTTGATTTTGCTAAATTCAAGTTAGGATTTTCAGATTCAAATCCAACGCACTTAGGTATAATATTTTCTTTTAAAATTAATGTACTTTTTATTACACCAGCTATACCAGAAGCTGTATCTAAATGACCGATATTTGCTTTCAAAGAACCTATTCTATGCATGGTTTTAAATTGATAAGCTTGACTTAAGGCTCGAATTTCAATTGGATCACCAATCACCGTACCTGTTCCATGCGTTTCAACATAAACTAAATCTTCTACATTAATATCAGATGAATCTATTGCTGATTTAATGGCTTCACGTTCTCCTCTAATAGAGGGAGCAGTATAGCCCACTTTTCTATTCCCATCATTTCCAATACCTATACTTGAAATAACAGCATAAATATTATCTCTATTTTCTTCAGCTGCTTCCAATTTTTTTATGACTATGGCACCACAGCCATCTCCCTTTATCATGCCATCAGCATTTTTATCAAAAGGGCGAAGTTCTCCGCTGCGTGAAAAAGTTGTTCCTTCTTTGTAACTATACCCGCATGATAATGGAAAAGTAATGCTAACTCCACCTACAATGGCGACATCACAATTCCCTTGGATAATATTTTGACAAGCTTCATTTAAAGCAACCAGAGATGATGAACACCCACATTGAACAGACATTGCTGGGCCAGTTAAATTTAATTTGTAAGCAACACGAGTCGCATTAAAATCTGTTTCATTTCCAATATAAGTTGAATAATCAAAGATTTTACCGATACCATTTGATAACAATAAATTTGAAACAAAATATGAACTTTGTGCGGTAGAGGCAAAGACACCAATTTTCCCTTTATAGTTAAAATGGGAAGCATCTTCCAGCGCTTCATAACAGCATTTTAAGAAAATTCTTTGCTGAGGATCTGTTAATTTTGCCTCATGTCCTGTCATTTTAAAAAGGTTAGCATCAAATTTATAAACATCACTCATAGTTGATGTGACAGGTACAAATGTCTCATCTTCTGAATATGGGCTATTATTCTTTTCCTCTTCAGTTAATTCTCTAAATGAGCTTTTTCCAGCCAATAGATTTTCAAAAAACTCTTCAGGAGATTTTGCATCCGGAAAGCGACCTGACATTCCAATAATCGCAAACTTATCCATTATTTTCTCCCCCTTCTTGTAATTTATCGTCAATGAAAGAAGCAACCTCAATCGGAGAAACATAATCAAATAGATCAATCATCGTTAATTCATCTTCCGAAAGTTCAAATGCTCGTAAAATTTGATAATAAACCTCTGTTATCAATACAGAGGTTCCTCCAACTTCAAAGAAATTATCCTCTTCAGTTATAGAACTACCCAGTACTTTACTCCAAATATTGACTACCTTTTCCAAAGTAGTTGAACCATTATCTTGAAGATTTTCGGTTTCATAATTGTATTCAACTTGAGGTAATTTACTTACATCAATTTTCCCATTTGTATTCAATGGGAAACTCTCTACTTCTACAAAGAATGATGGCAACATATAATCTGGCAATTTAACACTGATATCTTTTCTAATTTCAGTTGAGCTAATTTTATCTGGTTCCGATAATTTGTAATATGCAATTAGTCTTCGATCTCCGGTTCCAAAGTCTTTTGCGGCCACACAAGCTTCTACACAATATTGGCATTCACAAATTTTATTCTCGATTTCTCCCAACTCTACCCTGTGGCCACTGACTTGAACTTGTTTATCAATTCGGCTAATATACTCTAACTCACCATTAGATAAAACTCTAATTAAATCTCCTGTTTTGAATGAGTCATTTACAAATGCCTCCTCTGTTTTTTGAGGATTATTATAGTAGTCTTTTGCAACAGCAATTCCTGAAATAATCAATTCACCTTCAAATCCAGGTAATACAGGGTCTCCCTTGCTATTTGTTACGTTAATTATCGTATTAGCTATTGCCTTACCAATATTATTTCTTTTTTTATACTCTACATCTTCCTCATTGATTAGATGAGCTGTGGAAATAATCGTAGTTTCTGTTAATCCGTACAAATTATAAATCTTAGGCTGATTGTAACCATATTTTTTAAACCAAGTTGAAAGATCCGAAAATTTTATATCCTCTCCACCAATAAAGATGTATTCTAACGATGATAAAAAGTCACCAGATGTTGAATCTACTCTTTCTAATGATAAAAATGAAGATGGTGTCTGAGTCAGTACATTTATTTTATTATCACTAATAAATTGTCTAAACTCATCTGGATATCGTCTGATTTTACTTGGAACAATATTTAGTGTTCCTCCAGTGACAAGTGGTGATAAGATTTCAAAAATCGAATAATCAAATCCATAGGAATGGAATAAAATCCAATTCTTACCTACAGCATTATCAATGCTCTCTCTAACCACAGTCATTAAACTCTCTAAGGAATTATGTCTGATTTCAACACCTTTTGGAACTCCAGTAGATCCAGATGTAAAAATGATATAGGCAATCTCATTTGATAGTTCTTGTTGTTGAGAGATTTCTAAGGAACTCTCTGAATCAATTTCTTCTATGATATCTTCTAAATTTAATGTTTGTAAGCCTTCAAAAATATCACTCGAATAGTCAGTTATAATGATAAAATGATTTAACTGATTCAAAATTAATTTTTTTCGTTTATCGGGCATTTCTTTATCAAGTGGAATATAGACTTTTCCTGACTTAAAGATAGCTAACAATGCGACTACTAAATATGGACTGGGAGCAACAGAAACTGTAACATACTCTTGATCAATTAATCGAAGTTTTGCGGCCAAACGATTAGACAATCTTTCTAATTCACGATATGTCAGTGTTTTATCCAAGTATTTCACAGCTACAGCATTTGAATGATGGCTACATTGTTCCTCAAATAAGCGTAACACCGGAATATTTTTTTCTTGATAGTTGGCTATTTTATCATTCTCCATCTCAAAAAGTTCTTGAGCTGTTTGACTATCTAATAAGGGGAGCTTTCCGTATTCTTCTGTTAGAGTAGAAATATTGTCTAAAATATTTTTAAATGCTTTAGTTAAAAATTCTGGAGAATACTGACCACTTGTTTGAATATGAATAATAAAATCATTCGTTCTCATTTCAAATTCAACTGCTAGTGCAAACATTGAACTCTTTTGTTCAATGATAATATTTTGTGACTTCACATTACTGAATTCAAAATTAATTTCATCTTTATAGAAAGTTACCGAGTTATTCATAAAACTCATATTTGCTTCTTTACCATTTGATAAATATTTTAAATTAGATTTTATATCAAATGACTGGAACCTCATTAGATTGTGCAAATTACGGCTAACATCTTCCAATAATTCTTTAATCGTCTCGGACTTACTTAAATCAATTATCAATGGCAAATTATTCACAAAACAACCATGAGCATGACGATCAACGGCTTGCCTATTTGCCAGCGGAATACCAATGATAATTTTATTTTGTGAAGTCACTTTTGAAAGAAGGATAACATAGGAGAGTAATAAAATTTCAAATTCTGATTTATTGGTTAACTTAGATAATTGTTTTACTTTTTCATTTGAAATTTTAACATCAAGATTTTTTCTTGTAAGATTCGATTTTAAAGTTAGTCCATTTTGTTCGAGACTATCTATTTCCTGAAATTTTGAATAAAAATAGTCCCTAGCTCTAACTTCTCTTTTTAAATTATGCTTTTTAACATGACTTGTACTAGCTTTTAACTCATAGCTTTCAGTCGGATGATTATAGTGGAAATTAATTTCTGTAATCAATTCATACGCAGTATAAACATCACAAATTAAATGACTAATGTTAATGAATAAATAACATTCACTATTGTCTAAAGTATTGACGAAAATTTTGGCATACTGTAATGGCCAAACTTCATTATCAAAGGGAATATTTGCCAAACTTGTGACGGTATTAAAAACTTTTGCTTCAAAATCGTCCTTATCGTCACAAGTAAATTCTACGATTTCTGGTAAAAAATGTGTATTTGAATCAAGATGTAATTTATTATGCTTCAGATACGAATGATATACTTCATGACCATTAAATGTCTTTTCCAAGGAAGAAGATAACAATTCAATATTTAAGCTATCACCAGATAGTTTCCAAAAATAAGGTAAATTATAGGTAGCATTATTAGGCTGAAGTTTTTGTGTCATTATAATAGAATTTTGTAAACTCGTTAATTCTTTATGCATCTTGTTCTCCCTTCAATACAAATTTATATCCATATTTCCAACTAGTATTTCCTGAACGTGCTTGTTTTCTAACAACAGCTTTAACTTCCTTGCCTAACAACTGTGTTGCTTCAATATTGTCATGATAGTCTACTATTTCACCTAAAATATCAACGCCTTCTTTTAAGGTTATAATTGCTAAAAATCTAGGCATCAATTCCCTATAACCAATCACTGATACCTGTGGTATTGAATTACATTCAATATTTTTTATAACTCCATCACCAGAAAATCGGTAGGGAACAAGGTGGCGAGAAAAACAATGAGGACAAACAAAGCGTCTAGGAAAGAACAACTTTCCACATTTTTCACAACGACTTCCCTCTAACCTTGTTAATCCGCCTTGTTCTCTCCAATCTTTTAAGGAAGATTCAATAATAGGATTTGATAATTGTTCATTAGCGTACAATTTAGTCATCCTCTCCTCTCTTCAAAACAACAGCAGCTGTCGTCGCATAAGCTCCCCCAATTACTGTAGATAAGCCATAATTTTTATTCTTAATTTGGTAACCATCAGCTCTTCCTTGTAATTGCTTTACAATTTCAATAATCTGATAAAGACTAGCACCTCCAGCAGCATGACCTCTGGCAATATTACCACCATCAGTATTAATTTGAATGTTACTGTTTCTTGAGCCACCCCCATTACAAATAAAATCGACTGCAGTTCCTTCCTCACAAATTCCAGATGCTTCTAAGGAAATGAAACCATTAAGACCCTGGTCGTAAAGTTCCATAATATTGATATCATCAGGACCAATGTTAGCTTCAGAATAAGCAGAATTCACAGCTAGTTTTAAAGGTAGGCCATTATACATTCCTACATTATCACTAACTTCTCCATTTTTATGAAGCAACTCTTTATTATAACGATGAGGAATATAATGCGACGTATTCGTATAACCTCTTCCTGCTACTGTTACTTTTGGATGATTATTACTGCTATTTACAGATGACAAAATCACCGCACTAGCTCCTTCTCCCGCATTCATTGCATTTCCAAAAAAAGGAATTCTTGCTAGCTCTTCTGGGGTTGGAATTTTATTTTTATAATTGCAAGCTACGCGATTTAAAGCCCCATATTCTCTCATTAGTGTTGCAAAAGATAACAAGCCTTTTTTTAATGTTTGAGGTTTGATTTTGTATTTTCTTAAATATTCTTGCTGCAATAAAAATGCATCAATGTGTGAAAAACCTAAATTAAAATCATACAAACTATCTGTAGACATTAACATGTAGTTTTCAAACGGTAATATATCTGTCAATTTATCAAAACCTGCAACAAGAACATTATGATACCGCCCACTCTCAATCATTTCACAACCTTGTAAGAAAGCCATATGAGCACTTGCACAATTTCCGATATTGATATAAGCCTCTAATGGAGATAATCCCAGTGCATCAACAAGCGTCGGGACAATTCCCCCATGACCAATCTCCCCTTCTCCTGCATAGGAAAAACTTGCTCCATCAAGAGAATTTGGTGATAATTGAGCATCTTCCAATGCTTCATAAACAGCATCTACCAATAATTCCTTAAAGGACTTACCAATATGAGCAATACCAGGCTTTTCAGTACACCCAACACCAATTATTTGAATTTCTTTTACCATAATCACACTCTTTCAAATAAATGTTCCTAATGCTATCTCTGGTTGACTATATTTAAATTCACTTTTCATCGCCTCAGAGTAATTGACATCCTTATAATTATTTATCTTTTTATAGACATAATCTTTTAGTTCTACCTCTTTGTTAACTTTCAAGATTACACTAGTAGCACCTGAACTATGTCCATAACCACATAACAGAATTAAATCACCAACTTTAGCCTCTTCAAGATTTAATAACATTGAAATAATCGGTGAAGCCGATCCCACATATCCTGAGTTTTTAAACAAGGATTGATTTTTAGCTGCTTTTTTTCCTCTAAAATAGTTGGATAACTCTGAATAGACTGCTCCAGTATTTTCTGGAAATGAAAAAAAAGCTATATCACTTGAACATAACTCTACTGATTTCAAGGTATTATTGATTGATTCAATACACCTTTTAATCATCCCCTCTTTGACAACGTCACTATTTAGATTGGCTAGTATTCTGACATACCTGCTATCTTCAGTTCTACATTGTTCAGGAAATGAATCATTTGAATTACCAACACCAACAATTTCTGCAATAACATCTTCTCCACTTCCCAATATGATACTAGAAGCTCCTGCTCCCATATACGATTCCCGTAACTCGCTAGGAAAGATATTCTTACTTAATGTATCGGATGAAAAAATTAAACTATTTTTACTAAGTTTTGACTTTACTAATGAATATCCTAAAACTAAAGCTGAAACTCCTGAATTCTCTGATGCGCGAATATCACATCCAAAATAATTCTTATTATCAGTTAAGAAAGACATTAATTGGTTAGCGTTACTTTTAAAAATATCTGGTGTACTACAACTCCCGAGTAATACACTATCAATATCAACGTCCACTTTCCCTTCAAAATACTTTACAGCATCTTTCCCCGCATCAATAGCCAATGTTAAAGTATCTTCATCGGAAGCAACAACTGTTCTTCTATCAACTCCTATCTTATTTTTTATAAATGGTGTACTTCCATTCTCCCATATTTTTAATGTTTCCTCCACAGGTAACCTAAGATAAGGAAGAGCTACTCCATATGACTTTATCCCTATTTGGCTCATAAATACCTCCTAAATTATTTTTTATTGTCATAATAAATCAATAAACAGATATTATCAATTACAACTTTTTTACACATTGTAAACATTGATATCGTTTTCTTCCCTAAATATTATCGCCTTATAAGTATATATTGTTACAAAGTGTCAATTTTTAGTTTGGCTTGATTTTTAATTGAAATTTACTATAATAAATTCTAAAAGGGAGATGAATAATAATCTATGGTACAAAGAACTCATGAAAATATTATCAATGCCGTTTTTAGAATAGCATCAAAAAATCCTAAAAAAAGGAAATTATCTTTATCTGAAATCGCCGATGAGGTGGGAATTTCACGACAAGCAATTTATAGTAAACACTTTTCAAATGTTGATGATATTTTTGCAGAGATACATAGCACGATTGATAGAGAAATATTTCAAAAATTAAAAAAAGCCCTGGACGAGGACACTAAGAAGTCTATTTATGTAATAATTGCAGAGTTATTATTACCAAAAATATACGAACGAAGAGAATGGATTAGAGTTTTATATAATACATCAATTGATCCTGAATGGAAAGAATTTTTAACAGAAAAATACGTTCAGATATGTTATAAATATTTTTCGAAGAAACATTTAGAATATAAAGGTAATCTTAGTTTAATTAATATTGTACGTAGCATCTGTGAATATATTTTATCTATCATTGCTAGTTGGATATCAGATGAATTTCCTATTCTTCCAAATATTTTTGCTGATGAATTTTTAAATTTAATGAATTCTGCTCCCTCTTTTATAATTGATATAAACTTTAAAACATATTAATTTTTATTTACCACAATATGTTGTCCTTAAATAATTTCAAATACCCATGGAAAACTGCTAATACGCACAGTCACCAGAAACCAAAAACTATTCTCAGGAAAGAATCATAACCACCCGTCAAACGGGTGGTTTGAACAAGGGCTATAAGCCCAGATAACCAGCCAGCGCCTAAAGACGCTGGCTTTCACTTTGTTCAAGCCTCACTGCTCTTGACTCGTCACTAGCCTCTTAAAGAGGCAATTGTATTACTTACCATTATCCCTAAAGGGATCTTCATATTCTTTCACACTTAATTTATCAAGTGCAATATCATGCTGTTCCTGTATATATTTCTTTATCGTGGCTTCATTAAGCCCAACTGTACTCACATAGTAGCCTTCTGCCCAGAAATGGCGGTTCCCAAATTTATATTTGAGATTGGCGTGCTTGTCAAACATCATAAGAGCACTCTTACCTTTTAAATATCCCATGAAACTTGAAACGCTAATTCTAGGCGGAATACTGACCAACATATGAACATGATCAGGCATCAAATGCCTTTCGATAATCTCAACTCCTTTGTAGCGACATAATCGGTGAAATATCTCACCTAAACTGCTGCGATATTGATTATAGATTACTTTTCGTCTATACTTAGGGGTGAACACAATGTGGTAGAATACACCCACTTTGTGTGTGATAAACTATGCGCTTTTTGAGCCATACTTTTCTCCTTTCGCTTTACAATAGGCTTGAACACCTTTATTGTAGCGCGTTTGGAGTTTTTTTGGTATAACCGCAGATTGCGCACCCGCATAGCGGGTGGTTTATTTGTCTCGCACCTGCGGAGCGAGACAAATAAAAGTCACATAACAAAAACCAGCAGTCTCGAGCACTGCTGGTCTTATTTTTTATATTGTCAAACTTAAATTAGGCAGACAAAACTTTACGTCCTTTGCGACGGCGTGCTGCTAAAACACGACGACCATTTTTAGTTGACATGCGGTGACGGAATCCGTGCTTGCGCTGACGACGGATCTTACTTGGTTGAAAAGTACGTTTCACGCTGAATACCTCCTCATAGATTTTCGTATTCGTTTAGCCGGCTATTATGTGATCAGTTACTAAACATACTAGACTATTTTATAACAAAGCACGTACAGTGTCAAGATTTATTTTTTGGAGTATGTGTCTCAGTTTTTTGAGAAAACCGAAATCCCAAGCAGACAAGATGGAATAGTTTTTTATTTTGCAGTAAAGTTTTCAAGAGCTGACAAAAGCAAGACGGTTTAATACACTATCATAATGAGGCAAAGTAAGAGTAAATATAAATTGCTTGAATAGAGAAAGATGTGTTCGAACAAGCCAAAATAGTTCTGAAGCAAGGGCATCAGCAAAGCAATTGCTAAACCGCAAAGTCCCACCTCAACTATTATTTTGACAGACGATTCTATCAAAAATAGATCTGCATTTATGGGTTTAAGTACTTGGTTAAAATTAAAAATAAACATCACCAGAGCGGTAAATTGCAAAACAGCAGAATGAAAATTCTCAGGCTTTTAACTGTTTTGCTAAATGCTGATTTTTCTGAAACGTTCTTAAAGCCTGACAAGTCAGCTTAATTTCAGTGGCTGGTTCTTATCTAAGCTTTAATAAACTAAGAGCAAAGTCAACCCATTTCTACGAAATCACGATTGAGCTTTGCTCTTAGTTTTTATTCTTTAATACTAATGACAACATAACGATTAGGATCATTGCCTTCAGAATAGCTTTGAACTCCTTCAATCCCTGTAATGGTCTTGTGGACAACCTTGCGTTCACTGTTGCTCATTGGATCCATTTGGTAAGCCTTTCCTGAATCTAAAACACGGTTGGCAATTTTATGAGAAAAGTCAATCAGGGTTTCTGTTCGATGCTCCATGTAGTCATGAACATTCAAAGATACGGAAAAATGCTTTGAATAGTGATCATGAAGAAAATTCTGAGCCAATAGCTGCAGGGATTTTAAGACTTTACCATGATAGCCAATCACACGCCCCGCCTCTGGTGTTTCAATTTGAAGATTGATTTGACGACGGCTATTAGTTATTTCAATACTTGCTTCCAAATCCATCTCATAGATAATTTTTTGAATGTAATCTGAAACTGCTTCACTGGCTAAAGTAATATTACTGTTGCTATCAACCTCATCAAATTCACTGGCAACGAACTCTTCAAAACTTTGGTTTGCTTTACTCTTTGAAGCATCTGTTTTTTCAGTAGATTTATGAGCTTCAGAACTTTCTGCAGTTTCTGAATTTTTAGCTGACTGGCTCTTGGCCAAAGCTTCCTGCGGAGAAATAGCCTGTTCTAAGACCTGCTCTTTGAGCTCTGCATCTAAAGGCTGACCTTCTTCTTTTTCGATTTCTTTAATGGCCTTGGAAAGCTTGTTTAAGGCCACCGTATCCTCAACGCTGCTGGAAACAGGGGCATTTTTCTTATTGACATCATCAGGTACGCCTCGAACAGCTTTTTGATCTGCTTTGTGAGCTGTTTTTTCGCTAATCCCTTCAATTTCAACACGGGCCAGCTTTCTGCCAAAGCCTAAAAACCCCTTTTTTTCTCGTGAGATAACTCTGATATGGGCTTTCATTCGAGAAATTCCCATTTGTTTCAAACCACTTTCAATAGCTTCTTCAACAGTTTTTCCTGTGAACAATACCATGATTTGCTCTCCTTATCTTCTCTTTTTCTGTGCTTTTTTCTTAGCACGTCTTTTCCTTGCTTCCAGCTCACGTGCTTCTCTTTCAAGACGCTCACGCTCTGCAATAATCTTAAACGGATTATTTAAAAGGAGGATCTGGAAGACTTGATAGGCATTGGAAACCACCCAATAAAGGGCAACCCCACTCGCCAGATTAAAACCGATCAGCAGAATAAAAATCGGCAAAATAATGTTCATCGCTATCATCATGCCATTTCTTTCCTTGGCAGCCTTATTGGTCAACCAAGATGACAAGAAGGTGAAAACTGCCGCTAAAATTGGCAGGATAAAATAGGGATCCCTATCGCCAATATCCATCCAGAGAAAAGATCCCATTTTAAGCGAGTCTACACGTGTCAGAGCCTGATAAAGCGCCCAGAGCACCGGCATCTGAATAAGCAAAGGCAAAAAGCTGGCATAAGGATTGACACCGTATTCTTTATAGAGCTTCTGACTCTCCTCAGCCAGCAGCATCCGGCTTTCTCTGTCTTTGCCAGAGTATTTGGCCTGCAGGGCTTTTAGTTCAGGCTGAATTTCCTGCATTTTCTGACCAGACTTCAGCTGTATATTAAACAGCGGCAAAAGGACTGTTCTAATCAGAATGGTAAAGATAATAATCCCAATACCAATTCTGCCATTGACAGAGAAAAAGCGAATAATTTCTGCGAAGAAATAAACAAATTTCTCCCAAGCTCCGTCAGACTGCTGGGTCACCTGACTGCGGCCGCATGCTGACAAAAATAAAAGCGCAACAGATGCCAAGCCCATTAATTTATATTTCTTTTTCACTAGTAGTTCCTTCCTGATATAATTTAGCCAGTTTTAAAACATGAATTAAATTTTTCTTAAGCGCTTGATAGTCAAGGGTTTCAGTCCCTTTCCTAGCAATAATGACAAAATCTCGTGGCCTTAAATTGGGACTTAATTCCATAAGAATATGACGTAATTTTCGTTTAATGGCATTTCTAGTGACAGCATTCCCCAGCTTCTTTCCAACCGAAAGCCCAACACGATAGTGACTTTGATCTTTTTTTAAGCTGTAGACGACAAATTTTCGATTGGCAATGTTATGCCCCTCAGTAAAAATGGCCTGAAAATCTTTGTCACTCTTAACGCGATAGCTTTTTTTCAAAACATGACTCCAATAACCTAAAGTATCCTTATTATATCATAAAATGAAAAAAAGCCAAAAATCGCATTAATTTTTGGTTTCTTTCCTTATTTGTTAAAATGTTTTTCAGCTTCTTCAATCTGCCATTTCACTTGATCAAATCCGGTTCCCCCAAGAGAATGGCGGCGCTCAACTGCCGTGTGTGACTGCAATGTTTCATAAATATCCTCCTCAATGAGAGAAGAGATTTCCTGATAACGCTCCAAAGGAACATCCTGCAAGTAGTGCCCATTCTTGGTGCATTCCAAGACCAGCTTACCAACGATTTCATGGGCCTGTCTGAAAGGGAGCCCTTTGCTGGCCAGATAATCCGCCAACTCAGTAGCGTTAGAAAAGTCTTCCTGCGTTGATTGAGCCATTCTAGACTCATTAACCGTCATGGTCTTTAACATTCCAGCTAAAATATCGATGGCAACGGTAATCGTTTCTGCTGTATCAAACATTCCCTCCTTATCTTCCTGTAGGTCCTTATTATAGGCAAGAGGAAGAGATTTCATAACTGTCAAAAGACCGAAAAGATTGCCATAAACGCGGCCAGATTTACCGCGGATTAGCTCGGCCATATCAGGGTTTTTCTTTTGCGGCATGATAGAAGAGCCGGTTGAAAACGTATCAGACAAGGTCACAAATTGATACTCATTACTGCACCAATTAATGATTTCCTCACAGATACGAGACATATGCATCATGAGAATACTGGCATTGGACAGAAATTCTAAAATAAAATCACGATCAGATACCGCATCCAAAGAATTATTGTAAGGCTTGGCAAAGCCCATCAGATCAGCTGTCATCTTTCGATCAATCGGAAAAGTTGTTCCTGCAAGAGCAGCCGCTCCAAGCGGCGATAGATCTGTGTGCTGCTGATTAAAAGTAAAACGCTCGCTGTCACGCGTAAACATATTATAATACGCCATCAGATGGTGTCCAAAAGAAATTGGCTGGGCATGCTGAAGGTGGGTATAACCCGGCATAATCGTATAAACATGTTCTTTGGCTAGACTGAGCAAGGTATACCGCAGATTACTCAGTTTTTCCAGTACTTCAGCTAGTTTGGCCTTTAGATAGAGGTGCATGTCTGTTGCCACTTGGTCATTTCTCGAGCGTGCAGTATGGAGTTTTCCTGCTACCGGACCGATTTTTTCTGTCAGCAGTGTTTCAATATTCATGTGGATATCTTCGTTTGAAACATCAAATACCAATTGCCCTGCCTGATATTCTTGCAGCAGTTCTTCTAAACCAGCCTTGATTTTATCAGCATCTGCCTGCGGAATAATTCCAGTTTGTCCCAGCATCTCCACATGAGCTAAGGAACCCTTAATATCAAACTCAGCCATTTTTTGGTCGAAGGTGATGCTGGCACCAAACTCCTCTACCCACTTCTCCAGCCCTGCTTCGAAACGGCCGCCCCAAAGTTTTTTTTCTGTCATTTTATATCCTCTTTTTATTTTTATTATAGAAAAGGGCTAGAAAACTAGCCCCCATGAGTGTCACTGCACTTGTCTGTCTTAAATCTTGCCTCTCTCGCGGACAAGTTTATTTAAGCTCGGTGTAACTCTCTGTTTACACTTACGAGTGGTTAGAAAAGAGTTTCAGATGGATATCACTGTGTCCTTTTATCTGATAAGACTTTCTAAACCATTGCCTCTTGGTTTGTCATGATGATTTATCACTCAAACCCTTTTATTGCTTGTTTTGATTAGCCACTTCGGCATTCACTTTCGTTGGCAGACCCCAAAGTTTAATGAAACCAACTGCCGCATCCTGATCAAAGGTATCAGCAGATGTATAGGTTGCCAAGTTTTCATCATAGAGTGAATTTGCTGACTTACGGGCAACGACCTTAGCTGAACCCTTGTAAAGTTTAACTTTAGCTGTTCCATTAACAACCTTTTGCGTTTCATTGATATAAGCAATGATAGCCTGTGTTGCCGGATTAAACCAAAGAGCATTGTAGATGAGATTTGACAGTTCATTTTCAAGAATTGGTTTAAAGTGAGATACCTCACGCACCAAGGTCAAATCTTCGATTTCCTTATGAGCTGTCAGCAGGGTAACAGCTCCGGGACATTCATAAATCTCACGCGACTTGATACCAACAAGTCTGTTTTCCACATGGTCAATCCGTCCGACACCGTGTTTGCCAGCAATGACATTAAGCTCTTGGATCAAATCAGCCAGCTTCAATTCTGTGCCATTAAGAGCTACCGGTTTTCCAGCCTTAAATTCAATCTCCACATATTCTGGTGTATCAGGAGCCTCCTCAACAGAACTTGTAATGCCAAAAGCATCTTCCGGAGCTTCATTCCACGGATTTTCAAGAACACCGCACTCATTGGCACGACCCCAAAGATTTTGGTCCACTGAGTAAGGATTGTCAAGATCCGCCGGAACAGGAACACCGTTTTCCTTAGCATAATTAATTTCCTCTTCACGTGACCATTTCCACTCACGAACCGGAGCGATAACCTTTAATTTAGGGTCTAAAGCGGCAATAGCGACTTCAAAACGAACCTGATCGTTTCCCTTGCCGGTACAGCCGTGAGCAATCGTAGTAGCACCTGTCTTGTGAGCAATTTCAACTAATTTTTTAGAAATAATTGGACGGCTGAGTGCTGACACCAAAGGATATTTTTGCTCATAATAAGCATGCGCCTGAAGAGCTGGAAGAACGTATTCTTCAGCAAATTCATCTTTAACATCAAGAACGTAAGACTCAACAGCTCCGACTTTCAAAGCTTTCTCATGGATAAAATCTAAGTCCTTACCTTCGCCGACATCCATACAAACTGCAACAACATCATAATCTTTTTTGAGCCAGGTAATGGCAACTGAGGTATCAAGACCGCCTGAATAGGCTAAAATAACTTTTTCTTTCGACATAAAATAAACTCTTTTCTATTTTGAATTTTAATTAATTATTCAAAGAATGATTTTATTATATTGCATATTTATTCAAAAGTCAAGTATATTTTTGAAAAAATATTTATTTTTATAATTTTTTTATGATGCTTATAGGGAAAATTCTAGCAGCAAAAAAGCCAGAACTTTCAAGCCTGACTTTTTTTCTTGCAGTAAGAACAGTTAGTTCTCCCCTTTAGGATATTTATAACTTAATAAATAATCACCATTAGATTGTTTTACAAATTCGAGAGATACATACGATAGCTTAGATTTATCAGAGCCGGAATAATCATTGTAAAGAAGCTTCAAAGTCTTTTTAAAGCCTTCACCGCTGCTTGACATGGCTTCTCTTGCGCCTACAGGATTGCCATGCTTTTTGATAACATCATCTAAGTTCGTGCCACCTTTGCCAGTATTCATATGACCAGTAGTTAAATCATCAACATCAGCCTGCGTCCAATTAGACTTGTAAGAACCTCTCGGAACAGTTTTAATTCCTGATGGAGTAGAAGACATTACCCCACTTGAAAGAATAAATTTACCATCATATTGCTTTTTAAAAGAAAGATGTACTCTTTCATTGTTTTTAGTGCTGCTATAATCCAAGGACAAAAGATTACTATCAATGTGAGCTTCTGAAGCTTTACCAAATTTCTTAATGATAGATTTAACGCTAGACCCTCCCTTGCTGCCAGAGTAGCCAGCAAATTTTAAACGTTTAAATTTAGACTCACTCCATGTGTAGTCATAATCAGAAGGACTTGCAACATAGTCTTGAACTTTAGTGCTGTCTTTTGAATCCTCATCAATGTCTTCTTCGTCCTCATCATCTATATCTTCTTTAACAGATTTCTTTTCTGTTCTTTCGGTTTTAATATCATCGCTTTTAGGCTGACGGACAAAGACAGCAAGTCCACTGATTAAAAAGACAAGCGAAGCTATGACAAGAGCAATAATTGACAAAACTACTTTACGTTTAAGATTGACAATTAAACCGACAATAGCATAAATAATACCCAAAAAAGCAATAATGACATAAATGAACGGCAGCGGTGCCAGCCAAGCTAAGATAAGGGTAATGACTGAAACCACAAATGAAATAATCGGAAGAACAATGAGTTCCTTACGAGCAGGGGCATTTTGCAAGGCCGGATTGACCGTTGGAGGAACAACCGGCTGGCCAAAGTTCATCTGCTGGCCTTGAGGCGGTACCGGTTGACCTGAAGGTACAGACTCCTGAGAAACTTGCGACTGGCTCTGCCCTTCTTGATGAGCACTCCCCTCTACTACAACTGGCTCTGCTGCTGGCTGTTCAGCTGGATTTGAGGCTTGTGGCTGAGTATTTTGACTCTCTGACACAGGGATTCCTTCAGTTGGGTTTTCAGGAGCGTTTTTTTCTGGAGTATTTCCCTTATTCAATTCTTCTACCATAGTATCTCCTTTGTTTTTTCTTTATTGTACTATAATAGTAGACCTTTTTCAATGTCTCCCTTAACTTAAAAGAAGGCTCATATAAAACAGCAGATCTGCTATCAAGCAAACCCAATCTTCTTGGCAACAGCAAGCTGCCTTCTGACTGATAGGACTATCAGAAGAAAAGCTGCTTTTGAATCTATTTTCAAGACACAAGTAATTCAGATCTGGCAGCTTCTTACATGAGGTTAATCTCTAAATGCCAGCCCTTCTTTTTCTAAAGCTTGAAAAATCTTTTCAAAGGTTTCTCTGTCTTGACAGGAAATTGTATGAAGATGAATGCCCTCTGTCAAACTGCTTAGTAAACTGCCTTGATAGCGGGACAGCTTATCCATAAAATAATCGATGTCGTCTTGTTTTGCAATATTGAGCGGAGCCGTAATCATGCCATAAATGGGGTGTTCTACTTCAACATCCAAAATATTACCGCCATTTTGAACAATTGTTTCCAATTCCAAACGAACCTCTTTTGCACTGTGTTTACAGGCCAATTTCCCATGATAGTAAGATTTTGGAATCTGCAAATGTTCAGCTAAAAGATAGCCTCGGTGAGTAGCCATAATCGCATGGTTTTCAGCCCGCAAAAGGGCAACATCTCCTACGATAATCTGACGGCTGACACCTAATTCCTTAGCCAGATGGCTGGCAGAAAGCGGTTGAGAGGCCCCTTCTAATTTTTCCAAAATAGCCTTGCGGCGTTCCTTAGCTTTCATTTCTTACCTCTAATTATTAACCATAAATTAAGTTTATGGTCTCATTTCTTTCATTATACCAAATCTTGCAAACGATGTTGATGTTTATGATTGGACTAGGTGATTAGTCACAGGCAGTACTAGGATAGGGCAAAGTGAAAGCAACAGTGTCTAGTTTTAATTTTTGAAGAGTATAAGAATATGAGCAACATCTTCTATAAAACAGGGACTGGACAAATCTAGTCCAATCCCCACTTGTTATAGCATTAATCAACAAGGCAGTAATTTTTTCACCTTATAGCTGCAGTAAAAGACAAACCAACCGCCCAAAATCTACGGTTAAGCAAGTCCTTCATTAATCTTTTCTAGCATAGCTGCCAGATGCTCAATAGATTTTTCTCTGCCCAAGAGGTAAATAGTGTCTGGCAGCTCTGGACCATGCATTTCACCAGATACCGCAATGCGGATCGGCATGAAGAGATTTTTACCCTTGATACCTGTTTCTTTTTGAACCGCCTTAATTTGTGGGAAGATGTTCTCCGCTACAAAATCAGCATCACTCATGGCTTCCAGTTTAGCCTTGAAGGCTTCCAACACTGTCGGTACTGTTTCACCAGCCATAAATTCCTTTTCTTTCGCTGTCAGTTCTGGGAAATCTTCAAAGAAAAGATTGGTCAGTTCTACAATTTCATCAGCCGATTTTAATTGTAGCTTGTAGAGTTCAACTAATTTTTCAGCTTTATCTGTCAGACGGCCTGCCTTTTCTAAGAAAGGTTTGCAAAGCTCGAAAATACGGTCAAAATCAGCATTTTTGATATAATCATTGCTCATCCAGTCCAGTTTCTTTTGGTCAAAAGCCGCTGGTGACTTGCTGAGACGATTTTCATCAAAGAGCTTAATCAACTCCTCACGCGAGAAAATCTCATCTTCGCCTCCAGGATTCCAACCCAGAAGAGCGATAAAGTTGAAGACTGCTTCTGGCAGATAGCCTTTTTTGCGATAGTCTTCAATAAATTGCAAGGTATTGGTATCACGTTTTGAAAGTTTCTTGCCAGTTTCTGAGTTGATAATAAGAGTCATATGACCAAACTCAGGTGCCTCCCAACCAAGGGCTTCATAGACCATGAGTTGTTTAGGGGTGTTGGCAATATGATCATCGCCGCGGATAACATGAGAAATTTGCATATCATGATCATCCACTACAACAGCAAAGTTATAAGTTGGATAGCCGTCTCGTTTCTGAATAACCCAGTCGCCGCCGATATTGCCGCCTTCAAACTCAATATCCCCCTTAACCATATCCGTCCACTTGTAAATACCACTTTCATTAACTGCTAAACGAACCGTTGGCACAATACCAGCTGCCTCGCGTTCTGCGATATAAGCTGCTTTTTCTTCTTCAGACATACCGAGGTATTCGTTGATGTAACGAGGTGTTTCACCAGCTGCTTCCTGACGCTCACGCTCAGCTGCCAACTCTTCCTCAGTAACATAAGACTTATAGGCCTTACCCTCTGCCAAAAGCTGATCAATGTACTTTTGATAGAGTGCCAAGCGTTCAGACTGACGGTAGTTTTCATGAGTTTCTGGACTTTCATCCCAGTCAATTCCCAGCCAGCGCAGATTATCAAGCTGGGAGCGTTCTCCATCCTCAACATGACGCTTACGATCTGTATCCTCGATCCGAATCACAAAAGTACCGCCATAGTGGCGAGCATAAAGGTAATTAAAGAGCGCTGTCCGCGCATTTCCAATGTGTAAGAGTCCAGTTGGACTTGGTGCATAGCGCACACGAATGTCGTTTGCCATTTCTCTCTCCTGTCATTTAGATACACAGACTTATCCAGCAAAAAAATTAGCAAAAACTCCCTCAAAACAATCAATAGGAGCCTATCTGTATAGGAAGTCTGTGTCCATAAAAATCAATCGTTTCTATTATAGCACATCCTGGTCAGTCAGGTGAAGAAAATAAGAATAACTTCTAAAGAAAGTACTCAACCAATATTTTTCCGATACTTTTCATAGCTAAAAGGCCAAAAATAACTGACGATTTATACAGTAAATCATTTTATCATTTCGCTTTTATTTGCTTTGTCAATACCGCATCTATAACTAAAAAATCGAGGCTGAGTTTTAGTTCAGCCTCAATTTTTACATACGTTTTTAAGTAGTGATAGTTTAATCAATGGTTGCTTGTTGCAATGAAGTTCTGCAGAACACCGGCAAATTGCTGCAGATTAAGACTTTGTACATAAATATCACCTGTTCCTCGGAAAGTATTAACAATTCCTTCGCCAGTTCCAATAGATTGCATAAAACCATTTTCCAAATGAATGTCATAGTCTAAATCTCGGCTCCAAGCCACAACATGAGCATTGTCAATCGTGATTTCCTGACCTTGTAGCTCTATTTTTTTGATGGAGCCAAAACTGTTAGCCAGCAGAGTCCCCTGGCCTTCTGTTGTCATAACGAAAAGACCGCCCTGACCACCAAAAAGAGCCCGTCCAACACTTTGAGCTTGCATTTGATACTGAGCAGAACCATCCAGAGCTAGGAAAGCACCATCATTGAGCCGATATTGCTTTTCTCCCAGTTCTAAAGCAATAACTTGACCCGGCATCGAAGGGGCCAAAGCTAGCTTGCCATCGCTCGCATTGGATACTGCTTGAGTAATGAAAAAACTTTCTCCAGAAGTCACCGAACGGCCAATAGCTCCCATTAGTTTCCCAAGCCCTGAACCACGGCCGTTGACTTTGGTATTGAGAGTTACGCTCGGCGTGTGATAAACCATACTGCCACGTTGAATATAAGCAGACTCTCCTGTTTCCAAAGCAATCTCTACCAAAGGAAACTGCATGTTGCTGTCAATAGTGTACTTCATGCGATTATCGGGCATAATAAGCCTCCTTCAAAAATTTATTTGTATTACTTGTTTAGTACAAATAAATTATATAATTCCCTAACTCCCTTGTCAATAAAAAAACTAATCATTACTCTTTGTGCTTTAGTTTTTATAAGGCCCCTTGAACAAGAAAATGACACCAACTTTATGATTCTTTTACTACTTTAATTCTTCCTGTATCAACATCGTAAACAGCTCCTGAAATAACAATGTCATCAGGAATCAAAGGAGAGTTTTTCAAAATAGCCATGTCTTCTCGAACGCTGTCCTCAACATCTTCAAAAGGAAGGAAATCTCGATCCTTTACATCAACAGCCAAATCACGCTTTAACTGCTGGGCAAACTCTTCATTTGTAAAGGTCTGGGCTCCACAGTCCGTATGATGCAAAACCACAATTTCACTGGTTCCCAGCTGCTGTTCAGAAATAACTAAGGACCGGATAACATCATCTGTCACACGCCCGCCAGCATTGCGCAAGATATGAGCATCTCCCAAGGCCAGTCCCAAAGCAGGTGCTACGTGCAAACGAGAATCCATACAAGTAACAATGGCAACACGCGTCTTAGGCTTCAGTGGTAAATGCGCGGTCCCATGCAAGTCAACGTAGGCTCTGTTTGCTTTCATAAAATTATCAAAATAAGACATTATAACTCCCTCGCTTAAGCTGTTCAATTCATCATTTGAACAATACTTAGGCTGTATCATACCATTTTTAAAAGACTTTGTATAATTAAAAGTCTAAAAATCAATGAAACACCTTTTTTAAGACTTCGCTGACAGTTGTCACACCAATAACCTGAATACCTTGGGGAATAGTTAAACCAGTCAGAGCATTTTTAGGGACAAATATTTTGGTAAAGCCCAACTTTCCTGCTTCATTAATTCGCTGCTCAATACGATTAACACGGCGGATTTCACCCGTCAGACCAATTTCACCAATATAGCATTCCTTAGGGTCAGTTGGTTTCTCTTTGTAGCTGGAAGCAATAGCGACTGCTACCGCCAAATCAATAGCCGGCTCATCTAAGCGGACACCACCGGCAGCTTTGAGATAAGCATCTTGATTCTGCAAAAGCAGACCGCAGCGTTTCTCCAAAACGGCCATAATCAAACTAACACGGTTAAAATCAAGACCTGTCGTTGTCCGCTTGGCATTACCAAAGACCGTCGGAGTTACCAAGGCCTGTACTTCAGCCAAAATCGGACGAGTCCCTTCCATAGTCACCACAATAGCTGAGCCTGTCGCACCATCCAGACGTTCTTCCAAAAAAACCTGACTGGGATTAAGGACCTCAACTAGACCACCTGATCGCATTTCAAAAATACCGATTTCATTAGTCGAACCAAAGCGGTTTTTAACAGCTCGTAAAATTCGAAAAGTATGCTGGCGCTCGCCTTCAAAATAAAGCACCGTATCCACCATGTGTTCCAGCATGCGCGGTCCAGCCAGCTGACCTTCCTTGGTCACATGACCGACGATAAAGGTGGCGATATTATTAGCCTTAGCCAGCTGCATAAGCTCACCTGTCACCTCACGAATCTGGCTGACAGATCCTTGAACACTGGAAATTTCAGGACTCATCACCGTTTGAACAGAGTCAATAATTAGGAAATCCGGCTGAATTTGCTCAATTTGGGCACGAATAGCCTGCATATTGGTTTCTGCATAGAGGTAAAATTCGTTATTAATGTCACCCAAACGTTCAGCCCGCAATTTAATTTGCTCTGCTGACTCTTCACCAGAAACATACAGAACACAGCCCTTGTTGGCTAGCTGAGTCGAGACTTGAAGGAGCAGGGTTGACTTACCGATACCAGGATCACCGCCAATGAGAACCAAACTCCCCGGAACTACACCACCGCCTAAAACACGGTTGAATTCTTCCATATCGGTTTTAATACGAGCGTAATCAATAGAATTGACATCTTTAAGTTTAGTAGGTTTTGTTTTTTCACCTGTCAGACTGACACGAGCATTTTTGACTTCAGCAATTTCCACCTCTTCAACAAAGGAAGACCAACTGCCGCAATTTGGACAGCGTCCTAAATACTTGGGTGAATTATAGCCGCACTCCTGACAGACAAAAGTCGATTTTTTCTTAGCGATGATTATTCTCCTTTCGTTATTATTCCAGCAGCTTGCCATTGCTGCAGTGTCTTTTGGAATTTTTTCGTGTTAATGACGCCAAGGCAGGCTAAATCAACTGATACTTGGTAACCTTTATGGGCTGCAGCTAAAACTGAAGCATTAATACAGTGATTGCCATCAACACCGATAAATTCTAAGTGATTAGTTCCGCTTTTTGCCAAAAAATCAAGCAAATTCCGATTGGTAAAGCAAGACGCTCGGCGTTTTTCAAAAATCTGATCAGAGACTATAGCCAGCCCTGTGGCAAATTTTTTAGGCTTGTTAGATAGTTCCCATAAAAAACGATTGAGCACATAAATCACGCGCTCTGGCGGATAAGCATTTATTTTTTTATTGACCATTGATAAAAGTTGGCTTGGATAAGACTTTGTTTCACCAACATAATCTGTCTGCATATCAATAACCAATAAATAATCAGCCATCTCTTACTTTCCTGTGCTGCCAAAGCCGCCTGTGCGCTGACCACTTGCTTCATCACCATCTGCCAGCAAGAAAGGCATAAAGACTCCTTGTACAATTCGTTCACCAGCCTCCAACACAACTGGTTTGCTGCTGATATTCTGCATCTGAGCAAAAATATGGCCTTCATTGTTAGGATTGTTGTAGTAGTCCCCGTCAATAACACCGACAGAATTAATGAGAACCAAGCCTTTTTTGCGAGGATTAGAAGAGCGGTCATAAAGATAAAGCACTTCTCCAGTCTGCATATAGGCCTTAACCCCTGTCGGTACAAGCATAATCTCACCTGGTGCAATCGTGACAGTCTCGGCCACTTTGAGATCGTAACCTGCTGCATGAGCAGTTTCACGCTGAGGCAGCAAATTAGTATTGGTAAAGCCGGAAACCAGCTCAAATCCGCGAATTTTTGACATCTTGTCCTCCTTGAAATCCATTTCCCCTATTATAATTGATTCGCAAAGCAAAAGCAAAAATTCCCTCATTCTTATCTAATACTCATTTAAACAGTTTTGAAAAACTGTGCATCATTTTTAAAATACACAAAGAATACCATTTCCTTTCGACTAATTAAAGACAAACGAATTAGCTTTATGATATAATGAGGTTAACTTTAATAATACAGGAGAAAAAAATGATAAGACAAAAAATTGCCGTGCTTGGCCCCGGGTCATGGGGAACTGCCTTATCTCAAGTCCTTAACGACAACGGTCATGAGGTTCGTATTTGGGGCAATATTCCTGAACAGCTCGATGAAATCAATGAGCATCATACCAATAAACGCTATTTTAAAGATGTGGTGCTGGATGAAAAGATTAAAGCTTATAAGGACTTGAAAGAAGCCCTGAAAGATGTCGATGCTGTTCTTTTTGTAGTTCCTACAAAAGTAACACGCTTGGTTGCTAAACAAGTGGCAGAAATTCTTAAGCATAAGGTCTTTATCATGCATGCTTCTAAAGGACTGGAGCCAGGAACGCACGAACGCTTATCAGTTATTCTGGAAGAAGAAATTCCAGCTGAGTTTCGCAGCGATATTGTTGTGGTTTCCGGACCCAGCCACGCTGAAGAGACCATTGTCCGTGACATTACTTTGATTACTGCAGCCTCAAAAGATTTGGAAGCTGCTAAATATGTTCAAAAACTTTTCAGCAATAACTATTTCCGCCTTTACACCAATCCGGATGTCATCGGTGTTGAAACGGCCGGAGCTCTCAAAAATATTATCGCGGTTGGAGCTGGAGCTCTGCACGGCATGGGCTACGGTGACAATGCTAAAGCAGCTGTTATTACTCGCGGTTTGGCTGAAATTACCCGGTTAGGAGTGAAATTAGGCGCTGATCCACTAACCTACAGCGGACTTTCAGGTGTTGGGGACTTAATCGTTACTGGAACTTCAGTCCACTCACGCAATTGGCGGGCTGGAGATGCTCTGGGACGCGGTGAAAAATTAGAAGATATTGAAAAAAATATGGGAATGGTCATTGAAGGAATTTCAACCACCAAGGTTGCCTATGAACTTTCCAAGGAACTTGACGTCTATATGCCTATCACCAGTGCTATTTATCAATCCATCTACGAAGGTAAAAATATCAAGGAAGCCATCAAGTCAATGATGTCCAACGAATTTAGAGCAGAAAATGAATGGAGTTAGTAATATGCCAAGCAAAAAAGTAAGAAAAGCCGTTATTCCCGCAGCAGGATTGGGAACACGTTTCCTGCCAGCTACCAAAGCACTTGCCAAAGAAATGCTGCCCATTGTGGATAAACCAACAATTCAATTTATCGTAGAAGAAGCCCTGAAATCAGGTATTGAGGATATTTTAGTTGTTACTGGTAAATCAAAACGTTCTATTGAAGACCATTTTGATTCCAACTTTGAACTTGAATACAATCTAGAGCAAAAAGGAAAAACTGATCTTCTCAAGCTTGTTAATGACACTACAGCTATTAATCTGCATTTCATTCGCCAGAGCCATCCGCGTGGATTGGGTGATGCTGTCCTGCAGGCCAAAGCCTTTGTTGGGAATGAACCCTTTGTTGTTATGCTGGGTGACGACCTGATGGACATCACAGATGATCAGGCTATCCCTTTGACACGCCAGCTGATAAACGATTACGACGAAACCCATGCTTCTACAATTGCTGTTATGCCGGTGCCGCATGATGAGGTTTCTGCTTACGGTGTTATTGCTCCTCAAGGTGAAGGCGTTAAGGGTCTCTACAGTGTTGACACCTTTGTTGAAAAACCAGCTCCTGAAGAAGCTCCTAGTGATTTGGCTATTAT
This sequence comes from Streptococcus orisasini, assembly GCF_001431045.1. Taxonomy (GTDB): domain Bacteria; phylum Bacillota; class Bacilli; order Lactobacillales; family Streptococcaceae; genus Streptococcus; species Streptococcus orisasini. Next base: position 67,981 of record NZ_BCLE01000005.1, read on the forward strand.
CGGCCGTTATCTGCTGACACCTGAAATTTTTACAATTCTGGAAACCCAGAAACCTGGTGCTGGCAATGAAGTACAGCTGACAGATGCTATTGATACTCTCAATAAGACACAGCGGGTTTTTGCGCGTGAATTCAGAGGAAAACGCTACGACGTCGGTGATAAATTCGGCTTTATGAAAACTTCTATTGATTATGCCCTCAAGCACCCGCAGGTTAAAGAAGATTTAAAATCTTATATTATCAATCTCGGTAAAGAATTAGATAAAGAAGCTTCAAAAAAGAACTCGAAATAAGCTCGAGTTCTTTCAGACTGTAGACAAACTTCATTTTGAGGTTTGTCTTTTTTTAATTTTTATCTTTACAAAAATCTACGGCTAAAGGCTAAAAACAGCAGCACCAGAGCAAGCCCCAAATAGAGTAAAAGGGCTTCTAAGCGCTGGCTGGTTTTGAAAGCTTGCTTTTCTGTCTGACTCGGTAGAATAACACCTAAAATAACGCCGCCAATCATGCCACCTAAATGCCCAGCAATACTCACGCTCGGCATAAAAAGGTTAAAGAGCAGATTGATAGCAATCAGAGCCTGATAATTACGTCCCAGCTGCTTTAAGTAGGGGTTACGCCCAAAATATCCCAAGACTGCAATCGCTCCGAACATGCCAAATAAAGACGTTGAAGCCCCGGCTGCTACAACACTTGGTGTAAAGAAAAGGGTAAAAATATTCCCCATAATACCAGCTAAAAGATAGAGGAGCAAAAATTTCCAAGAGCCCCAAATGCTTTCAGCCATCTGTCCTACAAAGTAAAGAGTCAAGCTGTTAAATAAAAAATGTTCCCAGCCAATATGGACAAAAATGGGAGTTATCAATCGCCAAAGCTGATTTGGCATTTGAATGACAACATCTCCATACATGCCACCAAAATTAAAAACAGTCAGCGTTTCTGTTGCCCGTCCAAAATAAAGAATCTGCATGGCTAAAAAGACTAATGTTGTCAGGGTCAACAAAAACGAAGTTGCAGGATATTTTTTAAAGCTCTCCATATTGTAGTACCTCTTTCACTGGAATATCAAAATAATCGGGTTCAAAATCAAGCATCTGAAAAGGATAGGCAGTACTAACCGTACTGCCAGCAAAATCAGCCAGATAGCGATCGTAATAACCTCCGCCAAATCCCAGACGATAACCCATATTGTTAAAAGCAAGACCCGGAACGTGAATAAGATCAATATCGGACTTGGCAACCGTTTGATTGCTTCTTGGCTCTTTCAGACCAAATGCATTCATCTCCAAATCAGCAGCATTATAGCTAACAAAAACCATTTTCCCCTTGCCATAGGTCTTAGGAACAACAATTCTTTTTCCGTCTTTTTGCGCCTGCTCGATCAACAAAGACGTATCAAATTCAAAGGGAAAGGCCAGATAAGTCGCCAGAGTACGGGCCTTTTTATAAGTTTCTAATTCAATAAAATTACTGACCAGCTGCTGGTCTCTTTGCGTCTTAACAGTCCTGCTCTGATTTTTTAACTGCTCTATCATTTGAGCCCGAAGTTCTTTTTTTGTCATGCTAATATCATAACACGATTGAACTTTTTTTCCTATTATTAACTAAGATTACTTAAAAACAAGACTGCTTTAAGAAAAAATTCTTAGCTTTTTTCTTTCTGACCATCTAAAAAGCTGATAAAATAAGGGGTTCTAGCTCTAATAAAATAAAAATTTTACTTTAAGGTTTCTTTAAGGTTTCTCTTATATAATTTAATCATCCTAAAACAACCACTTCCCCAAGTGGTTGGGGAGATAAACTTTCCTATTTTATTTCCCCTTTTTCATAAATCTCCTGGGCATTCAGTGAAAGCTGGATGCCCTTCCCTTTTCTTTTTAAAACCCCTTGGGAACTCAAGTCCTAAGGGGTTGTTTTCATTATTCTGTGGGTTTGCGCAGCAATCATTACTGTCTTTCCTCTTTAATTTGTTCTAGTCTTTAGAAAACCGCTAATTTTATCAACCGCAAACGGCAGAGCTTCTTCTTTAGGGCTCATCTTGGGATGGTGCAGCGCATAAGGAGTGTCAACCCCCAACCAGAACATCACACCAGGGATTTTGTTGAGTAAGTAGCCAAAGTCTTCACCAGTCATAGCAGGCAGACAGTCAATCAAATGGACACCGTCTGTATTTTCAAAATAAGCCATGAGATTTTGAGCCAATTCGGGATTATTTTCGACCGGCAGATAACCGCCCTGCTTTAACTGAACATCAACTTCTAGGCCAAAGGAGGCTGCAAGACCTTGGGCAATTTCCTGCACCCGCTTTTGGATCAGCAGGCTCATATCCTGGGTCAATGTACGGATGGTTCCGTGCAGGGTCGCCGCTTCAGCAATGACATTGTTGGTCGTTCCGGCGTGCATAGACCCAAAAGTAACGACTCCACCTTCAATAGGATCAACATTGCGGCTGACAATAGTCTGCACTTGTGTAATAAAATAGGAAGCAGCTACGAGAGCATCATTAGCATTATGCGGAAAGGCAGCATGCCCACCCTTACCTTTAAATGTGATGAAAACTTCACAGGTCCCGGCAAATAAAGTAGCTGTATTGGTCGCAATATCTCCAACCTTAAAGTCAGGACGAACATGCAAACCGTAGAATTCATCAGGCTGCCAATCGCCAAAGGCACCGTCCTCATACATGAGCATACCGCCTGCTTCATTTTCTTCTGCTGGCTGAAAAAGAAAGAGCAGGTTGTTTTTGGGCTGAACTTGTACCATTTCATCTAGTAAACCAAGAGCAACTGTCATATGCATATCATGACCGCAGGCATGCATCCGGCCTTCATGAGTGCTGGCAAAATCAAGTCCTGTCTCTTCAACGACAGGCAGAGCATCAATGTCTGTCCGCCAGCCAATCGTTTTCTCAGGTGCCCAGCCTTTCAAAAAGACTAAAATTCCCGTGCGCCAAGTCTTTTGTTCAACAAAGTCTTTGCCATGGGTAATTTCAGCGATACGTTCCAAGAGATAAGCCTGCGTTTTAAATTCCTCCAGACCAATTTCTGGAATTTGGTGCAGATCACGACGAATTTTGATTAAATCTAGAGTCATATTAATTTTCCTTTTGTAAAGAGGCTAGAACAACGTCCCGCCTCTTTTGAATTGATTCATACTTAACAGCTTAGTGCAGTGTCTGAGAGAAATTCTGTTGACTTTACTAGAATTTTCCCTAAGACCTAGAGGTTGCGAAGGGCGTCTTCAAGAGCTGTCTTTTGCTGCGTTTTTTCATCAATTTCTTTGATGACACGCGCCGGCACACCAGCTACGACAACATTTTCAGGGACGTCTTGAGTGACGATAGCGCCGGCTGCCACAACTGAACCGCTGCCGACCTGTACCCCTTCAATAATAACCGCATTGGCACCAACCAAAACATTGTCTCCGATACGGACAGGATCAGCAGAAGCTGGCTCGATAACGCCAGCAAGGACAGCACCTGCTCCAATATGGCTGTTTTTGCCAACAGTTGCACGGCCGCCAAGAATAGCCCCCATATCAATCATAGTACCTTCACCAATTTCAGCACCGATATTGATAACAGCTCCCATCATAACCACAGCATTATCTTCAATCGTCACTTGGTCACGAATAATTGCTCCCGGTTCAATACGAGCGTTGATATGGCGTTTATCAAGCAAAGGAACTGCCGAATTGCGCCCGTCTTGCTCAACAACATAATCCTTATTCTCAGTCAGCTTCGCTAGCAAAGGTTCAATATCTTTCCAATCACCGAAAAGAACATTGCCAAGCTTAACAACTGAAGCAGGAACTGCTCCAGTAAGCTCTCCCTCAAAAGTCACCTTGACATTCGTTTTCTTTTTAGCATTGCCAATAAAAGCAATAATCTCTTGCGCAGACATTTTTTGTGCAGTCATGATTTTCTCCTTAATAGCTTTATTACTATTATAACAATATTCAAGTTATTTGTGTCAAATTTCCACAAAAAAATACCCTAATAACGGGCATTGATTAAATTAATCTGTAAACTTTTTTAACGTTCCTAAGTACAGCGAACCTCCAATAATAGCCAGAATACCACCAACCCATCCCAAAAACGGAACAAGTGAAATAGCTCCTCCAACAATCATTAAAACACTGGGAGCTGCTCCTACCCGCATATCACCTTTATAATAGACAATTCCCACAATTCCAAGAACCAAAATGGCAATCTTGATAATATAAATAAAAGCTGTCATACTTGATGTTGCTGATACAGAACCTGTCGCTGCAGCGCCTAAAATAAACCAAACTGCTACAAGTAAAAAAACTCCCCCAACTAAACCTACGATACCATTAGTTAATGCTAAACCTTTTGTTTTCATATTTCTCACTTTTCTAATCATTTATTTTGTCATTTGATTTTTGACTATTTTTCCACTTTTTCCATTTCAAATACTCTTGAAAATCAGCATAATCATCAGAGAGTACAGTTTCTTTTGCATGTCCATCAGGCTCATCTTCCTCATTACTGGGAGAAATAAAATTAGTTAGCCAATCTGCTATTTTATTTCCTGTATTAACTCGCCTTTTCTTAAAAATCCTGCCAGATTTATGAGCCGCATTCGCATTAATTTTGTTATTTACTGCATTTCCTAAAATCGCTCCTAATCCAATCCATTTCCCAGCTTTAATTAATTCTTGGATGATAGTCGCAGTTATTATAACTATCATGAATAAAAACAGCATAATTATTAAAAAATAAAAACTAAACATAAATTCCACTTAAATTTCATTATCATGAACCAAACATTGTATCTACTGTTTGTCTATAGGTATTACGAATTTGAATAAGCGCTTGAGCCAAAAACTCTTCGGAACCGCTTAGAGGCATGTTTTTCATCGAACCATACTCTTCTTTAGCATCTTTGTATTCTTGATCAAGTTCAGCTTTTGCCTTTTTAAATTCTTCTTGATAGTCGCTATTAGTCAGATTAAGCTGCTCTAATTTGTAATTATAATAGCCAATATAATCATCAACAACTAATTTATATATATCAAGATAATCCCCATATGTTTTCATTGATTGAATTTTTTCATCAGAAACAAGATTTGGATCATAATTTTTTAGACTGCTTGTAGATTTTGACTCAGTTTTTGAATCTGAACTCTTTTTTATTTTTTCTGATGACGCAGTAGTAGAAATCTCTTTTGATGCTTTATCGACAGCATCACTGTAAGCAGACTGAGAGACTAACACTATCACAATTCCTGCCAATGAAATTATTGTTCCAATAATGGTCAGAACTTTCTTTTTCTTTAAATTAACAATAAATGCTACTATACCTAAGATAAGACCTACAACAGCAAAAAGAAATGCTAAGTTATTAATAAATGGTACCCATGATAAAGCAAGCCCTATCCCTCCAAAAACCAAAGCTAAAATTGGCAAAACTTTTCTTTCTTCTTTTTTCATTAGCTTCTCCCCTATTTTGAAAATCTTTACAAAACCATTATATAATATATATATATATATATCAGGTTGTAGACAAACTCTATAGTTAGCATTTCACAAGCACACACATCTTAGGATAATATCAATTCACAATCTATAAGAAAAATAGACGAATTGAACAAGCCTAGCCCAGATACTTTCCGCTGTAGCAAAAACGCCAGAAATGAGTGATTTCTGGCGTTCGGAGATTTTGAGACTTAGGCTCAAAATCTTAATTGAACATGGGCTACAGATTATGGCAAAAAGATGAGTCCGCCTAGAATCTTAACGATTCCGCGGCGCACTCCCTATTTTGCCTTTATCCGCAGACGCCCTTTGTATCTTGAACTTAGGTATGAAATTCCAAAGGAAGTTGCTGCGACGATTGCCGTTAGAAATCGATACTATTTCTAACGGTAATCTAATGCAAAACCTAGTCAAAAGCTATAGCGTTGGCGTTTGGTTTTGCCGTCCGCGCTACCTAAGGAAAGTATCATAACACAATAGTTCTTTTGATAAAAATTGACTTTTTCTTCAGTCTGAAGCCTTCCGAAGAGGGCTTTTTAATGTTTGGTAAGTGCTTTTTCTCTTTTTCAAAACAAGGTTTGAGTGTTTTTTTGAAAATTTTATACTTAAGTGAAAAGCTGAATAACTGATCCGGCATTCAGAACCACGGGCTCGCTTGCCTGAACATGGAGAGTTCCTGGAAGTGAGCCTTCGCTTGAACCATCAAAAGAGATTGTTATATGGCCCAGATTCTTTAAATTTTTCTCAACGACATCACCAACTGCGGTCACCGGAAATTCTTGCTTATCGATGACCAGTCTACTGCCTGTAACAATCGCTCCCGATAAATCTTTGTTATCAATCTTGTAGCAGTATTCTGCTAAGTCAGCCGGAGCTTCTTCACCAAAAAGAATCAGCATATTGGCATCTTTAATCATACTAAGGGCCTCTGGCCCGACATCCAAAACTTTTGCTTCAAAAATCTTAGTCATTTTCCTCCCCTTTTCTAACTAAATAATTTACATTCATTTTATTCTTTTTATTGATAAAGTCCAATGCTGGCAATCCAGGCTACAATAACGCGTGGAACACCATTAAGGAAACGTGAGTAAAGAACGGATGGAACACCGACTTCTACTGTTTCAGCATCGGCTTCTGATAACCCTAGGGCAACAGGAATAAAGTCACAACCATTTTGCGTATTGATGGCAAACAGAGCCGGAAGAGCCATTTGCGGCGGAATAGTTCCTTTACCGATTTCAACACCAATAAGCGTTCCAATAATTTGTGAAATAACAGCACCAGGGCCAAGTAAAGGTGATAAAAATGGAAGTGAGCAGATAAAGCCAATAATGACAAGCCCCCAAATATTACCAGCCAACGGCACCATAAGATGAGCCAGCCATTTACCAACTCCTGAACCTTGAATAAAACCAATCAGAAGCGATACAAAGGCCATGAAAGGAAGGATGGTGTTTATTAGTGTTTGAATAGCATCACGCGCTGCCTGATTAAAGATTGCAACAATTTTACCGGCACCCATGCCAATCCGAGCAATAAAACTTGTTTCAGCACGCTGCTCCGTGATTTTTTTACTGGTATCATAACTTTCAGTTTTTGCTTTAGAAGTCTGTAGATCCACCTGATTGTCAGGAGATTCAGCAAGAGCTTCTGTAGAACTGATTTGTTCAGGACCTACCGCTGATACATAAATATCTTCAGTGATATATTGTGCCAGCGGTCCACTTTTACCAGTTGCCACAATATTAATAGTAGGAATGCCTTTTTTAGGATAAATACCGCAGCGCAGTGTTCCGCCGCAATCAACAATAGCTAAAGCTATGTCTTTATCTGGAATAGAGGTTTTAAAACCGTTAACAGCTTCCATTCCTGTTAATTCAACAATTTTATCAACAATTTCAGGTTTTTCACCACCACCGGTAATATAGATAAATTTGTGTTTTTCTTCAGTCGGTGTGATAATCAAAGGACCACCAAATCCACCATTGCCTTTTACAACTTTAATACTTCTATAAGCCATAGTTTTCTCTCCTTTAATCAGTTAAGTAAGTCCTAGGGGACTTTCCCTAAACTTCTTAGATACTATCTTCTTTTTATTAATCAAGTGTTTTACTCAGGGTAATGCCTTGCTGTTTGCATACCCAGGCTGTGGTCAGATCTGTTACCCAGCCAGAGACAAAATTCATCAACAAGCCAACTAGTAAATAACGAATGGCTAGATCTATTTGACTCAAGCCGAGCGTCTTAATTCCTGATGCGATTCCCAGCCAGACAAATAATTCACCGGGATTGATATGAGGAAAGACCCCATTTGAAGTATGGCAAAATTGCATTTGAGAGGCAATGTAGCTTGGTTTGTAATATTCTGGCATGAAGCGTCCCATGCTGATGGCCATTGGATTACCCAACATAAAGGCTGATATGAACGGTAAAATCATATAGCGGCTGATTGGATTTTTAGCAGACATCTGAGCCAACTTATTAACCTTCTCTTCTCCAAGCAGAGCAATCAGGGCATTCATTGCAACCAAGAGCATCAAAACTACCGGAACAATGCTGGTCATCCAACTGACAAAATTGTCACCACCTGTCTGGAAAAGTTTCATAAAACCTTCAGCAAATTTTGAAATATAAGACATAACTATCTCCTTTTTTATCTATATTAAAAGCTAAGAAAATTTAGTCTAGATTTAAATTTTCTCTGTCTTAAAACCTTTTTCACCTTTAAATTTCATGACGATTTTTTAATCTCAATTTAAAGCGTGATATTAATACTTTAGCGTGCAGTCCAAGATCAATCAGTGGAGCTTGTTTTGGTTCATCCTTATAAACACCTGCTTCTGTTTTCAAAAAAACAGCTCTCGCATCTTCGATAGCCATGCGCAGCAATTTGTTTTCTTTACGAACCAAGGGATTATAGGTGTCAAAATAGTGAATATCCTCTCCAATATAGTCCGGCATATCCTTAAATCGAGCAGCCATGGTGACGCCTTGCATCTTTTTAGCATCTAGGACTATGCCTTCTTTATCAATAGCAAACATGACAATAGTACCCGACCTAATCCTACCGGATCTACGCCCTATAGCAACACGCCCCTGACGTCTTAACTGGGCATAGATTTTATTAAAATGTTTAAGCTGCTTTAGACCCAACATCAATTGAACAGCATAGGCTGCCAGTATAAGCAAGCCAAAACTAACCATAACATCCATTAAAATACTCCTTTTTCTCTGGTAAATGCGATAAAGTCTGCTTCATTTTCAATTTTTCTCAAAGCTTCTTTAAGGTCTGTATCACCAGCAATTCGAAAAATGTCATCATACAGCTCTAAAAGTTCTGCTTCTGTTTGACTTTCAATTTTAGGCGGAATAGCTACTAAAAAGATAAGTTCTACATTTTCTTCGTCCGTACAATAAGGCTCTTCAGGAACTCCCAGCATTAGCACGGTCTTTTGCAGCGATTGATTAACAGTATGCGGGAAAGCAATGCCATTACCAAACACCGTTGACTGCTCCTTCTCTCTGTCTAAAATGCGTTTTTCAAAATCGTCATCAACCAAATCCAAGGCTTTCAGCCGATGGATCATATGTATCAAGTAATCCCGATAACTTGCAGCTTTAGACAATCTCGAAAAAGTTAAAATAACCGTTTTGAGATTTTTTTGATGATAGTGATTAACACGCTGCCACTCTTCACGCAGCCACTGGTCGTCAAAGAGATTTTTAATTTGAACAACTGGAGAATTCAGTCGACCCAGCTTCAAGGGAATGGTCGTAAAAATAGCAAAATAATTATCATTTGTGGCAGGATTAAAATTTTCCTCCGAATATTGAGTTATTTCAATGTCATAGCCAAGTACACGCATTAACTGCCGTTTTATCATATGTGCTGTGCCCCGTCCTGTTGTACAGACAACTGCAATCCGACGCTTTTCGCCTTGGGAAACGGTTTCATTTTCATGCAAAATTAATTCGAAATAAAGCGCCAAGTAACTCAGCTCGGATAACTCAAGCGGATGACCAAAATGCTTCCTTAAATCGTCACCAGCCACCCTTGCCATCTCAAAGGCTAGAGGATATTTATTTTGAATTTCTCCATGAAAAATATCGTTAGCCTGAACATGAAAGATCAGCCGATTGATAAGAAATTTTAGGTGGGTCTGAATTTCAGAAAACAAATGCTCTTCATCAAAATTAACCAAGAGTGTCTCTTTAACCCTTTTGACAAGGCTTTGATAAAGTTCCAGCAAGTCCTGCCTATCTGTAGATTGATAAGTTAAGGCGTCAATGTATTGGGTATTGAGCGGAAAACTCAGAAAATCTTGTTCATATTGGCTGAGTGACACTTGATAAACCAGCTCAATATGATAAAGCAGCTGCCCCATGATGTCTGAATGAATCAGTCCATTGACATAATAGTCAATTGGAGACAGCAACAGTTTATTTTGCTGAATGCGATCAACCGTTATAGAAATGACTTTGGTCAGCAGTTCCTGTGTTTTTCTTGGAATTTTAAAGTCAGCATATAATTGTTCCAAAAAATGATAGGTTTCTTCTTTTAAAGCATCTGAATTAAAATAAGAATAGACATGGTGAATATAAAAGAGCCGCAAATTCAATTCTGTTCCGACAATTTCCAGACCGCGATTGGGTCTGCCTGACAGGTGCAAATGATAATTTTCAGCTAGGTTCTTAACACGTTTCAAATCCTTATTAATAGTAGTCCGGCTGACACCAATTTCCTCTGCCAAATCATCAATGAGCAAAGGCGAAGCCGCCTGAACCAAACGCTTAATGAGATAAGAAGCTCGTTTGTTTGCCGAATTAAAATCACTTTCTTTACGAAGACTCCCCGCTAAAATAGTTTCCAAGCGAGCATAATCATAAACTTCTAACAAGAGATTATTTGCTTCCTGCCTGATTTGAACATCACCGTCCAAAACATCATTGAGCTGCTCAATGCTTGTCAGCAGCGTTTTCATACTGACATTCAGTTCTTTGCGCATAGCTTCCAGAGAAATACTATGCTGAGCAACCAATAGTTCCAAAATATGATACCAGCGATTAACTAATGCCACTTTTATCGTCCTTTGTATTTAATTAACCGCGCGTTTTACCTCCAGCAACATTTGTTGTAATTCCCGTGATATAACTTGAGCGATCCGAAATGTAGTAGGCCACCAAATCAGCAACCTCACTCAATCTACCGCTGCGTCCCAAGGGTGTCGTTGTTGTTGACGCGTAACCCGCACGAATATCTTCAACTGTTTTTCCTCTAGTATAACCAAGAGCCTCTTCATAAGCAAGTGTCCGCAGACCCGTTGCCTCCATAATACCTGGAGCAATACCAACCACACGAACATTGTATTTCCCAAGCTCTTTTGCCCATGAACGTGTATAACTGTAAACTGCAGCCTTGGTTCCTGCATAAGCACTTTGTCCTTCAGAACCTTCTAGCCCTGCTTCTGAAGCCATATTGATAATGACACCTTTTTTCTTATCAACCAAGATTCGGCCAACAGCCTGACTAACCAAATACAGCCCTTTTTGATTAATCATCGTTATTTTGTCAAAAACGGCATCATCAAGTTCATACTTGCCATGAGGATCCTTGGGATCTACTAAGAGACGCGGAATATTGATACCTGCATTATTAACCAGAGCATCAACTGTTCCAAAATGTTCAACAACAGCAGCTACAGCTTCCTCCACCTGTTGACGCGAGGTGACATCTACTTTCTGGAAAAAAAGATTGTCATGTTTGAAGTCATTGTCAGCAATATCAAAGTTAGCAACCTTGACACCTAAATTCAGCAATTCTTCGACAATGGCCCGGCCAATCCCAGATGAAGCCCCTGTAACAATTACTGTTTTCCCAGCAATATTTAACCAATCCATTATTGTTACACTCCTTTACATTTTTTATAGCTCTTTAGTCTATAAATAGAATTCCTACTGTCAGTCAGCTTGATGTTGTCCACTTTCTTTGACCACTACTGACACTTAGCAAGAATAGCCGTTTTATCAAGTGATAAAGGGTTCTCGATATTGCTATAAAACTAAACAACTATATTTTGTATGTTCATTATAAAACGCTTACAAAAAATAATTAAGACACACTTTTTTCAGCTGTTAAAAAATTTAGTGTATTAATTAAAAAAACCGATAACCTCTATTAAAGATTACCGGATTAAAATGACATATTATAAAATCTGAAATAATGGCTGTTAAACTGCTTGTTTTACCTTATTCTCCGAACACCGTCACCTGACACTTACGGGTACGTTCTCTCGTCTTATCATAATCAACAAAGTAGAAATAACCCGTACTGCCTACTCCCAAATCACCATTCGTCACATCAACAAGCTGGCTAGAACCAATTAAAGTTGCTTTTAGATGACCATCACCATTCCAAAGTGCTTTGCGATCACCTCCAGGAAGATAGCTTTCAGCATCTGGCCACGATTCTACCGCTTGATAATGGGCTTCTCCAGGATAAATATAAGTTTGGGCACTAGTGTGATCTGGAATGATTTTTTCAAGAACATTATTCAAATCAGCCTGAAGAAATTCATCTCCATCTTCTGTATAATCATGGGCAAATTCTTCAAAGAAAACCGCACAGGTTGTATGGGGTGAAATCATTGCCAGCAGGCCATTTTCAATCCCGCTTTCTTTAACGATTTCACGCAGCTTATCAGTTATGTTGACATAGGTTGCCTTCCCTGCTGCTGTATCTACAGTAAAGGTTTTTTTATATAGCTTCATCTGTCTTATCCTCTTAGTTACTTACTGGCTTTTTCAGCCGCTTCAATCATATCTCTGAGCATTTGTTTAGGATCTAAAGCTTCTGTAATACCGCTGGTACAGCCTGTTCCATCTGCTCCAAGTTTAATTACCTTAAAGACATCATCTGCATTAGAGATCCCTGCTGCCTGCATCACTAAAGTATCTGGTGATATCGCTTTGATTGCTTCATTAGTACTTGTCACATAGGCCTCGTCACTTGTATTGCCCGTCCCAATTAACTCGGTCGGCTCACACAGGATAATGTCAGGTTTTAAAGTAGCAATAGCCCGCGCTTCTTTTAAAGAATTAGCACAAACAATAGTGATGATATCTAATTCATCTGCACGCTCAACAGCCTTAACAATTTCATCAAAAGTTACAGGACGTTCAGCATGATTAATAAATGTTGCATCGGCGCCAGCAAATTTTACAGCTTCAGGCAGCACATGCCCCATGCCTCGGCCAGGTTTAAGACTGTCAATATGCTGCGCTGATACAATAACCTTATCTGTCACGGTTGCTACATGGCTTATGTTTGCAAAGGGACAAGTAACAAACACCGACAGGTCAGGAAATTTTTCAGCCATTTCTTCAGCGACTATAGCCATTTCTACAATGTCATTTCCATAAAGATAAGATTTTGGATTAAACATGAAAAACGGCGTCTTTATCTTAATCTTACTCATTTGCTACTCCTTAATTGCTTGGGTTCCAAAAACATCAAAATAGTGATCCAATACTTTTTCCATACCTGCATCTGCTGCCTTCTTCAAGTCAATATAATTTTGAGGCTTGGCCTCTTTAACAGCCTGATAAGCACCAACTAAGAAATCTGTATAGATATTGATTTTTGTAATACCTTCCCGAGCACAGCGGCCTAAATTTTCATCACCTGACGAGGATCCTCCGTGCAATACTAGCGGAACTGATGTAAGGCTTGCAATTTCATGCAGACGCTCAAAATTAATCTTTGGTTCTCCCTTGTAAACACCGTGTGCTGTTCCGATTGAAATAGCTAAAGAATCAACATTCGTTGCTTCTACAAAGGCAACCACTTTACTTGCTTCTGTATAAACAGAATCTGTCACTTGATCAGACTCAGAAACATCATTAGCTCCAACATGGCCTAGTTCTGCTTCAACGACAACATTGCGATTATGAGCATAGTCTACAACTTTTTGTGTAATAGCAATGTTGTCATCAAATGATTTTTGCGAAGCATCAATCATAACTGATGAAAAGCCCAAATCAATAGCCCTTTTAATAAAATCAAAATCTTCGCCATGGTCCAGATGTAAAACAATTGGCACCGATACCGATTCGGCGTAAAATTTGCCTATAGCAGCAGCCTCATCCAATGATAAAATGGAACTATGGGACTGAGCAAAAGCTAATAAAATCGGAAGCCCACGTTTCTCAGCAGTTTTTACAAAAACTCTTGCAGAATTAGAATCAATAAAATTAGCATGAGGAATGGCATAATGATTATTCTTAGCAACTTCAAACAGGTATTTAGAATCTGTAATCATATCTACTCCTTTCAACTAGAGTGGGACAGACAGCCATAACTTTTGCTAGTCCCCCACAAAACGCTGTAACCAATAAGATCAAGCAATACAATCGCAATTCACAGAAATTGTTTCTATAGTCCTAGCCTCCTTTCTTGACAATGATTTCTTATAAATTAATACATACCGATACTGAAAACCCAGCCAATAATAACAGCCAGCGCTCCTGTAACAACACGGCTGTAAAGTATAGCTGGCACACCAACTTGCACAGTTTCGGGTTTAGCTTCCCCAAGCGACAGTCCAACAGGAATAAAATCACAGCCTGCCTGCGCATTGATCGCAAAAAGTGCTGGCAAGGCATAAGTTACCGGAATGGTTCCTTTGGCAATCTGTGTTCCTATCAGAACGCCAATAACTTGAGCAATGACTGCTCCAGGGCCGATAACAGGTGATATAAAAGGAATACTGCAGATAAAAGCAATAACCACAAAACCGATAATAGAACCTGACAGCGGCTCAAGTAAATGTGCAATAACATTTCCAATACCAGTATAATTAATAATCCCAATAATCATGCTCATAAAAGCCATGAAGGGAATGATATTTTTTATCAGCATATCTACCGTATCACGGCCTGCCTGATAAAAGACTCCCATAACATTTCCGATACCGCGAGAAAATTTGACTAGTAAGCTATCTTTAGCATCTTGATTAGCCTTATGCTCAGCTTTGACTTGAGCATATTTTTCTTTAAAAGCTTCATCATCCATAAGATCTTGATTTGAATTTTCGTCGCTAGCAGCTGCAGCATCAGCCGCTGGAGAATCAGCTAAGGCAACACATTCTGGTTTAACTCCTGAAACAAAGTTCTCTTCATTAATATGTTTGGAAAGTGGCCCAGAAGGCGACGACGGTAAAACATCAAGCGTTAAAATGCCCTTCATTGGATAGACTCCAATACGAGCTGTCCCGCCACAATCAATAACTGCCGCAGCTATTTCATCATCTGGAATAGCATTTTTAAAACCATCGACGGCTTTTGCCCCTGTTAATTCCGCTACCTTTTGAGCTACGGGGTGAATGCCTCCGCCAGTAACAGAAACAATCTTATTTTGCTGAGCGGTTGGCCGAATAAACAGACCCTGTCCCCAGCCATTGTCGCCTTTGTTTACAAAAACTGTTTTGTATTCTTTTGTCATATGTCATCCTCTTTCCTATCAATCTTGTTTCCTTATAATCCTTAGCTAGCACGCTGCACCAAGAATCTCGTAATTCTTTCTGTAACAAGGCCGCGAATAAAGATAACAACAATACCAGCTAGAAAATAGCGGACTGCAAGACCTCCTTGAGAATGCCCCGCTTCAACAACACCATTGGCAATTCCCAAGAATACAAACAGTTCGCCTGCATTTGCATATGGAAACAAACCTGTGACTGGATGAATCATACTTACTGTTGCATCGTAAAAAGCAGGTTTTTCTTCTTCTTTTAAAAATTGTCCAAAGGTATAGGCCATTGGATTAGTTAATATGAGACAAGCCAATAAAGGCATTACAGTATAGCGTAAAACGGTAAATTTAGCACAGGAGCGGATGAATTTATCAACACGTTCCCGGCCAATTAAGGCAATTAAAGCATTAGTAAAGGTTAAAAGAGCAACTAAAAGAGGGACAATTCCTGTCATATAACTAACAAATTGTTTTCCTCCTGCTTGGAACATCCCGATAAAATGTTCACCAAACCATTCAATATAGTTCATATAAATTCCTTTCTTTCGCTACCACTTCTGGTAAGCGCTTGCATCCTTATTTAAAGAAGGGAGTGGGACTCCATCATGATTTCACAGAAATCGGTGTTGTCTCCACTCTCTAATTTTTAGGTTCTGATCTTAAGGGTTATGTTAAACCACCTAAGCCTCGTATCTTGCCTTTTGAATGATATGATTAAAAGAAATCTAAGTCTACTTTTGTGCTGACCCTGATTGAAGATTATTGTAAAATCTTTTGAGCAGTTGTATCCGTTGTAACAAGAATGTCAATTAATTGATTTTCCAGAGAGACCTTAATAGCTTTTGCTTTATCATTTCCATAGGCAACCGCCACTACTGTAGGAATCTTTTTAATCTGGTTCAAATCAAGCCCCATAACTCTTTGATTAATATCATAGCCAAGCTCTTCACCATGGCTGTCAAAAAAGTGTGAATTGATATCTCCAATGACCCCTAATTCCTTTAGTCTTGCAATATCACTAGAATTGATATAGCCTGTCTGAGCCATTGTATTCTGATTATTTACCCCAGCAATACCCACCAAAGCAATATCTACATCCTTGGCTTCTTCTAAAACACCAGAAATCGTCAAATCCTGTTCTAATTCTTTTTTCAAGGTATAGGTTGATACCATGGCTGGCACATAAAGATAATGTGCTTTTGCCCGTATTTTTTTTGCCAATTCATGAACTAATTGATTGGAATGTAAGTAAAAATACTCATTTCCCATACCGCCAACCAAAGGATAGATATGAATGTCCGGATAATTTAAATAGGGAAAATAATCAATGACACTTTTCAATGAGGCTCCCCAAGAGATACCGATTTTGTTGACAGCATCAGCTCTCTTGATATAAGACTCAAGATAGTTGGCTGCAGTTCTCCCAACTTTTCGTTTAATTTCGGTATCGCTCAAACTTTCTGTGTCTACAACGATAACATCTTTTAAACCAAATTTTAATTCTAAGGCACGTTCAAGTTTTACAGTGTAAACTGACTGGCTGTTGATAAAAATTTCAACAATTTTAGCTTCTCTGGCATCGATTAGTATTTTTGAAATAAGCGAACGCGAAACACCCAGTTTTCTAGCGATTTCAGCCTGAGTCATTCCCTCATCGTAATACATAATCGCAACTTTAACATAGTCTTTTTCTGAATACTGGTCCATGATCATCCCTGATTTCTAATAGATATATGTCATATTATAACATACCAGATTTTAATCATTGATAATCTTTAACCTATCCCCAACTTGCAATTTTGGAAAAATAACTGGCTCTGCTATGACAGCTCCGGGCAAGATATCATTTTCACCATTTCTAAAGTAAACAGAAACATGTCCTAGCTCTCGAAAGTTTTTATTGGCAGCATCGCCAACCTTAGTAATCGTATATTCCTGAGCACCAAGCTGAAGTTTAGTCCCAACCTTAAGTACATTATCTTCCTTGGCTTGATAGTCATGCACCACACAAATTGCTCTTAATTCCGGTGGAGCCATTTGGCCAAAGAGGACAATAAGCATTTCTTCTTCAAAGGCAGGTACCATTTCACCTATTTCAACAACTTTAAATACTTCCATCAGACACTCCAATTAATTATTTTTTACTACTAAAGATTCAATAGCCTCTTGTATAGCCTTATGATTTTCGCCCTTAACACTGTCAATTAAATGCTCATTTAATTTCTCGCCTATAATTTTGTCAAACGATGTAAATTTAGAAAAAATGGTTAAGCCCTTTAAATAATAGGCCTCAACAATTTTCTTTTCCTCATTAATAACTAGTATAACAATAGTTGAAGCAATAAGTGATTTTACAACTTCAGAAACCAAACGATAATGATTGGTTCCTTGGTAATTGGCGACCAGCCTTTTGACAAAACGTTGATAATACTGGATTTGATATACACTCAGTATAAGCTGAAATAAAATAATAACTGTTAAAGCAATTGCTAAATTGGCCATTTTTCTTTCCTTAGTTTATCAGTCTAACCAGAAGAAACTTGTTAGCATTTCCTTCTGATAGCAGAATCTCACATTATTAATCAGTGCAAAACGTTTTTACAAGAAGCTCTAAGCAAATGTCTCATCTTGCAACTTACGTAATTTATAAACAGTTGTCGTTTCATCCAGTTCAATATCATCGTAGGTCAGGAAGGTACCATCTTTAATATCTCTTTTAGCCACTGAGTTTCCACCAACAAGACCAATTGGTACATTGTCATTTTTCTTCATATCTTCATGAGTCTCAACGACACCCCGTACACAGAAGCCGCCAATGCCATCAATTTTTTCACCAGCCTTGATATCGCGTTTAGCAACTGCAACGGTTTCAGCAATTGGAGCTCCTAAAGGAACGATGGCATAATCATGTTCCAAGACAGCCCGTGCAATGGTTAACGGGGTTTCTAAGCTGCACAGATGGTAAGGACGATAAATGATGTGATGATCACGATCACCAACTTTCAAAAGATAATTCATCTCATGCTTAACGCCTTCATTTTGACCTTCGACAATCACAAATACACCAGGCGCGATACCATCCACATATTCAACAACACCAAACTTATCGAGGACACCACCGTTTTCTTTGAGGTCAAGATTTTCAACAGTCCCTTTTAAGTCTGCAGAAATTCCGTGCATGCCAGGAACATCGGGTACAAAACCGATGGCATTAGCCAGCAGATTCATTTCTGCCATTGTTTTCGTGCCATCTTGGAAGGCTGCCAGCATGTGGCTGTTCATTTGTTTTGAAGCCGCTTCCTCAGCAGCAGTATCTGGATTCGCAGAAACTTTCAGAGCATTGTTCTTACCCTTACCGGCAACGAGAACTTTCATGCCCATGCTTTTAGCAAATTCAAACAATTGGGCAGTGGCAGCTGGCTCGTCGCCATCTGAACCTGTATAAACCAGACCTGCAGCATCATATAATTTTTTCATCAAAGGGCCAATGGTAATATCAATTTCAACATTCAATAGCACAAGGTGCTTTTTAGCAATCAAGGTTTCAAGAGCAATCTTGGCACCTGCTTCTGGAACACCTGTTGCATCAACAATGACTTCGACACTGTCAGAATGAACAATTTCTCTAAAGTCTGTACTAGTCAAAATATCAACTTTTTGCTTGGAACTCTGATTGAAGGCCTGAGCAGCACGATCAGCATTGCTAAGATTAATGTCACTGATGCCAGCGACCACCATGCCTGGAATGGTTGAAATCTGTGAAATCATTCCATAGCCCATTTGACCAGCTCCAATAACACCTACTCTAATAGGATTTGTTTGGGCTTCTCGTTCCAAAAGTTTACTGTATAGCGTCATAATAGACCTCCTTTTTTTGTCATATGACATTTTATTTGTCATTTGCTACAAGCAAAGTGTAACCCTTTTCATGTCATTTGTCAATAACTTTGTCAAATGTAATATAAATGTAATTTTATTAAAAAAAGCCTAAGGCAGACCGCATGATAGTTACTTAATCATGTGATTCTACCTTAGACTTCCAGCATTATTTATAATGATATTAGAAAAGCCAAGACATTAGCCTTGGTTTTTCAGGTTTATGATTAGAGACGTTTGTTCAACTCAGCACCAAGATCCTCAAAGCCTGGTTTACCAAGAAGGGCAAACATGTTTTTCTTGTAGGCTTCAACACCTGGCTGATCAAACGGATTAACACCATTGAGATAACCAGACAGTGCAATAGCAAGCTCAAAGAAATAGATTGTGTAACCAAGTGTGAATTCATCTTGTTCAGGAATGGTCAGATAAGTATTTGGCACACCACCATCTGTGTGAGCAAGAAGAACACCATCAGTTGCTTTTTTATTGACAAAGTCAACATCCTTGCCTTGAAGGTAGCCAAGACCATCAAGATCTTCTGCTGCTTCTGGCACAAGAATATTTTTGCGCGGTTTATCAACGCGGATAACTGTTTCAAAGAGATTACGGTAACCTTCTTGGATAAATTGTCCAAGCGAGTGAAGGTCTGTTGAAAAGTTAGCTGATGTTGGGTAAATCCCTTTTTGATCCTTACCTTCTGATTCACCGGCTAATTGTTTCCACCATTCTGAGAAGTACTGCAGCGATGGTTCATAATTAGCAAGCACCTCTGTCACA
Organism: Streptococcus orisasini; assembly: GCF_001431045.1. Taxonomy (GTDB): domain Bacteria; phylum Bacillota; class Bacilli; order Lactobacillales; family Streptococcaceae; genus Streptococcus; species Streptococcus orisasini. The sequence continues at coordinate 87,665 of NZ_BCLE01000005.1, forward strand.
TAGCCTTTTCTGTAAAGGATATTACGGATAACAGCATATTGATAAGCTTCGTTTTCCGCAATCTTATCTGAAGAATAGTCCTTGCGGGCAGCATTGGCACCTTCCATCAATTTGGTAATGTCCGCACCGCTTGCCGCAATTGGAAGAAGCCCAACTGGTGTCAAAACAGTGAAACGTCCGCCCACACTGTCAGGAACAACGAAAGTTTCCCAGCCATTAGCATCAGCTTCAACTTTAACAGCACCTTTTGCTTTGTCAGTAGTTGCGTAAATCCGTTTATTGGCTTCTTCTTGACCGTATTTTTTAATCAAGAGATCCTTGAAGACACGAAAAGCAATCGCTGGTTCAGTTGTTGTTCCTGATTTAGAAATGACATTGACTGAGAAATCTTTATCAGCCACATAATCTACCAAATCAGCAAGGTAATTTGAAGAAATGGAATTTCCGGCATAAAGAATTTGCGGTGCTTTGCGCTCTTCTGCCTTTTGCAGATTAACAAATGAATTGTTTAAGAAATCAATAGCTGCGCGAGCACCAAGATAAGAGCCGCCGATACCAATAACCACAAGCACATCACTGTCAGCTTGGATTTTTGCAGCCGCTTTTTGAATACGGGCAAATTCTTCTTTGTCATAGTCTTCTGGCAGATTGAGCCAGCCAGTCATTTCTGCACCTGGTCCAGTGCCATTGCGAAGAGCCGTATCCGCAGCTGTCACTTGCATTTGCAGATAATCCAATTCATGAGGGGCTACAAATTGGTCCAAAACTTTGGAATAATCAAATGTAATATGTGTCATGTTTAATACTCCCTTAAAATTTCAGGTTCCATATTATCATACTCTTTTGTAAGGGTTTTTTCAATCCTTTTGAGTAGAATTTCACAAAAAAGAGACAACTATTTATTTTTCTGAAAATACCCTGAAAATTGCTGTTATTTTACGAAAGCGACTTGATAATTTCCACCCTTGTAATGATACCATTTTTCATACTGTCAACCCGTAAAGCGACATCATTCAAATAAACAGCTGCCCCAATGGTAACATGTTTTTCCTCTGCTTCTAAATGGCGCACAACAAAGTCTCTTAATAACTCTCCTTTTTGACCCTTCAGATTGACACGCGCTATAACATTAGCGATCTTGACCTTTTGACTGCCGCGAACAATAATATTATTCGAATCATCAAAACTTGTGAAAAGGTATTTTCGTGTGGCAAATAAGGCAGAAATCGCCAAAATACTCCACAAAGAATCAAGGCTGGTACTTTGATCTACAACCACATGTCTGGCAATGGCAAAGAGCAAAACTTCAATGATGGTAGCAGAAGTATGCTTACTAAGCATTTTAATCAACTCAACACCAATGGCAATGCTCATGGCCTGATCAAGAAAATTCTGAAGATAGGACTCAATTGAGGCATCAGAACTAAATATTTTCATCATATCCATAGCCAAAAATCCAGTCGATACAATCAGTACAGCTACCAGGATTAAGGAAATCAGAATCTCAACATAAAATGACATCTCATAAAAGCTGACCTGTAAAAACTTTCGCATAAAACCTCCTTTAATTAAGATACAAAGGGCGTTAAGAAAGCAAGAAGAAAATAGGAGCCTAACGCCATGCGCTTTGCGCATAAGGCAGGCTATCTTTTTCTCGACGCTTTTAGCCCGTGTTCGATTACATAAGATACAAAGGCGTAAGCGACACAAAGCAAAATAGGAAAGCTGACGAAGATGCTCAGCATCTAGGAAGTCTTTATCTTTTTGCACAGTGTCGTAGCCGTGTTCAATTGCTAAGATACGGCAGAGGGTTGTTATCTAAGTGCTTTGCACTTGATAACAAACGCCAATCACCATTGTGACTTGGCTACCTCTCCCACTAACTTCGTTTGGTTAGTAAAATCGACTAACCAAACGAAGTGTCGCAAAGGGCGTCAGCGAGCAAAGTCAAAATAGGAGGTTTGACCAAGAGTCAAAGGACTCTAGGAGAAGCTATCTTTTTGACACAGCTCGCAGCTCGTGTTCAGTTAGTAAGATACGGCAGAGGATTGTTATCTAAGTGCTTTGCACTTGATAACAAACGCCAATCACCATCGTGACTTGGCTACCTCTCCCGCTAACGTCGTTTGGTTAGTAAGATCGACTAACCAAACGAAGTGTCGCAAAGGGCGTTAAGAAAGCGAGAAGAAAATAGGAGCCTAACGCCATGCGCTTTGCGCATAAGGCAGGCTATCTTTTTCTCGACGCTTTTAGCCCGTGTCCGATTACATAAGATACTAAGCCGTTAAGCGACTCAAAGAAATTTAGGGAGCCTGACGAAGAATCCCTAAAGATTCTAGGAAGGCGAGTCTAACTTCACAGAGTCGTAGGCGTGTTCAATTAAACGCTTTCTTAAAAAGAAAACTTTATTCTATTATAACTGATATCGGGCGGAAAAGATAGGATTTCAAAACAAAAGAAAAGTGCTAAATCATTCAGCACTTGAGATTTAACAGCTTGTTAACAGTTAGTCTTTTTATCTACACAATGGTATAGCCGTAATCTAAGACAAGATTATGGCCTCTAATTGACTTGCTCTGATCACTTAACAAAAATTGGATGGAATGACTAACATCTTCTAAATCTACAAATCTTTGATAAGGAATTCGAGCTTGTAAACGATGTCCAAAATATGAGTTTAAGAAGCCACTATTAGCATCCGTTTTGACATAAGAGGGCGATATGGTATTGACTCTAATATCTTTATCCTCTACCAAGGAATAATCTGCAGATAAATTTTTAGCCAAATGAATTAAGGCGCTTTTAGAAGGCCCATGATCTACTCGCATGCTGTTAGCAATGACTCCCTCTTGTGAAGCAATAAAAACGACTGCAGCTTTTTCTGATAAATAATCGTAAACAGCTTTCATTGAAAATAGGGCTGCCTTGACATTGACATTAAATGTTGCATCCCAATCTTTAGATGTCACACTAAAAACATTGTTCATATAATTAATGCCTGACGCAAAGACAACCTTGGAAAAGCTTAAATTAAGCTTTTTCAAAAAGGATTTAATTTTTTCAAATGAGTCATTTTCTCGAAAATCAATGGATAAATAATGTTCCAAACTCTCAGATGTTTCAGGATAATCAATTCCAACAACAACCTCATATTGGTCACCGTATCGTTCTAAAAAATCTTTACAAACATAACTTTCTGAGCCAATTAATAATAAATTTTTATTCGCCATTAAATACTAAATACTCCTTCAATCATGTCATAACTTTCAAAGCTTATTATTATATTAATAATCAAACTCTACTCTTTAAAAAGTTCTTTCAAACAATTCATGAAACTAACTATATTTTACTAGAATCTCTATCTTACCAAAATGAATTATCGTTTATTAATAATTACTTATTTGCAATATTAATCTAAAAAGTTAAAACAAAAACTTCTTCTACATAATTCATTAAGTGTTTTCCTCATTAATGCATAAAGACGGAATGTTGATAGATTTTATTCAAACGTTAGAATAACAAGAAAAATTGATTGCTACGAAATCACAATTTTTATGCCTAATCTTAAGGAACACAACATTTTATGAGTGATTACCTAGCAATCATGTATGTCCTTACTAAATAAAAATAAGTTTTTAAGTCTGAACAGCCTTTTTCAAGTTTTTAACCTTATCCACTCTTTCCCAAGGCAAATCAATATCCGTTCGCCCAACATGTCCGTAAGCTGCTGTTTGGCGGTAAATTGGCCGCTTGAGATCCAGCATTTTAATAATCCCTGCTGGACGCAAGTCAAAAATCTGACGCACAGCTTCTTCCAGCCGGCTTTCAGCTACCTCTCCAGTTCCAAAAGTATCCACACGAACAGAAACAGGCTGAGCTACACCAATAGCATAAGCCAACTGTACTTCTGCCTTCTTGGCAAGACCCGCAGCCACAATATTTTTAGCGATGTAGCGCGCTGCATAAGAAGCCGAACGGTCAACTTTCGTAGCATCCTTGCCGGAAAAAGCTCCACCACCATGACGGGCATAGCCGCCATAAGTATCCACGATAATCTTACGCCCTGTTAAACCAGAATCTCCTTGCGGTCCGCCGATCACAAAACGGCCTGTCGGATTGATGAGATACTTGGTTTTATCATCAAGATATTCAGCGGGGATAACAGCCTTAATAACCTTGTCAATGACATCTCTGTGAATGTCTTCGTTGGCTGCTTCTGGATCATGCTGCGTAGAGATAACAACAGTGTCCACACGGACAGGTTTGTTATTTTCATCATACTCAACCGTCACCTGACTCTTGGCATCTGGCCGCAGATAAGCAATCTCTCCTGATTTTCTCAGCTCTGCCAATTTTCTAACCAAGCGATGCGCCAACGAAATCGGCAAGGGCATAAGTTCCGGTGTCTCATCAACAGCGAAACCAAACATAAGCCCTTGGTCACCAGCACCAATCAAATCAAGTGCGTCTTGCTCATCATGACCGCGTACCTCAAGCGCTTCATTGACTCCCTGAGCAATATCCGGAGACTGCTCTACTAATGACGGATGCACCCCAACTGTTTCAGCTGAAAAACCATAATCGGTATCTGTATAACCAATCTCAGCAATGGTATCACGTACTATACGATTAATGTCCACATAGGCTTTGGTAGAAATTTCACCAAAAACATGGACAGAACCCGTATAAACAACCGTTTCAGCGGCAACATGGGCATCGGGATCCTGTGCTAAGATAGCATCTAAAATAGCGTCTGAAATCTGATCGGCAATCTTATCGGGATGCCCCTCAGATACCGATTCAGACGTGAAAAGTTTACGTTCTGACATAAAATGTCCCCCTTTTTAAGAATTTCTAATCAGTCAACTTCTTAAGCTCAAAGAAATAGATTAACAATCTGAAATATAATTAATTTTTTTCATATCTTATATCATCAAACCAGTTCATATAATTTTTTTATCGTTTGACTCATATAATCACTAACTTCTTGAAATTTATTAAAAATATAAAAGTGTTTACCATCATATTTTACATAATCACAATTTCCCAAAGTAAGTTCTTCCCAATCGTAGAATCCTCTATCTAACAATGGATCTAGCTCTCCACCTAGAACAGAAATATTAACTTTAATTTTTTCTCTATCCATTAGTGGCTCATATTTCTCCATTATTGTATAATCAGACCGTAGTATCGGCAAAAATAATTTTCTCAATTTTTTAACTTCAAAAATTTTTTTAGTCGCTTCATGATTTTTTATAATATACTCAATAAACTCATCATCATCTAAGTTAATAACACTTAATTCTTGTTTAGTAAAAGGTGAACGATTGCCTGAGAAGAATATGTGAATTGGAAGAGGAGCTTGTTCTTCAAGAATACGATAGTATAATTCATATGTTAACCAACTTCCCATACTATGACCAAATAGGATATAGGGTCCCTCATGAATAATTTCTTTTACTTGTTCATATATATCATCCACAGCCTCATCAAAAGAATAATATAATTGTTCATGAACTCTTTTTCCTCTTCCAGATAATTCAACAAAGTGAAAATTAAATAGCTCTTCATTATATTTTTTAAACTTATAATATGTTGAGGCCATTCCTCCTGCATGAGGAATTACAATAACATTTATTTTCATTAAATTTCCCTCCTGAAATATTTTAATGACTTCTTAAGTTCTCATAAAATTGTGAGATTCCCAATTATTTCTAAGTAAAGGTATAAAAACTTATTTATAATCATTAAATTCTTATTGCCAAAAATTCAGTATCTCATCTAAATCAATTTGTTTTATCTTTTTACTGACTATATCGGACTCACAACATAATGCATACCAATGTTCCGCATCAAGTTTTTTGCTAAAAAATGAAAGATTTGTGTCTTGCTGTTTCTCTTTTAATAATTCTAGTGAATTAATGTCAATGGAAAAACTATCAAATGGACATCTTAATCCTGTTCCAATAAACTTAACAAAACTTTCTTTAAGGGTCCATAATTTAAAGAAAGAAATTTGCTTATCTTGAGTAGATAAAGTATCAAGGTGCATTCTTTCAGTTGAAGAGAACGATTTATATATATTCTCATATTCTAACAACCGTATTAATTCGACATCAACTCCAAGTTGTGAGTTCCCAATAGCACAGACAATCCACTTACCAGAATGAGAAATATTGAAATGTAAATTGCTTTCCATAAGAAATGGTTTTCCATATTTAGAACGATTAAACAAAATCTTCTCTTCCTTCATTCCATAATCTTTTATCAAAGCATAGCGTACTAATGCTTCAGCAAGTAGACATCGTTCTCTATCTTTTTGATGAATAAAACGATTTGCTTTTAAACAACGTTTTTCAGAAACTATAGTCATCAATTTTTCTATTTGATTAGAAGATAAAAATTTATCTATTTTAATGGAGTATTGATAGATCATCTATATTGCCCTAAATCAATTCTATTAAATGTATTTTTTAGTTTAACATCAAAAATTTTAATAACCACCAAATATAAAAATACTAAAATTACTAATGCATATAAGAATACATATATATTACTGTTAAATGGCATATAATCCCCCGTCTCTAAAGACAGCATTCGAAGAATTTGCTGACTAGTCAGCATACTTGGAATAATCATAATAACAAAAGTAAAAAGAATAAGTGGTAAGTAAATATTAATCAACATGTTCTTAATCTCTTTGTGTAAATATCCTAATTTACGTAAGTAAATAAAATTATTTATATTATCCTGAAAATTGAGTAACAAGACTAGAAAAATTAAAAGAACACTAAAAACACAGGCCAAAACTTGATTTATTATCGCACTCATTCTATTGGACACGTTATTATTTTGCAGTTCCTTCTTATAACTACTATATGTTTTAATATGCTCTTTTGACAATGTGTCATTAAGTTTATTACACCATAAACCATTATAAGTATTAGCAGGATTACCAATCAATCTGTTAAAATAAGTACGTTTAATATAAATACTACTTGTATTTCCATTATCTGCAATTGCTTTAACACTTAAATATTTTTCGAAATTCTTATATTTTATTAAGACTTTATCTCCTGGTTTAATGTTATAAATCTCAGCAATACGCGGATTAACAGCTAATTCACCATTATTTAGTTGGATTTTTTTTCGCTTATTTACCAGATGAAAATAATCTCCATCGTTATCCATTGCCACCAAATTCTGCTGTCCTATATTTTTACTAGTAGTAGCTAATTTTACTTTTTTTTCTAAAAAATACTGATTCCCATTTTCTTTTGGAGCAGAATTCACTTTTACAATTGGGAAGGTAACTTCATATTTGTAATTACGAAAAGCGATTTGTGACTGATAAACTTTTGAACTACTCATATTGAGTGAAATACTTATCACTATCAAGACTAGATATATGTATACAGAAACTAGAATGAGGAAAATATTAAACGGCTTTCTCAAAGCTAACTTACTTGAAAACGAATATTTAGATGGTAAAATCTTAGCGACCTTTTCAAATAACCGCATCATTCTTAAGTTCCTATTACTTTCTCCCTGCCCAGCAAGTAAGTTAGAAATCTCTACACGACGATACACCCCAGATGCTAAATATGTCATAATACAGAACAAAATTGTCGGAATTATTATGCCAATAACAAAACTAGATGCTGAGAGACCTCTCACAACATTATTCACATTGTAAGACACTTGATAAGTATTAAGGAGTATATACGAATAATAATAACCAACCACTAATCCCAGTAGCAAAAAAACAAAACTAATGATTGAAGTAATTGCAATGTAAATACCTGTAATTTGTCTCTTGGTAAAACCCAAAGCACGATAACAACCAAGGTTCTTTCGATTTAAATCAAAACATTTTTTATAAAACATATAAAAAATAAAACAAGAAACTGATGTTAGACATATAAGAAACGTCAAAGCCAATATTTTATTTGAATTAAGACCAATTAGTAACTCATTTTGTCCATTATTTAATTGAGTTTTAGTAGAGAGCCAAGTTAAATTACCATCAATGGAGCATTCCACAAAGAAATACATAAATGAAGTCAGGAAAGCAAGGATAGATAAAATCAAAACATTTAATTTGTTTCTCCTAAAATATCCTAATGATTGTTTGCAAATACTTCTCATATATTAATCCCCCAATTTATTTCTGATGGTAAAAGCGGAGACTCATTCTGCTTATCCTGAACTACTAATCCATTTCCAACTGTTATAACTCTATTCGCTGTCAAAGATATTTTAAGATTATGTGTTGCAAAAATAACAGTTATACCATAAGTTTTAACAACATCGTGTAACAACTCTATAACCTGTTTGCTATTTTCTTCATCCAATGCCCCTGTCGCTTCATCACAAAAGAGCAGATCAGGTTTTTTTATTATTGCACGCGCAATTGCCGTGCGCTGTTTTTGACCTCCTGATAATTCATCAGGGTATTTATCTAGCAAATTAATAATTCCTAATTTATTTGCTATATCATTAAGATTTAAATTGTTTTTACTCATCCCAAGCTCAATATTTTCCTGAACAGTTAACTCTGGCAAAAGCATGTAGTCCTGATAAATATTGCTAATCGTATTTCTACGCAGGGAAGCTAGTTGCTTCTCTTTAAAATTATTAATATTTTGCTTGTTAATTAAAATTGTCCCTGAAGTTGGCTTTAGTAATCCAGACATGATATTTAATAAAGTAGATTTTCCTGAACCACTTTGACCAAGTAATACATTAAATGTACCAGCTTCAAAACTTAAATTAATTCCTTTTAAAACATGGTCACGATCATTATAATTTTTTACAACTTCACTTACTTCAATTATAGCTTTCATTGCTAATTACCTTTCACATTTGTTGTGTTATATTCTAAATATAATTTTTTACAACTTTGTCTTTGAATTTTGCCACTACCTGTACGCGGTAAAGCTTCTTCCTGATAAAGTACGATATCATATGGAACAATCTTACAATTCATTGCTACTATATTTTTAATCATAGATACTAATTCTTCATGAACATCTGCAACATTATCACTTAATTCTGCCATAATAGTAAGCTCTTCTGTATTATTAATATCTATAGCAAAAGCAATTGCGTTTTTTAGCTTATTATCTGTATTTTTCAAGATAATCTCTTCAATATCTTGCGAATAAAAGTTTTTCCCTCTTATAATAACCATATCCTTTTTTCGTCCTACAACATAAAGGAAACCATTATGCAGAAAGCCTAAATCACCTGTTGCAAAATATGGTTGGTCTTCATTTGGGAGGAAATTATTAAAACTAGTTTCCTCATCAAGATTCCAGTATCCTTGTGTAACACTTTGACCAGAAATCCAAATTTCTCCAATCTCATCTTCAGCAAGTAAATGATTATTCTCTAATCCAACAATTTTGACTTCAACACCTTCACAGATGGCACCACAAGAGACAATATCTAATCCCTCATCACTGAATTCAATAATGTTATTTCTCAATTTTTCACCATCTATAGTTACATGCTGGTAGCCTTTTTCAGGATAGTGCGCCGAAACAAGTAAGGTATTTTCTGCCAGTCCATATGCAGGATTAAATGACAGAGGATTTAGTTTATATTTTTTCATTTTTTCTGCCAATGCATGTAATGTGCTATACCTAACAAGTTCAGAACCGTTAATTGTTAATCTAACTGATGATAAATCGATGTCTTTCATTTCTTCGGTGGGGATATTAGAACACATCTCATAGGCAAAATTGGGAGCAATAAGTATTGTACCGTGATAAATACTGATTGCATTTAGCCATGAAATAGGTGATTTCATAAAACCTTCCGCAGAAGTAAAATAGTTTGAAGAGGCATTAAAAATAGTATTGATTGCTGAACCAATAAGTCCCATATCAAAATAAAACGGCAGCCATGTAGTAAAGATATCTTTATCACTAAAAGCAAAGTGATTTTTCATTATTAAGCAATTTGCATAAATATTGTTATATGTAACCTTAACACCTTTAGCTTGACTTGTAGAACCAGAAGTATACTGTAAGTAAGCTACTTGTTCATCACAAATTTCTTCTTCAACAAAACTTGATTTAACAAAATCATCTATGTAACAAATCATTAAATCTTCAACTAAATCACCGAACCAATACTCGAGATTAGTACTATATTTTGTAGAGGTAATAACATATTGAGCATCACTATTCTCAATAATTTGCTTTACCATTTCAGCTTTACTTTGATCATCAACTACACTCATTGGAATACAAATTGTTTGCGTAAATAAACATGCAAAATATGCAGTCAGATAATCCACTCCCGATGGTAATAAAATAAGTGCACGTTCACCTTTGCTATCAAGACTTTGGAGATAGCCTCCAAAGTCTTTTACTCTAGAATCAAATTCACTATATGTTACAGAATCTATAACATCATATCCTTCATAATAGGTATAAAGTTTTTTGCCTCTATTTTCGGATATATTTTTTTTAAAAATATCAATAAATTTTGCCATGCTTTCACCCCTTATTTTAACTACTATATTGATTCGACCTATTGTAGAATCCAACTGCCAATAGCATTGAAACTGTAAACATAATTATAATTAATAAGAAGTTTCCTCCTACAATATCGCCGTGATGAAAAATTTCGTTAACCCAATTAAAGCTGATTTTCTGAGGCATACACTGACTGATAGCTTTCAAAATTGTATTATGAAAATTACCAAACATCCCTGACAATAATACAGTAAAGCATGCAACAATATTACCAACCATAATAGCAGAACCATTATCCTTGACAAGTGTACAAATCAAAACTGCAAGTGCTGAAAATAGTCCTGTAACTATAAAACTAATTAAAATAACTTTCAAATCCTCTATCATAGAAGATCCGAAAAATAATCGATTACAAATGACATTAGCAAGACCAAAAGGGATAAATAAAGCTGCCCAATTAAATAACAGATGAGAACTCAAGTATTGACTGTTCTTTATACCGATTACTCGCAGTCTTTTGGAAGTATCATTAATTCTATCGTTGACAAACAACCTCATATTGAGAACTGCTTGAATCAGAAGAATACTCATTGATAAATAAAAAGCATTTGGAAATTTCTCTGAATTATTTTTTTCTTCATTAGAACTATACTTTTGTTTTGTGATAAGTTGAAGTTCCCGTCTATATTGTGAGCCTTTATATGATATAACTGTTACTTTTCCGTTTTGTTTTTTAATGACACCACTGTAATTTCTCATATAAATATCTTGTTTTTCTGGGAGAGCTTTTAACTTATCGTAAGAAATCTGATTTTTATCAAGATAGTGAGTAAATGTTTCACTTCCCCCAATCACAGCAATTTTTTCAGTTGCATTAGGTAAGTTTGTCGCATAGAAAGCTGCAACAACGACTAATGGCATAATAATTACCGAAAATATTACTCCCATATTATCGCTAAAATTGCGAATAATATTGATTTGAAAGCATTTAAATATTTTTCTCATGATTTTTCCTTTTAAAACTTAACTGTCAGATAAAAAACTCAGTATATAAAAAGCTGAATTTTAAACATTTTCCGAGCCGCAAATAAAAGTAGTACTGCCAAAAGTAAAGAAAGTACCCAAACAATTAGTTGCCCTTTTATACTTTGACCATACACATAGCTACCTATACCATAGTTAATCCACTTTACAATTGAGAAATTAGATAAAAATATACCTATCTTCCCAAGGTAGGTTATTGGGAAAAAGATTCCACCAAATATACAAAGAATAAGCTGAACAACACCTAAAATATTATTGCACGCAGATTCATCTTTAAGACCTATACAAAGGGCAGCTCCCAAACAAGTTGAGAAAAATCCAAGTATCATATACGTGATATAAACTATCAATGGATTGGTACCAAAATTGACATGATAAATTCCCATTAACAAAAGCATATAAACTCCGATTGAAATAGCATTAGCCAATGTTAAAGCAATTATTTTTGATATATAAATATAATTTTCATCTTCTAAGCTATAGGCAATTCTCATATTAGGAAGCTTAACATTTTCTTCCATAATCATATTAGATACCATAGTTCCCATTGTTAGTTGAAAGTAAATTATAATAGTCAAACCATAGTAATCAAAAGATGATATTCCCCCTGAAAAATTAGCAGTAGTTAAGTATCCCAATAATGCAAATATTAAGAATGGAAATACAAAAAGGTAGACTAAAATAACTGGTTTTTTTGCAATATTATAACTTATGTCAAATTTAATTAGATTCCATTTTTTCATAATAAAATCACCTAATCTCTCAATTTTGTTCCAGTTAATTCTAAGAAGATATCTTCTAAGTTTAAATTTAAAGAATTAATAGATGCTATAGAAGAATTACTTTGACTAAATGTGTTTGTTATATCATTAAGTACTTTATTATTTACCTCAATATTAATACTGATTTTAATAAGGTTTCCATCAATTGACACAGAGTCTACACCTGCTATTGTTAGAATTTTTTCTTTCAAATTTTGATCAAACTTATCTGCCCTGATGGACACAATAGATTGTTTAGAATAATTCTCACGAATATTGTCAAGTGTATCATCAACTAATTTTTGACCGTGATCAACAATAATCACATCTTCAGCTATTGCTTCAATCTCTTCCATATAATGCGTCGTATAGATAACAGATACACCTTGATCTCGAAGTTTCTTTATTGCTTCAAGTATAAAATTTCGTGATTGCGGATCAATGCCTACTGTAGGCTCATCAAGAATTATTAATTCCGGTGAATTAACAAGACTACAGGCGATATTAAGTCGACGCTTCATACCACCTGAAAAAGTTTTCGCCTTTTTGTCTTTAACGTTTTCCAAATTGACAAAATTGAGAGCATAAGTACAGACTTCTTCAATTTTATCTTTAGATACTCCATATAGCTCTGCAAAAAATTTTAAATTTTGATAAGCTGTTAGGTCCTCATAAATTGCTAGACTTTGTGGTACTACTCCAATTTCATTTTTAAATTTTTTTCGACATTTTTCTACAGCAACTTCTTTATAATATATGTGACCTGCATCTTGATGTATTAGTGAACTAATCATGTTGATGGTTGTACTTTTCCCTGCTCCATTCGGTCCAAGAAATCCTAAAATATGCCCTTTTTTTAGACTAAAGCTTAAGTTATTTACCACAGCAACCCCATCATAAGTTTTTGTGATATTGTCTATTCGCATAATATTTTCCACTGAAAACCTCCAAACATTTTTTCTTCACTGATATTTTTTTACATCCTCGGTTAATTGGTTCCTAGAATTAAAGATAATAGTTACGATAATTTTTCCCAAGACTCCAGTTATAGTTAAGACATAGCCAACCCATGAATACAAAGTCGCAATTCCAATTTTATTTACTATAAATCCACTGCTAAGTGCTCCTAAAGAGTACGAGATGACTAGTATGATACCTACAATTGAAAAGAGTGTCAGCATTTTTTTACGATTGGATATACTCTTAATAATATTTTCCTGAGTTGTCATAATCATCTGCCAACTAAGTCCACCAATTAAAAACATAGAAAATATAAGCAAAAGAGGTATTGTTTGATGACTTGCAAAATATGAACCCGCAAAAATCATTAAAATTCCCATAACAAGAAAACCAATATATAAGAATAATTCTCTTACAAAATATTTTTCAAAATAAGACGAGATTAAAAATACTCCAATGCCTGAAATTCCAATACATAAGCCAAAGGAAACAGCAGAAACATTTGTTATAAGATGAAAAACTGTTACTAGTTGTGCATCAATCATTTGAATAGTAATAGAGATAATAAAAGCCATTATCAAAAATACATGAAAGACTCCAGCATTTTTCTCATATATATTACTTGTAATATATTTTGAGTCTGTTTTTTCAAGTTCAATATTCGTAACTGGACTTTCAATTGTTAAAACGGTAAGTATACTTAGAAAAAGCAATACTACATTCAATAGCATAATATTTTTGAAGTTGAATAATTCTACTATAACCCCTCCAACAATAGGTCCAATAAAACGCATGAATTTAAAAATTTTTTCACTTATATCTGCGCCTTTTAATGAAGTAACTTCGAAAATTTTATCTTTAGAAATACTAATACTAGAAAAACATGCAGCGACTAAAAAAATATATACATAAATAATATTGTGATTCAAATTTGCCGTATACAATAGTACATAAAGAACGATATCGATAATCAAAGTAATCAGCATGACAATTTTAGAATATATCGGTTTTACTAACATCATCATAAGAGCATTAAACAAGGCCATTGCTCCAGAAAAGCTAAATGACATTAACCCTAATTTAATCGGTGATAAATTTTGAGAAAAACCAATCTTCCAAAAACAACAAACCAATGTTATCCAAATAGAAAGTGAACTTAACACTTGAATTGTATAAAGGCGAGTATTTTTATTTGTCATATCTTCCTCACTTTATACCAACAACGAAGAAAAGAACGAGTAGTGCAAAAGGATAGTCCGATTTCAAGAATTTATCAGCAGCAATTTTCACTTTGTCAATATCATCTTGATTTAACAAATCATTCTCAATCATTGTTCCCATTTCTTCATAATCAACTTGTGGAAGAAAAGCATTAATACCAACTTCATCACTATTAACTGGGATTAAATCAAGATCAACTGTGCTAAAGTTTGCATTCTTCAACATTCTCCATAATTTTCTACCAATGTAGCGATCTCCTCCTTCTAATACTTGTTCTTGAATGTGCTGTCCATATACATATGATAGTTCAGGAACCTCTGGGTCAATAATCCCAAATAAACCTTCATCAATATCAGTAATTAACATTTTACCGCCTTTCTTCAAGGCCTTATAAACATTTGCTAATGCCTTATCAACACCATGAACATGTTGTAAGACAAGTCTTGCATAAACAATATCATAGACTTCCTCATCAAGATTAATCTGAGTGATATCACCTTCCAAAATTTCTACACGTTCTTTATAGTCATCTGGAAGTGCTGTTTTACTATACTCAGCAAAATCACTATCCAATTCAAGACAGGTGATTTGAGCATTAGGGAATAATTCACAAAGTTTCTTTGTAATAACTCCTGGACCACTTCCAATTTCTAAAATTCTAAGTTTAGCTTTCGGATCTGTAACATTTTCTCGAATTAACTTAATTTCTCTATTCCAAGTTAATTTTGCTTGAACTTCCATTCTTTGGATTAAACGTGTGTATTTTTCTGCTTGCATAGTATTCACCTTTCTTACTTACCTACAATTAATTGTAGGTTCCTTTACTTTTATATTAAAATCAACTGTTAATCATGTTTTGAACAACTCTCTTTATATCAGGAAGCTCTATTCCTGCTTCCCAGGCAAGAGCCTGAGTATTACTTAAATCAAGTGAGATACTCTGTCTGTCCAATTCTTTGCCAATTCCAACTGCTACCTGTCTTGCTAGAGGATCACCTAAATCTGAGTATTCCATACATTTTTCATACCAAATATCCCATGAAACTCTATTCATATCATTATCTCCAAAAACATCAAATAGCTTTACTGATACGTTTACATCAGGATTAACTACGTGGTATATTTTAGATTGTTTTTGATAAAGCGAAGCATAAACAATTAAACTGCTTACAGTATCTACTGGTATTCCATTAAAATTCATAGAAATATCTGGATACATTTGTATTTGCTGGCAAAATTCTACCATTTTGTAGAACATGTCTTTGTTCTCTTTTCCTCCATCATTGGAACCCATAATTCGACCTACTCTAAAGATTTCAACGTCGTAATTCCTGTTCATATACTCACGAAGAATCTTTTCTGTTACGTATTTAGATCTTGAATATCCGAGTTTTAAATTATTAACATCTAACGGTTGTTGTTCTTCGGTAACAAGACCTTTTTTATAATCCTGTTTTGCAAAAATTGAAATTGTTGATACATAGGCCATGCTCTTCCTTTTTCCAGATTCCAATAATTTTAGAATTCTCTTGGTACCTTCAACGTTCGCAATTTTTATCTGATCATACGAGAGAGCAAAATTAACATTAGCACCATTATGACAGATGACATCAATGTTATCACTTAAGAAATCTAACTGTTCTTGAGATAAGCCTAAATTATATTTAGTAAGATCACCACAATAAACCTTTAAACGCTTGCTGTCTTCATCTTTCCATATGCCCCAATATTGCATATTCTCTTTGATACGTTTGAAACCTAAATCTATGTTTTCAGCTCTAACTAGACAATGCATTGTTGCTGCTGGAGCTTTGTCAAAATATTGTCGTAAAAGATAGGCTCCTAAAAATCCAGTTGCACCTGTCATGAGAATGTTTTGATTAGCATCATTTCGAGCGCGTACTTCATATGGTAAATTTTGAAGTCCATCAAGTTCAGATTGAATTTCAACAAGATCTGATTCTTTTGCCTTATGATCAAGATAGTTCTCCAAAGATAACGCAATATCTTTAATAATGTCTTTGCCAAGAATGAGCTCAAACGGAATTTTTTTCTGTAATTTTTTCTCAAGAGCTATTTTTGCATCGTATATGCTTAAAGAAGTACCGCCTAAGTCGTAAAAGTTTGCATCTCTGCTGACCTTTGAAACACCTAAAACTTGACCAACAGTAGAACAAACCAATTCTTCATAGAAATTTTGAGGTTTACTGTACTGCTCAATTTCAAATTCTATAGGGTAAGTCATCAATTTTTTACGATCTGCTTTCCCGTTGACATTTGTTGGAATTTCATCAATAAAACAAAATATTCGAGGAATCATGTAGTCCATCAAATGCTTAGATAAGAATGTTATGATAGACTTTCTATCTTTCTTACTTGCCTTAACAAAAGCAACTAATACTTGTTGCCCATCTGATTTTTTTCTTACCATAACTATTGCATCATCTACAAAATCCAGTTCTTGAATTTTATTTTCAATTTCTGCAAGTTCGACACGCTGTCCCCGAATTTTGACTTGAAAATCTTTTCTATTGATATATAGGAAATTCCCATTTTCATCAATTTTGACAATATCCCCTGTTTTATAGAGTCTTTCAAATGGTTTATCGTTGGACCACGGACATTCTAAAAAGCTACCCTTAGTCTTTTCTTCATTATTTAAATATCCTTGTGCCAATCCAATTCCAGAAATATATAGTTCTCCTGGTACTTCTGGTGGTTCAAACATTAGCTCATCATTTAATTTATACAACTTCATGTTTGCAATAGGTTTACCGATAGGAATTGTAGAATTCTCATTTTGCCTTTTCACTAACCAACATGAAACATCAATAGCGGCTTCTGTCGGACCATATAAATTAACTAATTGAGCATCAAGCTTGGAATAAAAATCAGAACACGTTGTCGCATCTAGTGCTTCTCCACTACAGATAACATATTCCAATGAGTAACATTCAGTACACTTGTCCGTACTTAAAAATTTCTTTAACATGGAAGGTACAAAATGGATAGTATTAATACTTTTTGAAATAATAATATCGGCAATATACTCTGGATTTTTATGACCATCAGGTTTAGCAATTACCATAGTCGCTCCTGTAAGCAATGGCCACACCAATTCCCATACAGAAACATCAAACGTATATGAAGTTTTTTGAAGGACTCTTTTATTAGGTTCAAGTGGAAACTGTCTTTGCATCCACAATAAGCGATTTACAATTCCAGCTTGAGTATTAATAACCCCTTTGGGATTACCAGTAGAACCTGAAGTATATATCACATATGCTTTATCATCTCCATTTATAATCGTATTAGGATTATTAGCTTGTCCAGTTAAACTCTTAAGGCTTACACAAAAAGTTTTAATATCTTTGGGAACACGAGACGCAAATTTTTCCGAGGTAAGAACAATATGACTTCCTGAATCAGAAACAATAAATTTCATCCGTTCGTCTGGTAATTCAGTATCCAAAGGCAAATATGCACATCCTAGTTTAAGAATCGCATGAATTGCTACCAACATCTCAAAACTTCTATCAAACAAAATAGGGATAATTTGTCCTTTTTTAACCCTTTTTTGCCGCAACTTTTGACATAAAACATTAACTAACCTATTTAATTCTTCATAACTGAGAGATTCGTCTTCAAAAATCAAGGCAGGTTGCTTTTTATACTTTTGAACAGCCGTTTCAAAAAGTTCTTTTAGAGATTTATCTGAATCTTGAAAATCTACAGTTGTTTCGTTCCAATTTTTTTTCTGAAGTTCAATTTCCGAATCATTTAAAAGACTTATTCGACTCGTAAATTCATTGGGCTGATTCATGTATCCATCTAGAAGTTGAAAAAGATATTGATTGAAATCATCTATTCGAGCTTCACTAAAAAGTTCACACATATATTCCCATTCAAATACATAACAAGCATCCTCAAATGTTACTGATAGACTCACATCATATTTACTTTTCCCATTGCTAAGACGTAAATATTTTAAATCGTTTCTTTCTTCAGTTCCTACATTAGGTCGATTTTGAAAGACAAACATTGTATTACATGGACAATCAATGTCTACATCCGATTTTGAAATCATTCCCATGAAGTCTCTGTGTTGTTGTTTTAACCTTTCTTGAACTGATTTTTTCTCAGAAAAGTCAAAATCCAAAGGAATAGTATTTGTAAAATAACCACAGATATCCATCGTATTTTTCTTAAAACGATTAGCAACTGGAACAGCAATACTCAATTTCTTCTCCCCAGACAAGCGCGAGAATAAAGCACCATAGGCACTGACTAAAAGTGTAAATGGTGAAATCTTTTGCTCCCTACAAAAAGCTTCTATCTTCTTGCTTTGCTTACGACTCATGTGATACAATTTACGATTTCCAATACGTGTATACTTTTGCTTTTGAGCAAAACTGTATGGAAGATTTAATTCTGTAGTATTTCCATTTGTCTTTTTCTCCCAAAAGAGTCTACGCTTAAGATATTTCTCGGCTGTAACTGGAAGAGTCTGTTCATAAGCATAATCATAATATGTATAATCTGATGGTTTAATAGACGAAGTATTTTCTTTATCTGTATTAAAGTAGTATGTAGTAAACTTCTTCATTAAAAGTTGAAATGACCATCCATCACAAATAATATGGTGTAATCTGAAAAACAGTATTGTCTTACCACTACTGAGCGAAAAGACAACTATTTGGAATAATGGACCACCTTCGACTTTAAACGGTTCAGTCTCTAAATTTTTAATCTCCGTTTTTAATTCTTCATCCCTTATATTTTTATATGTTACTGCATAGTCGGTAATATCTGCTGCAAATTGAACAGGAGTAAAATCTTTTTCCACAATTCGACATCTTAAGATAGGTTCTTCTATCAGAATTCTTCTAACTACTTGCTCAAAATGCTTTTTATTCAGTGGCTCCTTTAGTTCAATTCCTTGGAGTACATTATACTCAGTATCATCTACATGAACTTTAGAATACTTATATAATTTTTGCTGTTGATATGATAATGGATAATATTCCATTTGTCTTATCCTCCTTTCTAGGCAAGTAATTTCTGAATTATGCTTGTCATATGGGCTACTGTCGGATTTTCAAGCATGTCTTCAACATCTAACTCGATGTTAAAATGCTCTTCAACATCTGCAAGCATTTGATAAGCTATGATAGAATTTCCACCTAACTCGAAAAAGTCTGTTGAAAAGTCCTCTTCATCTACACCTAGATAATTTGTCCAGACGTCTTTCACATAGTTTTCAAGTTCAACCCCCTCTTGACTGATAACAGGCTCTTCTTTTGAGGATGAAGTCTCTGCTGCCTCAATAATCTCCTCTGACTCTGGTTGCATCCAAAATGATTTATGTTCGAAGAAATAGCCAGGAAGAGGTTGCTTCATTACAGTACTTGGAAAAGTCTGTTCAAATTGAATGTCTGTACCTTCTTCCCAAGAGTTCTTGATTGCTTTACATATTTGTATAACTTCGGATGTTTCAATACCCATACGCTTTCCGATATTAAGAATTTCTTGAGTATTATCAGCCTGTTCAAAGAGGGAAGCATCTTCCTCTACATTATCTTCTTTTAATTTATCCAATAATTCCTTACGATTTTGATAATAAATAAGTGTTCGATATGAGAACGTCTCACGTTGGAAATTATAAATAAGATTAAGAACCCGATCATCTACTGCATTTTCCAATAAATATTGGTACAATGCCTTTTTCATCTGTTTTAAAGAATTTTCAGATTTCGCAGATAGTTTAAGAAATTTTACTGTTTTATCTTCTTTTATTTTTGAACATTCAACCGGTTTCCGGTTATATTCTTCTAAGACAACATATGCATTTGATCCACCCATGCCAAGAGAACCAACACATGCTCGTAATGGGTAATCTTTATTCTCCCATTCTTCAAAATCACTTACGAGATTTAAGTTACTGTCTGAAAGTCCAAGTTGGGAATTTTCTTGATTATTGTATAATGATGGACAAAGATGCTTTTTTTCTAAGCACAGTACAGTTTTAACAAGTGATGCTATCCCAGCAGCGGCAAGTGCGTGTCCTATATTACCTTTTACTGACCCAAGCTTAACTTTATTGCCTGAATGCTCAAAGATTCGCTTAAATGAAGCAACTTCAATTTGATCCCCCATACTAGTCCCTGTTCCATGTGCTTCAATATAAGAAATACTTTCTGGAGAAATATCGCCAAAAGCTAAAGCATCTAAAATAACACTGGTTTGCCCAGCTTCGCTTGGGGCAGTATAGGACATCTTTTCAGATCCATCATTATTAATCGCACTTCCACGAATTACCGCATAGATATAATCATTGTTTTCAACTGCATCTTCCAGACGTCGTAAAACAACGGTTCCTAAACCTCCACTAAAGATAGTTCCATCTGCATCTTCTGAAAATGGAAGACAGTGGCCAGATTGTGAATAAATTTCATTTTTTACATATCTATAGCCTTTTCCTTGGGCGGCATTAACAGAAACTCCACCACATAAAGCCATGTCACATTCATAGGTTAATAGACTACGACAAGCCATGTGAAGCGCTGTTAACGATGAAGAACATGCAGTTTGAACCGTTAAAGATGGCCCCGTTAAATTCATGCTATATGAAATTCGGCTAGAAATATAATCAGGGCTGTTACCATGAAAAGCTTGCGACATAACCTTGTCTAAACTAATCCCATTATTTTTTAAGCTAGGGATGACATTATGAACTAAGTATGAACTGATTCCACTACCTATAAAAACTCCGGTTTTCTCTGTTATATTTTTAGTATTATAACCAGCATTTTCCACAGCTTTCCAAGCTGATTCCAGCATTAGTCTTTGTTGAGGATCCATATATTCAGCATCTCTCTTACTAATGTTGAAGAATTTTGCATCAAACTTATCAATATTATCTAAAGAGAAAGCTTTGTTAACAAAATTTTTATCACCACTATAATCAATAGAGTCTTTGACTACGCATTCCCCATTTTTTAATATTTCCCAATACTCATCAAGATTATTTGCACCCGGAAACTTGCAGTCCATCCCTACAATAGCAATAGCATTTTCCATTCTCATCTCCCTTTCTATTATTTTCTTTTTGCATTATACTTCATAAATAATGATGCCTTCTTCCTACGTTGTTGAGCTTCTTCAAAAGCAGATTGTATGTTGTTTTCTGCTTGTTTTTTATCTTTATCTAAATATTTAGATAAGGCTCTAATTGTCGGATTATTAAACAAGACCGTTATCGGGATTTCTCTTTGAAATTGTTCTTCTAAGTTTTGTTGTAAGGTTAAAAGCTTCATAGAAGTCCCACCAACCTCAAAAAATGCTTTGTCAGATGGAATCATATGAAGTTCAAGAACTTCTTCCCACGCTGTTCTAACTATTTTTTCTGTTTCTGATAGAACTTGTTTATCAACAACCAAAGCACTAGTATTATCAATTAGTTTTTCAAGTTGTCTGCTATCAATTTTCCCATTTCTAGTTAACGGAATGGAAGGTATGGTTATAATCCTACTTGGTATCATATATACAGGAAGATAATCAAGAAGACTATTCTTACACTTTTGCTCATCAAATTCATTAACTGTAGTTACAAAAACATAGATATTATCTTTGTAGAAAAGCGCTTTAGCGTAATCTACATCGCCGTAGCGTGTTACTGCACTCTCAATTTCACCAAGTTCAATTCGCTGTCCGTATCGTTTTATCTGACTATCTTTTCTCCCTAAAATATCAATACTGCCATCTAGTCTGTAACGGCCAAGATCTCCAGTATTATAAATATTAGATTGAGATGAAAATGGGGTGATTTGATTTGAATTTTCTGTCAAGTACCCTTTAGCCAAATACTTTGTACATACATGAACTGACCCAATTTCTCCAATAGATACTTCTTCTCCTGATTCATCTGCTAACACAATCTTAACATCATCAATACCAGGTCCTATTGGCAGATATTCTCCTAAACTATTAAGAGCTTCCTCACTATACTCAATAAATGACATTCCTTGCGGTGTTTCTGTTGTTCCATAATAATTAACAATTCGACAATTTGGTGCAATCTTTTTTAGAGCTTGAACTGTTGATTTCCTTAACCTTTCGCCTCCAAAAAATAAGAAGCGGAGGTGTGACAGTTCTTTGTTAGGATGGCGTTTAGCTCCTAAAATAATCGCTTCAGCTAAGCTTGGAGTAATATTAGCAACACTAATTTTATTTTCTTTTAAATATCTGAATAAATCATTTTGAATCAACTCGGATTCATCTGGAAAAACAAGTGACGCACCTAATGTTAAAGGTACAATTATATCTCTTAAAATCGGATCATGCGAAATTCCTGAAAGTATAGCAAACCTATCATTAGAATTTAAATCAAAGTGATGAATTTCCCAATCAATAAAATGATTAACTGCACTATTACTTCCTAGAATAGATTTAGGTTTCCCTGTAGTACCAGAAGTCATAGCAATATAGCTGCTATCGTTAAGTGAGTATTGTACTTTTTGTGATTGTACTTCTAAAACTTTAGTTTCACTATCCGTTAAATCAATAAAGTACGAACTATTTGTTGCCTGCAAGGCTTCATCAATTTTTCCTTTTGGCCACTGTGAATCAATAATTGTAAATAAGGATTCACATTTCAAAATGGCTAAAATGGCAGCAATCATTCGTGGTTCTCTTAAACCACTGATAGCAATGACACATCCTTTAGGAACATTCCTATTTTTAAGTTCTTCAAAAATTTGAGTTACTTGTTCTTGGATATCTCTACTATGATAGACTTTATTTCTGTATTCAAAGTTAAGGCCTTCGCTATTATTTGTAATGTTTTCTAACGCCGTATGAGCTAACAAATTCGAATCATTACAATTTTTAGTCATCATACCTTCAGAAAAAGCTATTTTCTTTGCAAGTTTATACTCACCAACTCTTCTAGAAGCATCTTCAATAATCATTTCAATTAGCCAAACATACTGATTTAAAATGAGTTGTGCTGTTTCTTGACTATATACGCTTGAATAATAATTCAATCTTATTTGAAGACCATCTGTATTTTCTGTAAGATAGAATGTAAAATCATACTTAGCTTCTTGAACATCATCTTCTATAACATCTAATGTCAAACCATCTAAACCATTTACATCAACGTTAAAATCAATCATATTGATGAGTACTTGAAATAGTTGAGTATTATCAGAACTCCGAGGAGGATTGGCAGCTTCAACAATACGATTCAAACCAATTTCTCCCATATCCATAGAAGAAATAATTTCATCTGCCACTGTATTAAGATATTCTTTAAAACTAAGATTTGGATCTACATTCAGCTTAGCAACAGTTGTATCGATAAACATTCCAACCATTTTTTGACTGTATTTATTATCACGACCAAGCATTGGAAAACCAATATTAATGCTTTCTTGTCCAGAATATCTTCTAAGTAAAATTCCCAAAATTGCAGTCATGAGGCTAAATACGGTTATTCCATGTTGCTGCGCAAACTTTTCAACTTCTGCATATTTTCTAGAATTTATAGTCGTATAAACATTTCTACCTACGTGATTCATAACAGGAGGTCGTGGATAGTCTTCAGGCATACTGAGAATAGAACTTTCATTTTCAAATTTGTTTTGCCAATAGATTTCACGTTTTTTATCAAGTTCTTCATCATGCTTAATGTACTCTGTATAACCGATATCCTCATATTGATATTCCAGAGGTTCTTCTTCAAAATTCGTTCCAGTACAATAAAAGTTATAATAATGCTTAAGCTCAGTAAAGATAATCTTGAATGACCATCCATCTGCGATAAAATGATGAATTGTAAACAAGAAATAATGCTCATCAGCAGTAGCTTGTAAAAGCTTAACCTTGAATAATGGATACTCATCAGGCCTTAAATTAACAAGCTTCATAGCTGTGATTTCATCTTGAATTTTAAGATGTTTTTGTTCAGTTGTTAGCCCTGATATATTTTCAACTGGAATTTCAAAAGAAAAGTTATCATCTAGATCACATAAGATATCATCACCAGATTGATAGTATCTAGTATGTAATATGTTATGTCGCTCTACAATCTTATTCAAAGCTTTATTCAAAGCTGACTTATCCAATTTACCAGTTAATTTTAAGGCAATAGGAATATTATATTCACGTGTTTCCTTTTTCAACTGACTAGCAATCCAAATCCCCTTTTGTTTTTCAGATAATCTAGTTGGTACATCTTGTGGTTTTTTCTGTAGAATAAGATTTGACTGATTATTTTCATCATAAATAATCTGGCATAATGCAGACACACTTATATTTTTGAGCAAGTCCTCAATCTTTAAGGTTACTCCAAATTCTTTTTCAATATCTACCATCAAATTATAAATATTGATCGAGTCAATTCCCAATTCTAATAGAGTATCTGTCATTGAAATCTCATCGTTTTCCACATACTTTTGAAGAACTGCTACTACTGCAACTTCTTTTTGAGTTGTTGGTAAAATGATGTTCCGATTTCGACTTTCTTCCAGAGCTTGTTGTTTTAAGCGTTCGCGGTCAATTTTCCCATTTTGCGTTAGCGGCATATATTCTGTTAGGAATACCCTATCAGGAATCATATAATGTGGCAAAATAGGTTCTAAATCATTTCTAAGATTTTGTTCTGATAAATTTTCCTGCGGTTTTGGCTCTACGTAAGAAACAAGTTGTTTATCATTACCTTTTTGTATA
Organism: Streptococcus orisasini; assembly: GCF_001431045.1. GTDB lineage: Bacteria > Bacillota > Bacilli > Lactobacillales > Streptococcaceae > Streptococcus > Streptococcus orisasini. Next base: position 112,869 of record NZ_BCLE01000005.1, read on the forward strand.
AGAAGAACAATTGCATTTTTTACCTTGGAAAGGTTCTGAATTACTTTTTCAATTTCCTCTAACTCAACTCTATAACCATGGATTTTAACTTGATTATCAGCCCGTGCAACATAATCAATTTCACCTGAATAGTCTAATCGAACCAGATCCCCTGTTCTGTAAAAACGATTGCCTTTTATATGGATAAAGCGTTTTTCATTTAATTCCTTTAATCCGGCATATCCTTCCGCTAATGATATTCCACCAATTAACAATTCCCCCGTAACTCCTTCAGGGCAAATATTCCCATCTTGATTTACAATACGTAAATCAGTATTGGCTACTGGTTTTCCAATCATTACCTTTTTATTGACATCGCATTTACTTGTTGTATTCCATATAGTCGCTTCTGTAACCCCATAAGCATTATAGAATTCATGACCTATACACCAATTATTCTTGATATCATCTGTACAAGGCTCCCCAGCAGTTACAATAACTCTTAAGTCTGGAAGATTCTCATTTTCCATTGATGCTAAAACTGATGAAGGTAAGGTTGTGACAGTTATTTGCTCATCTTTAAGAAAATCATGTAACCTCACACCCGTTCCCATTTTTTCCCGGGAAGAAAATACTAAAGTAGCTCCATGTCCAATTGCCATTAAGATATCAAACACAGAAGCATCAAAACACACAGAAGCAAAGAATGTAACTCTATCCTTTGAATTAACATTGAATAGACGTTCTTGCTCTTTTACAACATTTTCAATTCCTGCATGTGTGACTTTTACACCCTTTGGTTTACCAGTTGTTCCAGAAGTATAAATCATATAAGCAGTACTTGCCAAGCCGTTATTAACAGTAAGATTAGAAGAAACTTCATCTGTGATAACTGGAGATACTACGGTAACTTTAGAATAATCTAATCCCATGTCATCAAAAGTTCCATCTGAAACTAAAAACTTCATACCAGAATTATCCATTATATACTGCAATCGCTCACGTGGGTAATTCTTATCCAATGGAACATAGTAAGCTCCTGCTTTCATAATAGCAAATATACTTGTTAAAAATACCTGTGATTTCTCTACTGCAACACCAACAGCAATATTTTTTCCTTGAGTATACTGAATAAGTTTTTTTGCTAAGATATTACTTCTACGGTTGAGTTCGGCATAGGAAATATTTTCTCCATCATAACTTACAGCTAGTTTTTCTGGAAGCTTTTCAGCGAAATACTCAAGATATTGATGATATTTGATCCCTTGCATTTCAACACTAGTTTCAATTGCTGGTACATTTTTAGAAATGTCATAGTCTTTAATTGGAAGTTTAGGATTAGTTAAAATGCTTTCAAGTAGTGTCTCATAGCTACCTAATAAAACTTCTATCGCTTTATCTTCATATACTGCTTCCTTAAATTGACACTTAACAATTACTTTATCTGAGCACTCTTCGAGCATAAATACAAGATTGTACTGTGAATCAATGCATCCCATATTTATCTTTTCAAAGTTCATACCATCAATGGTAAATATATTTTCTTTATCATCACCGTTCATGAATACTGGTGCACTATTAACTTCTCCAACTGTTTTTTCATATGCAAAGACATGGGAGAGATTTTTCCCCGTTTCTAAACCAACATTTTTTAAATAATTTAATGATACACCTGCAGGATAATCATACGCTTCAAATAATTTTTCACGTACCCCCTTAATAAAATCATTAATCGTTTCTTGTGGATTTATTTGGCTAGAAACAAGAATGTTTTTAACAAGATAACCAATTGTATCATAGTATGTTGCATTTTCCCGTCCAGAACTATAGGTACATGTAATAAAGTTGTTATCATTGTTGAGCTTATAATAAAGAAGCTGATAAATACTATATAAAGTTTCAAAAAGCGTATAACCATATGTTTTACTGAAATTCTTTAACTTTTCAAAAAGTCTACTATCAATTTGTAAATACTTTTCTGAGCTACTGGATTTTGTACGATCTGGATTCGAAAAAACTCCGAAATCTTCTGCCAACTCACATCCAGCCAAGTCCTTTTTTAGCTTATTTGTTGCAATTTCATACTGGTCAGACTCTTTTACAGATAACTCGTGTTTTTGATAATTAAAGTATGTTTTATCTTTTTCCAAAGTAAGAGGAATCCCTCTTTGTAATTGCTTATATGCAGCAATAATTTCTTTTAACAGGAAAAAAATCGAAATGCCATCAATGACACTGTGATGAATAGATAAACCAAAATACCAGTCATTAGTTTTTGCTCCTAAAACCACACGTACAGTTTCTTTTTCTAAATCAAATGGCTGATTCAACACCTCATTAATATATCCATCAATATCATCAATGTGTGAAAAGTCTGTTACTTGTACTTCAAAATTAGATGTAGATTCTGTTTGAACAATCTGCTGACCATCCACAGAAAACCTTAGATTCAATACTACATGCTTTTGGATAACAGCCTCACAAGCCAATTTCCACTTTTCCGCATCAAATTCTTTCCCCATTTTCCAAGCAGCAGCCATATTATACTTATTACTTGTTTTATTTAATAATTGATCACGTATAATAGCTGCTTGCCCATCTGTAACTAATTTTTGAATATCTGTATCTAATACTTTATCAGTATCTTGAGTCTTTCTGTTCTTTTGAAGATAGCTATCAATCTTTAATATCAGATCTCCAACTGTTTTTAATGTGCTTAAATCAGTTACTTTAAGTGCAATATCAAATTGTGTGTTAATTTTAGAATTTAGTTGAAAAAGCTTGAGTGAATCAATATCTAAATCAGCAATTTCACTTTCAGATGTTATACTTACTGATTCATAAGTAACTGAAGAGATTAAATCAGTTATAAATTCTTCAATCTCGTCTTTTGTAAAAGTCTTTTGGACTGTTGGAAGTTCAGGTGTAATAACATTTTCTTCAACTTTAGCCCATATTTTATTTTGGGCAAATGAATATTTTGGAAGGTGAACTCTATTGCCTTTTGTGATATTTAAAGCATTCCAATTAATATCTATTCCTAAATTAAACAAATCAATGGTTGCATCTAACAAGGCTTTATCTGGTGATGTTTTTTTCTGTTGTGTTGAGATAAGGTTAACCTTGGACGATTTTTTATATTTGAGAAGATAGAGCATCAAAGCCGAAGAAGGAGCAATTTCAATAATAATATCACTTTTATTTGCAATATAGGCAGCTGCATCAGCAAATCGCACTGTATTTCTCATATTGTCTGCCCAATAGTTTACATCTAATTTTTTTGAATTAAAGGTATTGCCAGTTACTGTTGAGACAAACTCAATATTTGTTGGTTTGCTTTTAATTTTACCTGTTCTTTCAATAAATTCTTCCTTAAATGGTTCTAACCCCACATAATGGAAAGCATAATTAACAGGTAAATACTGGCATCTAATATTATTAGCTTGGAATGTTTCCTTAAGTCTTGCCACTTCGTCATTAATACCAGAAATAACCACAGAATCAACCGAATTAATTACACCAATGGAGGTATTTTCATAGCCTTTCAGGTATTCAGAAGCTTTCTCTTCGCTTAATGATACAGACAACATTTTACCTTTTCCTGTAAATCGTCTGAGAATCGTACTCCGAGAATGAATAATTTTAACTGCTGCATTGAGAGATAAAGCACCGCTAGTAAATGCCGCAGCTACTTCACCAAGGCTATGTCCACAAACTAGGTCATAGTGAACTCCCATTTCTTTTAACAAATGAGCTATAGAAACTTGAATAGCAAAAATAGCAGGTTGGGCAAAGTAAGAATCCTGTAAAATGTCTTCATTATTGCTAGCAATAATTTCATTTAAATCACATTGGCCAATCTCTTTAAATTTTTCTACACACTTTTCAAACATTTCTCGATATGCAGGAAACTGGCTAAGTTGACGCCCCATTCCAATCCATTGAGTCCCTTGACCAGAAAAAACTAAAGATACCCTACTATTATTTTTAATTTCTTCATTTTTTTCAGGAATTTTAAGAGCTCTAGCAAGTTTCTTAAGTAAGTCATCTTTATCTTTTACGACATATCCAGTTCGATATTTTCTCAAATTTGTCCTTTGACTCATTGCATACTCAATATCATTTAAAGAACCATTATAATTCTGAACAAAATTATGAAAATCTTTAATTTTTCTATAAAGCGCATCTTGGCTTACATCAGATAAAGGCAACACATAGTTTTCTTTATTACTATATTCTTGTTTATTTACTGTATTATTGTATTTTTCAAGAATAACATTACAATTGGTACCACCAAATCCAAAAGAACTGACTCCACATACAAATTGCTTATCTTTAATCTTTACAGTCTCTTGAACAATGTGTATATTTTTTTGTTCTAGTTCCAGTTTTTCATTTATTTTATCAATACTTCTTGTTGGAACAAGTTCACCATAAAATAGACATAGTGCCGTTTTAATCAGCGATGCAACTCCAGCAGCGCTTTCTAAGTGTCCAATATTTGTTTTCACTGCACCAAGAAGAAGAGGATGCTTGCGTCGTAAATCTTGGTTAATGGCCTCATCAATCGCAGAAACTTCAATATAATCTCCTAAAAAAGTACCTGTACCATGTGTTTCAATATATCGTATTTCAGATGTTGAGAGTCCAGCATCGGCAGCAGATTTTTTAAGCAGTTCAACCTGCATATTTTTATTAGGTGCAGTTAATGAAGCAGAACGCCCATCTTGATTTATTGCCTTTCCAATTATTGTCGCATAAATTCTATCACCTCTATCTTCTGCAGCAGTAAGACGCTTAAGAATCAAAACCCCGATGCCTTCTCCACGTACATAACCATTTGCCTTTTCATCAAAGGTTTGACACAAACCATCTGGTGAAAGCATCCCAGCTTCTCCCATAGCTCTATTGAGTTCAGCATCAAGGATGATATTGACGCCTGCTACTACTGCTACTTCACATTCTCCTCTATTGATACTTTCTATTGCTTCATTTACAGCAACCAAAGATGACGAGCAGGCTGTATCTATTGTCATACTTGGCCCTTTAAAATCAAAAAAGAAAGATATTCTGTTTGACAACATTGCCATAGAATTTCCCACAATCGCATTAATGTCTTTCTCATTTGAAATAACTGTTCGTAAGTAATCAGTATTTGAAGCTCCTACAAAGACTCCTATTTCTGTATTTTGAATATCTTTTTCAGTAATATCAGCATCCTCAAGTGCATGTACAATCTCTTGCAAGAGTATTCTTTGCTGAGGATCAATATTAGCTGCTTCCGTTTCAGACACGTTAAAATATACATTATCGAATACTTCTATGTCATCAATATACCCGCCATCATATATTTTTTTGTTTTCTTTAGGCGAGAATTCTGGACATAATTTTTTTCTTTCTTCTGGATATGGCTTAACACTTAATGTCTGATTTTTTAAATTATTGAAAAATTCATCAATATTATTAGCTCCTGGAAATTTGCAAGCCATTCCCGTTATTGCTATTTTTTCTTTCCTAATGTTTTTTTGGTTTAATACATTAACTGTTTTTTTATTTTCAATACATTCATTCAAGTATTTATAAAATTTGTTAACGGTAGGATAATCAATTAAAGCCGCCATATCTAGCTTAACATTTAATTCTTGTTCTAATTTACCTACAAACTGAACCAATGTCTGAGAATCAAAGCCCATTTCCATAAATGGTTTATCTAAATCAATTTTTTCACTAGGTATCTTTACATAGTCTGAAATTTTATAAAGTAAATCTCTTAGTTCCATTTTATTCACCAACTTCTATCATTTTTATATCTAAGGTATTCTAATGAGAGGGGGAAAGACAGCAATGATTGCTGCGCAATCACCTGCAAAACGGTGTCATCTAGGAAGATTACGTACAAGAACTCAACAAATAATAAAAGAGTTCGTTTTCCCACCCCCGCATAGCTCAAAAGGTTCGGGGAACCTTTTGAGCTAGCAGATAAAGTCAAATGAATTTTGATGTCAAATTAGATCAGGTTCGGATCGTAAAATGCGAACGAAACTGTCATTTAGCTACTACATTATGATATTAAAATGAACTCCAATTACTGAGATTAGACTTTTTATCCAACTTCTATAAATATTTTGCTATTTATTGCATTAAATGACTTGATATTATAGTACTTTTTTCAATAAATTTTATAGATAGTTGTTGTAGCAATAATATAGTTAAGTTAACAACACTTAAAGTAATATCGATTACAAAATAATCTTCCGAACTTTTTCAACATCTAACATCGCATCTTCTTATCTTTTATAACAACCCTAGAATTCAAATCTTTCACATTTTGATAAATGAAAAATAATAATACCTATGTTACTAATTGATAGCTAATAAAAAAATTTATTTGAGATAAACTACCAACAAATAGTCAAGTAGAAGTATCACAGATAAATTCATTACATTACATCATTAAATAAATACTACAACTTATAATATATTTTTTAATTGCAGTATATTCATTTTATATCTTATAAAATGAAACCTTTTTCATAAGTAGAACAATTAACTAGTACATAAATATCATTTTTCAAATTTATTTACTTTTAATTTTATTTCCTTCTTATTATTCAAGAGAGAAACAGATAATTATTACATGATTCCCTTTTTAACATCCGCCACATATAAACCAAAAAGTTACAATTGCCATCAATATCTTTCTTAATTTCATTTGTCTTTCCTTTCAAACTTTATAGTGCTATTATAAGAAAAAGGTAAAAAGAAGACCATGACATAAATGTCATGGTCT
>NZ_BCLE01000006.1 GCF_001431045.1 Streptococcus orisasini
CGCTACCTAAGGAAAGTATCATAACATAATAATTCTTTTGATAAAAATCGACTTTGTCTTCTTTTGTAGAAAGTATAGTCCTTTTGAATACATTTCCAAATTTTAAATTTTATATGATTTTACAAGGATATACAATCAACTTATACTAAAAATTTTAATAAAACCTAATTTTGCTAATTCAAATAGTTAAGTAAATTTTCAAAAGCAGAATATTCATTTCTTACTTGCAGCACTTCAAATATAAGATATTTATTCAACTTGAAAAACACTGTTTTTTTGCTATAAAAAACATAGAAAAGCTATTACTATCACTAATCCCTTTTTGATTATTCGATATTGGACTTTTTAAAGATGATCTTTTTTTCTTTCAGCAAGAATATTAGCTTCTAGAACGCTATCTCCAAAACTTTGTGCTAGCAAAGCAGCCAAATCATAACATTCCTTTGCTTTCTTTTTATTATATTCAGCATACAAATAATACTTTGCTTTAAACATTAATAGCCCAGGTTTAATATTATATTGCTGCGTTTTAGAGATAACATCATCCATTTTAACTACTAAAGCTTTTATTTTAGAATATAAACCATGATCCAGATAAACACCTGCTATAGCCGTTAATACTCCTAAAAGTTCAATATTATAATATTCATCGCCTGAGATATTTTGCTGTAAAACAGTAGTTTCGAGTATCTCCATGATTGTTTCATCATAATCTTTATCCTGACATTGAATCGCATAGTATTTTGCTAATAACAAGTCATTGAAAGAATAATGCTTTTTTATTAAAAGTTGCTTAAAAAAGTCATCAAAGATATCTTCTGCTGCTGCAGTTCTTCCTGTAGAAATATAATCTAAGGAATTATCCAACAATTCCAAAGTAAACAACTCATCTTCCGGCAAAACGTCAAAATATTTTTCATAAATATCCTCAATCATTCGCGATTTTTGAGCTAAACGTTCAGAATCACCATAGCTAGGAAATTTGAAAAGTTGATACTTCATAGAAAAATAGTCTTCTGGTATAGTAATATTTTCACCCGCAAGTAAGGTTCCTAAATCAGTTTCCAACACTTTTGCAATATATTCCAATTTTACAATAGAAGGTAAAGACTGTCCCAGTTCAATACGTACCAGTTGGCGAACTGTTAGTTCTTCTTCACTGTCGCACAGTTGTTCACGCGATAGCCCCTTTTTCTCACGCTCTTCCCTAATCTTTTTCCCAATTGTTTCTTTTATTCCCATACTTCCCCACCAAACTTCACATTACATTTTACAACAAAATTATGAAACTATCGTTGCTAATCATTTACTCTATAATTACATAAAAAATAGAGCACACAGCTTACATCGCTTAGGGCTGCTGGATTCCTCCCCTGACCCGCTTCACGCAAAGCTGTTGCTCCAAAAATATTATAACATAGATTGAGCAAACTGCCAACTTAAGAATTTCTTCTCTGCCTAAAAAAATCCTGCATAATACTAGCACATTCTTTTTCCAGAATTCCAGTTTCCACCTGTACACGGTGATTGAGTCGCTCATCGGTTAAAATATCATAGAGACTGCCGGCTCCGCCAAATTTTTTATTGGCAGCTCCGTAGATGACCTGCGGAATACGGGCAAGACCGATAGCACCGCTGCACATGACACAGGGTTCAATCGTTACAAAAAGTGTCGTATCCAGTAAGCGCCAGCTATTCTCATGCTTATTGGCCTCTGTGATGGCCATGATTTCGGCATGCATAATCGCCTGGCTTAACTCCTCACGAGCATTGTGGCCACGGCCGATGATTTGGCCGTCCTTAACAATGACACAGCCGATGGGGATTTCTTCTTTGGCCAATGATTTTTGAGCTTCTTTCAGGGCTTCTGCCATGAAAAATTCTTTTTCTTCCTGAGTGAAGTTGGTCATCAGCACTCACCAATTTCCCATGATTTATGAGGCTCTGCCAATTCTACAGGAATACCTTTTGAGTAAGTCTCAGTCTGACTTCTGAGAACTTCCAAGTGATTGTCTGGGTCAATCCCTGCTGGCGGCAGCGGCGGCATATGGGTTAGAACTAAACGTTTTACAGCAGCCGCACTGGCAATTTGTCCTGCTTCCTTTGTGGTCAAATGGGCTATGTGATTTTCATTGCCTTCATAAAGATAAACATCAGCCAAAAAGAGGTCGGCACCTGCAACAAATGTATCTAAGCCATCAAAATAGCCTGTATCACCAGTGAAAACAAAGACTTGCCCTGTTGCACGTTCAAGAATTCGAAAAGCATAACAAGGCACGGGATGCACTGTCTTGATGAAGGTGATGTCAAAGGGTCCGATTTGCTCAGTGCCCTTAACATCATAAGCAATCCCTTGAGAAACGCCATCAAGAGTCAGTTTGCTAAACTCATAGCTGTCCTCGTCGTGGCCATAGATAGGCAAGACTTTAGGCTCCCACAAATGTTTGGGATAGAGCTGGAAATAGTGCCGCAAGACACCCAAATCAGCTACATGGTCAGGGTGATAGTGGGAAATGATAACCGCATCCAAGTCCAGCGGACTGATTTCTTTTTCCAGTTCATTGATAGCACGGCTGCCGCAGTCGATCAGCAGCTGAAAACCATCCTGTCCCGTCAAGAGATAAGAGGTCGTACCGCCGTCTTTGTAAGGGTAAGCTCCCCAGCAGCCTAGGGTTGTTAACTTCATAAAAAAACACCTTCTTTATTTCCTGTTAACTTTATTATAGCAAATTTCCTGCGACAACTAAACAAAGGCCCGCTCTAAAAAGAACAGGCCTTACAAATAGTTTATCTAAAATTGACTGAGGATAAGAAGCCCTATAAAAATGGCATAAATGGTCATAAAGACCCATTTGAGGCGAACAACAATAGCAATAAATTCTCGGATAAAGGCACTAGGAATATAATAAGCAGCAGTCGAGCAGCCCAAACCATCTCCAGCCATATGCAGCTGACGGGCATAGACACTAGTCCGAAAAACGTGATAGGCATTGGTAACAAAGAGAAAGCGCGGACGACTCAGCTCTTTTTCGACCAGCTGTTTTGAAAACAAGAGATTTTGATAGGTTGAACGCGACTGCTCCTCTAAAAGGACTCTATCGCTTGGAATATCTCCTTGCTGCTTGATATAGGCAGCAATAGCTTTTGCTTCTGAAGTCTTTTCATTGGGACCCTGACCACCGCTTGCAATCAGCTTAACATGGGGATTGCTGGATTTTCGAAAGGCCTCAAGTGCCTTATCAATCCGCTTTTGCAGCAAAGGGGTTACTTCTTTACCATTCATAAGCCCCGCACCATGAATAATAATAAAATCATAATGCTTGTTTTTAGGAATAATGAGATACAAGACGGAATATAGCATAAAAGCTGTAAAGGACATGCCAAAGAGGAAAAAACTAAATATAAAAAGAGTATAAAAAGGATAGATAAATTGATTTCCTTCAAAAATTGGCCAAAAATGGGGACGGGAATAAACGATAGCGAAAAAAGCCACAATTGCCAAGCCCAAAAAAAGGGATAAGAAATTCGTTTTTGAGCGTCCTTCCCTCCTCAAAAGGACAAGACCATTATAAATGAGAAACAGGCCACTGAAAAAAAGCAGAGCAGGAACTAAGACAAGTCCTTCGACAAAGATTAAATAAGCCACCGTAAAGCCCTGATTGTAGAAAAAGGCAGTAATCGCAAGGTAGGCAAAAAACAAAAAGACAATTAAAAGGACAGGATTAATTAAGCTGCGCGCATCATGATGTATGGATATGACTAGCAAAATAAAAAGTATAAGTGTAACAACTTCTAACATCATTTCTCCTTAATATTCTTCTTTACAAATGTATCAGATACAGTAGCAAATAACAATAAAAGCAAGTAGAATCAAATCACAAATCATAAAAATCAGAATTAAAGATTTTAAGCAATCACTTTTTGTCATCCCTCTCATCCCTTCTAATCAGCAGTCAGCTGTCAAGTCATTAATAGTTTTCCTTTACTGCTTTTATTGTACTGCAAAAACAATGATTTGAACTTACACTTTTGTAAGCTGAAAGGTATAATGACAGTGCTGGCAGCAGAATTTTAAAAGCTTAAAACTGATTTTGCACATGTTAATTAGGTCGCTGAATAGTAGTTGAGTCCGGTTTAATCGCTTAATTTTTCAAATAAAAAGACTGAAGCTGCTTTAAAAAAATTAGCTTCAATCCCATTACACATCAAATAGCAAAGCAGCTGCCTAAGAGCTAGCATTTCAGTCTTATCTTAAAAATTACGCTTGGATTGATTGTAACCGTAGCGTTCAATAAAGTCTTCACGAAATTCAAGTAGGTTGTCATCCATAATGGCTTGGCGTACCTTCTTCATGAGATTAAGCAAGAAGTAGAGATTGTGATAGCTGGTCAAGCGCAGGCCAAAGGTTTCATCTGCCTTAAGCAAATGACGAATATAAGCCCGTGTGTAATTCTTACAGGTATAGCAATCACAGTCATGATCAAGCGGTGTGAAATCTTCTGCATATTGAGCATTTTTAACAACCAGACGGCCTTCTGAGGTCATACAGGTTCCGTTTCTGGCAATGCGGGTTGGCAGCACACAGTCAAACATATCAACACCGCGAATAACTCCGTCAATCAAGCTATCAGGTGCACCGACACCCATGAGATAACGTGGTTTGTTGTCTGGCAGCATTGGCACAGTGAAGTCAAGCACAGCATTCATTTCTTCATGGCTTTCGCCAACAGCCAATCCTCCGATAGAATAGCCTGGGAAATCCATGGCTACTAAATCAGTTGCTGACTGGCGACGAAGATCCTCAAAACCAGCACCCTGAACGATACCAAAAAGGCCTTGGTCATGCGGACGACGGTGAGCTTTTAGACCACGTTCTGCCCAGCGGCTGGTCCGCTCAATTGATTTTTTGACATAGTCATAAGGCTGGTAGAATTGAGGACATTCATCAAATGACATCATAATGTCAGAACCCAGATTATTTTGAATGGAAATGGCCTTCTCAGGTGACAGGAACATTTTGGCACCATTGAGGTGGTTTTTAAAGGTCACCCCTTCTTCAGTAATATTGCGGCTGTCAGCAAGCGAATAAACCTGAAAACCGCCGCTGTCTGTCAGGATAGCTTGATCCCAGTTCATAAATTTGTGAAGACCGCCAGCACGTGCAATCAGCTCATCACCAGGACGCAGCCAGAGGTGATAAGTGTTTGATAAGATGATTCCTGACCCCATTTCTTTTAACTCCTCAGGACTTTGCGTCTTAACAGTTGCCTGCGTTCCCACCGGCATAAACATAGGCGTCGGAAAGGTTCCGTGGGGTGTGATAATTTCTCCCAAACGGGCTCCTGTATGTTTTTCCTTTTTAATTAAACGATATCGAATGGGCGAATCTGTCATGTATTTTTTCTCTCCTTGCTGCCAAAATAGATTTTGGCCAATTTAACCTTATCAATTTTATCAAAAAAGCCCTTGCTTGTCATTATCTGCTGCGTCAAAGTTACTCCTAAGAAAATAAGAACCTGAGACACTTTTATCTCAGGTTCTTAACTTCATGTGTTATTACAGCCATCTCCTTTGAGAACAGTTGACAACAGAGCATTCCATTGCTGAATCGCTAACTGTTGCATGGTGGCTCAGATATTTTATTGATTAGCCAGTTTTTGATATTCAATCTTGATGCAACGATTCATGACAATATCATTGCGCCCTGCTGCACGCAGGATATTTTCGGATTCTTCGCTCTCTAAACCTAGTTGAGCCCAGAAGACACGAGCATTCGTTTCAATGAAATCACGGGCAACATCTGCTAAAAACTCGCTGCGGCGAAAAACATCAACGATGTCAATAGGCTCAGGAATATCCTGCAAGCTAGCATAAACCTTTTCACCCAAAATAGTGCTGCCAGCAGATCTTGGATTAACAGGAATAATCTTGTAGCCAGCCCTTTGCATCAGCTGAGAAACCTCATAGGCAGCTGTTTCTTCTCGAGCGGACAAACCTACTACTGCTATGGTTTTAGCCTCTTTTAAATAATCAAAAATCACTTCTTGACTGGGATTTTGAAATTGATAGGTCATAAACAACCCCCTTTATTTTAAGCAATTTATTTAGCTTCATACCAGGTCTGACCAGCATTTTCATCAGCTACAAGCGGTACAGACAGCTCAATCGCCGATTCCATGGTTTCCTTGACCAGCTGCTTGACAGCCTTTAGTTCTTGGTTGGGAACTTCAAGGACGATTTCATCATGTACCTGCAGCAGCATGCGCGCTTGGTAATTTCCTTGCGTCAAAGCCTTATCCAGATTAATCATGGCTACTTTGAGAATGTCTGCTGCACTCCCCTGAATTGGGGAATTAATAGCTGTGCGCTCGGCAAAGGAGCGGATATTGAAATTGCGTGAATTGATGTCCGGCAGTTCGCGCCTTCTGTGAAAGAGCGTCTCTACATATCCTTTATCACGCGCTTCTCTGACCACCCTGTCCATGTAATTTTTAATACCTGGATAACGTTCAAAGTAGGTATCAATATAATTTTTGGCAGCCTTGCGGCTGATGCCTAGATTATTGGCCAGACCAAAATCAGAAATACCATAAACCACGCCGAAATTAACTGCCTTGGCATTGCGACGGTCATTAGGCGTTACATCTTCTGGCTTATCAATGCCAAAGACACGCATAGCTGTCGAGGTATGGATATCTGCGCCTTCTTTAAAGGCCGCTATCAAGTGTTCATCACCTGAAATATGTGCCAAAACCCGCAGCTCAATCTGTGAATAATCTGAGCTGAGCAAAACGCTGTCCGACCATTCCGGAACAAAGGCCTTGCGAATCAAGCGGCCCTGCTCTAGGCGAACAGGTATGTTTTGCAGATTGGGATCGACACTGGATAACCGTCCGGTCTGTGTCAAATCCTGCAAATAGCGCGTGTGAATTTTACCATCAAAAGAAATAGCTTCCTGCAAACCAATGATATAGGTTGATTGGAGTTTGGCAATCTGACGGTACTCCAAAATTTTAGCTACGATTGGTGAGCGGTGAGCCAGACGTTCCAGGACATCAACGGCCGTCGAATAGCCAGTCTTTGTTTTTTTGGTGGCCGACAGGGGCAGGCCTAATTTTTCAAAGAGAATGACTCCCAGCTGTTTAGGTGAGTTAATATTGAACTCTTCCCCCGCCAAAGCATAGATTTCCTGCGTTAAGGCCTCCAGTTCAATCTCATTGCTGCGCTCCATGTCCTTGAGCGTTTCTTCCTTGATGGAGATACCCGCAATTTCCATTTTAGCAAGAACATTAGCCAAGGGCAGCTCCATTTCAAAAAGCAGGCTTAACTGATTATTGTCAGAGAGTTTCTTGCGCATGGGCTCTTCGCTGGCAATCAGGACACTGACTTTTTTGGCTAAATGGCTGAGCAGCGTATCTTTGTCAGGAACAGCCCGTTTGACACCTTTCCCGTAGACTTCTTCATCAGTCGCCAGCGGCAGGTCTGTATAGAGTCTGGCAATGGTAGAAGTATTGTTGTTTTCAACAGTGGACAACAGGTACTTAGCCAAGCGACTGTCAAAGCTGGCTGTTGGCAAATCAATTCCCAAATGACTGAGTAAAACCTTGCTGCGCTTGAAATCATAGGTCTTAATAGGTTTAGCCAGAGCCTTTTTGAACAGGTCATCATTCAGCAGACTGATATCAGTACTGGCATAGATTGCCTGACTGTTACCCCAGGCAAAGCCAATCATGTCTTCGGTATGATAGTTATCATTTAAAATTTCAAAATAAAAGAACTGATCCGGGGCAAACATGTCTGGTTTTAACTGACTGACCTCTGTATAAGACACCTCAAAGACCTTAACATCAGGCGATGACCCCAGCTGCGAACGGAACTGTCTAAAGTCCATCTCATCATAAAATTTAGCCAGACTGTCAAATTGGGGGCCGGCATAGACAATATCTTCCAAACCGATGGTGATTGGCGCCTGAACATCAATCGTCGCTAAGGTTTTCGACAAGAAGGCCTGCTCTTTATCATTGACCAGATTTTCTTTCATCTTAGAGGCCTTAAAGCTATCCAAGTTTTCATAGATGGCCTCCAAACTGCCGTGCTCGTGCAGGAGCTTAAGTCCAGTCTTCTCACCAATCTTGGTGACCCCCGGAATATTATCCGATTTATCTCCCATGAGCGCCTTGAGGTCAATGAACTGCTTGGGCGTCAGCCCCATTTTTTCCATGAGATAAGCTGGCGTGAATTCTTCGAATTCGGCCACGCCCCTTTTAGAAATTTCAACGGTTGTGTTGTTGTCAGTCAGCTGAATCAGGTCTCTGTCGCCGCTGACAATAGTCACTTCGTATTCATTTTCATTTTCTGCCAGTTTATCCAGTGTCCCAATAATATCATCGGCCTCATAATTGTCCAAATCATAAAAAGGCACACCGAGCGCCGTCAGCATCTCACGGATATAGGGCAGCTGCTCCCGAAATTCTGCCGGTGTCTTATCACGGCCAGCCTTATACTCAGCAAACATTTCTGTCCTAAAAGTCGTTTTGCCAGCATCAAAGGCTACCAAAATATGGGTCGGCTCTACCCGCTTTATCATGTGATCCAGCATCAGATGGAAACCATAAATCGCATTGGTATGAAGCCCCGCAGGATTCTTAAAGCGTTCAATCTGATTGTAGAGTGCAAAAAAAGCACGGTAGGCAACGGAAGAACCGTCAATTAACAGTAATTTTTTCTTGTTTGTCATAGGTCTATTGTAACATAATTCTCACTGTTTAAAAGTTTAAAACTCACTGTTTTGAAGCTGGTTTTTCAGTGAAAGTTTTTTGAAAATCTAAAATAAAAACAGGAGCACTTGATGCGTCCTGCCTCATTTTTTATAGTTAGTGTCTTCTTAAATAATGGTTGGAATCTCATCGTCATCGTCAAAATCTTCCACTTTTTCTTCGTTAGGGAAGGGCTTTTGCAGATGGCCTAAGATAAAACGTGAAACAGGTCCCACAAGCAAAAAATTTAAGGGGACTGCCATCACAAAATTCGTCAGCCATGCGCCCAAATAAACCGGTAGCGTCAAAGCAACCTGATTAATCAGCAAACCGTACAAGGACATGAGAGAAACCATCCCAAGTATCATCAAACCTGAGATTGTTACGATTTTTTGCCAGCGTTTATGATGATCTCTTAAAAAGCTAAACGCAACTTTTTTGGCCAGCGGCCCTACTATCAAGGTATCCGCTAAAAAAGCAAGGACAAATCCGGGGATATAACCCAAAGCTAGAGCTTTCCAGCTGAAATGGCCAGCAACTGTTAAATTATAAGCACTCATTCCCAGTACCATTAACCCGCACATCATGGTTGTAAAAAACATGGCTTCTTTAAAATTTCTTGGCATTATCCGCCTCCTTTTTCTATTCTAAAAACTAGCATATCATAATTCAAACAGCCGTGTAAGTTCTTTTTTGAAAATTTATTGAAAGTGCAGTTTCAAAAAAACCTATCAGAAACTCCCTTTAGCTTTTGCTTTTAGGAATTTCCAATAGGTTTTTAAAATGTGCTGTTTTCTACAATTGAGCGATGCCTAATCCTTAAGATTTTTAATGCGGCTGGTAACGCCCTTTAAGTTATAACATTCAGCATAGTCTCTGATTGGTCGCTTGATATGATCAATAACATAGCGCTTGCCATCAATATGATGGGCAGATAAGTTGGCATAGAGCTTTTCAATTTCTGCCTTTACGGCTGCATCATTAAAGGTATAATGGCCAGCAATATCTAAAATTTCTTCAGACAGTTCCTTGTCTGCTTTAATGTCTTCAACACTCAGATTAACCTGATCGCCAACCATCCATTTTCTCCAGCGCTGGCTTTCAATAGCTTTTACTAACAAGGTTTCACGAATTTTAGATGGTTCCTCAACCAAACCATATTCAACCAATTTAGCTTCAACTTTAGCCAGATTAAGATAAGCCCTGGTTTCTTCAGTACCATACTGAGGTGCTACATTGGTTGCTGTAATAGCTGATGGCACATGCTCCAGAAGCGTAACATCATCGAGGTAATCGCCATTATGCTCTTTAAGACCGACACCGTATTTTTTGGCCATCTGAGCCAGATCATAGGCATTTTTAAAATTAAAATGTCCGACTTGCTCCGTCTTTCGTGTCAGGGTTCCTGTCTGACCAACAATAAAGGTCGGCATAGGCAGACCGCGTTTGCCCAGTTCTGATTGCAGCTGTTTGATGAAGGTTTCATAAGTTTCAGTAGAAGTGAGACCGCCATTGGTTTCTTCAGTACCGACTTCATAACCAATTTCAGGCAGGTTGCGTTTTTTACGTTCATTCTCACAGAACTCAATCAACTCAACCGTACGCTCTAAAACCGTATCAAGAGGGATAACCTTGCCGATTTCAAAAGGATCCTTGGTTGGATCAATCATGAGCAAGTCAAAACCTGCTTCAATATCTCCCACATAAGATTGTTCTCCCAATTTCATGGCTTCATCTGTCGGTAAGTGGCTGTTGCGTTCCTTGTCGCGTTGCCAAGGGCCGCCGTGATCGCGGCAAAGATAGTAAAGATTGTCATAATGAATGTCTTCTGCAACCTCTTTGACTGCCTCAGCAAAGGTGAATTGATTCCAGCCATTGACATAACCGCCGCCGAGTTCATCTAGGTCGACCTGATTACGGCTGGCAATAAACATGACAGGATAGTCGTCTTCCTGAGAAAGCTCTAAAGCTGCCTGAACGCAGTTTTTAGACATGGGACCAATTCCTAAGAGTGTGGCACTTTCACCAGTTTTTTGCAGTTCTAAGAGTCCTTGGACAGTCTCTTTAATAGAAAGTTTTGTCATGATTTTTCTCCTTTAATTAAGATACTAAGCCGTTAAGCGACTCAAAGAAATTTAGGGAACCTGACGAAGAATCCCTAAAGATTCTAGGAAGGCGAGTCTAATTTCACAGAGTCGTAGGCGTGTTCAATTAACAAGATACGGCAGAGGTTTGTTATCTAAGTGCTTTGCACTTGATAACAAACGCCAATCACCATAGTGAATGGCTACCTCTCCCGCTAACTTCGTTTGCTTAGTAAAATCGACTAACCAAACGAAGTGTCGCAAAGGGCGTTAGGAAAGCGAGAAGAAAATAGGAGACTAACGCCATGCGCTTTGCGCATAAGGTAGGCTATCTTTTTCTCGACGCTTTTAGCCCGTGTTCAATTACTAGTTTTTTTATTCTTCAATATCTGGTTTTGTAAAATGTAGGATAGCGACTGAAATCAAAGTACCAATCAGCATGGCGATGACATACCAGAGCTTCCCGTTAACCACAGGCAAAATAATCAAACCGCCGTGCGGAACCAGAGCCTCAACATTATTAATCATCCCAAGCGCTCCGCCAACAGCACTACCGATAATAATGGCAGGCAGTACACGCTTCATATCTTTTACCGCAAAAGGAATAGCACCTTCAGTAATGCCAATCAAGCCCATAAAGAAGGCAGATAGTCCTAAATCACGGTCTTCCTTGCTATATTTCTTGCGATCAATAAAAGTGGAAATGGCCACAGCCAAAGGCGGAATGGCTACAGCAATCCGGTGGGCACCATTAGGCGAGTAGATCCCCTCCGCCATCAAGGCTAGGGTAAAGGCTGTTGCTGTTTTATTGATGGGGCCGCCCATATCCACTGCTGTCATTGCACCGATAATCAAGCCCAAAACAATGGCGCTGCCCCCCTGCAGTTCACCCAGTGTTTTCACCAGCCAATCCATTACAAGGCCGATTGGTACGGCAATGATATAAATATAAATCATTCCCAAAACAAAGGTTGTTATGATTGGAACAATCAAAATAGGCATCAAGGTTCTGACTAGCTGCGGTGTCTTCCAGCTCTTGGTCCATTTAACAAAATAACCTGTCAGCACCCCTAGCAGCATAGCACCCAGAAAACCCGTTTTGACCTGATCAGCGCCAATAGGATTATTAGCAATATAGCCCAAAATCATAGCTGGCGCCAAGGCTGGCTTACCGGAAATGGAATAAGCAATATAGCCAGCCAGAAGCGGAATCATCATCGCAAAGCCAGCAGTTCCCAAATCGTTTAAGTTTTTCATGAACTGATTGGTGATTTCCATGCCCTTGTCAGTCGGCTTTCCGGTGGACAGCGCAATTGCCAGAAAAACACCGCCGACGACAACTGAAGGCAGCATGTAAGAAACCCCAGTGTTGAAAGCTTTTTGCAAGTCTTTCCATATTTTTTTATTCATCATTTCACCCTCTTATTCTTATAGTGCTTCTGCCTGATCTAAAACTCTGGCCGGATGCTTGATGGCTTCTCCAGGATCAACATTCAAAACCTTGCCTTGTGCTCGTTTGTCATCAAAGCGTTCCTGTCCTTCAATCTCCACAGCAACGGCCAAAATAACAAGATCGGCCTCATCTATTACTTCCTGTTCCAATTCGTTTTCAATTCCCATGCCGCCTTGGGTTTCAACCTGGTAGTCATAGCCACGTTTTTCACATTCTTTTTCAATGGCTTCCTGAGCCATGTAAGTATGGGCAATGCCTGTCGGGCAGGCTGTCACTGCAACTATTTTCATCTGTAACCTCCTTAAATATCAATAGCATGCAATAGCTGAAATACTTGATCTTTATCTTGCTGCAAGAGTTCTTGTCTAAAATGCTCATCCAGCAATTTTTTACTGACCTGCGAAATAAATTTTAAATGCAGTTTTTCAGTACCTGTTTCAGGAACACCAATCAGAAAAATCAGCTGAACCTTTTCATTATCTTCTTGACTCCACCTAAATTTTTTCTTAGTTCGCAAAAAAGCGATAAAAGGCTTTTTAACAACATCGGTTTTTCCGTGCGGAATAGCAATATCATAACCGATTGCAGTCGGGACTTCCGCCTCCCTTTTTAAAACGGCCTGAAAAAACAAATCAGCATCGCTGACATAGCGGATAGCTTCAGCCGCCTTGGCAATCCATTTGATAATCTGATCTTTACCTGTCTGTTCACAATCAAGAAAAATCAGTTCCTGACGGATAATATCAGTCTTTTCCATAAACGATTTTTAAAACCTCCTTAACATCTTTCTCCTGCCTGAGCGTCTTTAGTCTAGCCTCATCATTAATAATCTGGTAAATGCCAGCAATAATCGCTCGGGCCTCTTTCAAATCTTTTTGAGCAATGCCTATCATAAATACAGTATCTACATAATAGGTATTCCACTTATACTTTTTACAGTTTTTAATAAGGGCAACAAACGTTTTTAGCACATGAATCGGTTTGCCATGGGGAACTGCAACACCCAGGGGCAGATCTGTCCCGCCTAATTCTTCACGTTTTAAGACATCAAACTTAAAGTCGCCAGTCACCAGTTGCTCTTCTTCCAAGTGCTCACCAACACTTAAAATAACATCTTTTTTTGACGCATATTGCTTATCAGTAAAAACTAGATGCGGCAAAATATAATGCTCAAGCACCTCCGGTGATTTGGCCAGTAACTTATTTTGCTTAGTCTTTTCACTGAAAAGACTGATGAGCTCACTGTTGCTGATAAAAGGAGACACATAAAAGCTGTTCTTTGTTTGCTGTTTTAGCTTTACAGTGGTCAAAACAAAATCATATTGCTGCAGATTTAGTTCTGCTGCCTCTGGCACAGAAGCAACTTCCAAGGTATCCAGCGAAGGCAGGGCATTTTTTATACGATTAATCAAAAGCTCTGAAGTGACAAGACCTGTCGGACAAATCACCAGAATTTTCCGGCTGATTCCGGCCTTCTCAATAGCCAATTGAAAATAGATGGTCAAAAAAGCTATTTCATCTTCATTGATGTCAACTCCCAGCTCATCGCTAAAATCTGTCATGACCAGCCATAAAATATTAAATACCACCGAATATTCCAACTTAATCTGCTCTGTAAAAGGATTCTTGATAAATGTATGCGACTGCAGGCGCTGAAGCATGGCTGGAATATGCGTTTTGAGCTGCTCCAACAGGTGCTGATCCCCTGAAAAGTCAATCGTTAAGGCTTGTGACACTTCTTTGATCAAACGCTCTAGCAAACCGTTATCAACATAATCCGCTGGCATTGGCTCAAAGCGGTAGTTGAGCAGCATATAAGAGAGAAATTCAATATCACCATTGGTATAGACAAAGCCTAGACGTACAGAAGCCTTATGAAGAATTTTCACTGCACTGTCTATGTAAAAAGCGTGCCTCTTAGGGTTTAAGACTTTCTCCTTTGCAGACAGATGCTCTCCCTGCAAAAGCTGATAAACCAGGGCAACGAGAGCACTCAGAAAACTCTGGACATAAACCTCAGAAATGGTATTGATATTCTCCTTGATATAGCTGTAAAGGATATTCTCACAGGCATTAACAGCATCCTGAGGATAGCAGCTTAAGAGAATATCAATCTCATCTTCCAGCCGAGATTGGCTCAAAGCCTGAGAATGTTCTGTCAAGAGCTGATTAAAATTAAGCAGCACATTGAGTTTTTCCTCAGGATTTTTCCATATGATTCTGGTCCCTTTACGATCCTTAGTTAGATGAAAGGCATTGCCTTTGCCCAAAATCTGCTCTATAAAAGTAAAATCCTGTTTAATAGATGTTTTACTGACAAAATATTCTTCAGACAAGGCCTTAAAGGTCACAGTCTGACCTTTAAAAATCAGCCGATTCATTATGGCTACCCTTCTTTGAAGGCTTTTGTCTTCATCTTCTGTTGGTGTTTTTTCGCTATCACCCTCCTTGTCAATAGCAATACCTACACCGCGTTTGCGGACAAGAGTTAAGCCTGATTCTTGAAGCGCTTTCATTTCTGTGTAAACCGTTCGTTCAGAAATCCCAAGCTTTGCTGCTAAATGAGCAACGGTCTGAAACGATGGCTCCTGCTCAAGCAGACCCAGCAATTTTAACTGTCTTTTGGTGAGCATGCTCAAATCACCTCCTGACGCATTTATGACTTATAGTGAATTCAAACAACCCTGAGCATCATTTACAGGAAAAAATTCCCAAGGTCAAACCGTGAAACAAACTAAAAATCCACTATAGCAGCTGCTTTATGATAAATTCATTATAAACAAGAACGAACACCCCTGTAAATAACAAAAAACTGCAGAAACTTCCTGCAGTTTTTGAGACTCTAAAAAATGATGACAAGTCTTGCTCAAAGAAAATCAAAATCAGGCTAGGCGTCTTGCCGCAGACAGCACTGAACTACAGCAAGGCGCAGTCAAAACCTATGATTTTGATTGTCAAAGAGTATTGGCTGATAAACTTTTTCCTGTCATGTCCTCATAGTCTTTTGCCATGATTGCCCATGATTCTTCAATATTATCTGTCAGAGAAAAAAGACCGCTCCGACCAACAATGTAAATATCCGGCCCAGCTGCATCAATACGTTTAAAGGTCTTACGGCTGGATGAACCGTCCATTTCTATCAGGTAAGGGTAAGAGTGCTCATCTCTTAGATGTCTTAACTCAACAATTTTCTCCAAGGTTGATTCTAAGAATCGCTGTCCTGCAAAGCCCGGATCAACCGTCATCACGGTGACCTTGTCCAGCAAGTCAATATAAGGCAAAATGACACTTACTGGTGTTTCAGGATTAAGAACGACGCCTGCCTTTAATCCAGCCGCGTGGATCTGATCGATTAAACGAAAGGCTAAGCCATTAAGAACTTCGGCATGCATGCAAATCCACTCGCACTTCATCTTTATCATCTCAGCCACCCAGAATGCTTGATCAGTAACCATGAGGTGAATGGACAGGGGCAGGCTGGAGAGCTTTCTGACTTCACCGATAAACCACGGTGACAGCGTAATATTGGGAACAAAATGTCCATCCATAATGTCGATATGATAGGAATGGGCATGCTGATTGAGGAAGGTGATTTCTTCCTTAAATTTGTTCAGATTCATACACATCAAGGAAGGTGATATTTCAGCTGCTGACATCTGTACTGCCTCGCTTTCTTATAAAATTTCAAAGTCATCTAGACTAATATCTGCTTCGTCTTCCGGATCAATATCTGCCGTTTCTTCTTCAATGACTGGCTTTTTAATCACGGCATAGACCACTCCGGTTACCAAAATATTGACCAGCAGACCGCAAATTCCAGCTAGAGGCCGCGACATGGTCGGAATCATTAGAATGCCGCCAAAAGGCACTGATGAGTCGGCTCCCATGGTCATAGATACAGCACCGCCAGCTGCGCCGCCTATTGCTGTTGCGATCAAGCCTGGTAGCAAATTGTTCATGACAATGGGAATGACCCCTTCAACAATATTTACAATCCCCATAGGAACAGCGGATTTCAGCGTTTCAATTTCATCTCTGCTGTAGATATTCTTTCTCATCAATTTAGCAATAAAATAAGCCAAGCCAAATCCAATAGGAGTAGCTGTATTGACTAGTTGCAGAGCCGTCAAGGGTTCCTTGACCCCTTCTGCCTGCAGGGTTAGGACAAAGGCATAAACGGTCTTATTAAGTGGACCGCCAAAGTCAACGCCGCTCAACACCCCAACAACACCACCAAATACAATGCGGGATGAAGAGCTAAGACCTTTCAAGAAAGTCGTCAGCCAGCTGGTAAAGGCACTGATTGGACCGCCAATCAGATAGATCATAATCAAACTGCTGACAAAGGCAGTCACAAAAGGCACAATCAAGGTCGGCATCAGCCCCTTTGCCCAATGAGGAACTTTTAAATTTTTCAAAATGTAGAGGGCAAGAAATCCCGCAATATAACCGCCTAGAATACCGCCGATAAAACCAGCGCTGATGCTGTTAGCAATCAAGCCGACAACAAAGCCCGGTGCAATCCCCGGTTTGCCGGCAACAGAGTAAGAAATCCCAGTCGCAATAACAACCGGTAACAGCCCTAGAGCCTTACCGCCCATGGTTGCCATAGCATCCCAAAATGAAAATTTTCCAATGATGAGGGCATCCTGAGACGCACCGCCCATAGCCATCCCAATAGCTACCAGAAAACCGGCGCCGCAGACGATGGGAATCAAATAAGAAATAGCCGTCAGCAAATGCCCTTTTAAATTAGCTTTTTTCAACAATTCTTTCATTTTATCCTCCTATAATGAAAATGCAGCCACAACATCTTCTGGGCTTTCAGCCTGCAAGAGCCTTGCCACGACTTGATCATTGCCCAGTTTTTTGGCAAAAAGAGCCAATAATTTGAGGTGTTCCTTAGCTGCCTCAGAATCAGAACCAACTGCAAAAAGAATCACTGTACGCACCCCTTTGCCATCAAGACTCTCCCAGGGAATTTCCCGGTCATTAATACCAATAGCTACCGCAGGGGCTGTGACAGACGGGCTTTTCCCATGCGGAATAGCCACGAAATTACCAATCCCTGTCTGACCCTGAGCTTCGCGCTCGTAGACATCTTTAAGAAAGGCTTGCTGATCAGAGATTTTACTTTCCTGGAACAGCAGACCAGACAAAGCCTGCAGCGCTTCTTCTTTAGTCTTTGCCGATAACTGAGTGTCAATCAATTTAACATCAATCGCATCCTTTGCTTCCATTAGTCATCCTTTCTACTGCTTAGCGGCTACTTCTGCCAGTTTAGCAATCAGTTTATTGGGTGATTTGATAGCAACTTCGGTCGGAACTTTGACCGTCTTTTTACCCGCAAAGCGTTCTTCTCCAGAAATCTTGACATCAATCGCCAAAACAACAATATCAGCTCCTGCAATATCCTCAGCACTTAATTCATTTTCAATGCCGATAGTGCCCTGTGTTTCAATTTTAACGTCGTGCCCTGCTTTTTTAGCAGCGGCTTCTAATTTTTCCTGAGCAATATAAGTATGGGCAATCCCGACTGTACATGCTGCTACTCCAACGATTTTCATAGTTTTCCTCCTGTTTATAACATTTTTTCAATATTAGCTTGGCTGTCTGTTAAGAGCTTTTCAACATAGGCATCAGCTGCCAGTTTAGTCATAAAACTTCTGATTTGCTCTTTGACAGCTCTGTCTTCATTTGTCTTCAAGGCCAAACAGATAACTAATCTGATATCTTTGATGGTCTCGCTCCAGTCTTTGATAGGCTCAGCTAGGCGCAGAATTAAAAGCTGGCTTTGCCTAAGCTGGCTTGATTCAAGATGGGGCAGCACTGTCTGCTTATCGATCTGAATATTGGCTAGCTGTTCGCGGACCAACAGCTTTTTGGCTAAATCCTGGCTGATTGAGGCGTCAATTTCTTCGGCCAAAAAACGATAGACATCTTGCACTTCCTGAAAGGATTCTCCGACAAATACTTTTTTGATCAAGTCACTGCTCATTTTTGATCTCTCCAATCTTTTGCCGCAAGCGTTCCTGGTCTTCCGCCGTAAACATCCCATTTACCAGTAAAAAATGATAAGAGGGTGACTGTTTCAGGGGAATGGTTGAGATTAACAGATCAATAGCAGGATAGGTTTCCTCCAATTGTTCAACTTCACGCGAAGCAATAACATCAACAATTTCCAGCTCTGAAAAGTTATTGGCAATCTTAGCCCGCAGCAATTCTGAAATACCAATACCAGTTGTACAGACAATCAAGGTCCGCAGTTTACGGCTGCTGGTCTCCAGCAACTTGGCAAAGTAAAGGGTTATAAAGCCATTTTCATCCGCCGAAATGGGAGCCAGATGATAAATCTGACTGATTTCTTCTGATGTCTGACAAACCCTGTCAAAAAGATCAGGATAAACCAGTTTAATCTGACTGAGCAAGCCATTTTGAACCATAATCTTTTGCTCCAAACGCTTGAGCATGGGCTTGATATGATTGGCCAAATCAAAGAAAATATCCTGATTGCTGATATCAAAGTCCCATTTTTGATTCATCAGCTTCAGATAAGTCCGCGTGATGCTCACCACTTCTTCTGAAAATGAAATACTTTCAGAACTGACCTTCTCCAACCTTGAAGCCGACAAATATTGATAAAGGTAATAGACCTCAATTCTTGGAATCGGCAGCTGCAGGTAGTTTTCCAAATGCTTGATGACTTCCTGAGATATTTCCAGTAAAGCATGGGATATCTCTCTGAAATCCCTTTTTTCAGTATCATAGGCATAGGTTTGACGGGCTCTGATGCGTTCCATCAAAATATACAAGTGTAAAAAGATGTTGATGTTATAGGGATAGGGAATTTTACCGGAAAGATGTCTCTCAATGATCTCTAGCTGGTAAAGAATAAAGGCCGCATCTTTCTCATCAATATCCAAGCTCGAGTGCTTCTTTAAATCAACAAAGTCAACAATCTGATCATGCTGGATGCCAGCTAGAATCGCGCGCCGGATATTCTCTTCTTTTCCTTCAACAGCCAGCGTTCGCTTTTTACGCAGCAGTTTCAGGTCAAACTTCTTAATGTCCTGAGCAATAATCTTCTCATCAGCAATCAGAACAGATTCACCTAAAAAGAACTCTTCCATAACATCAAAAACGCTGACCGGTTTGGGTGCCTGTAAGAGCAATAATTGTTTTAGCTTATTTCTTCTTTGCTGGGGAGAATAATCAGCAGGCGGCTTATTTTCATACAGCAGCAAGTAGCGATCATAATCCAGCTTATACCCCCTTCCTTTTTCAGAGATAATCAAGGGACCGTCCGGTAGATTTTCATTAATACTTTTAACCCATCTGTAAATAGTCTTAGCTGAAGTTTTTAACTTTTTTGCCAAAATATCAGACGTTATAAAATCCCTTTGAATTAGCAGGAGATATATGAGTTCCTCACTTTTGCCTTTCAGACTCATCTAAGCTTCCTCCTTTATATTTTTATGATAACAATATTTCCTATCAGCATTTTACTAATTATTGTCCATAGCAACAGACATTTATTTGAATTATCTAATAAAATCATAGCAAAAAAAAATAAAGCCTCTGTCACAAAGCTTTACTTTTGATTATTATGTTGATAATCTTATTTTACCTGTTTTCTTCCTAAAAAAATTAGCGACAGCAATGTCGCTATTGAAAATTATGACTCTATCAATTAGTCGATTCCGTCTTTTTCCATCTCCATCTTAACATCAGCAATCACAGCAGCATCCTCAAAGATTTCTCCCAACATCAGAGCCTGATGATAAAGTTCCTTCGCTTGAGTCTTATCCCCTTCTTCCCTAGCTTTATACATCGCTTCTAGTTCTATTACTGCTGGTTTATAAGTGTACAGCTGGGTTCTATCAATAATCTGCTGAGCTTTATCAATAAATGGCTTAGCACTCTTATAGTCATCATGCAAAGCATAGACCGCTGCCACATTCGTTACTGTCAATAACAATTCAACATTATAGAGTTCATTTGTTTCAAGCTCTTGTCGGAGTAACTTTCGCGCAATTTTTTTAACTGTCTTTATATCGTAATAGGTTTCATAAGCAGATTTTTGCAGAAAATAAGCTAGGTAAAGGTAATCATTAAAAGCAAATTTTTTCTTTTGGAGGGTTTGTTCAAAAGCATCGTCATAGATTTCTTTGATATCAGGAAGCTTACTCCCTTGAAGCGCACCCATGAGTTTTTCAGATAAATCTAAAAAAAGTAACTCATCCTCCGGGAGCACATCAAAGTACTTCTCATAAATATTCTCAATCAAATCTATCTTTTTTTGGATACGCTTCTTATCCCCATAGGTTGGAAATTTAACGATCTGATTTTTCATGTCTAGATAATCTTCAGATAGTTGGAGGCTTCCTCCCCCAAGCAAATCAGAAATTGGTACCTCAAGCATTCTGGCAATATAGTCCAACTTCTCTAATGTCGGCAAGGATACTCCCTTTTCAATGCGTTGCAACTGACGGATAGTCAATTTCTCTTCGTTTCCACAAAGATTTCTTTGTGATAAACGTTTACTTTTTCTTCTATCTCTAATAAGCTGTCCCAGTTCTTTTTTTCTAATAACCATAATCATATCTCCTAATTCCCATTAAGGTTAAAAGAGTGTGATGCAATTCCTATAGATAAATCCAATGATTCAAATCAATTGTACCCCAAAAAACAGCTTCTCAATATTAAGAAATATTACGTTTATGTAACAGAAGTATGGCTGTTACTTTTTAGATATAAAAAACTCTCCTTAGTATCTGGTAAGTCTTTCTTCACCATCAATTCTAAGGAGAGATTTATTGGTTTCTTGCTAATTTCTATCCACAGACTGACTCAGCGGATATTGTCACTATGACTTGATTATTGAATACTTGCTTTTAAAAACTAATTCCCCAGTTCACCTACTTTCGACTCCCAATTAAAACAAATATTTTCTTCGTACTCATAACAGATATTTTCCTTTTACAAATTAATTAATATCATCAAGATTAGATATCTTTTTTATCATTATTTTTCTTATTCTTCCTATTTTTTCTGTAAGCTGTTGACGAAAACGAGCCACTTATAATTAAAATAAGAACAATAAACCAAAACGTATTAGACATATTATCTCCTCTAAAAAACTTCTATAAAAATATTAGTAACATTATAAATAATGATAATCTACTGAGTAAATTCATCCATTTATAATGTTATTCGAATAACTACTACTTTTTTAATCACAACTATTAAATTTCTATTCATTTATAAACAACCTTAATTTAGAAGCAAAATCACTATTTTCTTAAAGTTGGTTCTTTTTATTTTCATATTTGCCAACATGCGGCTTTGCTAATTTTTAAGCGATGTCATAATATCAGTAACGACAACAGCTGTTGCTGATACTTGGTCAGGGGGGATTTGCTGATGGCTGACCGAATCTGAGACTTGAATCTGATTATCTACCTTTGTCTCAGTATCACCTCCTGTCATTAGAGACAGACCTCTTATTGTGGTTCACTGCAATAGCAAGCCACTGTTTTTTATCTTATGTCGTTTGTAAGTCATATCATTCCCTTTCTTATGTGAATTTCAAGAAAAATAATCTTGTGAAATCATTCAATCTAGCTTTTTGAAGTTCTATAACCTCATTGTAAGAAAATAAGTCCTAAAAAAATAGCGACATTAATGTCGTTTGATATTCAAAAAGGAAGATTCTAAGCAAATCTTCCTCCTTATTATTAATATTCTATTAAATTGCTCTTTTCCTAGGCTCACTCCGGTAAAATAGCGACTGCCCTGACCGGTGAACCTGTGGCCTTTTCCCAATGCGGATAAGCGATAGCTATCAAGCTTCCTGTTGCGGGTACTTGGTCAAGATTGGCCAGAACCTCAAGCTGATAAATATCCTGCTCCAGTACATAGTATTCTTCGGCTAAACGGCCGTTTTTTGCTGCTCGGACACCACTGTCAGTATCCAAAGTCTCATGACCCAAGGCTGAAATATTTCGTTCATGGATGAGAAATTCCAAAGCCTCGTGCGACCAACCAGGTGTACGCTGCACCCCTTGATCATCCAGGTTACGAATAGCTTCTTGATCTGGCCAGCGCTTTGACCAATCACTGCGAAAGGCCACAAAGCTGCCTGACGGAATCTCTCCATGCTCTGCTTCAAAGGCAAGCACATCTTCTTTAGTCAGTTCATAATCAGGATTAGCGGCTACTGTCTGCGATTTATCAATTACAATTAAAGGCAAAAGCAAATCTTTTAAGGCAATCTCATCCAGCCAGCGGCCGCCTTCTACGAAGTGAATAGGGGCATCAATATGGGTGCCGTATTGACCGACAACAGAAAACTGCTGCACGTGAAAGCCGTCTTTTAAGGTAAAAATATCCTTCTTCTCCAAAGCTGGTAAGAGTGGAAAATGCGGGCTTTGAGCATTTATTTGATGGGTCAGATCCACCCATTTAGCTGATTTTAGGGTTTGATAGGCTGCTAATACATTTGACATAAAATGGTCTCCTTTATAATAATATAACATATATCAATGGCATATGATAAGCCAAAAAGTTATCTCTAAGCACGGCTTTCTATCTGTTAAATAGAATGAACAGCATCTGCGTCATTTAAAATAGTTTCATCCAACTGATTGGTCTTTTTAGCAGTGATAAGCCCTGCTAAAATACTGTCATTGACATTTACCAAAGTCCGTCCCATATCCACAATCGGATCGATGGCAATCAAGACCCCCAGAGTTGCTACAGGAAGGTTCAGGGCTCCTAAGACGATCAAAGTTGTAAATAAGGCTCCGCCGCCAACACCGGCAACACCAAATGAGGCAATAACATCAATCAGAACAAGCATCAGGATAAACTGCCATGAAAAAATATCAAGGCCAACGGTCGGTGCAATAATAGTGGCAACAATTGTCGGATAAACACCAGCACAGCCATTTTGTCCAATGGTCAGACCAAAGCTGGCAGCAAAGTTGGCCACTGTCGGGCTGACACCGAGAGATTCTGTTTGAATTTTGACATTCAAAGGAAGTGTTCCAGCGCTGGTGCGTGAACTAAAGGCAAAGAGCAAAGCCGGCAGTGCCTTTTTATAATATAAAACAGGATTAATTCTATGGGCGGACAAGATAAGCGTATGGACAAGCAAGACAAGAATCAAGGCCGTATACACAGCTGCAATGAACAGTCCCAAATGACCGATACTGGCCAGAGAATTCACCGCAATGGTATTGGTAATGAGAGCAAAGGTTCCATAAGGTGTCAGCGCCAAAACCAATCTAACCAGTCGATTGATAATCAGCTGAAGAGCTTTAATTCCCTTAGCAAAGACCGCTGCATGCTCAGGATCACTTTTTCGGACGGATAGGTAAGCAAAACCAACCAAAAGTGCAAAAATGACAACTGCTATTGTACTGGTCGCCCGGCTGCCGGAAAAATCAGCAAAAATATTGCTGGGCAGAAAACTGACAATCTGCTGGGGCAGCGTGAGACCTTTGATTTCACCTTGGTGTTCCTGAATAGCTGTCAAGGCCTCCTTGCCTGCTCTGCCGGTAAAATTAGCGCCCTGCAAATGAAACAGAACGGTAGAGAAAAAGCCCAGCAAAGACGCGACAGCTGTTGTTCCCAGCAGAACACTCAAGGTAACTCCGGTAATTTTCTTAAGATTTTGTTTTACCTCTAGCTGCGTAAAAGCCCCAACCAAGGATAGGAAGATTAAGGGAATTACCAGCATCTTAAGAAGCGACACATAGCCGTTCCCAACAATCCCAATCCAATCAAGCGCCTGAACTAAAACATGACTTTTTGTTCCAAAAATCAGCTGGAGTATGAAGCCAAAAGCTGCTCCTAAAATCAGCGACAGCAAAACTAAAGGGGTAAACCCTGCTTTTTTCCTATGCACAGCAGCAAGACCTGCTAAGATGAGAAGCGCAGCCACTACTACCACAAGTATTCTCAATGTATCACCCATAAAAATCCTCCTCTTACATCAGCCAACTAATAGTCAAAGAAAACCAAAATCAGACTAGGCGATGAGCCGCAGAGTGGGGGACAAAAATCGAAATCGTAATGACATTAGACTTTTGTCCCAGCCTCAAGCAAAGTCAAGACCTATGATTTTGATTGTCAAAGCTATAAAAAATCCTTGCAAAGCTGCTGCTCTGCAAGGACGTCAAAACGTGTTACCACCTTGAATTCATGGTATTCTCACAAATACCAACTCCATCAGTACACTTAGGTATACTGGAAAGCTGTATCGGGCTTACCCGTAGCAGTTTCAGAAAAACTTCCTTGACTGCTATCACTCAAAGACCATTTTCAAAGCGCACGGCCAATCTTCTCACACCTAACGAAGACTCTCTGTCTAGCGGCAAACTTTTACTTTTTCTTATCAGCATGATGTATTTAATTGTTTTAATTATAGCTGTAAACCCCTTTAAAATCAACCGATTCAGCCATTAAGCTTCTTTATAGGCAGCCATAATTAAAATTTATGGCAACAAGGCAGTAAAATTAAAAGGCCTCCGCAGTTTGCGAAGACCTCAGTGTTTTTATGATACAAGATTATAGGCTTTTGACAACATTAACAACATTTTCAACTGTAAAGCCATAGTTTTCAATGACTGTTGCAGCTGGAGCCGAAGTACCAAATTTATCAATACCGATAACTGCGCCATCAAGACCAACGTATTTATACCAAGGTTGGGTAGCTGCCATTTCAATAGCTACACGGCGGCGTACTGAACTTGGTAAAATTGCTTCTTTGTAGTCATCAGACTGAGCATCAAAGAGCTCGGTTGATGGAACAGAAACAACACGCACTTTTTCACCTTGTGCTTCCAATTCCTTAGCTGCTTTGACAGCCAAATTAACCTCAGAACCTGATGCTAACAAAATAGTATCAAAGTCAGAAGCCGTTTCATAAGTGACATAGGCACCCTTAGCAACTGAAGTGAAACTAGAACCCGCCTCAACATTAAGATTTTGACGTGTCAGTACAAGAGCCGTTGGAGTCGTCTTGCTGGTCAAAGCATAGTGCCAAGCAGCCTGTGTTTCACGCGCATCTGCCGGACGGAAAACGGTCAGATTTGGAATAGCACGCAGACCAGCCAAGTGTTCAATCGGTTCATGCGTTGGACCATCTTCACCGACAGCAATCGAATCATGGGTAAGGACATAGGTCACAGGCACTCCTTGAAGAGCTGACAGACGCACAGCAGCTTTCAGGTAATCCGAGAAGACAAAGAAGGTACCGCCATAAACACGCAAGCCCCCATGAAGAGCCATACCGTTCAAAACAGTTCCCATGGCAAATTCGCGCACACCAAACTGGATATTGCGGTTGAGTGGGTTGTCAGCATCCTGAAGGCCGTCTTCTTTAATATAAGTCATGTTAGAGTGAGCCAGGTCAGCTGATCCTCCAAGGAAGTTAGGAAGCACAGCCGCAGCCGCGTTGATAGCATCCTGAGAAGAATTACGAGTCGCTTGAGAGAAGCCGTCTTCATAGACAGGGAAGTCTGCTTCTTTGATTTCAACAGGATCCTGACCGGAGATAATGGCTTCAACCTCACGCGCTTCTTCAGGATAGGCCTGTCGGTATTCTCCAACTAGATTTGACCAGGCAGCATAGGCAGCTTCGCCGCGGTCAGCAACATTTTCTTTGAAATCGGCATAAACTTCTTCAGGCACTTCAAAAGGTTCGTAATCCCAGCCAAGAGCTTTGCGGGTTGCCGCCACTTCTTCAGCCCCGAGCGGTGCACCGTGAACCGCATTGGTTCCGCCTTTTGTTGGAGCCCCGTAGCCGATTACCGTTTTCACTTCAATCAAGCTTGGTTTACCAGCACTTTTCGCCTCTTCAATGGCTAAACTGATAGCATTAACATCTGTGCCGTCTTCAACCAAGCTGGTATGCCAACCGTAAGCCTCATATCTAGCACGGATATTTTCTGTGAAAGCATCATTGGTTTCACCATCCAAACAAATATCATTGGAGTCGTAAAGGACAATCAGTTTATCTAAGTTTTGTTTAGCAGCATAAGATGAAGCTTCTCCGGAAACACCTTCCATAAAGTCACCGTCACCAGCAATAACATAGGTATAGTGATCAAAAATAGGATAGCCTTCACGGTTATATTTAGCCGCCAAGAAACGCTCAGCCTGCGCCAAACCTACAGCCATCGAAATTCCCTGACCGAGCGGACCGGTTGTTACATCAACACCAGCAGTATGGCCGTACTCAGGATGACCCGGTGTTTTTGAACCCCATTGTCGGAAATTCTTAATCTCTTCCATGCTCACATCTTCATAGCCTGACAAATGCAAGAGGGCATATAAGAGCATTGATCCGTGACCTGCTGACAAAACAAAGCGGTCGCGGTTGATCCAATTTGGCTGACTAGGACTGACTCTTAAATGTTTTGTGTACAAGCTGTAAGCCATAGGCGCAGCTCCCATAACAACACCTGGATGGCCCGATTTAGACTTTTCAATAGCATCCACGCCCAAAAAGCGGATGGCGTTCACCGATAAATCTGACATAATATTCTCCTTTATAAATGATACCCTTATTTTAGCATAAAACGCTTACTTCTTCCAGAAATCTTAGGAAAGCAAGCCACTTTCTTTTAAAAAATATCCACACATCAAACGATATGCGGATATAAACTGTTATTTTTAACAGCTGCCCTATGAACTGCAGAGCTGACAAGCATAGATACGATAAGGCAGCCATCTAAACCATTGCTTTGATTTTGCCGCTCAAACAAGTGTGCAAGAACCAAAACTTTCTTAGCTCAGAAGCATAAACAGATGACATTCATTACAGAAGTGCTTTGAACTGAATGTTAGAATCATGCTCGAAGCAGTCATCAAAGCCGCGCGGATGGTGGTATTCAATTCTGTCCTTATCCTGCGGATAGGTATATTTGCCGCCAACTTCCCAGATGAATGGATGGAATTGATATTGCAGGCGTTCTTTACGCATCTTCCAGAGAGCTAAAATTTCATCAGTTGATGCCATAAAATTAGACCAAATATCATAGTGCACTGGAATAATGACCTTAGCACGCAGGTTTTCAGCCATACGAAGAAGATCAATAGAAGTCATCTTGTCCTGAATACCGATAGGGTTGTCGCCATAGTTATTGATAGCGACATCAATATTGAAATCCTTGCCGTGCTTAGCAAAATAATTTGAAAAATGGGAATCAGCGCCGTGATAAATAGTTCCGCCAGGTGTTTCAAAGACGTAGTTAACCGCCTTGCGAGCCATTTCTTCATCCGTAACAGCCAAGCCTTTTAATTCACCGTCTTGTTGGTCTGCACCTTCAACTGGCAAGGTTACTAGGCAAGTCCGGTCAAAGGATTCAACAGCTGTCACCTTAATGTCTTTAAATTCAAAGGAGTCACCAGGTTTAATAACAACGATCCGATCTTCTGGCACACCCCATTTTTTCCAGATTTCACCGCATTCGTAAGGACCGACAAATTTAACATGGTCCAGTTTTGGATTATTGACAATGGCTGCTGCTGTATTAATATCAATATGATCACTGTGGAAGTGAGAAACCAAATAGTAGTCGAGTTCATTAATGGCAAAAGGATCGATAACCATAGGTTGCACGCGCAGATTAGGCTGCAGTTTGCGAACGCCGGCCATATTTGCCATCTGATGCCCGCGCACCATATCCTTAACTTTTTTCGTTGATTTTCCGCGGTTTGACCAAAGGTCCATAACAACATTGGCACCGCCTGGTGTTTTTATCCAAACGCCGCAGTTGCCCAGCCACCACATGGCAAAATTATCGGCAGGAACGACTTCTTCTTCAATTTCTTCATTAAGCCAGGTTCCCCATTCTGGGAAAGTGCTTAAAATCCATGATTCTCTTGTAATGTCTTTAACATTAGCCATTTACGCTTCCTCCTCTATACGGATATATTTTCTACACTTTTATGATACCCCTATCATAATCGTAAAAAAAGACCAAATAAAACACAAGCTTGTGTTCACATTTGGACTGTTTCTAAGGTCTAATGGATAAAACTAGACTGTTCACATTTAGTTTAGATGAAAAATGAAAGCAATTGCGAATAGTATTAGTAGAAGGCAAAAAATACCTTCGAATTAACAGTGCTAAACAGGACACTGTTTTAAAGTCTGAAGGCTTAAGTCGAACACTAGATTAAAACAAAGAAAGGAGCATCGTCAAAGCGAGAAAACAAAGGCTGGTACCACCTACCCGCAGTCAAATTTCACAAAGTGTACCAAAATAAAGCAGCACCTGTGAATCTTGTAAGACGCGGTACTGCCCTCATAACATTTCAAAAGTTCTACACAGCAAAACGAATTTAGCTAGTTATCAACCAGATTTAAGCCTGACAAAAAACCGCAAGCTTTTAGCTGCGGTTTTTGACTGTAGACAAATCTCCAATTGCCTACCTTGATCAGTAAAAAAGTCTGCAGATTGCCATATAAATTCCACA
>NZ_BCLE01000007.1 GCF_001431045.1 Streptococcus orisasini
CAAGCTAAAACCGCAGCTAAACGCTTGCGGTTTTTGACTACAGAATTGCTCCAAACCAAGGCAGCTATTCCTCACTTGCAGTTTTCAGCTGTTTATCATAAAGCAGCTCTTGATTAATGAGACGTTCAATTTTAGTCTTTAAAACATAGCAGTCATCATCATCTTTGACATAGTGGCGGATATAGCCTTCTAATTTCTTATCAAAATCATCTTGTCCTGTTTTGGCATGCTGCTTGGCAAAGCGAATTAATTTGATAGCATCGTCGTCTGTTAAAATCGAATGGACAAAAAGTGTAGGCAGCTTGGTATCAAGAGTTTCAGTAGCTGAAATCACCAAATCAACTGCAATAATATCAGCAATACTATAAAACTGTTCGGAGGTCAAAACAGCCTCGATCTGACTGTGAGGCAAGTATTGGCTGCACTGCTGTGCAAACAGTTTTTGAACACCGATTCCTTCATCACAGACCAGAGCTAAAGATGCTGGCGGCGTTGGTTTTGACTGGGTGTGTTCCAATTCACCGCCAATATGAATCGTAATATAAGCAACATCGTCATCATTCATTTTGATAAACCAAGATTCTTCTAAAATAGAAACACAGGCCTTGGTCATAGCAAACAAATCTGCATATTTATTCTTGATTTGTTCAGTCAGAGGATTATTTGACACAATCCCATAGGTCTTTCGAAAGAGCAAGGCCTTGCAGTGGGTTAAAAGCTGATCCAGCAACAGTTTTTTATTTTGAAAACGAACATGATAATCTAATTCAAAAGTATTAATAAAATTCCTCAGTACACGGCGCATATCATCATAGTCATGACTCTCCAAATGAGTATCTCGATCCTTGCGATAAGACAAAAGCAGAACCGCAACTAGGCAGGTTTCAATTTCATCCAGATCCAAAGTGAAGGCTTGTTTAAGATTGCCTATTAAATTTTTAGCAATTTCATACTCCTTGCGCTCCTTAATCGGCGAAAATTCCTGCAGCAAATCACCTTGTTCAGCTTCAGACAGCATCAAATTGCGGTAGCTCAAAATATGGTAAGGCAGTGTTTCAACCATTAAACGAATGTCCTGAGAATTGATTTTTTTACCCAGCAATTTCTGAGATGCTTGCAGCTGCTTATCCATAAAAGCTGAAATATCAGATGAAAAATAGTGGGACAAACCAGCTAAATTCCGCAATTTGTCACGCACCATAGCAACATAATTAGGGTTACTCTCCATGTAAATCGTATAGAGCAATTTATTCAAATACTGCATTTTGGATAAGGGGTGACATTTCAAGTGATAGCCTCGTGACTTAGTGACCTGAAGCTGGATATTGTATTGCTCCAAAGAAAGTTTTTGACGGATTTCATTAAGGTCGTTTAAAATCGTATTGCGAGAAACATCATTAAGCCGCATCAGTTTTTCAATAGTCACACGATCCTTAGAAATTGCAATATAGATAATACTTAGGAGCATCCGCTCCTGCACACTCATCACATAAGAATAGTCATCCAACTCGGCCAAAAGAGTCCGACAAGCTTCCTTTTGCTTAAGTGACAAAAGAATTCCGACACGCGGGTGACTAATAATCTTAGGAAGCTGAG
Source organism: Streptococcus orisasini (assembly GCF_001431045.1). Classification (GTDB taxonomy): domain Bacteria; phylum Bacillota; class Bacilli; order Lactobacillales; family Streptococcaceae; genus Streptococcus; species Streptococcus orisasini. The sequence continues at coordinate 1,597 of NZ_BCLE01000007.1, forward strand.
GCGGCAAGGCTTCGTTTATTTTATCCAGATGATAATAAACTTTGCGCCTTGATTGACCCAAAACTTTTGAAATAGTCATAACTGTTTCAGGTTCCTCCAGCTGAATCAGGTAAGCCAGAAGGTCGTAACTATTTCGATCCAGGATAATCATTCTCTATCTCCTTAAACACTGTATCAGCTTCATTATAACATACTTTCTAAAGAACCAAATTTTTTCTTAAGTTTGCAAACTTCCGCAAGAAGCCACAAAAATGCTTGCTTTGTCATGGTGAACAATAAAAAAGAGAGAACCAATCAGGTTCTCTCCAGAACTTAGCTTTTCGTCACCCGCTACAGTTGATAAAAAGCCTTAATTTTCAAGTTTGTGCAGCAACTTGTCTTTAAAATAGTTAAAGTAGGTCTTTTTATCAGTCACTGTAACAGTTTTGCCTGTCATACCGTACTTAACGAGCTTACTGTCTTTTTTAGAAAGTTTCACCTTAGCAGTAACTTTAAAGACATTGCCTTTTTTTGTCGTTGTCGCTGACGATGCAATATTGTTAATCTTACCTTTAACAGTAATCTTATCATTTCCCTTTTTCTCTAAAGAAAGCCGTACTTTCTGCCCTTCTTCCATAGAAACAACATCATCAGAAGAGACATAATAGGTCATTAAAACCTTTCTAGTCTTTTTAATGTCAGGATAAATCTGAGCCATTTCAGTCCATTTAGGAACCAGATTGACTCCATCATATTTTGAAGTCGTATGAATAATCCCATCCTCTGCCGCAAAGATTGACACTTTCTTTACTTCATCACTATCTTCAAAATCTTTATGATCTTTGTCTTGATCATTTTTGCGATCAGAGTCTTTATCCTTATCTTCCTTTTTAGACGACTTTTTAGAATCAGATTTCTTGCGATCTGACTTCTTGTCCTTCGATTTTTTCTTTTTCTTGTTCTTTTTCTTTTTCTTATCTTTTTTCTTGTTCTTTTTATCCTTTTTCTTATCTTTTCGTTCTTGTCTCTCTTCTACAATCTTCCTTTGCTCTTCCTGCTGTTTACTATTCGCATTCTCTGAATATTCAACTAAAAGATCTCCCTTTTTAACGCTTGTATTATTATTCAAATTATTTTCAACAATTGAAGTGTCACTGTAAGATTGGATAACAGATACAATCTTTGTTGGAGTAACCTCACCCGCAGAAATCACAGTGATTTCTTTTTTAGCAAAACACAAGAAAACTATCAGAAAGATAATTAAACAGACCAAAGGAACAATCAGCAGAGTTGCAAAGTTATGATAACGTCTCTTATAAAATTCTGCACTTTGTAAAAATTTAGGATCCATGTTATCCCCTTTCTCAATTAAACAGGTTATAATAGAAACCTTTTTGGGCCAAAAGTTCTTTATGGGTGCCTTGCTCAACAATCTTTCCTTGATCCATTACAATAACATTGTCTGTCCGCTGTGAAATACTCAAGCGATGGGCAACAAAGATAATTGTTTTATCCGTCATCTGTAAAAGATTGTCGATAATTTTTCTTTCTGTCAGAATATCAAGACTGCTGGTTGCTTCATCAAGGATTAGAACCGGTGCCTGTGTTAATAAGGCTCTAGCCAGAGCGATCCGCTGTTTCTGACCGCCAGAAACTCCGGCACCATCTGATAATTCAGTCTGATAGCCCAAAGGCATTTGCTCAATGTCTGAGCGAATCTCAGCAATCTCACAAGCACGAATGATATCTTCTTGACTAGTTCCTTCTTTAGCTCCCAAAATCAGATTATCCATGATAGAGCCGCTGAAAACATAGGCCTGCTGAGGTAAGTAACTAATATGATGCCGCAGAGCTGTTTTATCAATAACTTTTAGATCGTTTCCATTGATACGGACAATTCCTCGGTTAGGTTCATAAAAGTTAACAATCAATTTGGCCAGAGTGGTCTTACCAGAACCACTAGGTCCAACGATACTAACCTTGGATCCTTTTTTGATGGATAAGTTAATATTTGATAAGGTATCACGGCCAAAACCATATTTATAGAAAAGATTTTCAAAGGAAATATCACCATCTAAAAAAGCATCAGCTGATAGTTCTCCATCTTTTTCAAACTCTGATTCAACTAGATAAACCTCATTCAAACGGGTATTGGCAACACGAGCCGATTGCAATTTGGACTGCAGATTGATAATATTTTCAATCGGATTTGAAAAGTAAGACAGCAAAGCATTAAAGGTAATGAGCTGACCAACAGAAATCTTACCGTCCATAACCAAGCGCGAACCATACCAAAGAATAATTACATTGAGGATAAGCTTAGCGCCGGTTTTCAAAGCAGTCTGAATAGCACTGTATTTATGCAGTTTAAAATTCTTTTCTAAATAATCAACAAATTCACTGTCAATGTTTTGATAACGGGTATCTTCACTTGTGAGCGATTTGATTGTTTCCATCCCGTTGATATCTTCAATAATAGAAGAACTAACCACAGCATTGCTTTCCATAACCTCATGGTTCATTTTCTCAAAAGGTTTTAAGAAGGCAAAAATAATGATGGCATAAATCGGAATTGAAAGCAGGGTCAAAAAGAAGAGGTTATTATTTTGCACCAACAAAACCCCGCCAACCAAGATCAGCATAGTCACATCTAAAAAGATGGAAAAAATGGTTGACGCTACAGCATCAATAATCTGATTAGCATCTGTAAAGCGGGAAGTGATTTCCCCTGTCCGTCTTGTCGCAAAAAAGGACATAGGCAGAGTAAAGATATGCTTAATATAAGACAGGATAACATCAATGACCAGTCGCAGACTCAGCACTGCCAAAAGGTAGTCTTTGGCAAAAGCCATCATCTGCTGGATAACATAGGTAACTATCAAACCAATAGTAATAATACCTAAGGTCGAAATCAGCTGATCAGGAATATACTCATCCAGGATGCCTTGAAGATAGTATGATCCGACAATATCAATCAAGGTTACAATCAAACTGGCCAGAATGATATAAGTCATCAAAGCTTTTTGCTTAAAAATAAGCGGGAAAAAGCTAGACAAACCATTCTTTTTATCCTTTTGCGGTTTGTAGCTAGGCTGAGGAGCCAAGAAAATCGCCACTCCTGTCCACTCTGACTGAAAACGTTCCTTGCTCATCCTAGTCACTTTGACTGAAGGATCAGGATCTCCAATAATTAGATAATCTTTTTGTTTAGCGTAAACAACATAATAATGCTGCATCCGTTTATTCTTAACTACATGGACAATAAAAGGATAGGTTAGATCATCATAATCAAACAGCGTCATATCTGCTTTAATCGAACGCGTCTCAAAACCTATCTTTTTAGCAGCTTCAACGATACCAAGAGCAGTCGTTCCTTGCTTAGTAGTCTTTGAAAGCTCACGCAAGTGAGCAATAGAATAATCGGAACCGTAATGCTTGGCAACAGAAGCCAAAGCTGCTGCTCCGCAGTCTCTGGTATCAATCTGCGGTACAAACTTGTAACGTCTCCGCCAAAACAGTCTCGTTTGTCCCTCTGATAAAGACTGAGAAGATTCCGTGCCTCCCCTAGTCATTCTTTTGATAACTTCTAAAAGAACGTTAACTGCTACTACAATTAAAACAATAATAATAACTTGCTTCATAAAAATAATCTTTCTTAAGTTTTATTTCAGAAAAATAACCCAAGTTAGGTTGGGTTATTAAATTAAAGTTACTAAATCAAAACTATTTTAAGATTTAAAAATACTTTATCTTAAAAAACGCTTACTACATATGATAGTGACCAGAAGGTTGATTGCTAAACCAATCAAGAAAAAAATAAGCTTACCGTTCGTCCCAGAAAACCAGCAAGGAATAATCCCAAAGTATCCATATTACTAGATACAGTACAAAAATGGCGATACTCATATAGGCTTTACCCAGTCATGAAAGTTAACATTTGCTACCTATCTTCAAACACTTTTAATATTTAATTATTTTTTAATAATCTTGCTCCATCAAACCCATTATTACAAAAATTGGCAACAAATTATTCTGAAACATACGTCTAATCATAGACTATAAGCACCTGCACGGCCATCAAATCCAAGGCAGATACCAAGATCTAGCCCTTCACCTTCAATTCTAGCAAGGCAATCTTCCCTACTAGTTCAAAATTGTCAAATGCCATTTGAATCTAAAATCAACGTATTCATAAACTTCTCCTTTTTCCAACATTGCTGTCATTTTAGCACTTTAAAATGGCAGGTTCAATAATATTTCTGATTTTTAATTTTGATGGAAATAAAGCGAAAAACAGATATAATCTTTCTGATAACTATTATTTTTTATTAATCCTTATTTAAAAATAAAACAGCCACATCAAAATCATTTTAAAGATTTCAAATACTTTAACGTCTTAAGCTGAGGAAACTGACAATTGTAACTACAACGAAGAATAATATCGCTACAATCTTTGAATAAGGCCATATAATAATAGCAGTGACTGTTGCAAATATAAACCAAGAAAGCAAATAAAGTATTCTTCGTGTTTTTTCATCTTTTATCATCATGTTAATGTATCCCAATTATTAATTAGCGCCATAGTAAATAGCTGCAGCACCTGCACAAAGTTCAGCACCTAGATAAAACGCAGCACCAAAAGGAGAGTAGTACACGCTAGTCCTCCAAGAACTGCTGTTCTCATGGCAAGATAAGAATTAGCAACCCCTTCTGTATCGAATCCTCCCTCAACACTAGCAAGATGATCTATATCTATTTCATCAAATTTTTTGAATACCGTTGAGTCTAAAGTTATTGTACTTGCAAAAATTCCTTATTAACCAGAATCTACCATTATTTATGGGATTAGTATCTGCAAGAAATACTTACCATATACCACAATCATAAGTAGACTTGCCACCAATCCTATGAGGAAAGTAAGTAGTTCCTCCAATAATCATACCACCAGCCGTCGTCAGCTCCCCAAGACTAGGAATTAATAGACCTTTACTTTCCACACTAAACCCTGTAGCAACTCTAGCAATCGCTTTTTTAAAACGCAGTCTCCTAACAAAAAAGAACCTGACTCCTTAATATAAAAGAAGTCAGGCTATCAAAAGGCAGAGGAACAAAAGCTTAAGTACTGATGGATCATACCTAACTAGCTAAAATACTTACCTTTTAAATAAAGAGCTATAACTAGTAAATTTTCTGCTAATAATATAGAAAACACGATAAGTTTAATATTTTTTATCTGTGGAAATAACACAGGAATAAGTATCATAATAGGATAGCTGGCTAAAACAAACCAGCTTAACTTAGGTGACAACATATGCATCTCCTTTTCTTAGGGTACATTAAATCCATTTACCCCAAGTGTCAATATTAGCTCCAGCTATACCACCGGTAACAGCGCCAGTTGCTGCTCCACCGATAGCTCCAGCTGTAGTTCCTGCAATTGTTCCAACAACTGGCAAAGTTATTGTTCCAACAGCTGCTCCAGCAACCCCTCCTGTGAAGAAGCCACCAACTCCACCACCTATTGCTCCTAAAACACCTAAAAGGGCTCCGCCTGCTTCTACCTCAGAAAGGCTATCTGCGGTTGCGACCTCAAATTCTTCAAATGCTAATGAATTCATGAAAAATATCTCCTTTTTTTATTGTCATTATTATAATATTTCTATTTTTTAGATGCAATAAAATTTCTATTTTTTAACAGAAATAGTAAAAAAGCGAAAAAAGCTCACAATTTTTCTGATAACTATTATTTTATTAGTGTTCCAAAATGACTCAAATTAGGTTATGATTAAACCATCAAACGCACACGATCTAAAAACTTCATGTAAAAGCATGAAATCACCCCTTTTTATTTTTCCAATAATCTTTTATCAGTTGTATTAGTTTGAAAAAATCCTTCCAACAAAAAATGATAACCAACATCGTTCCTATTAAATATATAGTAGAAACAAAATCTCTTATACTTGGAAAGATGGTATATAGTATAAGACAAGTAGGTTATAGCCAACAAAGTATAACTAACAATTATAGATTTCTTTGAAAACATAAGATTTCCCCTTCAATCATGAAAAATAAAATGTGCTTACCTATCTTCAAACACTTTCAATGTTTAATCATTTTAATAGTTTTGCGCCATCAGTCACAAGGAGAAAAAGTCCTTCTAATGCCATTAACCCTACAAGAATGTACTTAAGGGGTTTTATCGGCGTGTATACAGCCAGTAGTCCCATTATTACAAAAACCGGCAGCAAACTATTCTGAAATAGACGTTTACTCATAGGCTATAACCAGCTCCTCTCAATTTCAAATCGAACCTTATTAACTTTAAACTGACAATTCGTTCTTATTAAAAAAATAACAAATATAAGCCATAAAATGTTATTGCAATACACTCTAATACAAAAACCCCAAAAGAAATCAACCTAACGATGGTGCCCTTACTGCAAGCGGCAATTAAGGGACATATTATGCAGCTAATCATAAAAAGACGACTTAAGATATTCCACATTTTATTACCATCCGTTTTTCCAACCTTCAGCTGATCCTTGTACCAATCCACCTACTGCACCTGCAATAGTTCCAACTCCAATTAGCCAAGGGGCTACTTCTGCTGCCATAGGCGGAGAAACTCGCGCCACTGCAATGCTTGCCCCAAGACCAGCTCCAAAGCCAGAAATGCCACCCACAGCTCCTTGACAAAGTCCATAGGCAACAGCGCCAAGAATTCCTTCTCCTTCAACTCCAGCAAGGTAATCTTCACCTACTGTTTCAAAATGATCAAATGCCATGGAGTTTAAAGTGACTGCATTCATAAAACTTCTTCTTTTCTAAATATTGCTGTCATTTTAGCACTTTAAAATGACAGGTGCAATAATATTTCTGATTTTTAACGTTGATGGGAATAAAGCGAAAAGCAAGTGTAAAACTTCTGATAACTATTAATTTATTAATCTTTATTATTTTTCATTTCGGCTTTCTTTATAGAAAAAAAGCTGAAAAGAGCCATGGCTGTAATAAGAATAAATACCAAGGCTGCTATAATTTTTGAATAGCGCCATATAATGACAGCAGTGACTGTCGCAAGTACAAACCAAGAAAGCAAATAAATTATCTTTCGTGTTTGATTCTCCCGTGTATTAGCGATTGAATCATTTGCTTTTTGATCTCTCTCATTATTTTTTTCTTCGGCTTTCTTTATAGAAAAAAAGCTGAAAAGAGCCATGGCTGTAATAAGAATAAATATTATTGTTGCTATGATTTTTGAATTTGACCATTCGATCAAGGCAAGACTTGTAGCAAGCAAAAGCCAAGAAAGCAAAGTCATTAGCCTTCGTGTTTTTTCATCTTTTATTATCATATTAATGTATCCCATCCCAATTATTAATTAGCGCCATAGTAAACGGCTGCAGCACCTGCACAGACTTCAGCACCTAGATAGAACGCAGCACCAACAGGAGTAGTACACGATAGTCCCCCGAGAATGGCAGTTCCCATGGCAAGATAAGAACCAGCAACCCCTTTTATATCGAATCCTCCCTCAATACTAGCAAGATGATTCATATCTACTTCATCAAAATTCTCGAATGCCATTGTGTCTAATGTTGTTGTGTTCATAATAATTTTTCTCCTTTGTATGTTTTATCAAGATTATTATGTAAGGGTTATATTAATTAGTCCAGTCAATCAATGAGTAAAAGCATAAACAGTATAAGCTGCAGCGCCGATAGCTAATGCTCCCCAACCAATAGGAGTTGCAACAGTGGCTGTCCCCGCAGCTACCGCTGCAATTCCTTCAGCACATCCTCCAGCACACCCAAATGTAGTAGCAGCGCCGAGCATACCTTCCCCAAAGTTTCCTCCTTCAATTTCAGAAAGCGAACTCCTATCTACTACCTCAAAATGATCAAATGCCATTGAATCTAAAGTGACTACATTCATAAAACTTCTCCTTTTCTAAATATTGTCTGTCATTTTAGCACTTTAAAATGACAGCTTCAATAATTTTTCTGATAACTATTATTTTTTTACTAATATCTTATCAACATAATCTAACCGTATAGCCTAATGACTAAAAGATTGACCGCTGAACTAATTTCAGAACTTTATCTCGCTCCTCTTTACCACCCTATCTTTTATATTCGTTAACGATTACAAAAATAACTTATTTTCTTTTATTTTTTAAGTTGACAAGATCAAGGATGTTGTCACTACCATATTTCGGCGACAGCATAACATTCTCCTTAACATCTGCAAGTACGGCTGAAAGCATCAGATGCTCTTTTTAAATATTGTTGCCATTCTAACACTTAAAAATAACAGACGCAATAATATTCCAGAATTTTAACAGTCATGGTAATAAAGCGAAAGAAATGCATAAAATTTCTGATAAATCATAGCGTTTCTTTAAAATTCTATTCATCTCTAATAAAAGAGCCTGAAACACACTGTTTCAGACCTCTGAATTTTTTCTTACAATTGATTTGTTAATGGCTATCTCCTTTTTGCCCATAGTAGGCGTTTTTGCCGTGTTTGCGTAGATAGTGTTTGTCTTTCAAAACTTGCGGTACTTCTTCGACCTGGGGATCCACAGCCTCTGTATAACGAGCCATACGAGCTACTTCTTCTAATACGACTGCATTGTAAACAGCTGATTTTTCATCCTTACCCCAAGAAAAAGGACCGTGATTGCGCACTGTAACACCTGAAACAGCTAAAGACTCTAAGTTGCGTTTGGCGAATTCTTCGATGATAACCTTGCCGGTTTCTTTTTCATATTCTCCATTAATTTCCTCGGCTGTCAGCGCTCTGGCGCAAGGAATTGGGCCGTAAAAGGTATCTGCATGAGTAGTTCCGTAACACGGAATATCACGTCCAGCCTGAGCCCAAGCAACACCTTCAGTTGAGTGAGTGTGGACAATGCCTCCGATTTCAGGCCAAGCCTTATAAAGCTCAACATGGGTTGGTAAATCAGACGATGGATTGAGATCGCCTTCAACAATATTGCCATCAAGGTCTGTCACTACCATATTTTCAGGAGAGAGCTTGTCGTAAGCAACACCTGATGGTTTAATAGCAATATAACCTTGTTCTCTGTCAATTGCCGATACATTGCCCCAGGTAAATTTTACTAGGCCATGATCCGGCAGTTCCATATTAGCATCATAGACGCGTTTTCTTAATTCTGGTACTAACATTTATCGTAACCCCGCTTTCTCAATTAGTGGATAAAGGAAATCCTGCGCTTCCTTGATAGCTGCCCGTGTTTCTTCAACTGTTTCACAGTTTTCTGACCACATTTCAATCAAAAACGGGCCGTTGTAGTTGGTCTTCTTTAACACCTCAAACATGGCTTCCCAGTCAACACAGCCTTGACCAAAAGGCACATCGCGAAATTGCCCTTTTGAGCTTTCTGTAACAGCATAAGTGTCTTTTAAGTGAAGGGCAGCAATGGAGCGATGTCCGATGTAAAATTCACTCCAGAGGTCATTGCCCCAAGCTGAAACATTACCAGTATCCGGGTAGACAAACAGATAGGGTGAATCAATTTCCTTTTCAATGGCCAAATATTTTTCAATGGAATTAATGAAAGGATCGTCCATGATTTCAATAGAGAGGATGACTTGGGCTTCTTCTGCCCAAATGCAGGCCTGACGTAGATTTTTAATGAAGCGCGCCCGCGTTTCAGGTGATTTTTCTTCGTAGTAGACATCATAGCCTGCCAGTTGAATATTGCGAATGCCGATGTCTTGGGCAAAGATGATGCACTTCTTCATCATGTCCATGGCACGCGCTTCCTTGTCGGGATCATTAGAACCCATTGGAAAGCGGCGATGGCCGCTGAAGGTGATGGTTGGCACACGCACACCCGTTTCAAAAATGGCCTTAACCAAATCCAATCTTTCCTCTTTTGACCAATCCAAGCGCGCTAAGCGTTCATCACTTTCATCAATAGATAACTCGACAAAGTCAAAACCTAATTCCTTAGCAAAGTTGAGACGCTCCAGCCAGGTAAAGTGTTTGGGCGTTGCTTTTTCATAAATACCGATCGGACGTGCCATAGCCTACCCCCAGATCCGTTTGATTTCGTCTTTAAAGGCACGTGCTGCTGCTGCCGGATCGGGAGCTTCTGTGATACCGCGGCCTGCGATAAAGGTAAAGACATCAACCCCTTCAAACAGTTTTAAGGTATCGACACTGAGTCCGCCGGTGACAGATACACGAAAGCCCATGTCAATCAGTTTTTTAACCTTATTAAGGTCTTTTTCACCCCAAGTTTCGCCGGCTAAGAGCGCATCGCGTGATTGGTGATAAATGGCTTGTGAAATTCCAGCGTCCAACCATTGCTGGGCTTGTTCGTAAGTCCAGTCACCGTAGAGTTCGATCTGAATTTCACCACGGTCTCCACGGACTTCTTCGATAGCCTTGCGGGCTGCTTCCATGGTTGGAATCGTTGCACAGCAGATACAGGTCATCCAGTCAGCACCGCGGACAGCATTGTTTTTAGCTACTGTTCCGCCGGCATCGGCACACTTAGTATCAGCAACAATGATTTTATCTGGGAAGAGACTGCGCAGGACTTCTACTAATTCACTGCCGACTTGAAGCAGACAAACTGTTCCAGCTTCGATAACGTCGACTTCATTTCCTACTGAAACAGCTGCTGTAACAGCTCCCTGCAGGTCGGAATGGTCAAGAGCAACTTGTAAATTTGGTAATTGTTTTGTCATGTTTATCTTCCTTTCATTAAAGATACGATGATTAAAAAGTACGGCTTAACTCATTTCACAGGCAAACTGTCTAGTCAGATAAGAACGCAGCCAGATACTGCCGCTTTTGCTGAATCGTTTCACAAAAACTATGAAAGCTACTGCCAGACTGTTTAGCAAGCTGACTGTAAAATCGCTGCTTGCTGTGATTAGCTTAAGAGTAAAGCCAGAAAATCGGCTTAAGACTCTAAATCCAAGCCTTCAAGATAGGGACTGTTTTTGGATTCATCAGCCATAGCCAGTACTTCCTCAGGTGTTTTGCAGTCCAATAAACGCTGGATCGAATTTTCCAATTCAAAGAGAGCGATAATCTGCGGAATGGCCACAGATGTATGAATAGCGGGACTGGTAGCGGCCAGACACAGCAGCACCGATACTTCTTTCCCATCTGAAAATGTAACTGGCTCTGTCAAAGTAATGAGTGAAAAGGCATCACGATTGACTCCTTCACCAGCCATCGCATGAGGCATAGCCATTCCTGGCATGAGGACATAGTAAGGACCATGCTCTTCCGTAGAAGCAATAATATTGTCATAATATTTCTCTGTGACTGCACCGCTGTCAATCAAGGGCTGAACAGATAATTTTACGGCTTCTTCCCAAGTTTTTGCTGATAACCCCAGCCGAATGGAATTATTTTCCTTAAATGATTTTGTTAAGTTCATCAAAAAACCTCTCTTACCAAAATTCTTTATCTTTTTTAAAGTGGAAGGTGTTTTCAACATTTGAAAACACCTTCTACATTAGATCATTACAAAATTGCCTGTAATTTTGTTTTAATTTCGTTATCGTCCATTAAATTGTCCAGACCTACCAGATGACCGTTTGTCCGTCCGTCCAATTCATGAATCAAGTGATTTGAAGCCACAACAATATCATAATTAGCAGCTAAACCTTTTGCTTCGCCGACTGAGCAGGAAGCTGACTCAATATCAGTCACACCTAGCTGGCGCAGTGCATTTTCAACTTTCATTTTAATAACCATAGATGATCCCATGCCATTGCCGCATGCTGTAAGAACTTTAACCATAATAATTCCTCCTGTAATAATTTTTAATAACGATAATATATTGATTCTATGTAAACTGTGATTAAGGGACTAATTGCCTTGGGCATCTCCGCGATAGTAAGCTTCCTTATCTTTTGCCTTAGCAAATTGAATTTGCGGAATAGCAAGTAAGAAAAGAGCTACAAGGGCATAACCGATGGCACCTGCATACTTGAAGAGGTAAGCAAACGGTACCCATGGGATTTCAAAGTCAATATTGCCATGATAGCCGCCAAAGTTAGCCAGACCAAGCAGGGCAACCGCTACGGCACCTAAGACAACCTGAAGCACACCTGATATGAAGGAAAGTACCACAGCTGCCTTCCAGCCACCGCGCTTATCTGCATAAACCGCAATAGCCGCATTATCAAAGAAGACTGGAACGAATCCTGTAATAATCAGGACTGGATTTTTAAAGACAATAAGAAGAACAATGGTAATCAACTGTCCAATAAGACCAGTTGCAAAACCAAAGAGCACTGCACTTGGAGAACCAAAGCCGTATGACGCTGCCACGTCAACCGCTGGAAATGATCCAGGCAGAAGTTTGTTGGAAATTCCTTGGAAGGCATTGGTCAGCTCACCAACGAACATGCGGACGCCCTGCATCAAAATGAAGAGGTAAACAGAGAAAGTGAAGGCAGTTTGAATGACATACATGAAGTAAGACTGCTTCGTCGGATCAAACAGGGTTCCTGTGGTGATGACCTTAGGATTAGCCATGATGTCCGGACCTAAAACTGCAAGAATAGCGCCAAAGAAGACCAGCATCAAGGTTGCTGAAGCAACGACTGTATCGTGGAAAATGTTAAGAAAAGCAGGGAGTTTCAGATTATCCAGATTTTCTTCTTTTTTACCGAGTTTTGGCGCAAATTTATCAGCGAACCAGATGGCAAATTGCTGTTGATGCCCGATGGCAAAACCACCGCCGCCTGTCAGGCGCTGAGTTGGTTCAACAGTAAGATTGGAGCTGACAGCCCAGTAAAGACCGCAGATAATACCTACCGCTAAGGTTCCCCAGAATTGATTGCGGAAGGCTGGAATCAAGAGAATGACCATCAAAGTGACCGTTGCTGCCTGCTGCACCATGATGTGTCCAGTGATGAACAGAGTCCGAATCTTGGTTACTTTGCGAAGGGCAACTAAAAGAATATTAAAGAAAAAGCCGATTAAGAGGGCTGATGTTGCCGTACCGATAAATTGAGGAAATTCCTGAGCAATTTTTTCATTTGCTGCTGTCAGTCCAAAATAAGGGTCAATCACCGCTGCACCGATATTAAACTTGTAGTTAAGGGCTGCTAAGATTGGGCGGAAGGTCGTTACCAACCCCGCAGCAGCAACGTCTAAAATCATATAACCAACGGTTGCTTTGACAAATCCTGCAAAAACATCATGTAAAGGCTTCTTCAAAAGCAGGTAGCCGATTAGTACCAGCAAACCAACGAAGAAGGCTGGTTTTTGCAAAATATTTTGCGAGAACCAGTTGAGGACATCTAAAAGAATGGTCATTGTTTTTCCTCTTTTCTAAAAAGATTTTTTATGTTTTTATAGCTTTATTATAATTGCTGAAAACGCTAACAACAAGACCAATAATCACACATGCAAGTGTTCAAAATTGGGCTGAAAGAGGTTTTCAGCAGCCGCTGAACATTTTTAAGCCTGTCAGCCAAAACAGAAAATAAAAAAGCTTTCAGATCGAAGACAAAGTCGATTTTTATCAAAAGAATTATTATGTTATGATACTTTCCTTAAGTAGCG
>NZ_BCLE01000008.1 GCF_001431045.1 Streptococcus orisasini
AAGCTTTAAGAGCTTGATGGCTTTTGAACTCAAAACTTATTTCAAAATTCTTCTTAAAAAAGAAAAAACTTGGCTGCCTTTGTTTTTTAGGCTCTCAAGCAAATTAAAAAAACCGCTAGAATCGTTGATAAGTCAACATTTCTAACGGTTTTTATTATTTAATCATCATCTAATATATGAGAGATAAGCAGGACTCTTTTATTTTAAGAGCAATTATTCTAAGTTTTCCCACTGCCACTGATTAACTTCTGGAATATCATCGCCATGCTCCCGAATATACTGTCTGTGATAAGAAACTTTCTCATCCATTGCTTGGGCAAATTCAGAAGCCCTATCTCCTAAGGCGGCCAGTGCGGCATCCTGAGCTAAGTGGAAACGGTCCAGTTCGGACAGCACCCGCATATCAAACGGCGTGGTGATATCTCCGTTTTCGCGGTAGCCGTGAACGTGAAGATTATGATTGTGCCGAGTGAAAAAGATATCCCTAATCATACCTTCATAGGCATGGAAAGCGAAAATGACAGGTTTATCTTTGGTAAAGACAGCATCGAATTCTTCATCGCTCAGACCTCTGGAATCTACGCTAGGATGGCGAAGTTTCAGGATATCAACAACATTGACAAAACGAATTTTCAGCTCTGGAAATTCCTTGTGCAGAATGCTGATAGCTGCTAATGCTTCTAGGTTTGGTTCCGTTCCTGCAGCTGCAAAGACCACATCAGGTTCCTGCCCCTTATCGGTAGAGGCCCAGTCAATCACCTTGTAACCTTTTTGAACCAATTCCTCAGCCTCCTGAGCAGAATAGAATTGCGGACGAGGATGCTTAGAAGTCACGACTAAATTAATTTTATCTTCTGATTTCAAGGCCTTGTCCATAACAGCCAGCAAGGAATTGGTATCTGCTGGCAGGTATTCACGGATAAATTCTGGTGTTTTTTCAGACAAGTGCGTTAAAATACCTGGATCCTGATGGGTATAGCCATTGTGATCTTGCTGGAAGACAGTTGAGGTTGAAATTAAATTCAAAGATGGGTAATTTTTGCGCCAAGTAGTGTGCGTTTTGGATTTACGCAACCATTTAAAGTGCTGGGTAATCATTGTATCAACCACACGCAGGAAGGATTCATAGGAAGCAAAGAAGCCGTGGCGTCCTGTTAAAACATAGCCTTCCAAGAAGCCTTCTGCCTGATGTTCTGACAGCTGTGAATCAATCACACGCCCAGCAGGACTGAGCCATTCATCATAGCTTTCATCCCGGCGAGCCAGCCATTGACGGTCAGTCTTTTTAAACACTTCATTGAGACGATTGGATTTGGATTCGTCAGGACCAAAAATACGGAAATTATCAGGATTGGCTTCAACCAAATCAGCCGCATACTTCCCAAATTCTATCATGTCCTGAGCAACTACAGCACCTGGTTTTGTGGTATCTATAGCAAATTTCTTCCAATCGGCAGTGTTCATTGGTTTAAGGACACCTGCATTGGTGATTGGGTTGGTTGACATCCGCCGATCACCTTTTGGCGAAATAGCCGCAATTTCAGGCACTAAACGGCCAGTTTCATCAAACAGCTCTTCGGGCCGGTAAGATTTCAGCCATTTCAAGAGAGCATCGACATGTTCCATGTGATGGGCATCGACCGGAATAGGGACTTGGTGAGCACGGAAACCGCCTTCGATAGGGGCACCTTCCCACTCTTTCGGACCTGTCCAGCCTTTAGGAATGCGAGCAACTAGTACTGGCCATGCTGGCATAGCTGCTTGGTCTGCCCGATTTTTGCGAGCTTTAGCCTGAATAGCTTTGATTTTTTCAACAGCTTCATCCAGTTTTTCAGCCATAAGTCGATGTGATTCAAGAGTTGGCTCCTTGACCTCAACAAAAATTGGATCCCATCCCAGACCTTGGAAGAATTGCTGCAGTTCCTCATCTGTGCGGCGAGACAGAATGGTCGGATTGTGAATTTTTCCGCCGTTGAGATACAGGATCGGCAGAACCGCACCATCATTAACAGGATTGATAAAGGTATTGGACAGCCAGCCGGCCATCAAAGGACCCGTCTCAGCCTCGCCATCACCAACAACCGTCGCAGCGATAACATCAGGATTATCCAGCACCGCACCTGTCGCATGTGACATGGCATAACCCAACTCACCACCTTCATGGATAGAACCCGGTGTTTCAGGAGCTGCGTGCGAAGCAATGCCGCCTGGGAAAGAGAAGATTTTACAAAGTTTAGTGAAACCTTCTTCTGTCTGGGTGATTTCAGGATTTAATTCAGTATAACTGCCATCCAAATAAGAATTAGACACCATGACCTGCCCGCCGTGTCCAGGTCCTTCAATATAAAACATGTCTAAATCATACTTGTTAATGGCACGGTTCAAATGCGCATAGATAAAATTTTGTCCCGGAACAGTGCCCCAGTGCCCGATAGGATGGACTTTGAGGTCATTTTGGGTCAGTTCTCTTTTTAACAGCGAATTATCCTTCAAGTACATCTGAGCTGCTGAGAGATAATTGGCTGCACGCCACCAAGCATCTACTTTCTTTAAATAGTCATCTGATTCAAAATTCATAATCCTTATTCTCCTTGTGATTTTTTGAGCATATATGCCTTTAGAAAAAGGGTCTGGAGTCAGTCGAGTAAGAGGGATTCACCTCACCTTTATAATCTAAGGATAAGTCAAACTGAAATCAGCCAGCCTTAACTCTATTTCCAGACCCTTTTTGACCTTGTTCTCTTCAAAAATCAAAACTATAGCTTGTCGTCTAGTCTATTTTTGATTTTGATTGAGTATTAGTCTAATTCTCCGGGATTAGAAGCAATGAGAACTTTCAGCTCCTTACCGGCCATCATGGCTTCAAAAGCATCCCGCCAATGTTCCAAATCAAAGACCGCAGTTACCATTTTTTCTTCATTAATAGCACCCTTGCTTTCCAAATGAATCGCTATTGGCCAGTCATAAGGATTTTGTGACCGCGATCCTTGATAAGTGATTTCATGCTGAATGATGGTTCTTTCATCAAGTTCATTTAAATCTTTGGCAAAAAGTCCTACTTGCTGCAGTACGCCGCCTTTGCGAATCAGAGGAAGCGCCGCATTGACAGCAGGAATGGCACCTGAGCAGTCATAAACCTTGTCTACTCCCACACCATTAGTAACATCTGCTATAATTTGAGCCAGATCTTCTTCTTGTGTGTTGACAACAATATCGGCACCTAATTCTTTAGCAATTTTCAGCCGGTCGGCATCCTTGGTAACACCTGAAACGATGGTAAAGGCACCGATTTCTTTGGCAATCTGCAAGGACAAAAGTCCCATAGGCCCAGGACCGATGATGAGAATGGTATCGTGGAAGTCAAGCGGCGTCAATTGATACATGGCATGTACGCAGGAAGCCAGCGGTTCTGACATGGCTGCCAATTTATAGCTGACATTATCCGGAAGAATATGCACACTTTCTTCGCGTGTCAGAACATAATTAGCCATGCTGCCAAAAGCTTTTGTACCAATTCCGGAGCGTTTTTCACATAAATTGTATTTTTTCTCTTTGCAGTAAGCACATTCGCCACAGGTATCAAAAGTGGTCTCGCTGGTAACGCGGTCACCCACTTTGACCTTTGTCACATCCTCACCGACAGCCACGACCTGTCCGGAAAATTCATGTCCCAGTACTAAGGGAGTGACAGCATTTTTATATTCGCCTTTGTAGGTATGAATATCTGTCCCGCAAATACCCGTATAGGCTACCTTCATCAAGACACGATCCCCTTTGACCTCTGGAACATCAATTTCTTCCAAAGACATATGATCGAAACCGGGAGCTGATTTTAAAACAGCTTTCATCTTTTTGGGAACACTCATTTAAATCTCCTCCATATCTAATGATTTATAGTAATAATGAAATGACTTTTAAAAAATTGATTTAACTAACTCTGATAGCTTAAGGAAGATCCAGTTAAGCAGATTTCCGCCCGTATCAAAGTTGGAAATTTGCGAAGCGCCTTTAGGGAATTTGACAACCCCTTCTGCCATTTTTGTCATAACAGGTGCATAGTCAGTTGCCATCCACAAAGCAAAGGTAATAACAACAGTCAAGGCAATAACTGAATGCAGGATATTTCCTTTTCGAGTTGGGACAACCAAGGCAGCAAAGAAAGGAATTGTTGCTAAGTCGGCAAAAGGCAGCACGCGGTTACCCGGCAGCAAAACAGCAATAAGCAGTGTAATAGGAACCATCAAGAGACCTGTTGACAGTGCTGCTGGAGAACCTGTTGCAAGAGCTGCATCCATTCCCAAGAAGATTTCACGGTCAGCGTAACGTTTTTGTAGCATTGACTGAGCAGCTTCCTGAATAGGAATGAGTCCTTCCATAAGAATCTTAACCATGCGCGGCAGAATAAACATAACCGCACCCATAGCCATGGCTGTTTGAAGGATTTTGGTAACGTTATAGCCGCCTAGAATTGCGAGCGCTCCGCCAATAATAATTCCCATGATCATTGGTTCACCAAAGATGCCAAAGCGTTTTTGAATGGTTTCGGGTTTGACATCAAGTTTGCCGATACCAGGAATTTTGCTGACAGCCCAGGCAATAGGAATACCAAGAATGGCATAGCCTTGAGCAGAACCTGTTGATATCGAAACCCCTTCAAGTCCATAATATTCCTGAACATAAGGAGCTGTTTTATCGGCAATAATCTGAACAATGATGGTATAGCCAATCCCGCAGACAATGCCCCAGAAAAAGCTCTTAGTCACGATATAACCAGTGGCTGCTGCCGCACTCATATGCCAGTAATTCCAAATATCAATATTGAGTGTTTTGGTCCAATTGAAGGCCAGCATGATGAGGTTGACAAGCAAGATGACCGGTATCATTACCGCCGCAATCGGATGAGCCCAGGTTGCTGCTGAGACTGCTGGCCAGCCGGCATCCACAATGGTAAGTTCCAAGCCAAATCTCTCAACCATGGCCTGCGCTGCAGGACCAACATTGTCGGACAAGAGTCCTAATACCAGACTAATCCCTAACATACCGATCCCTACAGTCAAGCCTGATGTAATAGCATTGCGCACCGGAACTCGAAAGATAACTGCCAAAGTAAAAATGATTATCGGCAGCACTACGCTTGAGCCCATATTCAAAATACCTTGAACAACAGTTGTTAATGTATCCATAATCGTCTCCTTTTAAATAATAATGAAGTACTGCAAATTATTGATTAGCCTGTATTTTAGCCACTTCTTCCAAAATTTGAGCTTCAACCTTATCCTGTCCGATTCCTGTTAAGAAAGCCATTGCTTTGATAGCAGGGATTTTATATTCTGTCGGCAGCATAGTTGTCGTAATCAATAAATCGTTTGAATCCTGCTTAGACGCGGCTTCTGCGATTTTAATCTGCGTGATTTGGGCATCAATATGATTGCGTGTAAACAAATCTTCAATCTTTTTCATAACAACGGTAGAAGTTGCTATTCCTGCACCGCAGGCTACCAATACTTTAATTTTTGACATAATGCGTCTCCTTTAAATGTTATTTGTTTTTACAATAGTTACAATGGCTTCTGCAGAACGAGCCTTCCTTATTTGAGCTAATATTTCTGAATTCTGCAGCAACCCCATCAGCGACTGGAGCATTTCAAGCTGAGCGTGAGGCTCTTTCAGCCCCAAAACAAAGACAATCTCAGCAGCCACCGATTGATTAAAATCTTCCATACTTACAAAAGTAACTGGATGTGTTGTGACAATGGCAACGAATTCTTTTTTGATGCACTCAGCATCGGTATGAGGAATGGCAACGCCCATTTTTTCCAGCTGCAGACCTGTTGGAAAATTCTTTTCCCGTTCTATAATTTTTTCCAGAAAAGTATTATGGACATAACCCAAATCCAAGGATTTTTCATAAATGGTTGCAAACATATCATCGCTTGATTCAAAGTTTTCATTAACAAAAATGAGCTTTGGCGTTATATAATCTTCAAGTTTCATTTTTTCAGTCATTATGTTAACTCCTTTCATTCTTATCGGCTTTTTTACAATAATTCTATAAAGTCAGAGACAGTCGAGGAATGCCACAATTTATCGATATATTCCGAACTGTCTATCTTAGAATAAATGCTTATTAAAGCATCCTTGTAAAAAAATTCATCCTCCTGAGACATCGAAATTAACATAATCACCTTAACCATATTACTTCCCCAGCGAATAGGTTTTTTCAACGTCATCATCACTAACTGAGATTCACTCACAGCAACCGGCAAAGCATGAGGAAGCGCTATTCCGGTATAAACACTAGTGCTTCCTAGATCCTCACGAATCAATATAGATTGGTGATACAGTTGATTCTTGCGGTTCTGATCTGTTGACTTCTCAACAAGAAAATCAATGCAGTCATTGACTGTCCGTTTATCAACTTTTAAAAAGACATTCTTTCCGATCAGCTGATGAATCAGAGATTTGGTATAAACCTCCTTGTTTTCTATAACAGACAGAACCCGTCTGTTGCCCTTTTGAAGCTGTAGATATTGATTTTGTAAATTTTCCAAATCAGCATCGGTTAAGACAGGACTGATAAAAACAACCTTGGATTCATCAACCTCTATATCTGACAGTGAAATGGAACTGATAATCATATCTGCCTGTTTAATCTTGGCCTGTGTCAGTTCACTGGCATCAATTTTTATCAGGTGATCAAAATTTGAGATGACATGCGACAAAGATGTCATAATCAGCTCAGTTGTCGCTAATCCCTGAGGACAGACCACATAAATCATCAAAGGTTTAGCCAGTTTCTCAATAGCTATTTCAAAATGCACCGTCAAAAAGGCCATCTCACCATCTGTAATATCGATAGAAAAGGCATCTGACAATTCACGGCAGGACAGCCAAACGATATTGTAAAGAACACTGTATTTCTTTTTAATTTCCTCAGTGATATCACTGTTGACCATAATCTTATTTTTCAGACGAAAAATCATGGGCTGCACGTGACTGACAAGCATTTTAAAAAGATGGTGATCTCCTCTCAGATCAATACTGAGGAGCTGACTGACGCGATCAATCAGATTGTTGATGATATTATTAATCTGATCGCCGACAATCAAGTCATTGGTCTCATAGCCAACCGAAAGCAAGGTATAGGAGAGATTAATAATCTCTAATAAGGGCATGGACTTATCTTTTAAGCAGACAAATTCTCTGAATAAATCGCCGGCAAAGGTATAGACTTCATAATAAGAAAGGTCATTGACGAAGTGGAGCATCTCGCTTGATACGATTGCATTACCGTTTAGATAGCGCATCTTGGCAATCAGCAAATCAACAATTAAATAAATACTGTACTGCTCACTCAGAATAAAATGATAAGTCGCTGCATAATGATTGACAATTGAAATCACACGCTCTATTTCTTCTTTTGAGAAAAAATAGGTAAACTGACTAGTATGAGTGATGGTATGCCGACTTAAGTGAAACTCTGTTATCAAGTAATTTCTCAGAAACTTTCTTATTTCCTGTTCCTGTCCGACAATTCTATACTTGCCGTTATGGCGCTCCATGTGAATCTTATAAACTGCAAACTTGTTTTCTAATTTATCAATATCCCTCCTTACTGAGGTTTCGCTGACGAAATACTGAACAGACCAATCAACGATGTCTATCTCTTTTTCATCAAAGAAAAGAGATTTTAACAATAGATACTCTCTAGAAATATCATTCATTTCCTCAGTATGAAAATGATTTAGCAACTCTGCCAGATGTTTCTTTTCATTGGCATTAACAGCCAAACGTATCCCGCGCCTAGGAATTTTTTCGATTTTATTAGATAGCTCTTCTATCTCTCTATTTAAGAAAGATAAATCTGAATAAATGGTTTTTGTCGAGACCGAATACTTATTAGCCAGTGTTTTGCCGGCCATAAAATCATCTGTCAGCAGCAAATCTCGTAAAATACTTACCTGTCTGTAATTCACACCTTATCCCCCTTTCTTTGATATTTTCATTATAAATGTTTGCGCTTACAAAACAAAGCCAAATTAGTTCCTCATTAATGTGGAAGCGCTGCTAAATCCATTGTTATTGCTTTATCACCCTATTATCAGATTTTTCATAACTGTTTAATTTAATTAAAGCAGAAAGCTAAAAGCGCTCAAATAAAAAAGACCAAGAACTACTCTCAGTCTCTAAACTTATAAAATTTATTCTTTGCGGATGATAACTTTACCATCATGGCTGTCTTTCCCATGTCTATTCTTTAGGAAATTTGATTGAAATTAAATTTATCTCTATTTTTAGTCAAAGCTAAAATTATTCTCATTTAAAAACGATTGAAATCTAATTTTTTTTCTTTTTTCGCAGTAGTAACGTATTTTTTTCGTTTTTCTAACAATGCCGCTTTGGGGGTTCACAAGCAGATGACAAGATTGTAAAATGACCATGTCAGGCAAAAAACCTGCAATAAAAAAGAAAATAGAAGGGGTATACTATGACAACTCAAGCATTGGAACAATTTGAAAACATGAACGCTCAAGCACTCGCTGCTGTAGAAGGTGGTAATTGGCTTAGTAATGTCGGTCGATGGGCTTATAACAATCCTGGAGAAGCTGCTCTTGTGACTTCTTGGCTCATTAGTCCAGCAACTGGAATAATTGGTACAGGTGTTTACAACGGTTACCATTCAACTCGGTAGATTTAACGACAATTCAAAAAAGATTAATGTGAAAGAAAGAGGTTTATCATATGACAAATGCAATTATGAATTATCCTGAAATGACAAATGAAGAGCTAATGAACGTTGAAGGTGGTGTTCTTCCCCTTGTGTTTGGTGCTATAGGAGCTGTTGGAGCTGTTTATGCAGTATCATACGGTATTGGTCAAGCTATTGGTTATGCAACAAAATAATAATTAGCCATTTGATTGACGGATGAGCATAACTTTATTTTGTACCTTAGAGGCAAATGGACTGTGCAGGAGAAACTCCAAGTTAGCTAAAGCTACTTGGTTACCTCAAAACGTCCACGGGATGTTTTGAGTCCTAACCACTGCATTATGATATTAAAACGAACTCTAATTGAAGAGGTTAGACTTTTGTACTGACCTCTTTTTGTGTGTTATTTTGCGTTTTACAATGACCGTGTTGCTTAAAAGAGCTGCTTGCCAACTGTAGTGGGTGACGAACACGACAAATGCATGAAGAAAAAGTCTGAACCTTTTCTTCAATTTGCAGTTTTTATTTGCAAGTCTGCTGTGTTTCTTTTTTCACAATAAAAAGCATTGAAATGCAGGCTTCACAAAAGCTGGCTGGTCTTTCCAGCTTTTATGAAACTCATACAAAATCAATGCTTCTTCACATTTATATCATGGTATTTAACAATTAATATTAAATATTTGCCCAAACGCTTTCTAAAATATTGGTCTGATCACGATCCGGTCCAACAGAGAAAGTTGAGATGCGGACACCGACAAGCTCGCCGACACGGCGAACATAGTTGCGAGCATTTTCTGGCAGGTCTTCTAGGCTGCGCACCCCTGTAATGTCTTCTGACCAGCCTGGCAGCTCTTCATAAATTGGTTTACAGCGCTTGAGCTGCTCAAGGCTGGCTGGATAGTGGTCAATGCGCTGACCGTCAAGATCGTAGGCTACACAGATTTTAACCGTTTCAAGTCCTGAAAGAACATCGATACAGTTGAGACTGAGATTGGTAATGCCTGACACACGGCGGCTGTGGCGCATAACGACTGAATCAAACCAGCCGACACGACGCGGACGTCCTGTTGTCGTGCCATACTCATGACCGATTTCACGGATACGGTGACCAACCTCATCAAAAAGTTCAGTAGGAAACGGTCCATCACCAACACGGCTAGTATAAGCTTTACAAACACCGACAACCTTGTTGATTTTACTTGGACCCACACCTGAACCAATGGTCACGCCACCCGCAACCGGATTAGATGAGGTTACAAAAGGATAGGTTCCTTGATCAATATCCAGCATGACACCTTGTGCACCTTCGAAAAGAACACGTTTTCCTTTATCTAGAGCATCGTTTAAGATAACGGAAGTATCGGTGACATATTGCTTGATTTCCTGACCGTAGGCATAGTACTCTTCAAAAATATCTTCAAAAGCGATTTCTTCGCATTCGTACATCTTGCTAAAGAGGCGGTTCTTCTCTTTTAGATTAGCTCGCAGGCGCTCTGCAAAGATGTCCTTATCCAGCAAATCCGCAATCCGAATACCGACACGTGCTGCCTTGTCCATATAAGCAGGACCGATTCCCTTATTGGTCGTTCCAATCTTATTGTCGCCTTTGGCCGCTTCCTGCAGCTGATCAAGTTTAATATGATAAGGCAGGATGATATGGGCACGGTCAGAAATACGCAGACTGTCTGTCGCAACACCTTCTTCATGAAGATAGGTCAGCTCCTTAACCAAGGATTTAGGATTGACCACTACGCCATTGCCAATGACTGAAATTTTTTCTGGAAAGAAAATCCCTGACGGAATCAAGTGCAGCTTGAATTTTTTACCATCAATCACGATGGTGTGGCCTGCATTGTCACCACCTTGATAGCGCGCAATCACTTCGGCATCTGCTGACAGAAAATCAGTGATTTTTCCCTTGCCTTCATCTCCCCACTGAGTTCCAACTACTACTACTGATGTCATATACTGATACGAACTCTAATCAAAAGAGTCCTCATCCTTTCTTCAAAACTATAGCCTTTCTAAAAAAGCAGACGCTTGAACTTTTTGTAAATCGCACTGTTCCCAAAAACAAAATGCAATCAGGACAGTAAAAATTCCTGCCAAAAAGCAGTATCTCAACTTTATTTAAATAGCTATAACACGGCAGGAATCTCACCTGCAAGTTTGCCTTACAATTTATTATAAGAAATTTATGATTGTTTTTCAATATTTCGTATCGGAATCCTGCGTTTTTCCGAACATTCTTGTAAACTAGAACTAGATTATCTTTTAGGAGAAAGAATATGGCAAACATTGATCGTATTTTACAAAAAAGTCCACAAAGTCTCCCCATCTTACAAGCCACCTTTGGGTTGGAAAGAGAGAGTCTGCGCATTGATCAAAAAACTAACCGTCTAGCACAGACACCGCATCCTGCAGTGCTCGGTTCCCGTAATTTTCATCCCTATATCCAGACCGATTACAGCGAACCCCAAATAGAGCTCATTACCCCAGTAGCCCAGTCCAGTAAGGAAGTGCTCCGCTTTTTAGGAGCTATCACTGATGTAGCAGGGCGCAGCATAGACAAAGACCAGTACCTTTGGCCCTTGTCCATGCCGCCTAAAATCAGCGAAGACGAAATTGAAATCGCCCGCTTAGATGATTCCTTTGAACTAGCTTACCGTCAGCATTTAGCCGAGAAATACGGCAAGAAACTTCAATCCATGTCGGGTATTCATTACAACATGGAACTAGGCAAGAATTTGATGAGGGAACTTTTTAAGCGCAGCGCTTATCAGTCGTTTATCGCTTTTAAAAACGACCTCTATTTAAAGGTCGCCCAAAATTTCTTAGTCTACCGCTGGTTTTTAACCTATCTCTACGGTGCTAGCCCGCTGGCAGAAAAAGGATTCTTAAATGAAGAACTCAGTCAGCCTGTTCGCTCCATCCGAAACAGTCATTTGGGCTATGTCAATACTGAGGATGTCAGCGTACCTTTTGACAGCCTGGAAAATTATGTCTCAAGCATTGAACATTATGTTAAGACGGGTTCCCTGTCAGCGGAAAAAGAGTTTTATTCAGCCGTCCGCCTGCGCGGCAGCAAGTACAGCCGTGATTACTTGACCAAGGGAATTACCTATTTAGAATTTCGTTGTTTTGATCTGGATCCTTTTGAAAACTGCGGGATTGCTCAAGAAACTATCGACAGCGTCCACCTCTTTATTCTAGCTCTGCTGTGGCTCGATTCACCAAAACAGATTAATCAGGCACTTGAAAAAGCCCACAAGCTAAATGATAAGATAGCACTGTCGCATCCTTTGGAAAAACTTCCTGAAGAAGCTCCCTACCAAGATATTTTGACAGCTATGAAAGAAGTCATCAAGCACTTTCAACTGCCTACCTACTATGAACAGCTTTTGACTGATATCAAAAAACAAATCACCGACCCTCATTTGACCATCTGCGGCCGTCTCTTTGAGCATATCGATAATCTATCTTTAGAAACATTTGGACGCCAAAAAGGACAAAAATACCATGACTACGCCTGGCAGGCTTACTACGCTCTTAAAGGCTATGAAAATATGGAACTGTCAACTCAAATGCTGCTGTTTGATGCCATTCAAAAAGGAGTTCATTTTGATATTTTAGATGAGAACGATCAGTTCCTCAAGCTCTGGCATGGTAGCCATATTGAATATGTCAAAAATGGCAATATGACTTCTAAAGACAACTATGTTATCCCCTTGGCCATGGCTAATAAAGTTGTAACTAAAAAAATCCTAAGAGAGCATGGCTATCCGGTTCCTGCCGGAGCGGAATTTGACAATAAAGACGAGGCACTCCGCTATTATACACAGATCAAAAACAAGGCAATCGTTGTCAAACCCAAGTCTACTAATTTTGGTCTAGGTATTTCAATTTTTGAAACAGCAGCCAGTCAAAAGGATTATGAAAAAGCGCTTGATATTGCCTTTCTTGAAGATTCTTCTGTCCTTGTGGAAGAGTTTGTCTCAGGTACAGAATACCGCTTTTTCGTTCTGGATGGCAAATGCGAAGCTGTTCTCCTACGAGTCGCTGCCAATGTGGTTGGTGATGGCCATCACACTATCCGGCAGCTGGTTGAGCAAAAAAATCAAAATCCACTTCGCGGCCGCGATCATCGTTCTCCTCTTGAAATCATTGACTTAGGTGACATTGAATTACTGATGCTGCAGCAAGAAGGCTATAAGCCCGAAGATGTCTTGCCTAAGGGAGTCAAGGTCAATCTCCGTGGAAATTCCAACATCTCAACTGGCGGTGATTCTATCGATGTCACAGAAACTATGGATTTCAGCTACAAACACTTAGCGGCTGACATGGCGACAGCAATGGGAGCCTGGGCCTGCGGTGTTGATTTGATTATTCCGGATACCCAATTAACAGCCAGTAAAGAGCAGCCAAACTGCACCTGTATTGAGCTTAATTTCAACCCTTCTATGTACATGCACACGTATTGCTATCAAGGACCGGGCCAAATCATAACAGGAAAAATTCTGGCCAAACTTTTCCCTGAAATCATAAGCAATATATAAGCTATTATCGATAGAAAAGAAGCGTGAGACAAAACGAGCATCTCCAACTGCGGAAATGCTCTTTTTTTGTGTACAGAGACCAGTTTTTGCCTAGTCTCCCTTCTTCTTACAGAGCAGCTTTGTTTTTACTGCTGCACCTAAGTTCGTTATTACAACAAGATATTTTAATCAGCTATAACTCGTGTTCCTGCGTTTTCGGAAATAAGACTAGCTACATTTTCTAAAGAAGTAATAATCGCTTTCCCCTTAGGGTGGGACTCAACAAAAGACGCTGCTGCTTCTACTTTTGGCAGCATGCTGCCGGCTGCAAACTGACCCTGTTTTATCAAGTTTCTCAGTTGACTAACTCTTATTTCCTCTAATTTTTCCTGACTAGGCTGGCCATAATTAATATAAACGTACTCAACGCCTGTTAGAATAATGAACAAATCAGCCTCAACTTTTTCAGCCAGTAACTGGCTGGCCAAATCTTTATCAACAACAGCCTCTACACCTTTTAAATCTTTTGTTTTAGGATCCTCAATAACAGGAATCCCACCACCGCCAGCTGTAATAACAACTGTTCCCGAATTAATTAAGGCTTTAATCGTTGCGACTTCCTGAATGGCAATCGGTCTAGGAGAAGCAACGACTTTTCGCCATCCCCTGCCTGCATCTTCCCTGTAAACAGCACCAGTCATCTTTTCTTGCAAATAAGCTTCTTCCTCACTTAGAAAGGGACCGATAGGCTTACTTGGCTTCTTAAATGCTGGATCGTCAGCTGATACAAGTACTTCTGTAACTACCGATACAACTTCTTTATCAATAGCGTTTTTTCGTAATTCATTCAATAAAGCCGTCTGAAGCCAATAGCTAATGGAGCCCTCGGTCATAGCTACCAGAGTGTCTAAGGGAAGGGCTGGATTTTCATAAGAATCGGCAGCTGTTTGCTGCAGCAGCAAATTTCCCACCTGTGGACCATTTCCATGTGTGATGATTAATTCATCACCGTTTTTGATGAACTCAATTAAATATTTGGCTGTCTGTGCCAGTGCAGCTTGCTGTGCCCTTGCAGAAGCGTCTTTCGATATAATTGCATTTCCTCCTAATGCAATGACAATTTTTCTTTTTGCCATACATTTTCTCCCACCAGTTATTAAACTAAACAGCAGGTTCCTGCTGAGTAATACAATGAATATTTCCGCCGCCGTAGGCAATTTCTTCCGTTCTTACGCCGACAATTTTCCTATCTGGAAACATTTCCTGTACCTGTTGTAGGGCTAGCTGATCATTGTCATCACCATATTGAGGCAAAATAATCCCACCATTAACAATTAAAAAATTCAAATAAGAAGCAATCGCTATTTCACCTTCTTCCCGCGGAATGCTGCCCTCACCATAATCAATGGTATCAGCTGCTTTTAGGTAGCAAGGTTCTTTAGTGACACACATTTTATGGACCTTTAAAGGGCGTCCCTTGGCATCTGTCTGCTTAGATAAAAAGTCATAGGCTGCTTGAGCTTCCTTGTAAAAAGGATGATTTTTATCATCTGTATAAATGCAAGCAACTTCTCCCGGCCGGATAAAACAAGCGACATCATCAATATGACCGTTGGTTTCATAAGGATCGATCCCGTCTTTCACCCACAGAACCTTGTCACAATTCAAATAATCTTTTAATTTATTTTCAATGTCTCCTTTAGTCATATGAGGATTACGGCTAGGATGCAAAAGGCACATTTCTGTTACCAAAACCGTTCCTTCGCCATCCACATGGATGGAGCCGCCTTCTAACACAAAATCTTTTGTTTTATAAGAATCCACATTTTCTATTTCACAAACTTTGCGAGCGACTAAGGCATCTTGATCCCAAGGAAAATAGAGGCCATCAACTAAACCGCCCCAAGCATTGAATTCCCAGTCTACTGCCCGCAAATCTCCCCTATCATTAACCAGGAAAGTCGGTCCGCAGTCGCGAATCCACGAATCATCATTGGTCATTTCAAGGACTCGGATATTATCCCTAGCTAGTTCTGATACACGTGCCAAGGCATTTTCATACTGCAGCGGCGGAACGCAGAGGGAAACTTGCTCAAATTCACTGATGGCCTCTGCTACCTCTAAAAACGCCTTTTGGGCAGGCTTTGCTCCCAGTCTCCAATTGTCATTGCGCCAGGGCCAGAGCATCCAAACTTGTTTTTGCTTTTCAAATTCACCCGGCATTCTAAAGCCATCTTGCTTAGGTGTCGTAGCTGTGATACGTTTTGCCATTTGTTTGCCTCATTTCTTTATTTTTTTAATAATGATAATCAGCTCGCCTATTGCTATACAAATAAGAGAACCAATCGTTATGGGTAATTTTGCAGCTAAGGTCTCAGAATCAAATGCCAACGGCAAAGCCGTAAAAATCAAGGAAATCACAATTAAAATCATTGGTAAGACGACAAGCACTTTTAAGAAACCTTCGCTGCCGCTAACCTTAAAAGGGCGTGGTGCTGCAGGATCTATTTTTCTTAATTTGAAAAAAGCTGGAAATACTGGAACATAAGATAATAAGAACATGACTAAATTCAAAGAGAAGAAGGCCCAAAATAAATCCTGATTGGGCAAAAGCGGTGCAATGATAATGACAATACTGGCAACGAGGCCATTAGCAAGAGCTGAACCAATGGGCATATCTCTTTTGTGACTTCTTTTAGCAAAAAACCGAGGCATATCCCCATTTTCTGCCGCATAAGAGGCTGTATTATTGACGCCCAAAGACCAAGAAATCATATTACCAAAGAGGGTCAATAAAAACAGAAAGGCCATAGCCATGATAAACCAGCCGCTGCTAGAGCCTGTCAACAATTTAAAGCTGTCTATCATGCCGCTGCTGGTTGAAATCTTATCTGTCGGAATCGAAACACCAATACCAAAAGCAGAAAAAATATAGATGGCAGCAATGACGAGACCAGCAACAATAATAGATTGAGGAATCTGTCTCTTAGGATTTTCCATGTCTCCTGCAAAGGTACAAATGACTTCAAATCCAAGCAGATTAAAAATAATGACAGAAATATAAGACAGACTGTTCAAATTGAAGGAAGGCAAGAGGGATCTTAAGGTCATTTCATTTGCCATGCCCTTAGTCAGAGCCACATAAAGTCCTAAACCGCCGACCAGCAATGCCAAAAGCATTTTAATAACAGCTGCACCATTTAAAATCCAAATACTGTCACTGACTGGATAAAAGCTGATCCAAACCACCAGCCAAGTAAAAATAAGCTCAATGATGATAGCTTCAAAGGTCGAAAAGGAATGCCCGGTCACCGTTGTCAATAAACCCGGTGTCATAACCGCTAAAGAGGCCAACCAAAGCGGAAAATTGATCCAGTAATACCAGGCCACCCGAGCTCCCCATTTATGGCCAAAAGCCTTAGTCACCCAATCATAAATACCACCATCACCAATATAGGTTGTTCCTAACTCAGAAGAAATCAGACCATACGGCAAGAGAAAGGCAATCAGCAAAAAGAGCCACCAAAAGAACTGCGAGTTGCCAATGGCAGCTACCGGAGCAGCTGCCTCAGCGACAAAAACAACACAAATAACAGAAAGTACTGCGCTAAATAAACTGAATTTTTTCTTTGTTCCCATAGAAACCTTCCTTTCCCTTATAAGCGAAAATAAAGAAAAATCCAAGTTTTTTCTGCACCGCGCCTATAAGTTCAACTGTTCCTTCCCAACTTATTGAAATTAGTACATGCTCATCTTATAGCTTTTGTTTTTCTGCTACTTAGTTTGTCTCTAAAAAGGTTTTTAAATCTTCTCTGGCAGTTTCTTGTTTGATCAGATCATAAGGATTTTTTTCAGCCCAATCTCTCAAAAGATAAACAAGCAGCCCCCTAATAGAAGTCAAGCGATTTTCTGCCTCATCAAAGCAGATAGAATGAGGCCCGTCCATCACGTCATCTGTCACTTCTTCACCGCGAGTTGCTGGCAGACAATGCATGAATTTACAATCAGCACCAACTCTGGCCATCATTTGACTGTTCACTTGGTATTTAGGGAAGAAAATTCGCATCCTCTCCTCCTCAGATAATTCTGCCTCATACAAACCATACCAAACGTCCGTATAAAGAAAATCTGCTCCTTCAACCGCATATTCATCATCTGTAACAGTATATTTTCCACCTGATAATTCACAAATCTTATCCAGTTTTTCCTTATGCATGTCATTTAGCTGAAAGCCCTTAGGACCAAAGTGAACAAATTCCATGCCCATCTTTGTCGTGATTAGAGCCAAGGAGAAACAAACCTGAGTTGCATCACCAACAAAAACTACCTTACAGTCTTCCAATTTTTTACCAATTGGCAGATGTTCTATCATGGTACATAAATCTCCAAGTTCCTGAGTAGGATGGTTATAGTCAGACATCCCATTAATGACTGGCACATCAGCACATCGAGCCAGATCCACCACGCTCTGGTGACGTTCAACACGCGCCATCAAAATATCATCCAATCTGGAAAGAACTTTCGAGGTATCTTCAATGGTTTCATGACCACCGAGCTGAATTTGTCCAGGTGCCAAATACTGAGCATGGCCACCAAGCTGGCTCATAGCCGTTTCAAAGGAAACACGGGTTCGAGTTGACGACTGCTGAAAAATCATCCCTAAATTTTTATGCTCTAATAAAGGCGGATAATAGCCATTTTTGATACAGGCCTTGATTTTTAAAGAGAGATCTGCAATTTTTAGCAATTCTTCTTTAGAAAATTCCTCAGTGGTAATATAGTCTGTTTTAGTCATCATGAAGTCCTCCTTCTTTTTAGCCCTATCATATGTTTTTAAAAGACAGTTGACTATAAACCTTAGGTTGTAAACGTTTTCAAACAAGGTTTAGCTGCCTAAACCTTCTGAAATCTTCCACATTAAAAAAATAAACCCAAGGTTTAGACCTTTTTAACAAAGCCGTTAAAATAAAAGTTTATTTGAATGATATAATTATGATAAATGTTAAAGAGATAATTGAAAGGATGGTTCTTCTATGAAAACTGAACTCATCTATATTTATAATCTGCTGCTAATGATGCTTTATGCTGTTACCATGGCCTTCTCGGTAAGCCTTTTCATAAAAGAAAAAAACAGAAAAAGGAAATCACTTTACTTAGTCATTTCTCTTTATCTGCTCTTTTTTATCCTAGATAATTCCATCATTTCAATGACTGAAATTATTTCAAGTTTTGCTTCTCGTTACAACACTTCCTTTCAGGGAACTTCTTTCATTAAAACAGCTATTTTCCTCGTCAATAATTTTTGTCAGTTATGGATTGTTCGTTTTGTGAGTAAAAAGCAGATGCCTTGGTGGGAATATCTTATTTTACTGGCTGTTTTTCTCTTCATGCTCTTACCATCGCTGCCAAATACGGCCACCAAAGTATATCTGTATTATTTACCCAATCAGCTGTTGCTGTTTTATACAGGTCTCATCGCTCTTTTAAACATTAAGAACAAAAATCTAGCCGCCTTAAATAGGAAATACCTCAAATGGTTAGCTATACTAGCCATAAGCTCCAGTTTGGCTATTTTAATTGAGGACACTTTCGTTATCTTCACTGTTGATCAGTACAATGTTTTCAACACGAAAATTATGAACAGAAATGTTTCAGAGGACCTTTTTTCCATCGCTGTCTGCTGGCTTTTACTCTATTATTTCTTAAAAGATTACCCTATCTTGGAAAGAAGACTTCAGCACCTACAAAGCGATCTTCCATCCAAAAATGCCAGTCAAGCCTTTTTTGACCATTACCATCTCACCGAACGAGAACAGGAAATTTGCCAGCTCTTGCTCGAACACAAACAAAATCAAGAGATTGCTCAGGAACTCTATCTCTCAGTCGGTACAGTCAAAACACATATTCACAATATCTATATCAAGATGGCTGTCAATAAAAGAGAACAATTCTTTTCCTTATACAAGGACTACCTCGCAGATTACTCCTAAAAATGAAGACTTTCATAAAAATCATTAGACTTTTTAAAGTTTGAACCATTAAAAAAGCGCGGGAGTGGGAAAGAACCCAAAAATTGAAAATTTTGGTTCGTCTTCCCACCCCCGCACAGTTGGCTAGGTTTTCCGCTTTGGCCTTGTGGCAAAAGGAAAGCCAGCCAACCACTGCGCCAAGTACTTATCCCAAAACAGGAATACTGGACGAGTTTTTTCCCAGTCTCGGTCTTTTTGTCTTATCTTATTTTAACTTAATAACTAATCACCAAATACTTTAAAGCGATCTTGATCTGCCATGAATTCTTTTTCGCCTGCAGGCGCTTCAATAGAACCAAAAGGTATTTGCGCACGCAGTTTCCAGTTAGCTGGCAAATCATATTTTGCAGCAACCTGAGCATCGACCAGCGGATTATAGTGCTGAACACTCATACCAATATTTTGCTCAGTTAAAGCTAACCAAGTCGCATAAAGAGCAATACCATGAGCTTGTTCAGACCAAGGCTGAAAATTGTCTGCATAAAGAGGGAAGTTTTCTTCCAAGTTTTTGATGACATCTTGGTCTTCAAAAAGCAGAATGGTTCCGACACCAGCTGCAAAACTTGCCAATTTGGCTTTGGTATTCTCAAAAGCCTCTGCCGGAGTTACCTTTTCCAATTCACTATAGGCAATTTTGTTCCAGAAATCATCAGACTCCTGTCCGAAAAGGATTAGAGCACGGCTGCTTTGAGAATTAAAAGCTGATGGTGCCTGCTTAATAGCATTTTGAATCACTTCAGTCAGTTCAGCCTTTGATAAATCAATATTTTTGCCCAAGGCATAAATGCTGCGGCGCTGTGTTTGTAATTCTAAAAAATTTGACATCATAAAATATGTCCTCCATTTATAATTGTGATACCATTATATGTTTATTACTAATTAGTAGCAAATATTTTGCTTATTTCCTTAATGTCAGTAAAAATTTATTGACAAGATCTTTAAATAATCACTTTCTTTAATTTATGTTAAAATAAAAGGTATGGATAAACTTATTAAATCAATTGCAGCATCAGGTTCTTTTCGTGCTTATGTGCTTGACAGCACTGAGACGGTCAGAATAGCTCAGGAAAAACATCAAACTTTGTCAAGTTCAACAGTCGCTTTGGGACGTACACTCATTGCTAACCAAATCTTAGCAGCCAATCAAAAAGGAGACAGTAAGGTCACTGTCAAAGTCATCGGTGACTCCTCCTTTGGCCATGTCATCTCAGTTGCCGATACTAAGGGTAATGTTAAGGGTTATATTCAAAATACCGGTGTTGATGTCAAAAAAACGGCAAGTGGTGAGGTCATGGTAGGACCCTTTATGGGGCAAGGACAGTTTGTTGTCATTACCGACTATGGTACTGGCAATCCTTATACGTCATCAACTCCGCTTGTTTCAGGGGAGATTGGTGAAGATTTGGCCTATTATCTGACCGAAAGCGAACAAACTCCATCTGCTGTCGGACTCAATGTTCTTTTAGACGAAAATGATAAGGTCAAAGTTGCTGGTGGCTTTATGTTGCAAGTGCTTCCCGGAGCTTCTGAAGAAGAAATCGCTCGTTATGAGAAACGCATTCAAGAAATGCCTGCCATCTCAGCTCTGCTAGAATCTACTGACCATGCTGCCGCTCTTTTGAAGGCTATTTATGGCGAGGACGACTACAAAATCTTGGCTGAGGAAAATTTACAGTTTTCCTGCGATTGCTCACGTCAGCGCTTTGAGGCAGCCCTTAGGACACTGGCCAAAACAGATCTAGAGGAAATGAAAGAAGAAGACCATGGCGCAGAGATTGTCTGCCAATTCTGTGGCAAAAAATACCAATTTACAGAAACTGATTTAGAGGAGATGATTCATGACAAAGCTTAACAGCTCATTTATGATTGGTGATGTGGAAATCCCTCACCGCACCGTCTTAGCCCCGATGGCAGGAGTAACGAATTCTGCATTTCGAACTATCGCTAAAGAATTCGGAGCCGGACTCGTTGTGATGGAAATGGTATCAGACAAGGGTATTCAATACAACAACGAGAAAACACTGCACATGCTCCATATTGATGAGGGAGAACACCCTGTTTCCATTCAGCTTTTTGGCAGCGACGGTGACAGCCTGGCACGCGCAGCTGAGTTCATTCAGGCCAACACACAGGCTGATCTCGTGGATATTAACATGGGCTGCCCGGTGAATAAAATCGTTAAAAATGAAGCCGGTGCCATGTGGCTCAAAGACCCTGAAAAGATTTATTCAGTGGTTTCAACTGTTAAATCAGTCCTTGATATTCCCCTGACGGTCAAGATGCGCACTGGCTGGGCTGAGCCTTCCTTGGCTGTTGAAAATGCTTTAGCAGCTGAGGCTGCTGGAGCTGCTGCCCTCGCTATGCACGGGCGCACGCGTGAACAAATGTATACCGGACATTGCGATCATGAAACACTGGCTAAGGTTGCCAAAGCCATCACTAAGATTCCTTTTATCGCTAATGGTGACATCCGTTCTGTCAAGGACGCTCAGTTTATGATTGATGAAGTCGGTGCAGATGCAGTCATGATTGGCCGAGCTGCCAGAAGCAACCCTTATATTTTCACCCAGATAAATCACTATTTTGAAACAGGAGAAATCATAGACAATCTGCCCTTTGCTAAAATGCTGGAAATTGCCCAAGACCATCTTGGACGTTTGGTCGAGCTGAAGGGTGAAAAAATCGCAGTTCGTGAATTTCGCGGTCTTGCTCCTCACTATCTTCGCGGAACATCTGGCGCTGCTAAAATCCGGGCTGCCGTATCACGGGCAGAAACTTTGGCAGATGTGAAAACTATTTTTGCCCAAGTTCACTCATAAATACCATTAAACCAAAAGCTTCTTCTTAATCGCTGCAGCTAAAAGCTTTTTGTAAGGCTGGCTGTAGCACTCCTTTGTTAGAGGAACTCGTGAATTAATAAAAAATAGATAAAAGCCTGATTTCTGAAGCACATAGAAATCAGGTTTTTTACTGCTTTCATCTATTTTTAAGTACCAAAAAACTCTTTTGCTTCAGTTTGAAACAAGAGAGTTTTGCTTTTAAATAATATCAAATTTCAATTTTTCTTTTTGAATGCCAATTTTCAGCGTTTGACCGCTGGTTAATTCTCCTGAAAGAACGAATTCTGCCAGCTTATCTTCTACTTCTGTCTGAAGCGTTCTGCGCAAAGGCCGTGCACCCATTTCAGCATCGTAGCCTGCCTGAGCCAAGTGTTTTAGAGCTGAAGGCTGAAATTTTAGAGTAATTCCCTGATCAGCCAAATGAGAAATCAGGGGCTGTACCATAATTTTAACGACATCGCGCATATTTTCTTGAGTGAGATTATGAAAGACAACTTTCTCATCAATACGGTTGATAAATTCAGGACGGTAGGTTTTCTTTAATTCTTCCAAAATACGGTTTTCCATGGCCTTATAATCCTGAGAAAGATCTTTGGCTCCAAAGCCTACTGTCTTATCATCACGAAGAGCTGTTGCACCAAGATTTGAAGTCATAATGATGATAGTATTGGAAAAATCAACCTTGCGACCACGGCTATCGGTCAAGACGCCATCATCCAGTACCTGCAAGAGAACATTGAAAATATCAGGATGAGCCTTTTCAACCTCATCAAAGAGCAGTACAGAATAAGGCTTATTACGAACCTTCTCTGTCAGCTCGCCGCCTTCTTCATAGCCAACATAACCTGGAGGAGCACCGTTGAGGCGGGAAGCTGCAAATTTTTCCATATACTCACTCATATCAAAACGAATGAGAGCTGATTCATCATCAAAGAGAATTTCAGCCAGAGCCTTGGCCAATTCCGTCTTACCGACACCAGTCGGTCCCAAAAACATAAAGGAACCAATCGGACGCTTCCCAGTCCGAATTCCGGACTGATTACGACGGATGGCACGGCTGATACTTGAGACAGCATCCTCTTGGCCAATAACGCGCTTGTGCAGTTCTTTTTCCAGATTGAGGTACTTCTTGCTGTCTGCCTGTGTCAGCTTGCTTACTGGAATTCCAGAAAGCTTGCTCAAGGTCTCTAAAATTGCTTCTTCACTAACGGTCACTCGTTTTTTAAGCAGAGGCGTTTCCTCTTTTTTTAATAAACGACGGGCAGCCGTTATATCTTTGTCAATAAGAGCCTGATCCAAATCCGTTAAAAAGGCGGGAGCCTGTTTTTTAACTAAACCTTGCACCGTAGCACTAGCCTCATCCAACAAATCAATAGCTGAATCAGGCAGATTCTTTCCAGTCAGATAGCGGTGAGCTCCCTTAACCGCTGCTTTCACAGCCTCATCAGGAATCAGCACATGGTGATAATCTTCATAACTTTTCTTTAAGCCAAGAAGAATCTGATAAGCTTCTTCTTCGCTGGGCTCTTCAATGGTTACCTTGGCAAAACGGCGGGACAGAGCCGCGTCCTTTTCGATATGCTTTTGATATTCTTCCTGAGTTGTGGCACCAATGGTTCTAAGGGTGCCGCGTGCCAAGGCCGGTTTGAGAATGTTGGCTGCATCAAGTGTACTGTCAATGCCGCTTCCAGAACCCATTATCGTATGCAGTTCATCAATAAAGAGGATTATGTGGCCGTCTGCCTCAATATCAGCGATAATCTGATTCATGCGTTCCTCAAAATCTCCCCGGAAACGGGTTCCTGCAACAACACTCATCATATCAAGCTCTAAGACTTTCATATCTGCTAATTCAAAAGGAACAGCACTATCAACAATACGCTGAGCCAATCCGTAAGCTAAAGCTGTTTTGCCGACTCCAGCATCACCAACTAAAACAGGATTGTTTTTTGTCTTACGGCTTAAAATTTGAACCATTCGAGAAATTTCCTGCTCTCGGCCAATAACAGGTTCCAAGCGGCCTCTGCGAGCCAAAGCTGTCAAATCTCGCGTAAAATCTGCTAAATCACCTGTCATACTGGGCGGTTTCATTAAATCAGAAAAATTGCTATTACTCTTAGCTTTCTTAGGCTTACGCATTTCAAAGATAGCTTTAATATCTTCTTTTGAGAAACCTGCATAGCGTTCAACAGCCTTGCGTAAGTCCAGCAAACGAACAGACTCGCCATCGTCCTTGATTTGAAAACCAACTAGCTCTAAAATCCGTGTTGCCAGCAGATTAGGATTGAGCAGCATAGCAAACAAAACATGCTCCGTCCCGACTTCCTTGGCACGAGTCGCCTGACTGATAGCATAAGCTTCTGCCAAGGTTTTACTCAAAGCCTTTGATTGTTCCAGCAAAACAATATCGCCGCTTGGTTTCTTAGGCTTTTTTCCAACAGCCAAAATAGCAGCAGCTTGATAATCTTCAAACTGAACGTCATCTTCAAACTCAGCAAAGCTTAAACCGGCCACTGAGCTGTCAATCTCAACCATAGCAAGAAGGACATGCCAGCTTTCAAGATAGGAGCTTTCAAAACGGGCGGCTTCAAATTGAGCCAACCGGAAAACTTCCTGCATTTTCAATGAATAATCGGTCATAGATGGTATCCTTTTCTGTCTAAACGTTGTAGTATCTTACGAAGCATGCGGGCACGAATGTGAGGACTGTTTACACCTAGAACTTCATCTCCTGCCGCTGCCAAAATAATATTGCCTTCACGCTCACTGATAATTTTTTCATCAAAGAGCAATTGAATAATATCGGCGAAAACCTGTTCACTGATCTGTTCACCAATATTGGCTTCCAAATTATTAAGCATTTGATGCTGATCAGAAAAACGAATTTTAGCAATGCGAATATAACCACCACCGCCGCGTTTGCTTTCAACAAGGTAACCGCGGCTCTCTGTAAAACGCGTTTTAATCACATAATTGATCTGACTGGGAACAACGCTGAAACTGTCCGCTAAAGCACTTCTCTTAATTTCTGCAAAGCCAGACTGAGCCAGTATCTTTTTGATATATTCTTCAATACTGTCAGATGTATTTTTTGATGTCATGATATCGACTCCTTCCCAGTCACTTTGACTATAACTGACCTTATTATACCGAAAAATAATGCTTTTGGAAAGCAAGAGACTTGGAAGTGAAGAGGTTTGTCATTCGAAAGTGATAATGTCTAAAAGCAGAAAAATTTAGGGCCTTTAATGACAATCAAGCACTAACTATAAATTTTTCAGCAGCTGTCTGCTCAAGCTTTTATATTGCAGACAAGCAAAAAGCACTCCAAGATAAGACTTGACAGCCCATCTTAAAGTGCTCTTAAATAAAGGTTTACTTGTTTAAAGCAGCGGCCATTGTTGCAGCAACTTCGTTTTCAAAGTCATTAGCTGCTCTTTCAATACCTTCACCGACTTCAAAGCGGACAAAGCTGACTGCTTTAGCGTTTACTGATTCAAGGTAAGCTTCAACAGTCTTGCTGTCGTCCATAATGTAAACTTGGGACAGCAAGGTATATTGTTGGTCAACCTTAGTGTTATCAAGCATGAAGCGAGCCATTTTACCAGGAATGATTTTATCCCAAATCTTTTCTGGTTTGCCTTCAGCCTTAAGTTCTTCCTTGATGTCTTCTTCAGCTTGAGCAAGTATTTCATCTGTCAATTGCAGTTTTGAACCGTATTTAAGAAGTGGAAGCGCTGGCTTATCAACCATGGCACGGCTTTCGTTGTCTTGTTCGATCTTATGGTTCATTTGAGCCAATTCATCATGAATGAATTCCTCATTCAATTCTTTGTAAGAAAGAACAGTTGGGTTCATTGCTGCTACGTGCATTGCTACTTGTTTAGCAAGAGCTTCATCTGCGCCTTCAAGCACTGTGACAACGCCAATTTTACCGCCATTATGTTGGTAAGCACCAAATACTTGGGCATCTTCTTTTTCAACAAGGGCAAAGCGGCGGAATGAAATCTTTTCTCCGATAGTTGCAGTTGCGTTCACGTAAGCTGCTTCCAAAGTTTCTCCTGAAGCCAAAGTTACTTTAAGAGCTTCTTCATTGTTAGCAGGTTTTTGTGCAGCAATAGCTTTTGCTGTTTCGTTAACCAATTCAACAAATTGAGCATTTTTTGCAACAAAGTCAGTTTCTGCATTAACTTCAACGATAGCTGCAACATTGCCATCAACATAAAGGCCAGTCAAACCTTCAGCAGCAATGCGGTCAGCTTTCTTCGCTGCTTTAGCTATTCCTTTTTCGCGCAGAAGTTCGACTGCTTTTTCCATATCGCCTTCAACTTCAACCAATGCTTTTTTGGCGTCCATAACACCAGCACCGGTCTTTTCACGCAATTCTTTAACAAGAGCTGCCGTAATATTTGCCATGATAATTCCTCCAAATTTTAATTGTAAAAGGGGAGGGCTTAGCCCCGCCCCTTAGGTTACTAGGTTATTTTGATGAGTAAAGACTGATAAAATAAAGTCTTTTAGCTGTTTGATTATTTTACGTCTATTACTTAGTCTTCGTTTGAACCTTCAACAACTTCAACGATTTCTTCGATTGAATCTGCTTGAGTATCGTCAGCTGCAAGTTCTGCTTCAACAGCTTCAACACTGTCTTCACCTTGACGGCCTTCAATAACAGCATCAGCTAATTTGCTTGTGATCAATTTAACGGCACGAATAGCGTCATCATTTGCTGGGATGATAACATCGATATCATCTGGATCAGCGTTGGTATCAACCATAGCAACAACCGGAATACCAAGTTTTTTAGCTTCTTTAACAGCGATTTGTTCTTTATGCGGGTCAACGATGTAGATAACATCTGGAATGCGAGGCATATCTTCGATACCGCCCAAGAATTTTTCAAGGCGGGCACGTTGTTTATTCAGAAGGGCTACTTCTTTCTTAGGAAGCACTTCAAATGTTCCATCAGCTTCCATTTGTTTGATTTCTTTAAGACGAGCGATACGTTTTTGGATAGTATCCCAGTTTGTCAAAGTTCCGCCCAACCAGCGATGGTTAATATAAAATTGACCTGCGCGTTCAGCTTCTTCTTTAATAGCTTCTGAAGCTTGTTTTTTCGTACCGACAAACAAGATAACCGCATCATTAGCTGCTGCATCGCGAACAAAGTCGTAAGCTTGATCAGCTAATTTAACTGTTTGCTGAAGGTCGATAACGTGAATGCCGTTACGTTCTGTGAAGATGTACTTAGCCATCTTAGGGTTCCAGCGGCGTGTTTGGTGACCAAAGTGAACACCAGCCTCAAGAAGTTGTTTCATTGAAATTACTGCCATGAGTATTTCTCCTTTATTGTTTTTTCTCCTCTCTCAGACTTCAGCTTGCAGCCCAACCCAAAAAGGCAACCAGACCACAATTCATCTAAGATGAGTATTATCACATTTCTGCGACTTTACTATCATAACAAAATTAAAGGTAAAATGCAAGGGAATTCTACTTGACCAAAAGGCAAATTTAAGGTAGAATAATTACTGTTATGGCGGTATAGCCAAGTGGTAAGGCACGGCTCTGCAAAAGCTTGATCGTCGGTTCAAATCCGTCTACCGCCTTTTAGTTCAAGAAAGGGGCTGAAACACAAGGTTCAGCCTCATTTTGAATATCTCAGAAATAATTGTTTTTCACACAGTTGGTGAGTACTTTAATATCCGCACTGCTGATTGGAATAGTCCCATCTGGACTTTCGATTCAAACAGCTGGGGAAACTTTTTTCTGGGAATAAGACTTGCGCAAGCCAGTATTTAAAATGGTTTGGGGGCCGTTTCAAACCGGACACATAGAAATGAGAAAGTGGATCCAATCGATTGCTAAGAAATCACGATTGAGTCCCACTTTCTTTTATCTATTTTTATACGGTTAGGGGGATGAAGAAAAGATTTATGAAAAAATTAACTTATGGCGATCACATCAGGATTCTCAGTCCATCGAGCTCCATTGAACTTTTAGGAGGATTCAAGGCTAATTTATCAGCCAAAAGGACTTTAGAAAAGTTAGGATTTACAGTATCATTTTCCAACAACTATATGGAAAATGATCTGTTGCATTCAAGTTCTATTGCCAGCCGCGTATCTGATTTGCACGATGCCTTTCAGCAAGAACATGTTAATGCTATTTTAGCTACTGTTGGCGGGTTTAATGCCAATGAGCTTTTGCCTTACCTGGATTATGATTTAATCAAAAAGCACCCTAAAATTATCTGTGGCTATTCTGATACTACTGCTCTTTTAAATGCCATCTATGCCAAAACCGGTATGGAGACCTACATGGGACCTTCTTATTCAAGCTTCAAGATGGAAGAAGGTCAGGACTATCAAAGCCGGATGTGGCTCAATGCTGTGACCAGACGTTCTTACAATCTCGTTCCCAGCAAGGAATGGTCCAGCGACGCTTGGTACGACCCCAGTAAGCCGCGGCATTTTAAGCCGACTAAATGGAAGGTTTACACTGATGGCAAAGCTCAAGGAACCATCATCGGCGGGAATCTCTCTACTTTCGGACTTTTGCGTGGAACAGAATTTGCTCCTAAACCTGAAAACTATGTTCTCTTCTTGGAAGGGGCTGAGGAAGAGCATTATACAGAGTTTGCCCGCAATCTGGCTGCCCTTTTGCAGGTCTATCCGAACCCGCAGGCAGTGGTCTTTGGGCGTTTTCCTAAAGAGGCACAGATGACCGAGGACATTTTGCGCTTTATCCTGGATAAACATTCAATTCTTAAAAAAGTCCCTGTCATGTACGACCTTGATTTTGCCCATACGCAGCCGCTCTTTACCTTTACCATCGGCGCTCAGGTAACCATTGATACCACTCAAAGACAGCTCTCAGTAATGACGACTTAAAAAATCGAAATTCATTGACAGGCTTATGAAATAAGTACCGCAATAGTCAAATAAATTTTAAAACCAAAAAGTGAGGCCAGAACCGTTTCTTTTGCAACGATTCTGATCTCACTTTCTTTTTTATAATGCAGTCAAAACATTACTGCAATTTTTGCCCGTTTACCAATTCATAGTAGCGTGCAATGGCTGAATGGTCGTCTGAACCATAATCGTGAGCTTTAAGCACTTGCAGAATTTCCATGGCTTGAGCTGTAAATGGTGTTGACACATTGTAGGAATGCGAAGCATCCAAAGCATTTTGCAAATCTTTGATATGCAAATCAATACGAAAACCAGGGGCAAAATCGCCATCAAAGATTTTTTGCGATTTTTGATCCATAACAGTTGACCCAGCAAGACCGCTGCGAATGGCTTCGTAAACTCGTGATGGATCAACTCCGGCTTTTTTAGCCAAAGAATAAGCTTCTGATACAGCAGCAATATTGACCGCAACAATCATTTGGTTCGCTAATTTCGTTAAATTACCAGCACCAACTTCACCGACGAGAGTGACGCTGCTAGCCATAGCCTGCAGAACATCCTTATATTGTTCAAAGACCTTTTCATCACCTCCGACCATAACAGCGATAGTCCCGTCAATAGCCTTGGGTTCACCGCCAGACACAGGCGCATCCAAGAAGGAAACAGATTGTTCCTTCAGTTTTTCATAAAATTCCTTACTAGCTACCGGAGAAATAGAGCTCATATCAATGACTGTCTGGCCGGCGCTTAATCCCTCAGCAATACCGTTTTCATTAAACAGAGCCGCCTTAACATGCGGTGAATTGGGCAGCATGGTGATAACAATATCACCTTTTTGAGCAGCATCCTTACCGCTTTCTGCAGCATGGCCGCCAGCTGCGACTAAGGCATCAATGCTCGCTTGATTAAAGTCAAAACCATAAACCTCATGACCAGCTTTTACCAAATTGATAGCCATTGGTTTTCCCATAATACCTAATCCGACAAATCCGATTTTCATCTTTAATACATCCCTTCTAAATTCTTACCTTACATTGTAGCAGACCTTTATTTCAAGATAAATAGTCTATGGACCACAATTATAAGGTATTGTAGTCAATTATTTGGTCAATGTACCAAATAAACTGATAAGATTACGACTGGTCGAAGCGACTAAATTCCTCGTATCAGTCATAGCTTCTTCTAAGTTCATTGGGCGATTAACAACATCAAAGACACCTGCTATACCCTGGCGGTAAACTTCATCCAAGTCTAAAGAACGACTACCAACAATAGCTACCGTAGGGACATGATATTTCTGAGCAATGACAGCAATGCCAATAGGGGCCTTACCATTGATTGACTGACCATCCATACGTCCTTCGCCAGTGATAACCAAATCAGCCGTTTTGATGTCCTCTTCAATGTGAATCATCTGGAGAATCTTATCAATTCCGCGCTGACATTTACCGTTTAAAAAGGCCATTAAACCTGCTCCAAGGCCGCCAGCTGCTCCTGCACCGGGGATATCTTTGATGTCCTTATGCAGAGTCTCTTTAATAACCCGAGCAAAATTAGCAAGCCCCTCATCCAAGACTTCCAGCAATTCATCACTAACACCCTTTTGAGGTCCATATATTGCCGTTGCACCATTGCTGCCACAAAGCGGATTTATCACATCAGACAAAATAATCAATTCTGCAGTATCCGCATAACTTGCTATAGCGGTTGCATCTAAACTGGCTATACTCCCTAAATTTTCAGCGTTAGCGGCTAATTCTTTTCCTTGTACGTCAAAGAACTTGACACCAAGAGCTGCTGCCATTCCCATACCGCCATCATTAGTTGCCGAACCACCAATACCAATATAGATGCGCTCAACTCCATGTTCTAAAGCACTCTTAATCA
The DNA here is from genome assembly GCF_001431045.1 of Streptococcus orisasini. Taxonomy (GTDB): domain Bacteria; phylum Bacillota; class Bacilli; order Lactobacillales; family Streptococcaceae; genus Streptococcus; species Streptococcus orisasini. The sequence continues at coordinate 30,913 of NZ_BCLE01000008.1, forward strand.
TTTGCCCAGTACCATAGGTTGAAGCCTTCATAACATCTAATGCAGTCGGCTCAACCAAAGTAATACCGGATGCTGCTGCCATTTCCAAGATAGCCGTTTTTCCACCATCAATAATAGCATAAGCCGCATTGACAGAATCTCCAAGCGGTCCTTGAACAGGGATAGTGACTCTTTTACCTTGATTGACCTCAAGAATAGCATCAACAGTTCCCTCACCGCCATCAGCAATGGAAAAAATTTTAGTTTCATAGTCAGGGTATAAGCTGTGGATGCCTTCAGAAATATAGGTTCCAACTTCTTTGGAACTAGCACTGCCTTTAAAAGAATCTGATGCAATGACAATCTTTTTCCCCATACTCATCCCTCCTACTAATCATTCGGCAGCAGAAATCCACCTTTACGCATTTCGACTTTCATTGCTTCTAATGCCGAACCAGTCGTAGTTTCAGTCGGCAGGACAGATTTGCCCACATCCATTCCCATAAGATTAGCCATATCCTTGGTTGCTGCCGGGAAGCTTGCTGCATCCTGAGACAGACGAATCGGATTTAGTTTAAACTGAGCTTCCAGCGATTTTTCAAAATCACCGGCAGCATAGTAATCATAGATACTGCTGACCAGCTGCGTGTACATATTGGCTGTAGAGCAGACACTGCCGACAGCGCCTACGCAGAGGCCGGGATAAATAGTAGTGTCTTTGCCTGTCAGAACTCTGAAATCAACATCATGTGTCTGACGAACCAATTCACTGCAAAAGGTGATATCACCGCTTGAATCCTTGATACCGATAATATTTGGCACATCGTGAGCCAAACGGACAATAATGTCCAGCGGAATCGTATAGCCGGAGCGCCCCGGGTTATTATAAAGCAGCATAGCCGTATCAGGGATACTGTCAGCAATAGCTTTAAAATGATGATACAGGGCTTCAGGAGTTGGCTTAATGAACATAGGATTCAGCACTGAAACAGCGGCAATATCCCGTTTGGCAGCTTCCTGAGCGAGCTCAATACATTTGCGAGTGCGAATGGCTCCGATACCGAAATAAATTGGAACACGGTCGGCAGCCTCTTCCAGCATGACATCCAAAGCGTGAAACATTTCATCGGGCTCAAACATATAAAATTCTGAATTACTACCGAAGGCCAAAATGCCATGCACCCCGTTTTCAATCACATGACTGACAATTTTTCTAAGCCTCCTGTCATCAATGTTTTCATCATCATCAACAGGGGTAATAATCGGAACAACAATTCCTTTTACATTTTCTCTCTTAAACACTGAATTCTCCTATCTTACTAAGCTTGGTTTTTTATTATCAAATATCCAGCCCGGAATCAAATACTGCATAGCAGCTGCATCGTCACGTGCACCCAAGTTCTTGTCAATATAGAGTTGATGGGCTTTTTTAATGGCTTCCAAGTCAGGCTTGATACCCAAGCCAACAGAATCTTTGGCAATATGAATGACACCATCTCTGATAATATGAGGATTTTCGGTCAAAGCTTGGCCATCCTGCCAGATATAATGTGTGTCGCAGGCATTGATTTCACCTGGTGCTGCAGCAGCCGCATGGGCTACCATAGCCAAGGAAATATCGAAGTGGTTATTGGAGTGAACGCCCCAAGTCATACCAAAGTCATGGCACATCTGAGCAACACGGACAGAACCCTGCATAGTCCAGAAATGCGGATCCGCAAGCGGAATCGTTACAGAATGCAGGGCAACCGAATGCTGCATCTGTCGCCAATCCGTCGCAACCATGTTGGTAGCTGTTGGAATACCAGTCGCCTTGACAAACTCAGCCATAACTTCACGGCCGCTAAAGCCATCTTCAGCCCCGCAAGGATCTTCAATATAGGCAGCAATGCCTTTTAAATCCTTACCAATTTCAATGGCTTCTTTCAATGACCAAGCACCATTTGGATCAAGGGTAATACGGGCATTTGGAAATTCTTTTTTCAAAGCCTTAATAGCCTTAGCTTCTTCTTTGCCTTCCAAGACGCCGCCTTTAAGTTTGAAATCCTTGAAACCATAGCGCTTATAGGCAGCCTTGGCCAAGTCAACAATAGCTTCTGGTGTCATTGCTTCCTTACGGCGCAGGCGGCCCCAGTCATCGGAATCATCATCTCCTTGTAAGTAAGAGAGGTCTGTTTTATTAGGGTCAGCGACGTAAAAGAGATAGCCTAAGAAAGGCACATCTTCTCGAACCTGTCCGTCTCCTAAAAGAGCAGCCACTGGTACTTGCAGATGCTGACCCAAAAGGTCAAGTAAAGGTGTTTCTACTGCAGTCTGAACATGGACAGTTGTCCGTAAGTCAAACGTTTGGAGACCGCGGCCGCCTGAGTCGAGCTGGCCGAATTGCTGGCCGATTTCTTTGACAATATTTTTGTACTCTCCGATGCTGCGTCCAACAACTAAGTCTTTAGCCTTTTCCAGAGTATCCGTAATTTTTTGACCACCCGGAACCTCACCGACACCCAGATTGCCTGAACTGTCTTCTAAAACCACTACATTGCGCGTGAAATAGGGAGCGTGAGCTCCACTTAGATTTAATAGCATGGAATCATATCCTGCAACTGGATAAACCTCCATTTTAACAACTGTAGGTACTGCCATTTTTATCCTCCAAAATTAATTTCTTTAGCTAATACTTTACTGAAACACCTGAGCATCTACTTGTAAGTCCGGCAAAACATCTTGATTGAGCGTTAGTCCGAGACCCGGACGTGTCGGCACTTTCATCTTGCCATCAACTAATTCTACCTTTTCTTCAAAAAGTCCAACTGTTTCAAACCACTCAAAGTGTTCTACCCAAGCCTCGCCGCTGTAGCAGGCTGCAAGTGGCAAATGGAGCTCCATACTGTAGTGGGGTGCCAGTACCACATGATTTTCTTCAGCCCGCTGAAGCACCTTTTGAAACTGTGTAATACCACCAATCCGCGGTGCATCAAGCTGACAGACATCAAAAGCACGTTTATCAAAGAAAGGAAGACCTTCTTCATAACTGGTCAACATTTCTCCTGTTGCAATCGGTGTCCCCAGAGCTTGTGATAAGCGCAGATGGCCTTCAACATCATGGCAGGTCACAGGTTCTTCAAACCAAACCAGATTGTAGTCGTCAAAATATTTACCAGCCTTAAGCGCTGTTGAGACATCCCACTGCTGATTGGCATCAATCATAATAGGCACATCATCCCCCAGCGCCTTTCTCAAAGCGGCTACACGTCTGACATCTTCCTTATAATCTGGCTGACCGACCTTGATTTTTACGCCGCCGACACCTTCTTCCAAGACTGTCTGCGCATGGGCAATGACCTCTTCAATGGTATCTTGCAAAAAACCGCCGGTTGTATTGTAACAAGGGACGTATTCCTTGTACTGACCCAAAAGCTTACTTAAAGGAAGACTAGCACGTTTAGCCTTAATATCCCACAGGGCAATGTCGAAAGGCGTGATTCCTTGAACAGCAACACCGGTATTGCCAATCGAAATACTGGACCACAGTAATTTATTCCATAAGCGACTGATATCGTTAGGATCCTGCCCCAACAACAAGGGCGCATACTCTTTAGCTAGAGCGTACTGGGCAGGGCCGCCGTTTCGTTTGCAATAGGTATAACCTAGACCCGTATAGCCGCCTTCTGTCTCAATAACAGCAGCTGTAATCATAACCTCTTTCAGCGGTGTCTGTTTGCCTTGAATAACCTTGGCATCACTGACAGGCTTTTTAAGGGGAACACGAATTAATTTCACCTCAACTTTTATAATCTTATCTATCATACAGTCAAATCCTCATATTTAGCGATGACAAAAGACCGGTCGGTTGGGATCAAACTGCCAACCTTCTTCTAAATACTGCATAGCAATAGTATCGTCACGATCTTTAAACTCCATTTGATGATACAGAGCATTTTGTTTTTCCAGTTTATCCAAATCAATATCAACACCTAAGCCGGGTTTATTCGGAAGCTTGATTTTTCCATCAGCAAAGCTTAGCGGTTCTTTAAGCAAGGACTCGCCGTCTTGCCAGATCCAGTGTGTATCAACCGGAGCAATGTTACCCGGAGCTGCGGCTGCAACCTGTACAAAGGTCGCAAGTGTAATGTCAAAATGATTATTGGAATGCGATCCCCAAGTTAGCCCCCACTCATTCAAAAGATAGGCCATGCGAACACTGCCGTTTAAGGTCCAAAAATGCGGATCCGCCAAAACAATATTGACACTGCGCAGAGCTGCAGCATGGTGGAACTGACGCCAATTGGTCGCAATCATATTAGTAGCTACAGGAATTCCCGTTACATCGCGGTATTCTGCCATGATTTCCCGACTGGAGAAGCCTTGTTCCGGACCGCAAGGATCCTCAATATAGGTCAACACATTTTTACGATCTCTTGTCAGAGCAACTGCTTCGTCCAGTGTCCAAGCGCCATTTGGATCAATGTTAATGCGAGCATCTGGGAAGGCTGCCTTCAAAGCGTCAACAGCCTGCATCTCTTCTTCGCCAGCTAAAACGCCACCCTTTAATTTAAAATTGTTAAAACCGTATTTGTCTTTGAGCACGCGCGCCTGTTTAACAATCGCCTCAGGGGTCATCATTTCAGTTCGGCGCAGCGATTCCCAACTATCGCTGCCATCTCCCTTTTCGTAAGGCAAATCAATTTTATGGGAATCCGCTGAATAAAAGAGATAGCCTAAGAATTCCACAGCTTCCCGCTGGATGCCGCCTTCACCCAACAAGGCAGCAACTGGCAGCTCTAAGAATTTCCCCAGCAGATCCAGCATGGCGCATTCAATAGCAGCCTCAGACTGGACAACAAATTTTAAGTTAGAGAGATTTAGCTGCTGCAGACCCTCGCCAGTATCTTGTGCAGCCCTTTGACGGCTGCGACGAATATTCGTTAAAACCTTACGGTACTCACTGACCTGCTCACCAAGGACAAAAGGCTTATAGCTCTCAAGCTGCTTGGTAATATGCTCTCCGCCGTGTATTTCTCCGATACCAAGATTACCGCTGTCATCCCTTAAAACAACAACATTTCTCGTAAAATAGGGAGCATGGCAGCCGCTCAGCGTTAACAGCGGACTGTCATGACCAGCTACAGGATAAACAGTCATTTCAATGACTTTTGGTGCTTTACCCATACTTTTCTCCTTTGATTGATCCTAAACAATACCCATGGATGCAATAACAGCAATGAAAACAGAGTTAACCAACGGGAAGGCTGCTCCCAGCCAGAATTCGTGATAATAACCTTCCTTATGTGTCAAATGGGTGTAGTTGAGACGATTAATAACCGAACCATTGTGCGGCAGGGAATCCAAACCGTAACAAGAAATATTAACCATCCGGTGCAATACATCTGCGCTGATCCCTTGTTTCAAGAACCGCGGAGCAAAGACATTGAGCGAGATGGCTTCACCACCTGAAGCTGAACCGGTAATACCAGCAACCAAGTTAGTAGCAACAGCTAGCTGAATTAGCGGCGGTCCAGGAATCTTATCCAAGTTATCGACCAAGTATTCAAAGCCCGGTGCCGCCGCAACGACACCACCAAAGCCAACAACCGCCGCAACATTCATAATAGACTTCATAGTTGAATTGACACCGTCAGCCATAGTATTTTTGAAATTCGCAAATTTATTATAATAAAATGCGAAGCAGACCAAGCAACCCATGGTCAAAGAAAGGTAAGGAGGCACATTAAAGACATTCATAGCAACAATCAGGGTAATAGATGGCAGAAGTGCTTTGACAAAGTCCCAGTTACTTGTCTTTTTATCCATAGCTTTTAGGGCTAAAATTTGTGAAGCCTCTTCCATCTTGTGACCGGTCTTTTCAAACCCTTCCCCGCGTTTTTCATTGCGTTTGAGCATCCACCAGATGTACCAGGCACCAAAGATAATAGACACTCCGGCAGCGATAATACCAAGTATGGGCGCCGCAGTTGGTTTGGTTCCCAAAGTTTTCATCGGAATCAAATTCTGAATGGCTGGCGAGCCTGGCAAAATTGCTGTCCACATGGAGCCGCCGTAAACCGCAACGGCAATAATGAAATGCCAAGGAATATCCAATTCCTTAAAAATACGGAAGCAAATTGGAGCAATTGTAAAAATAACAACAAAACCGCTTACACCGCCGAACGAAAGAATAGCCGTAATCAGCGAAAGCCCCATCAAAACCCAGAACTTCGCATTTCTATTTCCCATTTTCAAAGACCATTCAGCAATTTTATTAGCAATATCTTGAGCTGCACCGCAGTCCCCCAACATAGAACCAAGAACAGTCGCTGGAAGGAAAATCAAGAAATTATCTTTTGCAAAATCGGCAAAAGCTGGAGCATACTCATCCGCTAAACTTTTGGTCAAAGGCAGACCAGATAAAAAAATAACAATAATAGAGGCAACAGGTCCTAAGACAAGAATCGGAAACTGCTTATATGAGCCCCAAATAAGGAAAGCCAGGGCAAATAAGATACCCAGTAAACTAATTAATCCACCGTCCATAATGAACTCCTTTTATGAAAATACATCATATGAGAAAATACAATTCTAAACTGAGCATTGAACAGCCTGCAGTATTTCTGCCAATTATTCTCAGCCTTATTGTTACTCCCATTGAATTAGTGCTTGCTAAGAGCAGTCAGTCCTTAAAATATTAATTGACGCTAGCTTCAATCAACTAGACTGATTTAGAAATCGATTCTTTTGCCTTCTTAGTCTCGGCTTTTTCATCTTATCACATTAAGTTTCTTATGTTCAATGTTTCACAAACTATAGTTTAAAAGACTTTTGCCAATATTTTTTTGGTACTTGTAACAATGATAGGTCCTTAGAGCCTTTCTTTCGATAATGACTCTAAAAAGAGAAAACAAGTCTTTCTTTCTAGACCAATAATTCAAAATCCAGGTTGTAGACAAACTCTATAGTTAGCATTTCACAAGCACACACATCTTAGGATAGTATCAATTCACAATCTATAAGAAAAATAGGCGAATTGAAGAAGCCTGGTCCAGATACTTTCCGCTGTAGCAAATCATAACACAATAGTTCTTTTGATAAAAATTGACTTTTTCTTCAGTCTGAATCTTTTATATTTTTGAATTTAGAAAAATATCTAAATTAAAATTGGTCTAGTCAAAAACAAACCAAAGTTTCAAAAATAAAGAATAGCAGTATTTTTTAAAATAATTATTTTTATTACAAAAAACAAAGCCAAAAATAGTATAATGACTTTAGCGGCTATATAAGGAGGACCTTTTATGATTGAAGCAAGTGTTGTTCAGGACATTCTTACTCGGATGAAGGAAATTATTCATCAGGAATTAAATTTCTTTTCAACAGACGGGATTATTATTGCCAGTACGGATCCCAGCCGCATTGGACAAGTTAATCACGAAGGCGCTCAGTTTGTTCTTGAAAAAAACCAGCCCATTGTCATCGAATTTGATAATCAGTACCAAGGCGCTAAGCAAGGTATCAATATGCCAGTTGATATTGACAACCAAATCGTCGGTGTTATTGGAATTACCGGTAAAAAAGAAGAAGTTTCTCAATTTGGTCAAATCATTAAGGAAATGACCAAAATCCTTATCCTTAACAATGCAGCTAAAGAATTGGTTTACAACAGGCGTAATGCCCATAAAAATATTCTTGACTATATCCAAAGCGATGACAGCTATAATGATAATTTTTCAGTTGAGATGCTCTACGGCATTAACCTCTCATCAAAAGAATACACAGCCATTGTCGGCTTGCCCAGCAGCAATCTTACTGAGCAGTATTTTGACGACATCTCTAATGTTTATCTTGATCTGGAACTCCTGCTGGGTGACGGTAAAACGATTTTTGAAGTCCGAGGCAATATGATTTTAGCCCTCCTGCAGGACAAGCGCCCACAAGCTATTTCTAAAATTATTCAGAAAATCACGAAAATCATTGAAAAGAAATACAATACGGTTCTGCTCTTTGGAGTCGGAACTCCAGGCCGAGGCAAGGAAGAACTAAAACAGAGTATTCGCCAAGCCAAGACCGCTCTAAGCTGGAATAAGACCTTCCATCAAAGAAGGGAGCTCTTCTTTACCAATATGGAATACGGTTTAATTCTGCACAATGTTGCCGACACTAACAAAAATTATTTTTTAGACAAAATTTTTGCCAACCTTTCTCAAAAAGAAATTGATGAGATGATTCCGCTCCTAGATACCTACGAAGCTTGCAACGGCAGCATCAAACAATGCGCAGAGAATCTCTTTATCCATAAAAATACCGTTCAGTACAAGCTCAACAAAATTACTGAAAAAACCGGACATGACCCGAGAAAACTTTCTGACTTCTTTGTCCTAAAATTAGCCTCCATTCTTTATAAAATTCAGAAATAATTTTTTAGTCTCTATACCATGCCCTTTGCGGACAGATTATGTTAAGCTTTAGTCATAGAACCTTTCATCTCTTAATTGAAAGTCTGCTCTTATGCAGCTGAAAACACCTTGATTGGAGGAGTTATCATGCAAAACACGTTATTATTGCAGCCAAGTTTGGGAATTGGCACCTGGTTTTTGGGAGAAAATCCTGCTGCTGAAAAAGAAGAACTGGCAGCCCTGCAGTATGCCTTGGATAAGGGTATAACCATCATTGACACTGCCGAAATGTACGGCCACGGCCTGGCTGAGAAACTTGTAGGCAAGGCTATCAAACCTTTTGAACGTGAGAAACTCTATCTCATTTCTAAAGTTCTTCCCACAAACGCCAACAAAAAACGCATGGAAACCAGTCTTGACGCCTCACTCAAAGCCCTGCAGACAGACTACTTAGACCTTTATCTCTATCACTGGCGTGGCAATACACCGCTGGCTGAAACCGTTGCTGAACTGGAACGGCTGAAAGGCAAGGGTAAAATCCGTGCTTGGGGAGTCTCCAATTTTGATTTGGAAGATATGCAAGAATTATTAGCTCTTCCGGACGGAAAAAACTGTCAAGCCAATGAAGTTCTCTATCATTTAGGTTCCCGCGGCATTGAGTACTGCCTAAAGCCGTTTCAGGATCAGCACAATATTCCGACCATCGCTTACTGTCCTTTAGCTCAGGCTGGAACACTGCAGCGAAAACTCCTTGATAATAAGGAAATAGTTGAACTGGCAGACGAACTCAATATCAACATTTATCAGCTGCTGCTTGCCTTTACGCTGGCCCAGCCTAATATGGTTTCAATTCCAAGAACAGGACAGTTAAAGCACATGAAGGAACTGATTGCCTGCCGAGACATCCATCTCAGCGCTGAACAGCTGGATCGCCTTAATCGGTTGTTCCCGGCACCTGATCACCGAGTGCCTTTGGATATTGAATAAAGAAAAGATAAAAACGCGGCTGGATATTCCAACCGCGTTTGAGCATTAAGCTGTTACAGCACTGTTAGTGCTCAGCTTTTTGGCATTCTTTCATCTAAATTTTTTAAAGCACACTACCAAATAATCACGCGCTCATTTTTATCACGCCACATGCCATCTCCCTCTTTGACATCAAAAGCTGCAAAGAAGTCATCAAAGTTAGCAACTTGAACATTGGTTCTTAATTTACCAGGTGCATGAACATCAATGGTAGCCAGCATTTGCATGTATTCCGGACGAGCTTTCATCCGCCAGATAGTTGCAAAATTAATAAAATAATCGCGGGCTGAGAAATCAGCCTCTTTTTTAGCCGCTTCTAAAGCACAGGCCAAGCCACCCAAATCAGCAACATTTTCAGACACAGTCAACTGACCGTTTACTTTAGCACCGTAGGAATCAAGCCCATCAAACTGCTCAACTACCTTGTCTGTACGCTCTTTAAAGGCCTTATAGTCCTCATCTGTCCACCAGTTATTAAGGCTGCCGTTTTCATCAAAGGAAGCACCATTGGTATCAAAAGCGTGAGAAATCTCATGAGCAATTACAGCACCGATACCGCCATAATTAGCAGACGACGATTGTTCCAGCGAATAAAACGGTGCCTGTAAGATAGCTGCTGGAAAGACGATTTGATTTTGCTGTGGATCATAATAGGCATTAACCATATGAGCCGGCATATGCCATTCCTTGCGATCAACAGGCTGGTTCCATTTGCTCCAGCTGTAGGCAACGGAAATTTTAGCCAGATTTTGGGCATTTTCAACCAAACTCAGCTTGTCATCAATAATCTTTTGAGCATAGGTCTTAGGCAATTGCTCGGGATAGCCGATATGCGGCGTGATAACATTGAGTTTAGTGATAGCCTTATCACGCGTTTCAGGAGCCAGCCAGTCCGTCTTACTCAGGCGCTCTTTATAAACATCAATCATGGTCGCCACTTTAGCTTCCACATCAGCTTTCGCTTCCGGCGAGAATTTCTCCCCAGCATACCAAAGACCGAGCGCTTGATTGTAAGGCCCTTGGGCAAGGTAAAAGGCCGCTTTTTTCTTGTCCATAGGCTGCGGTGTTCCCGACAAAGCACGACTGTAGCTGCCAGAAAGGATACGAATATCATCCGTCAGATAAGAATTCCAAGCACCAGCCGCAGCGAGAACTAATTTCGCTTTTAACGGCTCCCAATTGCTTTCAGAATAAAATTCCTTGGCAAAACCAGTCCAGAATCGTTCTTCAGGAACGATGACTTTATCCGGCTTTTGACCCAAAATCTGTGTGAAAATCGCATCCAAAGGCAGCTCCGGTACCAGTTTGGTAAAATCAGCCCAGTCATAAGGATGATAAAGCTTGACATATTCTGACGATTCTTCGCTGGAAAGCACATATTGAGCCAATTTCGCATCCAGCTCAATAACCTTATCTAAAAGATCTTTGATCTCTGCTGCTTCAAAACCAAACTTCGGCAAAAGCTCCTCTTGCATGGCACGCCACTTAGCAAGCAGTGCTTTCCCTTTTTCATTACCTTCAGCATAATAAGTCGTATCTGGCAAGATAAGACCAGGCGCCTCAGCCCAAAGCACATTCATCTGCGCATTCATGAAGTCTGGTGCCACACCAAAGGGCAGCAAATTAGGCTTAGCAGCCATCTCATAATCAGCAATTTTTGAAGCAAATTCTGCAAAAGATGACAGATTCTGATATTCCTCAATGAGCGGCAAAGCAGGTTCCACACCCACTTTTTCACGTTTCTCATAATCTGCTATCTGACGGTGAAACTTAACAAAGTTTTGCAAGATACTGTCTTCCGGCAGATTTTCTCCTGCCAACCACTTATCCGTAGTCGCAAGCATCAAATCTTCAATTTCATCCGCCAAATCCGAAAAGCCACCCGTCCGGGGTTTATCATCAGGAATGACAGCTGTCTTTTCCCACTCGCCGTTGACTGCATCATAAAAATCATCTTGTAATCGTGTCATAAACATTTCTCCATTTCTATACGCCTTCTATTGTAACAAAAAAGTCTGATTTAAGCAGTATCGGATGTGTTAAAGCCTTATTTGAAAAATTTTTTTACTTTACTAGATACCAGCTAATAACTTCACACTAGCAATTTGTTTAGCATCATTTATAATCCTTCGTAAATCACAATTTCCAGAATGGTTGATAAGATGTTTTCTTCCTAAATAGGCTAATCTTAACTTACAACAGTGGTATTTAGCCAACCTTTTTACATTGTAATTTTAACAGCAATGATGATATTTTAATTTTAAACCATAACGAGAGTATTCCTTTTCTGACTGTATCAAAATTATAAGGCAAAAAGCATCTATTGCCACAATAAAAAAGCCCAATTAAAA
>NZ_BCLE01000009.1 GCF_001431045.1 Streptococcus orisasini
GAACAAACTTTTAGGAAAGCTAATTTTTTAATTGGTATTCATTTAAAATATCAGCACCTGATGTAATGCATTTTGCACCTTCCTGAATGAGATGGTGGCAGCCATCTGACTGACCGTCTAAAATATTTCCTGGGACGGCAAAAACATCTCGGCCTTCTTCCAAAGCCCGCTCACAAGTAATCAAGCTGCCTGAACGTGTTTTAGCCTCTGCTACTACCACTCCTTGAGAAAGACCAGCAATGATACGATTGCGCTCTGGAAAGTGATACTTAAGCGGCAGACTGTGAGCTTCGTATTCTGATAACAATAATTGTTTTTCAGCAATGTAATTTTGCAACTGACGATTCTCATGAGGATAATAAACATCGAAACCTGTGCCAATAACAGCAATGGTGGCTCCGCCATTCTTTAAACTGGCTAGGTGCGCAGCAGTATCGACACCGCGGGCTAATCCGCTGACGATTACAAACTGGTTTCCTAGTTCCTGAATGATTTTTTTAACAGCATCTGCACCAATCTTGCTGACATTTCGAGAGCCAACAACGGCCATTTTAGGCTTGTTCATAAGTTCCAAATCGCCTTGATAAAACAAAAGAACAGGCGGATTGTAAATCGTTTTGAGTTCTAAGGGATATTCCTTATCTAATATAGACAAAGACGGAAAACGATTAAATTCATCACGTAATTCTTTGCTCTTAAGATTTTTGTAAGTTTCCATAAAAATCAGAGGATCCTTGCATTTGGAAACAACGGCCATATCCCGCAGTGATAAAGATTTCTGCTTCTTTTTCTGATAATCAAGAATACTCAAGATATTAAGGTTGGTCAAGCCAGCTTTTTTTAGTTTAAATAGTTGAAAATTATCCATTTTATACCTCACTATTTAAACTATTCGAAAAAACCTGACCAATTTGGCCAAGTTTTTTTCAAATTATAACTCTTTAATAATTTTTGCAGGATTGCCAGCAATCAAAACATTATCACCGAACGATTTTGTTACAACACTCCCTGCTCCAATGACAACATTATCTCCCAGCACAACACCAGGCAAAATAGTCACCCCACCGCCTGCCCAGAGATTATCACCTATTGTGATAGATGCACCATATTCCAGACCGGAAATGCGTTCTTTGGCATCCAGCGGATGCAGCGGCGTCAGCAGCTGAGTGTTGGGGCCAATCATGGCATTATCTCCGATGCGAATTTCACAGACATCAAGAAAAGTACAATTAAAATTAGCGTAAAAATTCTCACCTACATGGATATTACAGCCATAATCACAGGAGAACTGCGGTTCAATCATGATATGGTTACCAGTTGTGCCAAACCAATTTTTTAGCAGTTCCTGACGCTTGATGCGATCGAGCTCATTATTAAAAACAGCCATCTTCTCACGCGCTCTTAATCGCAATTGTTTTAAATCCGCATCAGCTGCATCATACAGCTCTCCAGCCAGCATTTTTTCTCTCTCACTCACCATAAAAATCACTTTTCATTAATCATTTTTAGTACTGTACTTTAAGTCTATTATAGCATGAAGGCGTTCGATTTTTAACACATCGAACGCCTTTTCTTTATTTTTTAGTAATCAATGATTGAACTTCTTTAATCATTGATTTGGTAACTCTAACACCGCCTGTGTTAAGATACCAATTTTTGCCATTAACCTGAAAAACATGTTTATTTTTGACTGCATCTGTATCCTTGATAACATCATTTTTAAGGATCTTATCTGCAGAAGCATCCTGACCAATTGTTGCTCCTCGGTCCAAAACAAAAAGGTACTGAGGATTCTTTTCCGAGATATACTCGTAAGAAACAGAGGAACCATGAATACTTGCTTTTTCTCCTTCGTTAACAGCCTTGAATCCAGCTTCTTTAAAAATCCAGCCAAAACGTCCTTCTGGCGATTGACTTAAAAGTTCACCACTGTTTGCTAAGACAAATAAGGCTGACGAATTATCCAGAGCCTGAACTTTTGACTTTAACTTTTTAAGAGAATTGTCAAGTTCTTTGTTATAAGCTGCAGCTTTCTTTTCCTTACCAAAAATTTTACCAAAAGTTGTTACTTTTTCTTTCACACCAGCGATAAGATTAGCATCAGAAGCTGCAGAACCATAAACAATAGATGCTTTTGGAGCTGCTTTTTTCAATTCTTCAATGTTCTTAGATGACGCAGAACGTGCACTGATAACAATCAAATCAGGTTGAATTTTTGCAATAGCTTCGAAATCAGGTTCAAAAAGGGATCCCGCATTTTGATATTTTTTAGCAGAATAAATTTTCTTCATATCTTTATTCAGCATATCAAGACCGTGTTGAGATTTTGGGACAGCAACAATGTTCTTTTCCTTTCCCAATGCAGTAATTGTATCCAAGGCTCCTAAATCATAAACAACAACTTTTTTAGGATTCTTTTTTACAGTGACCGTTTCCTTTACCATTTTAGGCTCAGCATTTCTGTCCCTTGACTGAATAGAATAATTATTTTCAATTTTTACAGTTTTATCTGCTGCAAAAGCTTTGTTTGGCAACACAAAAGCAAACACTGCTATAAAGAAAGCAATAACAATCGTTTTTTTAGATAATTTCATTCTCATCTCCTCATGATAATAACGTGAAAAGAGCAATTCATTTGTTTATAGGTAGCGTGCTGTTTGACAAATGCACTTGCTCCTGAGGGTCAAAATAGTTACAAATCTTTCTTCCTTGATAAGTTTCAATTTTTATTGGCATATCGTAGATTTCAGACAAGATATCTTCTTTGACCACCTCATCCACAGTTCCGTTAGCAATAATCTTTCCTTCTTTTAAAGCGATAATATTGTCGGCATAGCAAGAAGCAAAGTTAATATCGTGAATCACAAGTATAATCGTTTTATTAAAATCTTTTACTAGACGTCTCAGTATCTGCATAATTTGAACAGAGTGTTTCATGTCCAGATTATTCAAAGGTTCATCCAGCAATATGTAGTCTGTATCCTGCGCCAGCGTCATAGCAATAAACGCTCGCTGTATTTGACCGCCGCTTAATTCATTAAGAAAACGATCTTTGATTGTTTTTAGCTCCATGTAATGAAGCGCTTGTTCTATCTTATCGTGATCATCTACAGACAGCCTTCCCTGACTGTGAGGAAATCTTCCAAAGGCTACAAGTTCTGCTACTGTAATCTTAAGGTTGATATAATTAGACTGTCTTAAGATAGCCAAGTGTTTAGCTAGTTCTTTGCTGTTATAGGCTTTTAAGCTCCTTTTGTCCAGAAAAACCTCACCGCTGTCACAATCCTTCAGACGACTGATAATAGACAGCAAGGTGCTTTTCCCTGAACCATTTGGTCCTATAATAGCTGTGATTTTTCCTTTTTCAATGTTCAGAGTCAAATCTTTGAGAACTGTTTTTTGCCGGTAGCGCTTAATAATATTTCTTATAGAAATCATTTATCCTTACTCTCCTTTAATAAAATGAGGATAAAATAAATCCCCCCAAAGAAATTTAAAATAACACTCAGCTGTGTTCCTAAGGAAAGAACATATTGGACAATAACCTGTCCGCCAGTTAAGGCAGCCATTCCTATCAAAACACTGGCTGGCAATAAAATTCTGTGACGATAGGTCGGAAAAAGCTGATAAGCCAGATTAACAACCAGAAGCCCAAAAAAAGTAATGGGACCAACAAGTGCAGTCGCAACAGCAACTAAAACAGAGATTAAAATAAACAATCTCATAATCAGACGATCATATTCCAGACCCAGACTAATCGCAGTATCCTTTCCCAGCAAAATAACATCCAATTGACTCAAGTAGGCACTATTGAGCAAGAGAATCAAAAAAACAATAATAACCGATACCCATAAAAGCTTAGTATTAACAGCATTAAAGCTGGCAAATAAATTATTTTGCAAAACCAAGAAATCACTGGGATCAATTAACATTTGGAAAAAGGAAGATAAAGAACTAAAAAGAGTATTTAAAACCAAGCCGCAAAGCAAAATAAAATAAACCGAGTACTCTTGCTGTTTAAAAAGAATTTTAAACAATAAAAGAGCAAATCCTATCATAATCGCTAAGGATAAGAGATAATTAACAAAAGAAGACAGCTTAATGATTTGCTGACTGCCCAAAAAGAAGAGCATTATAGTTTGGATAAAGACATAAATACTGTCTAAACCAATAATGCTTGGTGTTAAAATACGATTGTTACTGATTGTTTGAAAAATCAGCGTAGAAACACCAATACATACTGCTGTTAGCAAAAGAGCTAACAATCTCTTATAGCGTGCTTGGACAATATAGATGAGTAAAAAAGAATTAGCATCCCTTCCAATTCCATAAAGTAAATAAAGCAAAGACAAGGCAAGAACCAAAATACAAGTCAGACCCAATTTTTTCCTATGAGATAAGGATATTCTCACCAGCTCTTCCTTCCCTTCAGTAAGAAATAAAGGAAGAAAGAACTTCCGACTATCCCCATAGTTAATCCTATCGAAATTTCATGAGGAAAAATCAACAGGCGCCCTAAAATATCGCAGCTTAAGACAATCACAGCTCCTAAAAGAGACGTTAGTGTTAAACTTTTTTTCATATTGTCGCCCTTGATATTGGAAATCATGTTTGGAACGATTAACCCCAAGAAAGGAAGTCTGCCGATGATTGTGACAATAACGGCAGTCATAATCGAAACGATTATCAAACCTAGATTGATAACTGCTTGATAATTGAGCCCTAAATTCTTGGAAAAGTCCTCACCCAGTCCTGCTATTGTAAACTGATGCGCATAAAGATAGGTTACCAGCAAACAAGGAAGTACTAAAAATAAAATCTCATACCGATGAGAAGTTATGATAGAAAAATTACCTTCCAACCAACTATTCACTGATTGTAATATTTGAAATTGAACCCCTAAAAAGGTACTAATAGCTGATACAACCTGTCCCAGCATCAAACCTACTAATGGAATAAAAATCTCATCTTTAAATCTAATAACCCTTAAAAGATAAACAAAAAACAAGGAACCAAAAATGACAAAGACTGATGAGACAGTCAGCTGTAACAGCAAAGAAGATTTGCTAAAAAAGATAATGCTGATAACAACTCCCAGCTTTGCCCAATCCATTGTCCCGGCCGTGGTTGGCGAGACGAATCTATTTTGTGTTAATTGCTGCATTGTCAAACCGCATACGGCTAAACTAGAACCAGCAATTAAGAGACTAATTGTTCTAGGAATACGACTAGATAATAAAATATTAAATTGTGAATCGTCTAAAGAACCCAAATCAAAAACTGAAAGGCTCTTGACACCGATAAATATTGAAACGAGAGAAAGAAAGACTGCTGCTGTTCCCAGCACTGGAACAGAGAGTACTTTTTTCATAAACATTCCTCTCGAAAAGTGTAATTTGATGTAAGCAAACAAGCTTACCAACTTATTTTATCATAAAAATTAGAAAATCCGTATAAGGTTTTTGCATCAATGCAAAAAAATCGGGGACAGCACATTATATGCTGTCCCAGTTTAATTTATTTATTAGCCCACAGAGACCTGACTGGCTCAAAACTTCGCCGATGAATCGGCGTCGCTCCTCGTTCCTGAAGTCCTTTTAAATGTTCCTTGGTTCCATAGCCAACATTTCGGGCAAAACCATACCCTGGAAACTCTTGATCATAGGCTGCCATCATGCGATCGCGCGTAACCTTAGCAACAATAGAGGCTGCTGCTATTGATAGACTAGTTGCATCTCCTTTGATAATGGACTGTTGCGGCAAATCTACATCTAACTTCATGGCATCAATCAAGAGCCCTTGAGGACTAAGCGTAAGATTGCTTAGAGCATCCAACATAGCTAATTTTGTCGCCTCATAGATATTGACCTCATCAATGACCTGACTGTCCTTAATGCCGATGCCAACAGCTAAAGCTTCTGCCATAACCGCTTCATAAATAGCACGATGTTTGGCCTTGGGGATTTTTTTACTGTCATTTAGCCCTTGGATTTTACAGTGTTTGGGTAAGATGACTGCTGCTGCGACAACGGGACCAGCCAATGGGCCACGTCCCACTTCATCAATACCAGCGATAAGCTCAATTCCTTGATCATACCACTCCTTTTCATAGCGCAACATATTTTCTAAACGCATGTCTTCATCTATCGTGGCTTGAATCGCTTTGCGACGCTGTTTAATGGCAGCCTGCACCCCTGAGCGGGTATCGCTGTAAAAGGCTTCCCAACGGCTATCAGTCAAATCTGTAATAGCTTGTAACGCTGCTTTTACTTCCTTAATTGTCGCCATCTAAATCACTAACCCTATCCAATGTGTACCTGCCAAGCTTCCCGTTGCGAACTTCTTTAATAAACAAAGAATAAAAACGATCATAATCGTCACGAAAACCAAGTTTTTGAGTCATGTTCATGATGATTTCCGGTACTTCCGCATCAAGACCGATTCCTTTGAAGCGTTCTTCTAACCGCTCTGGATAATTTTCCTTGAAATAGCTGAGTCCAAAAATCGTCACCTCGTCCATTGGGAGTAACTGGTCTTTGATAGCTCCTGTCAAAGCCAATTTAAGCCCTACTGTTTCATCTTCAAATTTAGGCCAGAGAATCCCTGGAGTGTCTAAAATTTCTAAGTTCTTATTAGATTTCAGCCACTGCTGCCCCTTGGTCACTCCTGGTCTATCACCAACGACAGCAATTTTTTTACCAGCCAAACGATTCATAAGCGTTGACTTACCAGCGTTTGGAATACCGATAATCATGGTTCGCAAGGTCTCTTTTTTTATGCCGCGTTCACGAAGTTTACTAAGCTTTTCTGCCATCAACTCTTTGGCTGCATCAGTTACTTTCTTGACAGTCGACTGCTCTTTAGAATTAATTGCCAAGGTTTTAATTCCCTGTTTTTCAAAAAAGCTACGCCACTCCAAAGTACGAGCACTATCGGCCAAATCTGCCTTATTTAAAATCATCAACTTTGGTTTATCCCCTACAATCTTTGTCAGCATAGGATTCTGACTAGACAAGGGCAAACGAGCATCCACTAAAACCGTCACAAAATCCACGTGTTTGAGGTTTTCTTGTACCTGCCTCCTTGCCTTGGACATATGCCCTGGAAACCATTGAATAATTGCCATGAGTGTATAATTCCTTTCGTATCAAGGGTTCTGAACTTCCCAATTTCCTTATTTAGCTTAAATTATTATGTATCCATTTTTACTAAGATATCTATCGTCAGTAATTTTTGTTTCTATTATACGAAATCATATTGTTCCATTTATGGCTATAAACCATATTTCAATCACTTCCATTATAAAAAGAAAAGCGAAATTATTGCCAATAAAACAAGTAACCTTTTTATTATAACATGATTTTCATTATTTGACTGTTTTTTGTCTTCACTTCACAAACTGTTCAAATCCTTCTAAGTTAATGATATGATAAACCTAATGTTCCATTCCAAAATCCCTATCAAAAATGGTCTTAATTCAAAAATGAAAAGTCTACAAGAAAACGCAAATTTCTCAAATATCGATTGGTAGGACAAGATTCTCAATCTCAGTCTTAGGCGGCTTCTTTCCTTTGTCAATGTGACGTAACAATCATAGACCTAAAAACACCAAGCTACACGGCCTGGTGTGAACATACTAGAGATTCAAATCCTTCAAAAAGGCGTCTAACTCTGCTTGTGCTTCTGGTGTGGTGCCTTTGAGTTGGTGAAGGAGGTCAGTCAACTGGGCTGACTTAGCTGCAATTTCTTGGTTAGTCTTGTTAATATTCGCCACAATATCCGTCAATGGGGCTACTTCTTCCTCCTCAAAAGTATCAACGTAACGAGGGATATTGAGGTTGAAATCATTCTCTTGCAGTTCTTCAAAGCTAGCCAGATGGGCAAACTTGTCCATATCCTCGCGAGACTTGTAAGCCTCTAAGATTTTTTCAATGTGCTTATCTTCCAGAAGGTTCTGGTTTTTACCCTTGGTAAATTCCTTAGAAGCATCAATAAAGTAAACATCACGAGTGGTTCTATCTTTTTTGAGAATAATAACTGTGGTTGGAATGCTGGTATTGAAAAAGATATTGGCTGGCAAACCAATCACAGTGTCAATAGCCCCTTCTTCTAGCAAATGCTGACGGATTTTCCCTTCCGCATTCCCACGGAAAAGAACGCCGTGTGGTAGGACAATGGCCATAACCCCACCGTCTTGTTTGAGGTGATAGTAACCATGCAGGAGAAAGGCAAAGTCCGCTTTTGATTTTGGAGCCAAAGCACCAAATGCTGAAAAACGGGGGTCTTGCAAGAAACCACTATCTGCTGCCCACTTGGCTGAGTAAGGTGGGTTCATGAGCACCCCATCAAAGTTGGTTGGCTCCTGCGTCGGCCAGTCCTCATCAAGCGTGTCTGCATTGTGCAAATACTGGTTTTCAATCGGCACACCGTGCAAAATCATGTTCATGCGAGCCAGATTATAGGTCGAGGTATTGAGCTCCTGGCCAAAATAAGAAATGGTATTTGGTTCATGGCTGTACCGCTTAGCATTCAACAATAGAGAGCCAGATCCCATGGTCGCATCGTAAAGAGTGAAGCCTTTCTTATCCTCACGACCAAGCAGGGCAATCTGCGTCATTAGCTTAGCGACAGGCTGTGGCGTATAAAACTCTCCAGCCTTCTTCCCTGAGTCAGTCGCAAACTGACCAATCAGATACTCATAAGCATCCCCAAGCATGTCACCAGCGTGACCTGCCACATCCAGCACTGCCAATTCTTTCATGACCCCAGAAATGGTCTGGTTTTGTTTTTGAGGCGTCGCCCCTAACTTCTTCGAGTACAAATCAATGTCCTCAAACAGATTTTCAAAGAGCTCGTCCGCCTGCTCGATGTTACGGAAGCCTTGTGCCAAGTCCTCTAGCTGGAAAGTGCCGTCATTAACCCGATCCACCAAGGCCGTAAAGGTCAAGTCTGGCTCAATGGCATAAGACATCTCACCCTTAATCACCGCCAGCAAATCAGCATGCGTCTCCTCATCCTCGTAGTAACTACGATAAAGGTCCAAGGCCTTGTGCAAATCATCGGTCGGCTCCTCCATGGTCTCAGCCACATAAAAGAGCATCTTGTCCGACAGGTACTTGTAAAAGACCATGCCCAAGAGATAGGACTTGTAGTCATTGGCATCCATCTTAGAGCGGAGAATATCCGCCGAATTCCAAAGCGCCTGATAGAGCGATTGAGAGGTTTGTAGTTGTTCCATGTTTTTGTCTTTCTAATGGTTTATTTTTGGAAAATAGCAGAGCTGATAGGCAATATTCCAAGTAAACTAGATAGTCGTTGTTTTACTACTGCTTTATTCCTGCTCCAAAGGCACAACAGCCAAGGTCTTTCCAAGGCTGGCTAGCACTTTCAAAACGGTATCAAGTTGCGGACTGGTTTTTCCAGATTCCATCCGAGCAATCACAGGTTGACTAACACCGCTGAGCTGCTCCAATTTCTTCTGACTGATACCCTTTTCTTGTCTGGCCTTAATGAGCTCAAGCATAACTGCCACTCTCAAATCACTTTCACGCAATTCCTCAGGCGTAAAGAGTTCCGCTTGAACCTCTTCCCAACGACTACCAATAGCTGGATTGTTTTTCATCATACCGTGCCTCGTTTCTTTAAATCTTCTACTTCACGCTTTGCTTGTTCAATCTCTCTGCGAGGTGTTTTCTGAGTCTTTTTGACAAAGGAGTGCAATAAGACAAAACTGCCATCAAGCCAAGCGACAAAGAGAATTCTATCCCTCAAAGGACGTAATTCCCAAATATCACCCTCAAGGTGTTTGACAAAGGGCTCGCCTGCCCTTGTTCCCTCAATTTGTAGAATCTTGATGTAATCTCTAATCTTAGTCGGTTTAATCCGACTATCCTTCCCTTTTTTAGAAGCCAGCTCCCTCATATAATCAAGAACAGGCTCATTGCCCTGCTTATCTTTGTAAAAATAGATATCGTGCACTCAGCAACCTCTTTCGTCTAAATTATAACTTAAAAGTTATTAGAAGTAAATACTTTTAAGTTATTAAAACACATTAAGTGTTCATCTTATTATTCGAAAAAGGAGAATTACTCTTGTATCATATCATTTATTATTGAAAACGAAAATGTATTTTCTATTAAGTGTTGTATTTCTCTCACATTTTCACATCTATCATATGCTTCAATCAATCTTTTTTGTACTTTTGTAGGTAAAGCGTAATTAAATTCTTGCGAAATTTTAGCATATTCTTTTTCACCAATTTGATTTTTTACATTTGCAGTCAAATCAGAAAATTTTATTATTTTATCAAAGCGACTATAAATAGCTCCACCTAAGTTTTCTTTTATATCAGCTAAATCCGTATAATTTGAGGTACAAATAATTATCGAACGACTTAAATGAAGTGAATAATTTCTATCTTCATAAATACCTTCATCAAATAACTGGTAAAAAGCACTATGAAAAACAGGATTTGCCTTATCAAACTCATCCAATAACAAGACATTTGATTCTCTATCTAGTAAATCCTTTGCAAAGCTAGATTCATGATGAGTACCTCCAAAAAGGTATGTTGCAAACTGGGTATTTTGGTACATAGAAAATTGCTTTCTAAATATGGGTTCGTCTAACACCTTAGAGATATACTTAGCTGTTTCAGTTTTCCCTATACCTGACTTTCCATAGAATAATAATACCACAGGTTTTTGACGTTTTTCTATTGTTAATGGGAATAGGGATTGCAGTAATTCAGATTTTACCGATTTTTGTCCAAGAATAACATTATCATAGTTAGAATTAATCTCTTTTAAATGCCTTAACTCTAACTTTTTATATTCTTGTTTTTGTCGCTTAACATCTGGGAACAATCGGATAATCTGGTCTTCCAGTAATTTAGGTGGATTTTGAATATGCAGATTATCAATTTCGAACTTTGATAAAAAATTTATGAAGTTGGTAATGACATGTTCATTAACTCCCGCATACTCAGAAGAACCAATTACGAAATTTTCTACAGAAATTTTTTCAGGCATCTCCTCCTTAGGATACTCTCCATTATTGTTTGGTAGCATCAGTTTCAGATTTTTTGATTCATTATCAAATTGATAGACTAACTCAGTTAATGTCGTATAGGTTTCAGGAAGTAGTTTGTCAAACTCTTTTTTTGAACCATTAAAAATTATCACATTACTTATTTCATTCATTGCTCATTACTCCTGCTAATACAACATCGTAAACATCTAAGTAATTTTCTTGATTAATTTCTTGTTTTTCTCCTGTAACAATCTCCTGAATATCTATTCTAGACTCAGGTACCTCTACATCAAATTCTTTTTCCAAAGATAGTTTTTCCAAAGTCGTTTTACCAACTTTTACAGCATAATATGATAAATCCATTTTTGTTAAATCAACAAGTGTATAACTATTTTTGAAGGCATTAATATTAAATCTAAGGACAGACTGAGATTGAGTATTCTCATTATCATATGCCAACATCTGATAATATCCTCTTTCACCAAGAATAGCATTATTAAGCCCTTCTATATTAATCGGAATTTGATCTTGCGGAACAATGTTTAAATATGAACTATACATTCTATACATAGTAACAGAATTTTGAGGAGTAACTAGTTTATGATTATGAAATTTTTTTATTTGACTATCTTTATCAGCATGATCTATATAATCAGTCAATATTGTATTAGTAATGGTACTATTAATAATACTTTTAGCTCCAATTTCAGTACCTATATTTATTTTTCCTGATATTGTTGATTTTAGATAAGTTAATAAGTTAAACCCAGCTTTCGCTTGTGCTTCAATTTCTCCTACTATTTTTGCTAATTTTTCTTTATTTTTCTCGGTTGTCCAGTCTATTTTTCCTCCTTCTTTTATAACATTATAATCACTTGCAGAGGGTTCATCAAAATAAACTATTTTTATCATATCTTTTTTATCATTATTTTTCTTACTCATACAATTAGTCTTTCTATTAAAAATTAAACAAACATATCCTGCAAAAGCTTTTTCTTCAAAGTTTCAAGTTGTGTGATTTTTTCTTGGTAAGAAGAAATTAAATTGTCAAGGCTAGAGAAGAAAGAACCTATAGCACGTTGTTCTTCAGACGATGGTAATAATAATGGCATTTCCATAAAATCATCTGGTTGAATACGCTTAGCTTTTCGTGATCCATTAGCAATCAATCCTTGATATTCATAAAATGATCGTCTCATAACATACTCTATCAAAAATTTCTTATCTAATTTATCAATATCAAAGCTTGGAACATCTAGAGTTGATTCAAAACAATCTAATTCCTTAGGAATAATCCCAAATGCTTGATTTTGAAAATCAAGTTTACTGTATATAAATTGACCAGCCAGCCTTTTAAAATATTGTGTATTCTCGCTTCCAGAATAGATTTCTTCTTTGGAAACAACTCCTTTTCCCCAAAGCTTAACAGTGAGCTTCTTTGAATTAGCACCTGTATTCCCCTTTATTCTACTCTCAGTTAAATAATTACCAAATTTATCCAAATTCCACTCGCCATCAAATCCATCTAAGCGGATTTCAGGAGTGGTCTGTCCTGCCTTTGGAAACATCTTGGACAGCATGGACGCCTTAAAGGCTTGATAGTTGGCCAAATTACCCTTATAGGCAGACAAGAGTTCATCAAGCGTCTGGAAAAGCGACCCTATAGCGGATTGTTCGGTTGATTCTGGCAAAACAATTTTAGTATCCATAATATTTTTATTGTAAAGCCGTTTGATAGTTGTTCCCTCAATACCTTCCCACTTTACAAAAGAATAAAATTGTTTCAAAAAGGAGTTCTCTAAGCGCTCATCATGTTCTAACCAAACTATATTTGAATCTTGATAGTATGCCTCTTCTCCGTCATATTCAACAACTCTACCGATACTTCCAGATGCAGATAATAATAAATCTCCCTCTTTTGGATAAGGATATTTTACTCTGTACTCCTCAAATTTCTCTCTTGAAATGAATGAATCTGCGACACCCCCAAAAGTCCCAATCTTATAAAAAGGAATCTCTCCATCCGGAACAGTCTCTTCTTTGAAAATCCGTTTGTTCATAGCCACTTTGCCTAAGTCGCCTAATTTCTTCTCTTCCCATTCACCATCAAATCCCCGAAATCTGATGGCTGGGGTTGTTTGTTTGGTCATTTTTTACCTCCAACTCCAAAATCATATTCTAAAAATAAATTTATCTTTAATTCAAATGTATCGCTTCCCGTACCATGCTTAAAACCAAAACTTTCTCTCATCGAGTTCTGCATAACCACTTGTAATTGTCCCATAGTTTGTTTTTGAATATGATTGAGATTACTTAGCAATTCTTGTAATTCAACAAAGGAATATTTCTCTAAAAAACTTAACCAAATCCTTAATATGCCAACAGTTAAATCAGATAATTGAACTAATTTTGAGTCTCTTGAATTAATAAATTTATAATCTGCTACTTTACCAAACACTTCAACACTCTCTTGTTCAAATAATTTTTGAATTTCTAACTCTTCGTCAAAAATATGCTCCGAATTATAGAATGTTAAAATAGCATTATCGTAAATACTTTTGAAATTTTGAATGAGAACCTTATCAATATTATTTTCTAAAAGTAGCAAATTCTTTTTTCGATAACTCTTAATTGACTGTTTTACATATTCTAAATGAAATTCATCTGATTCACTAGTAGGTTGAATTGACTCAATCCAATTAATTACCTCATTGATAAAACCTTCATGATCTTTGATATTGGGATAATCAAAATAAATCATTAGTTGAATAAACCAATCCTTATCTCTGTTGAGATATTTATATAAGGTATTTTTTAGAGCCCTACTAAACTCAAATCCACCAAATGTTGATTCATCAAGTGAATCTATGATATCAACTACGCTAAAATAGAAGTTATCTTGATAATAGTAATGAATCCAATAGTCATTATCATACAACCATTGAATAAACTTTTGAACTCTAGATTTTGACATGAGAGATATAAAATCTTTAGCCCCTTGTTGAATATGTTTAAATTTTACTTCATCAGACGACTTGCTAACCTGTAAATCCATAAATAGAGTTTCAATACTATCTTGTGTGGGTAATTTCCCTTTCTCAAAACCCAATCCGCCTAAAATGAAATAGGCTTTTTCATCAAAATTAAAACTTTCATCCTTTAAACGAAAAACTCTAGCATTGTTTGTTTCATCATAGAAAAGAACATATTCTTTATCCATATTAGGAACACCATGTAAATCTGATATTCCTTGCACTATCACTGTGTAGTCCATAGCTTTCTCTCCCCTACAGTACCAACTCAGAATTTCCAATAGTTATTAAAATGTTCCTCACATTCATTTTCCTTAAAAATTTGATAGAACAAGCCTCTCATTTCTTCCTTTGTCTCAGAGTATGATTCCGCTGATAAATCATCTATAGAATGAGAATTGACGTTAAATAACTTTAAGTACTGTTCATTGCCTTTATAGAACTTATCTTGCTTTAAAGAATTAAATTTCATATACGTCTCAATAATCCGTCTCATGGTATTTAGCATTGAATTTTTGTGGCCACAATCATAGAGATCTTTTAACTCTACCCAAAGTGCTTCATAACTGGTTTTGAAGTCTTCTTTTTCACTGATTATTTTTATAAATTTATGGTTATCAATCCGATAAAAATTATTTTTATCATATTTTGTTCTACCTTTATCATCTTTAAAGTTACCATGAGGCTGTACATTTAAATAAAAATGAACATTATGAGTAAGAATAACCATGATATCCTTGTTAATATCATATTTATTTTTATCTTTCCCTTGATAAAGTCGTTGCAGTTCCCAAGTAATAAGGTATTGCATAGTCGTATCATTGGAGCTCATTGGATCATCAAATACTATTAGTTTTGGTTTGTTGGCCTGACTATCTCTAACCTCTTCCAGTTTTTCAATAAAGTACAGAAAAGCTATGATATTCTTTTCTCCTGTTGATAATTTTTTAACACTTCTATATCTGTCACCTTGCATTATTCTATAATATCCGGAATCTTCGTTTTCATAAAAATCCAACTCCCATTGAACTCTTGATTTCAATTTTTTATTGATTCGGTCAATAGCCTGTTTTTCAGCTTTTGGCTTTAATTTCTCAATATCAATCGTTAGCTGGTTAATTTCTTTCTGTAAGTTATTCAGATGTTCTTTTTCTCTATCAAAGTCTTCTTGTCGTTCTGCTTGGACTTTTGAAAGATTTTGTAATTGGTTACTTTCAACTTGATAATTAAACTTATCAAGTAAAATTTTTATTTCATGATATCTTAATTTATCTCGTGCAATCTTTTGTTCTTTTTCCAGATTTTCTGAAAATCGATTGTTTTCATCAATAAGGAGATTTAGGTTATTAAAATCAAGTCCCTCTGGAACCTCAGTATCTATAAGATCACTTTCATTAAATAGATTTTTTTCTTTATTCTCAAGTTCTGTATACAAGGTATCTAAAAACTTATTTTGTTCTTCTTTTAACTCAAGAATTTTCTTCTGTTCTTCTACCGCTCTATCAAGAAAATTTGGGTAAAAACCTTCTGTACTAATTTGTAATCCATTTAGCTGTTCTTGTAGGCTTTTAATTTTATCTTTTCCTGATTTTATCCTATCTTGAAGAGCTTTCACTTCATCTGCAGAAAAATAACTTTCTAATTCATTGAAAACTTCATCAGTGATTTTATTCCCGCAAAAAGCACAAATTTGTTCTTTCTCGTGAATATATAAGCCAGTTTTGGCGAAATTGATTTTCTCTTGGTTATCTAACCTTGCTATTTTGATTCGCTCTTCTACTTTACTTGAAATAATTTCATTTACAGCAATTAAATATTTATCGAAATCAATATCTTGGAAATTAATTCTATTGATACGCTTAGGTTCTGACTTTAAAACCTGTTTCAGTTGATTAATTTCAGTATCTTGTAAGAGATTGGCTCGACTAATTTCATTTTTAAAGTTATTACTCCTATAATTACGAGAACTTGTAACCAATTGGGGATTAGATATATCGCCAATACTTCTAGCAGAGTCTGTATAGAATTTATCTAACTTTTTCTTCTGCTTGTTATAGCTATCTTCACTTGCTTTAAGTTTACTATAGAGATTTTCATTCTCATCTTCTGAATCGGTAATACGACCATTTGAAAGCGTATATTCTGATCGTTTTGCTTCTAGTTGTTTGTTTATCTTACGGATTTCTTCTTCCTTTTCTCCTGCATCAACAGCTAAAGAAAAAGCGTCTAGATTTTCATTTTCACCAACTAGTGTTTCAAAGCCCTTAAAAACCTGAACGTCAAAATCATCGGACTTTTGGAATTTAATAGCATCACTTAACGTTGATTTACCAGAACCATTTCTAGCAAAAATAAAATTCTTATTACGCAATTCTAGTTTTTTCCCATCAAATAACGGTTTATCTGAATCTGAAAATTGAATTTGTGTTAAATCTATTGTTGTTTCAGTCATTGATCTGAGCCCCTCCCCTATATACAATACCTATCCCTTATGTTAAAAATCATAGCTATCATTAAACATATCAATTTCTTCAATCGGAGTTTCTAGGGTTAATTCAGAAATTTTTATTTCATTTATCAAAAGCGATTCGTCAGGCTGTTTGTTCGATTTTAACCAATCAGAATTCCATAAATTAATGTTGTTAGGTTCCCTGACTTTTTTAGCCATTTTGGATTTGTATTTTTTATCGCGCTCTTTAATAATCGAAATACGTTGCAACCACAGTTCTATAAAGTCTGTATTAGGCAGACTATCGTATTTACTGAGAATACTAGTGATTGTTGAGTTAATTTCTGATGGTTCAAGGAATTTAAATAATGCGGCAAGAATAGTTACACAATGTTGAATACTTCCGGGATTTTTAAGCATGATTGCTGTCACTATACTAATCAATTGATAAATATCATCTGGTTTTTTCTTTAATATATTTTTATGAACACGATTCTTATAAATATCTGTAAGAGCTTTCTTTACTTGCCCACAATTAGAAAATTTATCACCTAGGATTTTAATTTGAAGAAGGTGCTTTTGTAAAGACAGCTGAAAATGCCATTCTCCGTTTGAAGTTTTATTAGCAATACTAGCGTATTGGCTAGTCCAATATAGTTTATCTGGCTTAATGGCATCTATAATAATATCATCACATAAAAATGTTTTTTGAGAATTAATTTTTAAATTTAAATCAAACAGCACTTCTGTTAATAGTTTCATAATTTTTTCAGCAGTTTCAAGTTGATTTGAAAAAATGCGATAATCATCACGGTACCTTAATATTTGAAAATCAGTTAATTCATTGCTGTCTGCCAACTCTATTAGTCGCATATCAGCATATCCCAAAATCATTTCGGCAATAAAGTCCATTAAAACACTTCCCTGAGGAATACCATTTGTTTGACCATTTTGCATAGATCTAATTTTTGTATCTAAAACGTTTCCTATTCCATTTTCTCTATTCTTCTTTGCACACTCTTTTTCATGTAATGCCCAAGGAATTGTATGAGTATAAATCGAGGAATAGCAATCAGTAATATCCGTTTGAATACAGTAATTGTAATCCAAAGCAAATTTTATTTGTGCTTGTTCTAAATTCTCCCACCAGTTTAAAATTTGCTCAGCTTGGTCATTCTTTGCACTCGTAGACTCAACAGGTATTGAAATGCATTTAACCCGATTGTCTGATTGGAATTGAGAGAACCTAGCTGCAATGCTGTCCCAGTTTTCTTGCTCGGTAATTGTATTAACTAAATCAACATAAAGTAGCGGGTGGATTAATTGAACGGGTCGCCATGCATATTGACCATCCTTATTCATTAATATCTTATAATTGACATCATCTCTTTGACTTACAGCATTTTTACAAATGGATATCTCATTTAATTTTGATTGCCCAATAAGCTTTTCTGCTTGAACTAATAATTCTTCAAAATCAAAATAAGATGGTAAATGCCCATTAAAATATGATTCAGATTTTAAGAAAAATTTCTTTGCTTCTGAATTTGTCATCTCTAAAATACTTTTGCTTGGCACTGATTCCCCTTTCTATTTTTATTAGTCTCTTGCTTATTATTATACCACCACTTCTGTCCCTCTCAAAGGATGGTCTACCTAATTTTCAAACAATTCTTACTATCTTTAGCTCTGCTATTTTACCAAAAGAAAAAGATCAGACTGGAAATGGCTGATCTTCAAACAAGGTGTTTAACCATTTACAAAAATTATTTGGGCTTTGGCAGTATCAATCTTATATGTTAGAATGAACCTGATAAAGATAACTTTCGAAGGATTACCGCTGTGTTCCCGAATGGGAGTAAGTTAATGGACGAGAATTCACACGCGCCTGGGGTTATCTTTATTAGTATGATGGTTCTTTAGCCCTTCATCAAAGTTTGAGGGTCTTTTTTCTTGGGTCGGATAGCAGCAATTCAATATTAGATCAGCCTTCACCAAGTTTATCTTTATTTTCTATTATACAGCTCTTTTCTCTTATCCACCCTAATGCTTGTAACTGTTTGTGTTTATTACTTATCACAAGCAATATTATTGATAATATATTCTTCAACTGTATTTTACTTATGTTATAATAACAATGCGTGTGACTAGATTTTTGACTTGTGTGTTCGCAAGTATTAACAACAAAGGTTGGAATACTTTTTCAGCCTCTAATATCTCACCAGGAAGACTTTCAGCTGAGAAAACATCTGTACTTCCCTTAGGCCAACTGCTTTTCGCATAATGAGTTGTCACACGCTTTTTTTATTTTTGAAATATTATGAATAAACTACAAACAATTCAATCAAAAGAAGATTTTGCACATTTATTAGGCTACAAGAAATATTCCTCAATTACCTATCTGCTATATAAAATCGGTATTGATAACCTTTATACTAGTTTTGAGATTCCTAAAAAGACTGGCGGTACAAGGACAATCTATGCGCCTCAAAAAGCGTTAAAGAAACTTCAGAAAAGATTCGCCAGTCTTCTCTGGGAGGCTTATGTTGAAAATTTTCAACCCACATCAAATAAAAAGCATAAAAAATTACCTAATGTCTCTCATGCTTTTGAAAAGAACAAAAGTATCATTACCAATGCCAAAAGACATCGCAATAAAAAATTTGTTTTAAATCTTGATCTAGAAGATTTTTTTGGAAGCTTTCATTTTGGCAGGGTTCGTGGATTTTTCTTAAAAAATCGTGATTTTCAAGTTCCTGAGGAAGTAGCCACACTCATTGCACAATTAACCTGCTATAAAGGGAGTCTTCCACAGGGGGCGCCGTCGTCTCCTATTATCACAAACTTAATTTGTCAAATTTTAGATCATAGGATTGTCAAGTTAGCTAAAAAATATAGACTGACTTATACTAGATATGCTGATGATTTAACTTTTTCTACTAACGCTGAATTACCGGCTGAATCATTTGAAGCATTTTTCACCCAACTACAAGATATTATACACCGCTCTGGATTTTCAATTAATCACAGAAAAACCAGAATTAGTGATAATGGTCAGCGGCAAGAAGTGACAGGGCTAATCGTCAATAAAAAAGTAAATATTAAACGAGAATACTTCAAAAATACAAAAGCGATGGCTTTTCATCTGTACAAAGATGGCCAATTTGAAATTGATGGTAAGCCAGGAACTATTGATCAATTAAATGGACGATTTGCTTATATACAACAAATCGAAAACTACAATAACTATCTATTGTATAAAAAATCATTATCAACTAACGGGATTGAATATCAAAAATATCTTCTACCTAAATATGAAAACAAAAAGGGGAGAGATAATTTTTATCATCACTATATTTTTAACGAACAGGATTTAGTTGAGCCTACAAATTTTTGGAATAGCAAACATAAAAAATACGAGCTTCCCCAAACTTTCTACAAAGCAGAAAAAAATAGTAATTATAATTACATGGAAAATTTTTCGTCCAGAGAAAAAGAATATCAGAAATTTCTTTTCTTCAAAAATTTTTTCATGAACAACAGACCACTAATTGTTACAGAAGGTAAAACTGATATAGTTTATCTGAAAGCTGCACTAAAGAATTTAGCTTCTAAATATCCTTCACTAATTGAAAAAGAAGATAATCAATTTAATTTTAAAATTAATTTTTTCTCTCATACTGCTACTATAGATTACTTATTTAATATCCCTAAAGGTGGAGGAGAAGTTTTTAAACATCTATATAACTATTTCTCGGACAACACTGGTATAAAGCAACAAAAATACTTATATCCCAATTATTTGAAATATTTTCGGGAATTAACCTCACGAGAACCCAAAAATCCTACTTTTTTCCTCTTTGATAATGAACCAAAAGGAAATCCACTTTACAATTTCGCAAATCATGCTAGAGATTTAAAATTAGACTCGCAAACCCTAGATATTCTTAGAATAAATGCAGTGGATATCTTTGTAAAAAATAATTTATTTTTACTATTGATTCCACTACTCTCAGGAAAATCTTCTAGTGATATTGAAGATTTATTGCTAGCAGAGCAATCCATGCCAATATTAAATAATAAATCTTTCTCGAAGAATAATAATGACGAAGGACGAAACTCTTACAGTAAAGAAATTTTATCTAAATACATATTAAGACATTATCAATCTTTTAATTTCAATAAATTTATTCCACTTTTTGATGCACTAGAAAAAAGAATATTGGAATATAAAGAAAGTACTAAATAAATACCTAATGGACGAGAATTCACACGCGCCTGGGGTTATCTTTTTTAGTATGGCTGTTCTTTAGAGTCTGTGACAAACAGCCATCATCGCGGTTTGTCACAGACTCTTTTCTTAGTTCGAGCATTTGAATATTTGAAAAGCAGCCCTTGAGTTCGGGCTGCTTTGGTTAGTTTATGATTTTCTTTCATGATTATACCCAGATAATCATAGTTCTATATAGCAGGACTGTTGGTAGTCCTATTGTCGGCATCACCTGTGATCTTAAAGGCATCATAGTACTTCTTCTCTTTAATGATGCTCTAGGACATGACGAGACCTGAATAGATATCCAGCTTTCCTAGATATCTGGAGAGAATGTATCTGCCTGTCCGGCTGTTGTCTCGTCACTGTTAGATATAAAAAAGGGAGTGGGTTCAACCAAAAAATTGAAAATTTTGGTTCTCACCACTTCCTAATTTCTAATCAGCAACCTGAAATGGTCTCTCCTCAGACCGTTTTTGACATTTGCTTTGCAAACTTTATTCTCCTAAACAGGAATACTGGACGAGTTTTTGCTCAGTCTCGATATTTTTAAACTAGTTCGACATTATGGTGTTTTAAGATAATACTGTCAGTAATTTCATCAAATAAACTTACTTGGCTCCATGGACTATCAGCTCTGTGGGTGATATCCACCAACTGACCTGCTGATTTCTTACCAAATATTTCTAAAGTGGCCTTAATGGAAGCTAGTATGGTTTGGTTATCATCTGCTTGCAACATCTTTGCAAGAGTCAAGGGTACTGTAATACCGTCTAGATGAACATCTGTTTTATCGTCTGAAGCTTCAGCGATTTCTTCCTTACCATTTCCTTTGTAGTTTTCGTAAACAGTAGGAATAACTGGTCCATACTGCATGGCAATAATCTTATCTTTAAATAACCTTTTACCAGTCTTTGTTAGATAATCCGCATAGACTAAATAAATCATCTTTTGAAGCTTTAAGTTGGACATAGGCAGTACTGATAAGAGATACTTAGCAATGTCAAGCGCAGTGATTTCTTTATCTGCAGCTATAACTTGTAGAAAATCATCTAATGAACCATAGACTTCTAAATCCGCAAAGAAACTATCCTTATTAACAACACTGCTCCAATCTTTCGAATCCGTTGTTAATTTATGGATGACATAGTCTGGACGTCCTAGGAGCTTTTTTGTTTTATCTCTTAATTCTGTTAAGACATCTTTACTGATGACATCGGCTGTATAATGCCAAGCAATTCGCTTACCCAGTCGGTAAGAACTTGCAATAGCGATAACATGCTGAACCATGTTCTGTTACTCCTTTCTTTGATAGTCTTTGTATATTTCTGTCCAATTGATATATTGGCGTTTTTCTTTATGATTTCGGTGAGAACGTTCGTTAGAAACCTCATCAGACTTTTGCCAAATCTGAATTTCCCAAGGGAAATAATGATTATTATCACTTTTGACGTACAGATGGATACCTTTGTAGTTTTGGTCTGTTCTAACATAGGGTCTAAATAATTTTATATTCAATTTATCTGACCACTTTATTTTGTCTAATAGACAATCGTAATCAATCGCATTATTAATAATGATGCGAAATCCAAGCAAATCATTCAAGCATTTTTGAACAGGTATTGTAGGATCTGATTTTCCTACGCGATAGTAGTATAACTTATTAAGAGCAGATTCTTTATTTTTACCTCTAAATCGTGTTTCTAAAATTAAGGACTCTGAACTAAATTCAAGAAAAATAAGCCAGTATGATAGTTCTTCAATATAATCATCAACTAAACTAATAAAGGATTCATCATAAGAGGTCTCTTGTAAAACCTTGTCTACTCTAGTTTTTTTCAGGTTATAAGCGATATGCCCTTTAAAAAAATTATGTGAAAAATCTTGATGCAGCTTACCGATTTCATTTATCAATCTTATAATATCGTCAATCATGATTTAATCCCTTTAAAGTTATATCAAGTAAACTATCACTATTATTTGATATTGTAACACAAAATTGGACAAGATAAAACATAAAACTCCTTTATCCTATTTTACTATTTCTATTTTATCTATTCGCAAAATCTTCCATTTTTGGTCGTTTCTCAGAACTAAATAAACACCCTGTTCAAGAAATATTGATTAGGGTGTTTGCTTTTTTATGTTGAATTTAGTTCACTTCCGCCCTCTTAACGGTTCGATGACTTCTTCGATGAGTTGGGTGTAGGCTTTTTTGATTTCGATTTTGTATTTGAGGGGATTGAGGGCTTCTGCGACGTCAGTTTTGTAGTCTTGGTAGCGTTGGCTTTGGCTGAGTTCGCTTTCGCCGAGTTGTTTGCTTTCCCCTTTGCGGTAGTTTTTGACCAGATACATGAGTTCGTCTGCGCCGATATACCATTTCTTAGCCAGTTGGGTGACTTCCTTGGTAATCACCGCTTCTATCATCTGGTCGAGGATATTGGTGATGGATTGGCCACGGTAGCTTTCTGGGTCCATTTGAATTTGAAGCCAAAGGTCAGCGATGACTTGGGCTAGTCCTTGGTTGGTTTTGGCAAGGTCTGCGATATAGGCATCCACGGCTGCGATGTCTTTTGCAGTCAATTCTTTTTGGGCATCATCTGCCTGTGGGATAAAGGCTTGGATGAGGGAAATGATGTACTCGTAGTTAATCTCATCGAGATGGACGGATTCCAACTCATAGAGGATATCGAGTGGTTCATCGTCTGAATCGTCATTATCATCTTTACGTCTCTTGATTTCTTCGAGGACATTTTGGTAGGTCCCCATATAGGTTTCTAGGAGTTCTTCTGTCAATCCTGTTTCTGCAAAGATGGTATCTTGGTCGTATTCGGAATAGACCTTGATAGAAGCAAAATAGCGGTCAAATTCTTGGTAGGATTTGGCAAATTTCTTGAGTAATTCGGTACTAGCACTGCTGATATCCAGTCCAAGCTCGCTGTCTGTCGCTACTTGATTTTGCAGGATGGCTAATTTTTCGTCGAAGACTGCTTTTTCTTCTGACCATTCAGGGGCTAAAACACTGGTTTCACCGCCGTTGGAATAGAGGCGCAACGCTTTGTCCACGGCTTCTTTAAAAGCATCTGGGGTTTGGAAGGTGATAATCTGACCAAACTTTTTAGTGCTACTAAAGATACGGTTAGTTCGGCTAAAGGCCTGAATCAAATCGTGAGGCTGCATGGGCTTGCGGTCAATGAAGAGAGTCGAGAGGCAAGGGGCATCAAAGCCTGTCAGAAGACGGTTGACCACGATAACCAAGTCCAGTTGCTCTTCACGGAAGAGGTACTTGTCCTTCTTACGAGCGAGGCGATTATTGACATCGGTATTGAAGCCACGCAGGTCTGCTATCGTGTAGTGGGTGCCAAACTCGGTATTGTAATCATAGATGGCTTCCTTCATCTTGTCCTGATTGACCGTTGACTCCTCGTCATTTTCCGTCACGGAGTAAGTGATGGTAAACTTTGGAAAATCTGGGAGGACTTGCTTCACGCGCTCAGAAATTTTCACTCTGGTTTCGCCAGCTTTGACGCGTTTTAAGAGGTCATAATATTTCTGCGCCATAGGGATAGACTTCACGGTTAAGATCGCATTGAACGTCTGTCCGACACCGTTTTGAAAGCCAAGTTGCCCACGGGATTTATTGATGATAGCGTCCAGCACTTCTAGCATGTGCTCCTCATCCTCATAGGCACTGTCTGGAATATCCTTTTCAGCAATTTCTTTATTGAGAATGAGGGTGTTTTTATAGTCCACTTTGAAGCCAAGGACAGCCTTATCATGGATCGCTTCCTTAACAGTGTATTCGTGGAGGCGTTTGCCGTATTGTTCTTCGGTCGTTTGGGCGAGATTCCCGAGTTGTTGGCGTTTGTTTTCTGCAAAGATTGGTGTTCCTGTAAAACCATACCAGAGCGAATGGATAAAGAAGCTTGAGAGTTTAAGCTGAGCCTGTGGCGTCACCGCACGGTGGCACTCGTCCACAACAAAGGCGACTTTGAGTTGCTTGATTTTATCCGCTTCCTTGCTGTAAAGTCCGTCTTCGATTTTGCGCATCATGGTTGCCAATTTTTGAATGGTTGTCACCACCACGCGCTTATCCTCTGCCACCAATCGTTTTACCAACTGATGAGTATTGTCCGTCTCATCAATGT
Organism: Streptococcus orisasini; assembly: GCF_001431045.1. Taxonomy (GTDB): domain Bacteria; phylum Bacillota; class Bacilli; order Lactobacillales; family Streptococcaceae; genus Streptococcus; species Streptococcus orisasini. The sequence goes on from NZ_BCLE01000009.1 coordinate 24,931, forward strand.
CAATGACATCGTTGGCAGCGTAGGAGAGAAAACTTGAGGTCGTCTGCTGGTCCAAGTCGCTACGATCCACCACAAAAATGGTCTTGGCAATAGACGGAATCTGTAAAAGATTACGAGCGACCTTATAAGAAGTCAGGGTCTTACCTGAACCTGTCGTGTGCCAGACATAGCCTGACTCTTGCTTACGGCTAGCTTCCTGCACCGCTTCAATGGCATGAACTTGATAAGGACGAAGCAAAATCAAAGCTTTCTTGTCATCGTCAATGACGGAATACTGCATAACCATCTGATGCGCTCTTGGAATCGAGAGCACCTCTTTGGCAAAGGCAAAGAGATTCAGCACTGGTTGATTAGTGGTATCGACCCACTTAGTTAGGAAAGTCTCATTGAGCTTATTTTCTTTTGCGGCTGCGATATAGCGGGTATCCGTCAAGTTAGATACGACAAACATCTGTAAGCTAGAGTAAATCCCTCGCAATTTGCCTTCACGGTCGTATTTTTTAATTTGACGAAAAGCATCCATAAACGGATGTTGGGCATTTTTCAGCTCAATCTGAATCAGTGGCAGTCCGTTGATTAACAACGTCACATCAAGTCTTCTGTCTTGGTCTGCTGGTTCTGCTTTAGGACGCTCCACTTGATTCACCACTTCATAAGAAGAGGTACCACCAGCAACATTATCTCGCCAAATGACGGATAAACGGATAGTGCCTAGACTAGCATCTTCACGCTGAACTTGCACCTTAGCGATACCATTTTCACCCGCCAACCATTTAGCGGCTTCATAGTAATTGATAAAGTTAAGCTGGTTTTTAATCTGCGCCTTTTCTTGTTCTGTCAAAGGCGTGCCATTTAACACGGCAACGTTATTTTGCTCTAATTTAGCAAAGAAATTGTCCCAGAGGGCATCCTCTGTTTTTAAATCACTCCGATAACTCCATTGACTGTTTCCAGTCGTCAACTGGTCAATGAGTTGTTGTTCAATCGCTAATTCACCTGTGTATGTCATCGTTCATTCCTAATTTTGAGTCTATTAACTTTATTATACCACAATAACCCCTGTCTCTTTAATAAGACAGGGGTGTATAACTTTTATGGTATGGTCACTGACGATGCTAGACTATTTTGGAACGTCGTTTGTCACAACAATTTCAGCAAAGCCTTGTGCCAATGACCCCATGTAGGTGTTGTGAACTGTTTCAGCGTCAATCACTTGACCTTTAACTTCCAAATCTTTTGTGGTGCAGGCGTCATCGACTAGTTTAACGTCATAGCCATAGTTTTGGGCAACACGAACTGTTGTATCGATACACATGTGAGTCATCATGCCGCAAACCGTAAGATGAGTGATACCGTCCTCTTCTAAAACCTCTCTAAGATTGGTTTTCAAAAAAGCCGATGGGAAATGTTTTTGAATAACTTTCTCATCCTTAAGTGGACTAACTTCGGGATGAATATCAGCTCCGGGAGTGTTGATTTCGAAAAAGGCAGCTCCTTCTGGCGAAATATGCTGAACGTGATAAATGGGCAATTGATGTTTTCGATAATAGTCTAAAAGTTGTTTGACATTTTCTAATGCCTTATTAGCTTGATGCAATTCCCACTTCCCATTGGGAAAATAATCATTCTGAACATCAATGATAAGTAATGCGTCTTTCATGTGTATACCTCTCTTAATCTTTTATGATAACTAAAGTATAATATAACCATAATTTCTTGTACATTACCCACTTTTTGTGTGTATCCTAGTAGGCTATTCCTTTTTCATCAAGGATATGTTCCAGATGCAGATCTACCATATAATCCACACCGATTTCTTGCATAATCTTAATTGCTGATAATAATTTCTTCCCACGTTCTGTTAAAGAGTACTCTACTTTCAAAGGGTAACCTTCAAATACATTTTTCTGTACCAGTTGAAATGCAACGAGTTCTTTCAATTGTTCTAATAGCATTTTTTCGAAATACCATTAATTGTTTTTTGAAGCTCCGACAGTGATAGGGGACCGTTTTTTAATTGAAAAATGATGATTGTTTTCCATTCCCCTTTAATCATATCATGGACGAATTCCAAAGGGCAGGTGTACTCTTTCCTTAATTTCAAATGTCTTCCTCATATTTGCTAGTAATGATAAGATTTATTATATCATACAATAACACAGCCATGATTGCACATGACTGTGTTATAACTATGCTTCTTCCCTCACCCCGTATTGATAAGGAATTCCAAGATTTTCACGGAGGGTTTCCCCTTCATAGTCTGTATGGAAAATACCACGTTCTTGGAGGATTGGAACGACTTCCTCAACAAAACGTTTTAAATCTGATTCATAAACATCTGGCATGACCCAGAAACCATCAGCTGCGCCACTTTCAAACCATTCTGTCAAGTGATCTGCAATGTCCTCTGGGGTACCGACTGCGGCAGGGTGATAGTCAATAACTGAATGATAGACCACTTCTCGTAAGGTCCAACCTTCACGCGCTACTCGAATGATGTTTTCTGTCCGTGGGTCACTGTAAGGTGTGATTCCAACCGCATCTAAAATCTCTGGAGCAATAGGCTTTTCAATATCAGCCATGGTAAATTGAACACCCAAGGCATAACCGATATGAGCCACTCGTTGATAGAAAGTATCCTCATCAATGAATCTTGCATGACGTTCTAAGGCGTCCTTTTTACTGTCTCCGATGAGAGGCATGACTCCTGCGATAAAAGCAACGGATCCTGGCTGACGACCATTTTTAACGGCTGCTTGGCTAAGTGCTTTGCGCATCTCTTGTCCCTGCTCAATGGTCCAAACTTCACCGACATAGACATCTGCATGCTGACCAGCAAAGGCAACGCTATTACCAGAACCTCCTGAGTGGAAAATAGGTGGCTGACCTTGTTTTGATGGTGGAATTGGCAAGGTACCAGATGTTTCAACATACTGACCTTTTACAGTAACAGACTTGACTTTCTCATAATCCGCAAAAATCTGCTTGTCATGATCTAGTTTAAGCGCATCTTCTTCCCAAGTTGCCCATAAGGCTTGGACTGCTTGCGTAAATTCTGCCGCCTTGCCATAACGATCAAAGCTAGATGGGAGGTGCACACCGTAAGCATTAGCACTGACGCCATTAGCACCAGTTACGGCATTCCAAGCCACACGACCTTTACTAATCGCATCTAGCGTCTTGAATTGGCGAGCAACTTCGTAGGGATTGTTCCAAGACGTCGCTCTAGTAATCCCTAAACCAATATGCTTTGTCTGGCTAGCAATGACTGTCGCAATCAATAAAGGATCCAACCCCATGGTCTGCATATCAGCATCTGCTACTGCTTTTGTTCCTGGAAAATCACCAAAGAACATGAATTGGAATTTTCCTTTTTCAGCTAGTTGTGCCGCTTTGACATCCACTGAAATATCTGGATACTCAGAAAGCCTAACTTCTGGAGCCAACCAAGATTTAAAATTTAAACCAGCGGCTCCAAACATGGCAAGACCGAGTTTCATTTGTTTCTTTTCTGTCATGATAGTTTCCTCATTTTCATCTCTATTAAATCGTTTAGATTAAATCTTCAATACCTGACATGAGTTTGTCCATGATTACTGAGACAGGCTCAATCTTGTCAATCATTGAAATGCCAAGACCAAATGAAGCAAAGCCCTTGCTGAGGTCTCCAAAGAGCATCCCATCACGCATGCCATTGTAGCCACGTTGAACAGCGAAAATCTCTTCTTCTGTCGCTCCGCTATTGCTCATTTCTAACAGTTTGTTTGGAATCTCACCTGGCAATGAGCGGTAGTAGGCCGGAACGGTACGGTATAGTAAGAGATCTGTAGCGTCAGCTTCCAAGGCCATGTCTTTGATATTTTGCGCCACGATAGATTCTTCTGACATCATAAAGGCTGTACCAACGTAGAGCCCTTCTGCCCCTAGGGCAAAGGCTGCGCGGGCAGTTCTTGCATCTGCGATACCACCTGCTGCCATAACAGGGACACGACCTTTAGCAGCATCCACAATCATAGGAACAATGGAGAAGGTCCCAATCACTTGACTAGGAACCGTTCCCCCTTCGTCAAATCCAGTTGCCACAATAATGTCTGCCCCACCTTGAATGGCTTCTTCCGTATTTTGAGCTGTTGGGTTTTCTGCTCGAAAAACAATTTTGATGCCTTTTTCTTTAAATTTTGTAGCCCAGTAAGCTGAAAATTGCCCAACCATAACAGCTACTGGAACCTTTTCTTCAACCATGAGCTCAAGCATAGGACCAGTAAAAATATCGGTTAATTCATGCCCAGGAGCCACATTGATACCCAGAGGTTTATCCGTAATCTCACGGGCAATACGGATTTCACGGCGCATGTTTTCAATGGTTTCTTCAACCGTTGTTGCCGCTACCTTTTGACCTGCACTAATCCCTAACACACCTAGTCCACCAGCCGCACTCACAGCCGCAGCGTATTTCCCATTTGTCAACCAAGCCAAAGGTCCTTGAATAATTGGTTTCTCAATACCTAAGATTTCTGTTACACGATTTGCCATCTTTTTCTCGCTTTCTTTGTTTCACTATGTTATAGTCTTTATATTACAAGTGTCATTTAAAATCGTCAATTGACACTTAGCAAACATTTGTCACTTAAGTGACACATCAGGAAGGAATGTCATATTGAAACAGGATTTACGTTTTGAAAAAACCGAAAAAGCCCTCCAAGAGGCTTTTCTCAATTTACTACAAACAAAGGAACTGTCCAAAATATCCGTCAAAGAGCTCTGCGAACTGGCTCAGGTATCTCGTAATGCCTTTTACCAACACTACGAGACCAAAGAACACCTTTACGACAACATTCTCAATGAGCTTCTCCTTTCTATCGAAGATGCTTGCCGTCCTGTCGCCAAAGACCTCGGGCGCATCACCTCGGAAGAAAACCGTCAGTTTTTAGACAATATCCTAAGCGCCGTGGCACACAACCATTTTATCATCCACCAACTTTTGACCAGTCAACCTGCTAGCTTTTCAACAGCTTTCCAACAGATGATTGTGACTGCTAATCTAGATGGCAGCCAAAAACTTGGCTTGACCATAGACCCAGCTTCTATCCACGTCTTCTCTGGCGCTATTGTCGCCTTTGTCAAATACTGGTTGTTAGAGACTGATTTGTCACTTACAGAGGCTCAAGATAAGTTATTTGCCATCGTTGGACAGATGAGGGTGGGGTGAAACTGTCCAACAGAATAACAAAAAAACAAGTGTCTTCCATCACGTCATTAAGTTAGGAGGCCACTTGTTTTTTCTTATGATGACTATCGTTTCTGCAAAAAATACTTTATCTTAGAGTTAAAAACACTTCTAACTCCTTAGCAAAATCTTCCGCATACTGAAAAATTGACCCATGGCCTGCATGAGGATAAATAATCAGTTGGCTATTTGTAATCCTATCATGCATGATGTAGGAATTTTCTGTTGGTACCATCATGTCCTTGTCACCATTGACAATCAGGGTTGGTGGGGTCACAAACTGCAAGTTATCTTCTGGGGCTTTCCCCCAAGTTTTAATAGCTTTTAACTGTCGTAGAAAACTTGGCACAGCCATCTCTTTGTCCGCATAAGCTTTCTTGCGACTGGCTAGGCGACTGAGCACCTTATCTGCTTCTGCTCTGCCATGGTCATCATGATCATAAAAAATATAACGTTTAGGATCAACGCGGTGTAGGGCAGCCCGTGCCATGTAACGGAAGGTCTTTGCTGTTACCTTATCAATACCAAGTCCGCCACGGTGACCAGTCCCTACTAAAATCAAGCGATTCACCAAAATTGGAGCCAAACGCACCACTTCTTGAGCAATCATACCCCCCATAGACAGACCAAGAAGGTTGATTTTACGGTAGCCTAGGGCTTTGATAATGTCTATCATCTGCTCAGCCATTCCTGGAATGGTACCTGCTACCTTACCGTCGCTGGCCCCAACACCAGGCAAATCAAGCAAAATGACATGCTGTGTTTGGGTCAAAAGGTCAATGAGTTTAGGGTCCCAATGATCCATGGTTGCTGCGAGATGGACTAACATAACCAATGGATAGTCTGACTTTCCCTTACCGATTTCACGGTAGGCAATGTTTTTCTCTTGAACAGTAAGGTATTGGTTTTTGGTTTCTAAATAAGCCATGTGTTATCCTTTCATGCTGAGAACAGTTTTACCGCGTGAGCGTCCATTTGCCACCTTATCCAGTGCAGCATTGACCTCTTCAAAGGGATAAACCGTATCAATAGATGGCTTAATCTCTAGTTTGGTAAAAATATCTGCCACTTCTTGGAGTTGTTGACCATTGCTTTCGACGAAGATAAAGTGATAGTGAACACCATATTTGTCAGCCATTTTGTCGAATTTGCGACCAACCAGTGTAAAGAGGATTTGTTTCCATCTAGGAAGTTTCATCCGTTTAGCAAAAGCACCATTTGGCATGGCACGCAGAGATACCATCTGACCACCTTTTTTCATGATAGCCATTTGTTTCTCGGTCTCAGTGCCACCTAGAGTGTCCAAGACATAATCAACATTGCTGAGGAGCTTGGTGTAGTCCTGAGTCTTGTAATCTAGGAACTGATCGACCCCGAGCGCCACGACTCGGTCACGATTGCTGATGTCCCCATTAGTGATGACGGTTAATCCTTTGGCTTTAGCAAGGGGAATAGCCATGGCACCGACACCACCAGTCCCACCAGAAATAAAGAGGGTCTTGCCAGCTTTAGCATCCATAAGGTCAAACGCCTGCATAATGGTCAGAGCAGTCAGCGGGACACCTGCCGCCTCCTCATCTGTTAAATAGTCAGGGACCTTAGCAAGGGCATCCACATCCACGGCTACATACTCGGCAAAAGCACCAATACGATCTAACGGCAAGCGACCAAAAACACGATCCCCTACGACAAACTGGCTCACACCAGTACCTATCTTTTCAACCAGTCCCACCACTTCGTTTCCAGCGATAAGGGGCGTTTTATAAGGAACAATCATCTTGGCCTCACCACGGGTAATCATATTGTCCAGCGGATTGACCCCGGCTGTCAGCACCTTGATTAAGACCTGATTGTCCTTTGGCTCAGGCCTTGGGACATCGACGATATTGAGGTTAAGGTTGTTTTTATTGTAGGCATTTAATTGTGCTGCTTTCATTAGTTTCTTCTTTCTTTTTTTTTGGAAATAGCAGAGCTGGTCTGCAAGGTTGTAACTTCAAACGACCTTTAGAAAATGTCGTGATAATTTTTTATCAAATGTGTCTGCATTAGATACAGATACAAGATAAGGTGAAGGAAATCACCAAGCGCTTACTTGGTAACTCCTGCTTGACGGTACAAATTTGTAATGACATCTGCAAGGCTTTGACTGGCAAGCTCCTTTTCTAGCTGACTCTCTGCCTTTTGAAATACTGGATTGATTGCCCCTTCGATATGTTTACCGACAGGACATTCCAGATTGGCATGCTGATGCACTTGAAAGAGTTTGACTTGAGTCACTTCTTGCGTCGCATAGTAAATGTCTAAAAGACTGATTTCTGTTGGTGCTTTCGTTAACGCATACCCGCTCTTGCCTTGATGTGACATCAATAAATCGGCATTTTTCAAAAGAGCAATGACCTTACGAATATAACTGGCATTGGTGCCCACACTGGTTGCCAATGCCTGAGAAGATAAGGTCACCTTACTCTCAGAAATCATGGTTAAAATGTGGATGGCTACTGAAAATTTCGTATCCATAAGACTCCTTTTTAAACAAATATTTGATAAATTACCCATCATCTTGTTCTTGTTTATGATACAAGTATAAGCATATCAACTAAAAAAGTCAAGCAAAATACTTTTTTTATTAACAATATCTTAACAGCACAGAAAATAACCCTCGGATATTTATCCAAGGGACTATTTCTAATCTGCCGGTACAAAATTTTTGAAATTACGCTCCCGTTCTTCCAAGGTCATATTGAAATAGCGGAAGTTTTTCTCTAGAGCATTGATGGCTGCCATGTCTGCCTCTGTCAAGTCAAAGTCAAAGATGGCAATATTTTCTTTTAAGTGGTCTGGATTGGTCGTCTTTGGAAAGACAGCATGTCCTGACTGAATGTGCCAACGTAAGATAATCTGCGCATTGGTTTTGCCATATTTTTGAGCCAATAGTGTAAAGATGGGTTCATCGATTAGGGTGGCATCACCGTGTCCCAGAGGATACCAGCTTTCGATGATGGTACCAATACTTACAATCCGTTCTTTTAACTCACGTTGTTGGAAATAGGGGTGACACTCTACTTGCAAGGCTGCTGGTTGGACTGTTGCCATCTCAAGAATTTCTTCCAAGCGACCAGACTCGAAATTACTGAGTCCGATTGAGCGTACTTTACCAGCCTGAACAGCTGCTTCTAACTGTTTCCAGCCTGCTTTGTAATCGCCTATTTCTTGGTGCAAAAGGACAAGGTCAATGTAGTCCATATCTAAACGCGCCAGCATTTTGTCGATAGCTTCAGGATCTGCATAATCGCTCGGCCAGAATTTTGAGGTGATAAAAAGTTCGCTGCGTTCCAACCCAGAAGCCTTGACCGCCTGGCCCACCTCACGCTCATTTTGATAGGCATGCGCCGTGTCTACATGGCGATAGCCCAGGTCAAAAGCGTCCAGTAAATTCTGTTTGGTATCAGTTGGGGCAACGAGGTACACGCCAATCCCAAACTGTGGCATTTGATATCCTGAGTTGAGTGTTAAGTAAGTTTGTTGCATAATCGTTCTCCTCTAAAAATTGGTGTACATGGTCTTTTCATCTTCATAGATAAAAACTTTCAATTACTGAAATATCTAAGCTAGCCTTATTTAATCTCGTACCATTCCTAGATTTTCCCTAAGGTAAAAATCTGGATGCAGTACAGCTTCTTTAACAAAATCCGCTATGGCTAACCGTGAGATGGTATTCCCACTGATAACATCACCTTTCGGATAAAGGTGATAGCTGATATCACTACTATTATCAAACCAACCTGGTCTCAAAATAGTATAGTCTAGGTCAGTTTGCTCTAGCCTATCTGCCGCCTTTCGATAAGGTTTTAAGATACTATCCACACGACCATTTTGACCAGGCAATTCTCCGTAAATCCCATAGGATGAGATAAATATAATACGTTTGACCTTGGTCGTCTCCATCACATCAATAATAGCCTGAACCATCTTCGGTAAATCTCCAGAGAGTGCTACAAAAACAAGATCACTGCCGTTAATAGCTTCTTTTAAGGCCCTTGTGTCAAAAACGTTCGCTGAAATTTTGCTAACACGCGCATGGTCAGGTAGCGTATGGGCTGATCGTGACAGTAACGTTAAGTCAACATCCGTTTGTTCTAATAATACGTTGGCAGTCACACGCCCCAAGGAGCCTGTCGCTCCAATAATCGTTACTTTAGTCATCATCTCTCCTTCACGATTTCATTTAATTTTTACTAGTTTAGGACACTTAGCTGAGTTTTCACAGCCTTATTGTTATCCCATTTTGCCATTTGTCATAGCAGCAATCACACCACCATCAATCAGCAGGTCTGTACCAGTAATAAAGCTAGCCTCTTCACTCAACAAATAAGCTCCTGCTGTGGCCACTTCAGCAGTTGTCCCCACACGCTTGGTTGCTGAATTATCAATCAAGGCTTGGTAACCTTCTGGATTAGCTTGTAGTTCGTGACGAGCTAACGGTGTGATAATAATGCCTGGACTAATACTATTGAGACGTGCACCTCGTTTGGCCCAGTTGAGACTTTCTGCTTGCACGCGTAGAATATTGCCCTGCTTAGAAATTGCGTATGCGCCTCCAGGAATGTCCTCTTTCATAAAGTCAAGGGTTCCTAAATCATCAGCTGGTGTTGTTGCCAAAGCCATGCGTTGCTCTACTGTTACTGTATCTGCAAACATATGCCCAGCCATGCTTGAAACAACAAGCCCTGCCCCACCAGGTGTTACAAGCTTACCAAAAATCTCTAAGGCTATGGCTGTCCCAACTAAGTCCACACGCAAGATGTCTTCAAAGGCAGCTTGGTTGGGTGAAAGGCCTGCTGTATGGATATATGATGTGATATTTCCTAGTTGCTCAGCTTGATCTGCAAAGGCTTGAATAGCTTGACGGTCACCACCATCTACAATCGCAGTCTCTACTGTAAAACCAGCATTCCCTAACCCTTCCTTAGCCCGACAAAGATTATCTTGGTTAATATCGCCTAAAAGAATTGTTTTGTTCGTAGCGACACGCTTCACAATCTCTAAACCAATAGCTCCTGCTCCCAATAATACGACAACATCGTTTGAGTGTTTCATCTTTTTTCTCCTTCGTTTAATAAGTGCTTGCAACCTGCTTCATCACTTGCCACTGACCATCTCTTTTTTCAAAATACATCTTGACTTGCAGACGCCAAGTGGACGGACCAGAGCCCCAGATTCGTGCTTTCACCCGACTTTGGCCAATTAGGCTGGCGCTATTTCCAGAAATGACGACATCTTTTATCGCGTCTTCTTTCCACGAATAATACGCCATGTCTTCAGACTCAATCTGCTCCAACCATTCAGCAACTGGCTGAGAATACCCTGTCATGTGAACTAAAACAGTATCAGCTCGTAACAGTTGAGACAAGGTGTCAATATCTTTCTCTACCATGGCTTGATTGATTTGGCGATATATGGTTTGTAAGGTTTCTTTTTCTGACATTTCCGATTTCCTTTCTGATATGACATCAGGTAACTGTAACGCTATAGTCTGCTTGTCACTAACGAAATAAGTACCAGTTAGTATTCCTAGAATGAGACCTGCTAGGATACCGTATCGCATTCTTTTGCTCCGCATTTTATCAGTCTTCTTTTCACTTGATGACTTTAGTATAATGCTTTATAATAAAATTATCCAATACTTATTTTAGATTATTTATAAAATTATTTAATAAGAGGCCGAGATGAATACCAAACAAATGACCTATCTTATCGAAACCGCTAAAACATTGAATTTGAGCCGAGCAGCTGAAAATCTCTTTATCTCTCAACCCTCCCTATCTTATCAAATCAAGACAATTGAAGAAGAGGTGGGCTTTGCTATTTTTGATCGTATTGGGAAAAGCATCCGCTTAACACCTGCAGGGAAAGAGTTAATTAGTTCCTTATCACGAATTTCTCAAGAGATACAATTTGCCATTGAGCAGGCTCAAAATATGGGAGAACGCTATCGTTCTGCTATTAAAATCGGCTTTCCCATGCGGACAATGCTCACTCATCTGCCAGAAGCTATCCCTATTTTTGAAGCCGAGCAACCTACAGTTCAAATTGTACCTGAAATACAACCGACTATTGATGCCATCAGCTCTTTTATGAGACGGGACCTGGACATCATGTTACTCCCTCGTGAGGAGGCTGAGAAACTCAGTGGTGTTACTATTACCCCGCTATTTACCAGTCACATCTATTTGTTATGTCAAACAATCGATCCACTGGCCAAAAAAGAACGTATCACGATAGAAGATTTAGCCCATCGCACCCTTCTGGTCAATGGTGGCTCATCACAAACCTTGCGCCAGGTTCAACAGCGTGTCGTTGATACTGTTCCTATCCAGACCCTTAATAGTCCAACACATGATTTTACATTGATACAAGTAGCTGCTGGAAGAGCTATCTGCTTATCACCAGGATTCTTAAATGACCATTCTGGGCAATTTTCGTGGATTCCTTTTGACTGTCCAGAATCCTTTGACTTTGTACTTGTTCACCACAAAGATGTTCAAAATGACGGACTCACACAACTCATCACTATCCTCCAAAACCTTTATCAAAACTCACCTTATCACTTTTAGCTGAGAAACAATTGTTATTTCATTCACTTCCATCACATTGGACTTCCAAGTCGTGTGTTAGCTGTCAATCGTCCGTCCCTAGCCAAATCCATATCTATCTTGGTTTCTATATAAATAACACAAGAGATTATTTTAGCAATCGTCACCACAAGAAAAATTACATGTTAAAAAACCTTGAAAAATCAAGGTTTTTAATCATTTATAACTTCCAACCATCATAAGGATTACGATAATACTCTTACCCTTAAAACATTAAAGCTTTTCTAGCTCTTATGATTACTTCAAATTCTCAGTAAAGAAAGACACCAACTTGTCAAATGGAATCTTGTCTTTTTGGTCATAGAGGTCAACATGGTCGGCATTTGGAACAATCAGCAATTCTTTTGGCTCGCTCGCTACTGCGTATGCTTCTTCTGAGTGGTAACGAGAATGGGCATTTTCACCAGCTACAAGAAGGATTGGGCGTGGTGAGATATCTTTGATATTATGGTAAAGCGGAAATTCATAGAATGCCATTGGTGTTGTCGCTGTCCAGGCTGCTGTTGAATTGATAGAGCGTTCGTGATATCCACGCGGTGTGCAATAATAATCAAAGAAAGCTTTTGAAACAGGATCTGCGTCTTCTGGGAGGTTTTCTGGGAATAGACTCTCCCCCGTCACCACATGACCCTTTTCATCAAATCCTAGCTCATGATAACCTAAACGGTATTTCCCAGTTTCTGAGGCACCATTGTCCACATCTACCCAGCGTTGTTGGCTGACGTGCTCACGCAGTTTTGCCTTCTGTTCATCGGTATAGCTATTCATGTAACCAAGATACATAGACTTGGACATGTCGTACATAGAAGCTGTTGCAACGGCTTTAATACGCATATCTGCCCCTGCCGCTGTCAAAGCCATGCCTGACAAGCCACAAATGGCTTGGGCTCCAATACGTTCACGGTCAACGTAAGGTAAGGTTCCAAGATAATCAACGGCTGCACTGTAGTCTTCGGTAAACATCACTGGCTCAGCAACGTTACGCACTGCTCCACCTGATTCCCCTGTAAAAGATGGGTCAAAAGCTAGCGCTACAAAGCCATTCTTGGCAAATTCTTGCGCGTAAAGACCTGAAGCTTGCTCTTTGACCGCACCAAAAGGTCCAGACACTACAATGGCAGGATTTTTCTGATGGTCATAGCCTTCTGGCAAGTACAAATCCCCTGCAATTTCGATACCGAAACGGTTTTTAAAACGAACGTTTTGTGAGGCGATGTTTTCATAAATATCAAATGTTTTTGTCATAATACTTCTTCTTTCTATAAGTTATTCTTCAATGATGTTGATGACTTTTGCTGGAACACCAGCGACGACGGTATTGGCTGGGACATCCTTAGAAACAATGGCACCTGCAGCCACAACGGCATTTTCACCGACAGTTACCCCAGGTAAAATGGTAGCATCCGCCCCAATCCAAGCATTTTTCTTAATGGTAACGGACTTGAGTTCCAATTTATGACGGTCTGTTGGTTTCAAAGGATGATTCACGGAAATCAGCTTGGCACGTGGGCCTATGAGAACCTCATCTTCAATGAAAATCCCACCCAAATCGACCATAAAGACATCCTTGTTCACATAGATATGTTTACCAAAGTGAATATGTCGTCCAAAATCTGTTTGAAAAGGAACGTTGATAGCAACTGTGTCATCTATTGCTTCCTTCGTCAGCTGTTCAACCAGTCGCCTAGCGCTCGCCATGGTTTGAATCTGAGTATTCAATTCTTGCACAAGGGGTTGATTTTCTGTCTGAATAGTTGAAATGAGCTGGCGCAGGCCATCGTGTTCTGGAACTAATTTTCCAGTATTTAAATACGGTTCAAAAGGTGTATCAATCATTGTTTTCCTCCAGAGTAAGAGTCACTGTTACCTTGTCCTTAGCCAGCTGGGATTTGGCATCCGTAGCCATGTGACCCAGCTTAGTATAAGACCAACGATTCTGACCATAAAAGAGCACTAACTGGCTACTATTGTAAAGCATGATATCCCCCGGCTGAGCGATTTGCTGGGTATTTTGACTTGGTAATGTCATACCAAGCTCTCCGACCTGTTCAAAACCACCATAAGCTGATAAGTGGATAGTCAATGGCTGTTTTTCTAACGCTTTTTTCAAGGTTGAAACAGCTTCGTTTTCTTCCCAAATTACTGGAAAGTTTTGTCCATCTATGGATAAGGTGATTGTCATCAGTTTGTCTCCTTTTTCTTGATTTTGATGGCCTGATGGTTTCCGCATATTGGATGAAGATGATGAATTAGTAGGTGTGCAGCCAGCTAAGCTCAAAAACAAGCCCAATAGCCCAAACAACACAATCCCATATCTTCTTAGCCATAACCTCTTCAAGTTACATCATCTCCCCTTACTAAAATTAGCAGATGAGGTATTCTCATCTTTGCTGTCTATTGGTAATATTATCGTACCCTCTCCTCATAAAAATAGCAAATACTCATTTTAAATATTATAAAATACTCAAAAGGCATGTTATAATAACATAAACAAAGGAGGAAATGATGGAAATTAGAGTGCTCCGCTATTTTCTAGCGATTATCAAAGAAGGAGGCATCACGCAGGCGGCAAATAGCCTCCACCTAACACAACCCACTATTTCACGTCAAATTAAAGAATTAGAAGAGGAGCTGGGAAAACAACTATTCATCCGCCATAAAAAGGGGCAAATTGAGCTGACTCAGGAAGGACTGCTTCTTCAAAATCGTGCAGAAGAAATCATTGCTATGGTCGATAAAACTGAAAATGATTTTCGCTATCTGACAGATATCATCGAGGGCGATGTCTATATCGGTGGTGCAGAATCCCATATTTTTAGGCATATTGCAATCATTGCCAAACAACTTCAAGAAAAATATCCAAACGTTCGCTACCACCTGTCTTCAGGAAATGCAGAAGATATCACATCTCTACTAGACAAGGGGTTATTAGACTTTGCCTTGATTGTCCATCCTCGTCAATTACCGCATTATCATTATCAAAAATTGCCTTCTCAGGATATTTGGGGCGTCATTTTACCGACGACTGATCCATTGGCTCAAAAAGACAGTATTACTCTAGAAGACATTCAGCACCTCCCCCTCATTCTTTCCCGCCAAGCGTTGACCAAAACCCAGTCAGATAATCAGTTAGTTAATTGGCTCGGAGACCTAAATCAACTGAATATTATCACCACCTTTAATCTCAGTTACAATGCTCTCTTCATGGTTGAAGAAGGTCTGGGTTATCTGATTGGATTTGACCAGCTGACCTACAACCCTAACTTGACCTTTAGGCCACTTGAACCACTACTGACCTCAGACCACTACCTCGTCTGGAAAAAAGATAAGGTCTTCTCAGCAGCAGCCCAATTGTTTTTGGAGAAATTGCAAGGTTAAGCTATCAAAAAGACTCTCCTATTTTGGGAGAGTTTTTACATTAATGTCGGGGGATATTTTTCAGATTAAATCGGACTGCAGGAATGGCAAGAAGTGAAGTAACAATTGCAGCTGATGATAACCAAATCAAATGCACCCCGATAGGAAGTAATTTTGAGATTTTTATGTGTTACAGGACTCCTTTTAGAACTTAAATCAACTTGAACAGACTATCACAAAATAACATTTTTCCATAATGGACAATACAAAATTAAATAAATTTAATCATTTTATTGCTTTCTTTTCCATTTTTTGGTTTTTCCAATTATAAAATATTCTTTTACAATAATCTTGAATAAATCTCCAAATCTATGTCCTTAAACACATTGAAGACTATCTTCAAATCTGAATGTTCCTGACAAAATTCTTTAACGGTTTGCACAGCAATTTGGGCAGCTAACTCATTTGGAAAATGAAATTCTCCCGTCGAAATGCAACAGAAAGCTAAACTAGTCATCCCCTTTTTGACTGCTAACTCTAAACATGATTGATAACAGGAAGCTAGCTCTCTCATCTGTACCAAACTTGTGTGATCTTGAATAACAGGTCCTACTGTATGCAATACGAATTTACTTGGCAAGTTATAGGCAGAAGTAATTTTAGCCTGACCTATTGCTTCAAGATGACCTTGCTTTTGCATTAATTCATGACACTCATTTCTAAGTTGCAAACCAGCTTGTGAATGGATAGCATTATCTATACAGGCGTGGTTAGGAACAAAGCAACCCAGCATCTGACTGTTGGCAGCATTAACGATACCATCGACTTGTAATCTGGTAATATCCCCTTGCCATAAATAGAGATTATTTGAAAAAGGAGACAGGTCTTCCAGTTTTACCACTCCCTTAGCTCGTAATTTTTCTTGTAAATAGCAATCCTGCTTTCTATAAAATTCTGAACTGAAATCCTGAGGTTCTTGGATAGCCATAAGCCCACGAAAAACAAGATCCTTGTCAAGATTTGCTGGTATCTCTATCCCTGGCGATAATGTTGCTATCAGTTCATCCACTAAAGCCACGATGCAAATACCTCCTCCATATCCTTTGTGATTGTCAACGTTTTATGAGTATTTTCTTTCGCTCCCTCTGTATCAGACTGATTGAAACGAATCAGTTGAGCTTGTGGCAAATGATAGGTTAACTGCTCAAATGGGTAGCGAATAATGGTTGGTGTATTATAGCCGACACCCAACTCCAAGAGAACTACTTTTTTACCTTCCAATCCTTCCAAAAAAGCGGCATAACTTTTTTGCTGTCTGTACCATGTTTCATTTTGGACAAAACGATTGTCAACCCTAAGATGACGCGTCAAGGGAGCTCCGCAATTCGGACAAGTAGGAATGAGTTCTGATGGTATTTCTAGATTGTCATCTATATTGTCCATCATTTTTAAAACGTGTTCTTTGTTATTATAGACCACTTGCTGACAGGGCACGGAACATTGGAAATGCTCAAAATTTCCTTGTACTTCAAAATAGCGCTCTTTGTCAAAACCTGCTTTTATAAATTGACCATCTACATTTGTCGTGATAACAAAATAATCCTTATCCTCAACAAGTTCAAATAATTTTTTATATAGAGATGTTGCACCTACCTCATAAGAGTTATGATAAATATGTTTAGCCCAATATGCCCACTCAGCTTCTTCAGTTGGATAAGGATAAAAACCAGCACTGTACATATCTTCTATATGGTACTTTTCTATAAACTCAGGAAAATATTTTTTAAAGCGCTCTCCTGAATAGGTTAAACCAGCAGCCGATGAAAGCCCCGCACCCGCACCGATAAGGATAACATCCGCATCTTTAATTGCTTTTAATGCAATGTCAGAATTCTTCACAATTATTCTCCCTTAATTTCAAAACTATCTATTCGTGGTGGTAAAACAGTTAAATCATAAAACTCTCCACGTGCATAAGCGAAACAGAAAACTTCTAAAACTTTCCTGCCATCTTCTGTTGGATAAATATCGTACATATAAGGATTATGATCCAATAATATGTTCAACTTCTCTCTACCAATACACTCAGCCTTTCCACTTAATGAAATCATTTTTCTTTCCATAGTAGAATTCCCTTGCGTCATACCTGTCACAGATATATACGGATTTTCTTTCAAATGTTTGTAAAATGCTTTGGTATTAGCTGTTAAAAAATATACATTTTTGCTATCTTGATACATCATATCAATTACACGAGTTGTTGGACGACCTTCTGAGTCGATACTTGCAATGACAACAGAATGGATGTCATCTACCAAAAGTTTAAGATAATCTGATTTCTTCATGAGTTTCTCCCTCCGAGGCCTAAAAGGTAGAGTAATAGACTTACCCTACCTTATATTTTAGAATTTTCCGTTATCATTTGCTGCTTCTGTAGCAATGTCTTGAATAACATCCCAATGTTCAGCAATAAAGCCATTTTCCACACGGAAAAGATCATAGTAGGCAACATGTCGACCTGCAAACTCTCCTTCTGATACAGCAAGCGCAAAGTCATCTTGTGCTAAAACTTGGTATGTTTTTGTATACGTCATTGATAATCCTGCTTGAGCCAAAGCTGCCAGAGCCTCTCCTAACCCAGATACGCCATCTGCAATCCCTGAATTGTGTTGAATATAGTTATCTCCGTCAAAATAACTTGTCAACTTATCCAAGTTTTTACCGTGCAAAACATCCTGAACAAAGTTCGTCACAAGTGTACGAGTTGTTTCCTTATCTGCCTCTGTCGTCTCTATGACACCATCGGTTTGTGTATGTCCGCTTGGATTTACAGGAGTCAATCCATCCAAATTATCCCAGTGTTCTACGAATTTTCCTTGGTCGTTAAAACGAAGAATATCAAAAGCTACTACTTCTCCTGCACCAGCAAAATTGTAAATAGTGTGTAGAAATACTTTATCTCCATCTTCAAAAGCACGAACAATTTTTGCACTTGTTTTCACAGGTGCTTGTGCTAAAGATTCAACTGCAGCAATAAAACCAGCAGCTCCTGTTGGATATTCTTGATTGTGTTGAATATAGTTTTCATCTAATAATTCACGAGCGACATCAACATCTCCGGTAACGAATGTGTTGATAAGATTTTTTGCGTTTTGTATATTTGTTGACATAGTAATATCTCCTCTAATTAAAATTTTTGTCGGCTATTGCCTTACACGTATAAGTCTAACACCATTAGTTTCTTTTGGGAAGTAGGCACTTTTTAGGAATGTAGTTACCATAAAGTTCCTTTTGTAGTATTATCAAGCTTTTTAAAGGCTAAAATTTTTTAAAAAAATTTGCTTGATTTAATCAAATAGGCTATAATAGTATTAAAGTTTCAAAAAGATACTAAGGAGATATTATGTCTGTTAAGAAAGAATTACCAGCTTGTCCTGTAGAAACAACACTATCCTTAATCGGAGATAAGTGGAAGGTACTTATTTTACGAGATTTATTAAAGGGCACGATGCGTTTCGGAGAATTAAAAAATTCAATCGGAAGTGTTAGCCAAAAAGTATTAACCTCTCAACTCCGTGATATGGAGAAACAAGGGCTAGTAAATCGTAAAGTTTATGCAGAGGTGCCACCTCGTGTAGAATATTCATTGACGGAAACAGGTTTTAGCCTCAAACCCATCATTGATTCTATGTGGGATTGGGGAGTAGATTATAAAGAAAAATATGGTAAATAAAGACAGATTACTTTCTATCCTTTTCAAATATTTAGAAATAGAGCTATTTTGAACTTCTCCCTCTCTCACTCCTAATCAATAAAATATGTTTACGATTATTACTCTTCATCCGCCATAAAAAGGGGCAAATTGAGCTGACTCAGGAAGGACTGCTCCTTCAAAATCGTGCCGAAGAAATCATTGCTATGGTTGATAAAACCGAAAATGATTTTCGCTATCTGACAGATATTATCGAGGGAGATGTCTATATTGGTGGTGCAGAATCCCATATTTTTAGGCATATTGCAATCATTGCTAAACAACTCCAAGAACAATATCCAAAAGTCCGCTACCACCTGTCTTCAGGAAATGCAGAAGATATCACATCTTTGTTAGACAAGGGGTTATTAGATTTTGCCTTGATTGTCCACCCAAGGCAACTGCCACATTATCATTATCAAAAATTGCCTTCTCAGGATATTTGGGGAGTCATTTTACCGACGACTGATCCATTGGCTCAAAAAAACAGTATTGCTCTAGAAGATATTCAGCACCTCCCCCTCATTCTTTCCCGCCAAGCAGTGACCAAGACTCAGTCAGACAACCAACTTCTTAATTGGCTTGGTGACTTAAACCAGCTAAATATTGTCAGCACCTTTAATCTCAGTTACAATGCCCTCTTCATGGTTGAAGAAGGTCTGGGTTATCTGATCGGATTTGACCAGCTGACCTACAACCCTAACTTGACCTTTAGACCACTTGACCCCCTACTGACCTCAGACCACTACCTCGTCTGGAAAAAAGATAAGGTCTTCTCAGCAGCAGCCCAATTGTTTTTGGATAAATTACAAGATTAAGCCATCAAAAAACTCTCCTATTTTGGGAGAGTTTTTGCATTAATGTCGGGGGATATTTTTCAGATTAAAGCGGACTGCAAGAATAGCAATAAGAACTGTAACCGTTGCACCAATACCTATCAACAGCGCAGCATTTGCTAAGAAAAAGCAACTTAATGATAAACCACTTAGCCAAATGACTACACAACTCGTCACTAACTGTTTTGTAAACTGATGGGATGGTTTATTCATTGATTTGAATTGGTAAATTCCTGTTAGCATCAAGAAAATGCCAAGGTAAAACAGAGCGACTGCAAAACCATTATGCGCTTCTGCATTCCCTAAAAATCCAATGGCAACCGTCACAAAGCTCAGTCCAAAAATGATGGGATAATGCCAGTAGATAAACTGATTTTCCTTGGGATTCGGCGTATTTGGATCAATCAAATGGTCAATTTCAACAATGTAAATCATAAAAAGACTAGCTACGATTAAAAATATGAAAAAGGATAACAAACCAAGTCGATTAGGACTAAAGTAATCTGCAATACCTATCAGCATTTCGCCAAAGGTAATAATGACCAGAAGAGACAGTCGCTCCACCAAATGCGGAAAATTCATGGGTTTTAAATCTGATGACATGTACTTTCTCTTTACCAAGAACCCAGGCAGCAACCAAGTAATGAGAACACTTGCCGCAGCAACAACCAGTCCAATTTGATAGGGAAGAAATAGAGCCAACATCAGTCCTGTGGTCCTAGCCCCCAAAATAGAAAAGAACCGCCTGATAAACAACTTATCTGCTGAATCTTCAGTCCGAATATATTCTAATATATATTGCACCAAAAGGAGAAAAGATATCGCAGAAAAAGGGCCATAAAAGTACAAAAAACGTTCAGCATCAACCTCACCAGTAATAGACGTCAAGGCAATCAGCAAGAAAACCATCTGACTAAACATCATGGCAATATTGGTCAGAGAATTTCGCCCAAAACGGTTGGTAAAAACTGTCTGCACCATCCAGGAGTTAAGCATAATCAGCATGCCAATCGCAAAAGAAAAGAATGACATCATAGGAATCACCCCTTGATGAACATGGTGAATGAGCGAGGTTGTCTGACTAAAGCCATAAACGTAAACCAAATCGTAAAATAGCTCCGTTAATTCAACTTTCTTATGTTTTATCATTGCCAAAATATGTGATTTTTCCTTTCAATAAAAGTAACTTGGAGGTCCGCAAATATCAATTAATACTTAACCAAATTCAAAAATTACTTTTTTTGTTTCTTTCTTAAAAGTGCGGACGCAAGCAATCTCCTTCGGAGTTTCATTGCTACTTTTTGAGCCTAAGTCTCAAAACGCCCGTTCTTAGCAAGAGTTTACTCTTGCTAAGAATACCACTATGGCGAAAGAAACATTTTATTCTCGCTACGCTCGTCACTCTCTCAATGAAATTAGAGGTTCTAAAGTTCTAATTTTGATTTTGAATGAGTATAACATTCTAGTTTGTGCAAAATAGGTCGTTCTCCCACGTGGCTGATACCCTGTTGGATGAACGACCTATTATTGTTATATCCACGTGCACCTTTCGAATCTTAATCTCCCCAAATCTCCTTAGCTAGTCTAAAGACTGCCCAGGCTTTTGGCCAGCCGACATAGAAGGATAGATGAGTAATAATCGCTGAGATTTCTTCCTTGGTGACACCATTTTTCTTAGCATTTTCCAAATGATAGTTCAAAGAAGAATCGGTGATCCCTGAACTCATTAGGGCCGTCACAGTAATGATACAGCGTGTCTTCAGATCAATGGCCTCATTATTCCAGTTTTCACCGAACAAAACATCGTCATTAAAATGAGCAAATTCAGGCGCAAATTCGCCTAGTTGATCACGCCCTGCTGTTTGTTTAATAGACATATTATTCTCCCTCCTTATGAGCTGCTTGATATTCTTCATCTGTTACGGGTTCATAAAATTCACCGCTACCAGCTGTGATCGCCACATGACTGAACCAAGAATCTTTGGTTGCACCATGCCAGTGCTTCACTCCTTTGTCGGTCACAACGACATCACCAGCTTTTAAATGTCTAGCGGGTTTCCCAGCTTCCTGATAAAGACCTTCTCCTCCAGTAACAAGAAGAATTTGGTACCCATCCAAATGCACATGCCAGTTATTACGACATCCCGGTTCAAAGGTCACATTTCCAACACTGGTATTGCCATCTGGCGCTTGTGCCAACATTGCTAGATAGGATTGTCCCGTAAAACTAGCACCGTACGGATTTTCTTCTCCAAAGGCAAATAAGGGATTGTTTTTAACATCTTCATGTTTAAACATGAGTCATCACTTCTTTCTATAATAATGTTAATCTCAATTATAGTATATCTCTAACTACTAACAGTGACAAATACCTATAATGAGAGTTAATAGATGCTTCAAAAGTATTTTAATTTATCATCAAGCTACTAAATCTATCCACGATTTACCAACATATCCCCATGCAAGGTCTGAAGTTGTTTATCTAGTACCAATTTAGTAGTTTGCTCAATATAGTCTTTAAAATGCGGTGTTTCTCTGTGTTGCTCATAAGCAGCTTCATTTTGATAGACTTCGAAGAAATACCAAGTATCAGGATTGTCCACATCTGTACCAGCATACATGACCAAGACTCCAGCTTCTTTTTCCATGCTGGTCTGCATTTCAGGTAAAACAATCTCTGAAAAGGCATTGCTATCCCTAACCGTCACGGTAGCTAGTCGAACAGCTAACTGCTTATCATCAAAAATCCGCAAGGCGGTTGGTTTTTGAAGCAATAATTGTGGCACCAAGGTCACCACTTCACGGCTCGTCAGTGCTTTTTGTGCCAAATCTACAAAGACCTTAAAATGAGGCGATTGAACATGTTCTTGGTAAGCTTCATCACTAGCATAGCGTTCCACAACAATCTGCTGACTAAAATCTTCTGGAAGATGGCTACCGTACATAGCCAATGTCCCTGGTTCTAGTGCCATTGACTGGGTAAAGTTCGTATAGCCAATTTGCTTATAATCCTCTTCATAGTCCAAGTCCAAACCAAGACGAAACAATCTAAAGATTTCTGTCATTTTTCACCACCTCATTCAAATAACCGTTCAGCATTACCACGAAAAATCTTTTCCTTATCACTATCCATCAAAGGTAGTTCTTCAATAGCTTGACTGATTACTTCTGTCGCTCCAGCTGGGAGAATGCCGAGTGGCGCATCTGTCCCAAAAAGGACATGGTCAACACCGTAATAATCCACACAAAGTTCTAGAGCTTTGCTATTGCCCAAAAGGGCTGTATCCACATAAAATTTCTTGAAATCAGCCGCCTGCTCCTCTGGCAAAATATGCTCAATCCGCCCTGCAAAATAAGGAACCATAGCCCCACCATGGTGAACCAGGATTTTAAGATTTGGAAATTCTCTGAAATAATCAGCCTGCACAATGTCTAGCATAGCTTGGGTTAATTCGTACTCCCAGCTAAAGATAATATTATTGTCTGGTTTCCGCTCATCAAAAACTGGGTGCAACAAAATTGGAATATCTGCCTTAGATGCTGCTGCAAATACTGGCTTGAAACGCTCATCTGCTAGGGATTTCCCCAGATGACGTGTGAATAACTGAATCCCAAGTATTTCAGGGTGGCTAGTAACAAAACTTTCAATCACGCGCACCGCTTCTGGAATATTGTTCATCGCCACCATGGCCACTCCACCCGCAAAGATATCCGTATTCGCTTTGACCGTCGCTAGCAATTCCTCATTCGCAAGTTCTACCAATTGAGCAGCTTCAGCACTGTCCAGATAATCTTCTGGGTTGGCATTGACATAAGAAATGATTTGTTTTGTTTCAGCTGGCATAGTCTTACGGCGTTTTGCCATATCCGTCAAGATAGGGTTTTGGATAAAGGGCATTTTTGAGACTAGATTCTTATCCAGCGCCAGCATTTTTCCAAAAAACTCAGGGAGTAGCACATGGGCAAAAGCATCAATTTTCAAAGTCATCTAATCGTTCCTTCCAGCTGCCATCTTCATCAAAGATAATGCCATATTCTTCATAGTAAGTCTCCTTATTTAAAATCTCTCCAGATTCATAGAGGCTTAATTTACGATGGAGGCGATCAATGGAACGTTGGAGATTTTTTTGCTTGTTTTCTAGCACTGCTAGTTGCTCACGCAACAAGGCTTCACGCGCTTCCACCGTTTGATCTCCTTGCATGAGTAACTGGCAATAATCAATCAAGGCTTCTATTGGCACACCAGAGTGACGCAAGCAGATGACCATTTCAAGCCACTTATTGAGATCATCCGTAAAATAACGATTGCCATTAGACTGACGAGGAATCTCTGGTAAAAGCCCTATCCGTTCATAATAACGCAGGGTATTGGGATTAATATCATATTTTTGTGACACTTCCGTAATGGTATATTTTTTCGTTTCTTGCATCTCATTACCTTCTATCTAAATGAATCTTTCAACTCTAGTATACTAGAATTTCAAGCTCGACTCAAACGTGTAACATAAGATTTAGTTGCTTCACTTAAAGATTCCTCAGATAGATTCAGCACTCCTGGCAAAACAAACGGTTCCTCAAAGACCAGACCTGTATGGTATTTTATGGTTTCAAGCGGCTTGAGTAATTCCTGAGTCGTCACATGGAAGCGGCCATCAGCTGTGTAGTCTTCCGCACCAGCTCCCTGCGTCACGGCAAGAATAACTTTTTTCCCTTGGAGAGCATTCCCAGTAGAGCCATAGGCCCAGCCATATTCAAGAACTTGGTCTAACCATTCTTTCATCAAAGATGGCGTCGCATACCAGTACATTGGAAACTGAAAAACAATTCGATCTGTTGTTTCAAGAACGGCTTGCTCTGTCTTCACGTCAATCTTACCATCAGGATACTGACTATAAATATCACGTACTTCAATTCCTGCTGCCTGAGCTGCTTGGGCTAAGGCTTTATTGGCCTGAGAAGCATGTAAATCTGGGTGAAAAAGTAAAATGGTTGTTTTCATTTTAGTCTCCTGTGATATCATCTGCCACTAAATTCGCCTTAAATTCAGCGACATCGTAGTTAGCTAGGTCTGGATAATAAGCGTCTTGTGCAATGATTTCATCTAAAGCTTCTCGTGATGATACTTTAGCAATGACAATCCCTGCCATACCTTTGTCTTTCAAAGGGCCAACGATTTTAAAATGCCCTGCTTCAAATTGAGAAGTAAACCATGCTCTGTGATTGGCAAGCAACTCCTCAGATTGCTCTGCTGGCACTTGTTCAGAATTAATGGTAATTGTGATTAAAAACATAAAAACCTCCCTAAGCTTGTCCTTCCCAGCCACCGCGTGTATTGACACCAGCTTGTAAAGCCAATTCTTCTAATGCTGCCATTTCAGCTACACTGAGATGGACCTTGCTAGCTTTAGCTGCATCTTGGACTTGTTCGACTTTTGTGACACCCAAAATAGGTGTTGTTCCGCGTCTGATTGCCCAAGCTGTCGCAATTTGTGCTGGACTAACCTTGTACTGATCAGCCAAGTGTTTCAATTCAGCAAGCAAATCATTCAAAGCCGAGAACATTGGATTATAGGTTTTACCCCGATTGGAATCAGCTGGCATAGGATGTTGGCTATCATATTTACCAGACAAAGCACCTTGTTCTAGAACCATGTAAGAAAAGAATTGGATGTCATTTTCTTTACAATAATCAAGCAGACCATCTTCAATCGAATTACGGTAAAGCAGGCTAAAATGGTTTTGAACGGCTGAAATTTGTACCCCAGCTGGTTTCAAGATTTCCTGAACACGTTTAACCTGTTCAAGACTGTGGTTGGATACACCGATTCGTTTCACTCGTCCTGATTTGACTAAGTCTGCTAAAAACGGTGTCCAACGTTCAACGTCAGCTGCATTATGAATCCAATAAATGTCAATATAATCTGTTCCCAGACGCTTGAGACTACCTTCTAACATATCTGCGACTGGATTTTCTTTGGTATCATCCTGCATTCCTGGTGTAAATTTGTCAGATATGATGACTTCTGACCGGTCATATTGGCTCACTAACTCACCCAAAATTCTCTCAGATTCTCCATTAGCATAGGCAAAGGCAGTATCAAAGGTCTTGAGACCATTTTCCATAGCAACCGAAAAAACATCTTTCAAGTCAGTCGTATCAAGATGATTGCCAAAAACCACATTACCACCAGCAAATCCGCCAGTTCCCCAAGACCATGTTCCAAGTACGATTGATGCTGTATGTTTTGTCATTTTGTTTCTCCTTTTTTGTTGATGGTGATAGTGTATCACTTGTAGTTGACTACAAGTCAAGTGTTTTTTGTTTATTTTCTAAAATAAAGAGA
This sequence comes from Streptococcus orisasini, assembly GCF_001431045.1. Taxonomy (GTDB): domain Bacteria; phylum Bacillota; class Bacilli; order Lactobacillales; family Streptococcaceae; genus Streptococcus; species Streptococcus orisasini. Next base: position 51,099 of record NZ_BCLE01000009.1, read on the forward strand.
TCTATATCGTCAAACTTTCCTTATCATCTACAAAGAAGCAAACAGTAAAAAGGCTTTATCACAAAGATACAACTTTTAAAGGGCTAGGATAGCAGTGAAGCATTTTTGGGTTGATTACTTTTTATTCAGAACAATTCAATAGACAATATTCTTATCTTACCTGTAAATAGAAATGATCTTTTACAATAGATTGTATTTGGTTTGAAAAACTACAGTCTAATGCTTCATCAAAATTAGCTTAGCAAAAAATCGCTAAATGCGAAATTTATTGATTATCATTGTGAAATAACCTCAAAAATTGTCTTATTCACAAAAACAGATATAAATTAAGAAGAGGTTGAACTTTTGTTTAACCTCTTTTAGTAAACATGTTCATCCCTAAAGTATTTTCGATTTTCTAAAATCTTAACGGCTATTATTCGTTCAATCATCGAATAATTAGCATGGTGAAATTCCTTGCCTTATCTTGGAATTCATTCTTTATAAAATATGCTGACTGATAAATTGCTTGGGAGCTAGTGTCTAATCAATTAATTGAAATCTCTATTTAATCCCCTACTACCAAAAAACTTACCTGTCTGTTCTCGTTGTCAAAGATATTGGACAATCACACGAATATAATTCTACTATTAATTACCATAGATTGTGAGGGATTTTTAACTTTCAGTATGTTTGCTAGATTAAATGGTATCGCCATTCCAAATTGAGTTTTTCACAATAACGTAGTTAACCCGTGTGAGACTTTTTATATCACGTCCACCAGCATAAGAGATAGCACTTTGAAGATCCTGCTTCATTTCAAGCAGACTATCTTTAAGATGACCCTTGGTTGGCAGAAGGATTTTCTTACCTTCCACATTTTTGTGCTCGCCCTTTTGATACTCCGAAGCAGAACCGTAATATTCTTTGAAGGTCTCACCATCAACTTCTACTAGTTTCCCAGGGCTTTCGATATGTCCAGCAAACAGCGAACCAATCATGACCATTGCTGCACCAAAACGGATTGATTTAGCAATATCACCATGGGTGCGAATACCGCCATCCGCAATAATAGGTTTACGTGCAGCTTTGGCGCACCAGCGAAGAGCAGCCAGCTGCCAGCCACCTGTACCAAAACCGGTCTTAACCTTGGTAATGCAAACCTTGCCAGGACCAATTCCGACCTTGGTCGCATCTGCTCCAGCATTTTCCAATTCACGAACCGCTTCAGGTGTCCCCACATTTCCAGCAATGACAAAGGTTTCCGGCAGCTCTGTCTTGATATGTTTGATCATCTTGATTACGCTATCTGCATGACCATGGGCAATATCAATCGTGATATAATCTGGTGCATCGTCTTTCAAACTGCTGACAAAGTCATATTCATAGTCCTTAACTCCAACTGATATAGAGGCAATCAAACCTTGAGCATGCATACGTGCGATGAAGGGCTTGCGTCCCTCTTCATCAAAACGATGCATGATATAGAAATAACCATCTTTTGCCAACATTTCAGCCACATCTTCATCAATAATCGTTTGCATATTGGCAGGTACTACAGGGAGTTTGAAGTGGTGCTTACCCAGAGTCACTGTCGTATCAGCTTCAGATCGACTTTTGATGATACACTTATTGGGAATCAACTGAATGTCCTCATAATCAAAAACAGGCAAATCGTTATACATAAAAAATCCTCTTTCAGCTACAAGGACTGAAAGAGGATTTTTGAGTATGTCAAAAGTCATCCTTCGCCAACTTGTAGCACTAATATGATGACCTTCCTATAACTCTGAAGAAAAATATTCCAGCAGAGCATCGCTAGGTAATTTCTTACCCTTCCCTAGATATATTATAAAAACATAATGATTTTGTCTACAAAAACTCATTTAAATAAAATAATGTTCGGTTTTTACTTCTGTTAAGGAAGCATAAAAAAGTATTCAATATATCAAATCTGCTAATGCTCATGGGATTTTCGCTCCAGAACATATGACATACCAAAAAAATAGACCACAGGTCAAACCTGCGGTCAGACATATTAGCCAATAAAAACCTTAGAATAGTTTATCATAACCAACTTTGATGTTAGGAAAATGCTCCTGAACTGTAGTAAAGAATGGCTGAAGCTCGCTATCTGTCTTCTTGCCACGATTGCGAATAGGCAAGTTTACTTTTTTCTTGTTATCAGCTCTAACAGCAACAAGGAAGGATTGCTGATTGATTGTTATGAAAAAACGTTTTGTTTTGACAATGCGATGATAAATCTGTTCAATTTGCTGTAAATTTATAACAGCAAAGCCTCGAAAATAGCTAATCAAATGGTCTTTATAAATTACAATTTTAAGATTATCGTCATGATAGAGCGCATCTGACTGAAGGAGGTCTAAACTACCGTTTAATTCAGGATAAGCAGCATATAGCTCATCATAAGCTTTATTAACTTTATATCGTACAAAGAAGGCAATTGCGACAAAAAGAAGACCAATTCCTCCTAAAATACTACAAACGATAGGCAAAGATGCTCGATCAGACTTAACATCTTGTAGCGAAGCATAGGTATAATAAGAAAAATATTTGCTAATATCTGGAGAAGTTCGTAAAACACCAGTCATAGCACCTGAATAATTTCTGATTTTAAAGTTACTGCCATGTGCATTATAGTATTTAACAGTAATGCGCTTAGGATGGTCTTTTAGAGAATCGCCAGCATTTATCAATTTGGCAACATCTTTGTCGTTTTCCTTAGATTCCAGACCGGCATAACCATTTTTATAATTGACCAGCCAGATAACAGTCTTACGACCCTTAATATCTGCTATTGGCTTAGAATAAATATCATAAACTTCGAGAGATACCCTATTCCCAGAAGAAGCGTTGGTTGATTCTCCCCTATAGACAACTGATGGTTCTTGATTATTTGCTTGTGAAATTAGTAAAAAGGCTCCTAAAGCGCCAATAATAAAACAAAAACCCAAAACTAAATATAGGACAAAACCCTTATTTCGTTTTTCTTTTAACATAAAGCAAGACCTCCGTATAATATCATTATATCATAATCTTTGGCCTATAAAATTTTGTAATCAAATCGTAAAATGTAAATCAAATAAGGTTTCTGTAAAAAAAGAGAGCAACTATGCTGATACCCAAAAGTCGGTCTGAAAAAACCAACTGAGGGTACAATTAACTAGTTCCTCTCTCTACTGCTATATGTCTAAACCATCTGATAAAATGAAGCCGTTTTTCACTACTTAAGCTGTTCAAAATGCAAATGCACATTGATATGATCACCATAACCGTTTCGTTCAAGATCCCGCTGAAGGCGATAAGAAATGTAATGTTCCGCAATATTAATATAACCTGCATCCAACAAACGATGCTCAACTAAAGATTGAATCATGCTGATTGTTGGGCGCTCAGTCTGAGCTTCTTCCAAATCTACAACAACTTTTTTTGTTACTTGCGCCAAGTCTTGACGCAAAGCATCATCTAATACATAAACAGTTTGAGCTGCTCTAAGGATAGCTTGATAAATTTTATCGGGATCAAAGTCAACGACCTGACCGCTGCGTTTAATAACCTGCATAGAAACCTCTTTCTAAAACTTGTTCAACGCTTTTAACGTTTATCTTATTATCTAAATTGTTAGAATAATTGTCAAGTTTTTTAACCTAAACAACTTTGAAAAATAGCTATAATGTCATTAAAAAGTCAAGATAGGAAAGTGTCCTGACTCTCACAGCCTTGATTGGCACAGCAGCCTATCGGGAAATCCATCGTATTCAAAAAACAAGGGCAGAGCAACAAGCTCCACCCTTATCTTCCTATTTTTCAACAATTTCAATAATGCGTTTGGCTTCTTCGTCTGTACAAGCTACCAGAGGCAGACGCAAAGGTCCGACATTAAAACCTTGATGGTTGAGTACCGCCTTTACAGGAGCTGGGCTGGCAACTGAGAAAAGAGCACTCACTTTTGGCAGGAACTGACGCTGGATCTGTGCCGCTTTTTTAATATCACTGTTTCCAATAGCTTCCACCATATCAAACAGTTGATCCCCATTAGTATGCGAAGCTACACTGATGACGCCGTCTGCTCCCAGATTAAGAGCATGAAAAGCTTCGCCATCTTCACCAGTATAAACTAAGAAATCATCCGGCTTGTTCTCAACTAAGTAAGCGATAGTATCAAGATCGGTACATTCCTTAACTCCGATAATATTAGGATGTTTAGCTAGGCGCAGCATGGTATCTGCTTCAAGCTTTGTGACCACGCGTCCCGGAATATTATAAATAATAATCGGAAGATCACTAGCGTCAGCAATAGCTGTAAAATGCTGATATAATCCTTCTTGAGTTGGCTTGTTGTAATAGGGAACAATCGCCAAACCAGCCGCAAAACCACCAAATTCTGCGACTTCTTTAGCAAAGTTTACGGAGTCACGCGTATCGTTTGTTCCGACGCCAGCAATCAGAGGAACCCGCCCCTTAACAATCTTTTGAACAGCTTCAAACAGCTCTAATTCTTCATCGTGTGTAAGAGTCGGACTTTCAGCCGTTGTCCCTGCCAAAAGAAGCCCTTGAGTATGGTGAGCAAGCAAATGCTCAATAAGTTTTGGAAGAGCTGCAAAATTGATGGAGCCATCCTCGTTAAATGGTGTAACCAGTGCTGTAATAATTTTGGCGTCTTTAAAATCTGTAATTGACATAACCTCTCCCTTTCATCTGTTTTACGATTAGTTTGCGGTTTTGGCTTTATTTGAGTTCAAATTTTAATTCTTTAGCAGGACGCACCAAACCACGTTCATGAAGACTTTCAGCAATCTGAACTGAATTCCAGGCTGCACCTTTGAGCAAGTTGTCTGAAACAACCCACATATGGATACCTTTTTCGACATCTAAATCTTTGCGGATACGGCCGACAAAAGTTTCACGTTTACCAACAGCATTAACCGCCTGAGGATACACTTGATGCTCAGTATCATCTTCGAGAACTGCACCAGGAAAGGCAGCGATGGCCGCTTTAACTTCTTCAATTGGCGCCGTTTCCTTAGTTTCAATATAAACAGACTCAGAATGTGAGAAAAGAACAGGAATACGAACACAGGTTGCTGAAACGGCAATGGAATCATCTTCCATGATTTTCTTAGTTTCCTTAGTCATCTTCATTTCTTCGTAAGTGTAGTCGTTGTCGGTAAATACATCGATTTGCGCCAGAGCGTTAAAAGCGATTGGATAGTGCTTTTTATCGCCGCCAGATGGCAAAATATCTGCATGAAGATCCTTAGGCTCAACACCATCATTGACAACTTCTTTGATTTCCCGAACAGTTTCATTAATAGCGGATTGACCTGCTCCTGACACAGCCTGATAAGTTGACACAATCACCCGTTCAAGCCCCCATTTTTGACGAATAGGCTCCAAAGCTACCATCATCTGGATTGTTGAGCAGTTAGGACAGGCAATAATCCCATTGTGCCCATCCATAGCATGAGCATTGACCTCAGGCACAATCAAAGGAACATCAGGGTTTTGACGAAAGTGAGATGTATTATCAACAACTACTGCACCCGCCTTAACAGCATAGGGAGCAAATTTAGCCGAAACAGATCCGCCGGCTGAAAAAAGTGCAATATCAACCCCATCAAACGATTCTTCAGTCGTTAGTTCAACAGTGATATCTTGTCCCTTATACTGCAAAACCTTGCCTGCAGAACGTGATGATGACAAAAGACGTACTTTGTCAATTGGAAGTGTAGATTGTTCCAACTGTTGAATCATGCGAGTTCCAACGGCGCCTGTAGCACCAACGACAGCAACTGTGTATCCCATAGTCTCAAATTACCTCTTTATTATTATTCATTTAATAGGTTTAATTATACTACTTTTCACTTAAAAATAAAAGCCTGTATGAACTGAATTTAAAATAAAAAATCCCTTGTTAAAACAAGGGAAAAGGCACTTTGTAAAAAGCGTGGCAAGCAGGTTCACACAACTTGCCAAGATCCGCTCCTGCGTTATGATCTCCTTTAGCGCGTGTGGCATAGCCACAATCGACTCATCGCATAAAACTATTGTAACACAAGAATAGTGATTTGCCAAGTTCTATAGAAGCGGAGCTACCAGTTTAACAACCACGCCGATTATTTTGGTAGAAATTTTCTCTTTTCTGAGAGTTGATCGGGTTACTCGCCTGGATTGTTTAAGTGTCTCCTGAAAATCCTTTTCTATATCAGCGATACAATCTGTCTGATACATGTATGTTGCACACTCAAAATGATGATAAAGACTGCGATAGTCAAGATTGATTGTTCCTACTACTGCTTTAATACCATCAGCTACAAAAACTTTGGCGTGCACAAACCCAGGTTCAAATTCGTAGATTTTGACTCCAGCATCAAGAAGAGCAGGGAAATAGCGTTTAGCCAAAGCATAGGGCACTTTTTTATCAGGAATTCCTGGCATAATAATCTTAACATCAACCCCGCGTTCAGCCGCAAATTTCAGAGCATGCTCCAGTTCACTGTCCAAAATGAGATAAGGCGTCATGATATGAACATAATCTCTAGCTTGATTGAGAATATCAATATAAACATTTTCTCCCACTTTCTCATGATCAAGCGGTGAGTCGCTGTAGGGAATAACATAACCGTTCGCTGCTACCTTATAGGAATTCCTCACGTAAGGTTCAAAATAGTAATCCTTATTAGTCGTAGACCACATCTGCAAGAACATCAAGGTAAAGGAAGCTACTCCTTCACCTTCTAGCATAACCGCCGTATCTTTCCAATAGCCAAAGCGCTCAATATGATTAATATATTCATCTGCAAGATTAATTCCACCATTAAAAGCAACCTTATTATCAATAACCAAGATTTTACGATGATCACGATAGTTATAATAGGTAGACACAAAAGGAGAAAGCGGAGAAAATACCTTGGCCTTAATTCCGATTTTTTTCAGCCTTTTGACATAATCAAAAGACAAGGTGGACAGCTCCAGCATACCATCATACATGACACGGACCTCTACACCTTCCTTGGCTTTTTGTTCTAAGATTGAGAGAATTTCTCCCCACATCAACCCTTCAGCAATAATAAAATATTCTAAAAAGATAAATTTTTCAGCTTTTAACAGTTGTTTTTTCATCTCTTCAAATTTAGACTGCCCGTCAGGGAAATAGGTCACCTTAGTATTTTCATAGACAGGAAAACCGCCGCTTCGATGAAGGTACTGAGCCAAATTATAGGTCCTAGCATGACTTTCCTTAAGCCTGTTTAAGATTTCTTGATCATGCTGAAAATAAGGTTTTATAGCCTGAGTTGACCTTTTTACAAGTGTTTTCAACTCTCGATAGCCCCAATCCTGTTTAGTATAAATTAAAAAAAGTGTTCCCAAAAACGGAAAAGGCAAAATAACCAATAGCCAAGTAATAATGGAAAGTGTATCCATCTGACTGTTGACAAGATAAAGCACTGCTCCAGTCATTAAAATAATCTCCAAAATCTCCAAATGCAGCCTATAATGACTGAACCAAAGAAATGTTGACAGCAGCAAAAAGATTTGAATCAGGAATAAAATGGCAATAATTGTTAGCCGGCTAAAAACCCCTCTTAAAAGGCTGTTCTTACTCTTTTTCAATAATCTTTTGGCTGTATTGCTATTGCTACTGATAACACGACCTCCTTGAAATGATTATTACACATATTATAACATAAAATAACTGCTCTTAAAAAAACAATTGCTTCCCAGAAAAGATTACGGCTCAAAAATTGCTTAATTTTTAAATTCCAGCCAAATTGAGTAAGGAATAATCCCTAGCCTCTCTCACCACCACCGTATGTGTCATTTGGTTGGCAACACAGCGGTTCAACTAACTTTTAACACGTGTCGTTCCAAACAGCAATTTGAACAACTATCCAATCCTCGCTTAATGAAGGAACTCGTTTCGATAGTATGACGGACATGTCCTACTTAAAAAGAGGCAGGAATAATGATTCCAACCTCTGTCATATGATTGCTTACTGTTTTAAATTAACGGCGAGTTCTATAGAAGTAAACGCCTGCCACTGCTACAATAACAAGACCAACAGCAGTCATCCAAAGTCCAGCCTGCTCACCAGTTGATGGCAAAACAAATCTTACTTTTCGCTTCACTGACTGTTTAGAAACAGTTGTTGCATTTGTAGTCAATGGAACTTGCGAAGTTGTTGTAGATGTCTGGCTGCTTGTTGTTCCTTTGGCTTCTGTGGTTGTTGTCCCTGCAGCTGTTGTTGCCGTTTCTGTTGTCGTAGTGGCAGCATTGCTTGTTGTAGTTGTAGCTGCTTCTGTTGTTGTAGTAGAAGCATTACTTGTCGTAGTTGTAGCTGCTTCAGTAGTAGTTGTAGTATTTTCTGCTGTTGTTGTAGTTGCCTCAGTGGTTGCTTCAGTAGTTGTAGTTGATGAAGCTGAAGTCGTTGTTTCAGCAACTGTTGTTGTAGTTGGCAATTCTCTTCTTTGTCTTGAGCTAGCTTTACCATAAGCAGACTCAATACGAGCATAACCGACTGAATCAGAATACGTTACGTTATTTCCAGAAATTGCAATACTATTGGTCATGTCATTACCAACAGATTGCGATTTTGTCAAACGTGTATTATATGAAATAAATATAGCATTTTTAATCGAATTAGCAAAAGTATAGGTAAATCCGACTGTTGAACCAGTATTGTTAGTTTGATACGAAATATTTTTAGAAAAATCTTCTTCATAAGGTCTCGAAGCAGCTTCATCTAAACTGTCAACATCATCACCCTCAATATATTGCAGACGTGCAGCAAGCAAAGAATCTCTAACAATTTCTTGTCCTTCACCAACAACGTCAGTCAAAGTGAGATTATCAATAGATGACTGTTTACTATTAATCAGTACCTGCCAGTGAATAATACTTGGATCATTACGATCTTGATAACCGGTTTTGTATACAGTAGGATTCACTGGCTCAACTTCTTTTCCTTCAACCGTGGTAGTATATACAACACCATTATAAGTAAAATTAATTTTACCTGGCGTTGGTATCTTATCATGAGCCACTTGTGCGTTAAAGTTAAGCGACATTTTCTTATCTTGAGGAAGCTTCTCAAAAACATCTGTAAAAGTTACAGTTACTTCCTGTGTCGCTGGATCTGTTACTGCCTTACCAGCCAATTGACCATTAGCATGCAAAACATCAAATGTAAGAGCCGTTGTAAAGCGCAACTGCTCTGGCAATTTCAAAGTCAGTGTATCTCCTGCCTTAATGCTTACTTCATCTGGAAAAGCAATTTCATTGCTGATGGCTAATGGTTCCCAGTAACGAATAGATGAATCAGGCGAAAGCGGTGTTCCATCTGATTTAGTAATAGAAGCTGTGTTTGTATAATTGGTAATCTGTTCAGCTTTTACAGCTTTCGTCACCAAAAATGCTCCTAATAAAATTGTAAGGATTGAAACCAAGCTTAAAAGTTTACGTTTCATTTTCATATTAAAAGAATTTCTCCCTAATTATTTTCGTAGAATATTTCAACTTCCTATATCTACACTATGTATTTTAACATAAAAACATTGTTTTTAATAAGAAATTCCTAATTGTCATTGATTTGTTATTTTTAAAAAATTCTAATTTTACTATCTATAATTCTCTAAAACGCTGATTTTATTAAGGTTTTGATTTCTAATTTTTAGGAATGGTTTCTAATTTTAGAAGTCCTTTGCATATAAAATGTAATATTTTAGTATATTTACAATAATTCGGAAGCCAACTCTTTAACAAAATAATATATTTAAATATAAAATAATTGACTAAATTTAAGTATTTTATATTTAAATATAAATTGACATAATAACTATAATCTTTTATAATATAGTATAAAATAATTTACAAGAGGTGATCTTATGCCGAAAAGACTCTCACATTCAAATCAAAAAATCAAACAATTGCAATTAAACCTATCTTCACTGCGAAATATTGCTAATTGGACTGCTGAAGACTTAGCAAAAAGAATTGGAGTGACAAAACAAACAATTAGCAATCTTGAAACCTCTAATGGAAATGCAAATATAATGAATCCCACTCAGTACCTTGCTATCCGTTCAGTCATTGACAATGAAATTATTGTTAGTGAAAATCCTATTTTAAGAGAGGCAATGAACTACCTCTTTAGTCAAGAACACAATGGCAATTTAAAGAATAAAGCGATTAAAGACTTAAAGATTGCACAATTAGGTGCTGCTTCCAAGGCCGCCTATCTTTCTCAGCCTAAAATTACTGAGCAAACAGAACTAGAAAGAAAAACAATGGCTATTTTTGCCTTGCTTCCATTGACAACCTCTATTTTGGGACCTACTTCTGCCGACTATAAAACTTTTGATTTTTTCAATGATATATAATCTTTTTAGCAACAATAAAAGGCTGAAATGAGAAATTTCATTTCAGCCTTTTATTTTACATCTCTCTGTCAATTAATTAGTCTGACTACCTTAGTATTTATTATATTTGACTATAGTATATTTTTAAACTCTAAGCTCTAATCATAAAGACTTGCTCCATTCGTTTTGATAACTTTTTTATACCAAGCAAATGATTTTTTCTTATAACGTGCTAAACTTCCTGTTCCATCATCGTTGCGATCCACATAGATAAAGCCATAGCGCTTACTCATTTCTGCCGTTGATGCCGAAACTAAATCAATAGGGCCCCATGTGGTGTATCCAAGCAGTTCTACACCATCTTGTAAAGCCTCTCCGACTTGTATTAAATGCTTTTGAAGGTAATCGATACGATAGTCATCTTCAACTGTAAGTCCATCTGACCCCTGAATAAGAACATCTTTTGCTCCAAGACCGTTTTCTACAATAAAAAGCGGTAACTGATAGCGATCATAAAAATCATTAAGTACTAATCTCAGACCGATAGGATCAATCTGCCAGCCCCATTCTGAAGCTTCAAGATAAGGATTGGTGATGCCCCCCATAATATTACCGCGACCAGATTCATAGTCCTCAGGATTATGTGCTTCTGCTACACTCATATAATAAGAGAATGAGATAAAATCAACAGTATTTTCAAGCATTAACTCTTCATCGTCTTCGGCAAATTGAATCTCAATGTTATTTTCTTTAAAATAGCGCTTGATATAATTTGGATATTTTCCGCGTGCATGCAAATCACTAAATAAATAATTTTGATTTTCAAATTCTCGAACGGCTAGCTGATCAAGTGGGTTAGCAGTCATTGGATAAGCAGGCATGGCGAGTACCATACAGCCGATTTTAAAGTCTGGATTGATTTCATGACCAATTTTAGTTGCAAGCGCTGATGCTACAAGCTCGTGATGAACTGCTTGATAGAGATCCTGCTTGCTTAATTCTGACGGATCTGTCAAAATTCCGCCGGACATAAATGGAGCATGCAAAACAGAATTAACCTCATTGAAAGTCAGCCAATACTTAACCTTATCTTTGTAACGTGTAAACACAGTTCGAACATAGCGTTCGTAAAAACCAATTAAATCACGATTAGCCCAGCCATTATATTTGTGAGCCAAATGTAAGGGCGTTTCATAGTGAGACAATGTCACCAAAGGCTCAATATTGTACTTGGCCAATTCATCAAAAATTCTATCGTAAAAAGCAAGTCCAGCCTCATTTGGTTCTTGATCATCACCATTTGGGAAAATACGTGACCAAGCAATCGACAGTCTAAAAACCTTAAATCCCATTTCGGCAAAAAGGGCAATATCTTCCTTGTAGCGATTGTAAAAATCAATTCCTATTAATTTAAGATTGTCCGCTGTTGGTTCATCTGTAATTAAAGGACTTGATGAGCCAGGCTGAGCAACACCGCCTTTTGGTGTCACATCTTGAACTGACAAGCCTTTCCCATCTTGATCATAAGCTCCTTCAAACTGATTAGCAGCTGTTGCACCGCCCCATAAGAAGTTGTCTGGAAATGTGTAAGCCATATAGTCTTTTCCTTTCAAATATTGATAATACTATTATATGATTTTCAGAAGGAAAATGGCTGATACTATCTTGTGAAATACTGATACTATTCTTTTATATTAAAAAGAGCAAGCAGACAAGCTAATCAAAATTATAATTAAGATTGGCTTGTCTGCCCCATATAAATCCATTTTTTAAAGATAAATAAAAGTAATTGACGATTGTGGCTGTATAAGACGCCAATTAAGAATTTTAGGACTAGGCATCTCGCTGACAATAAAACTTCCATCACTATTGACGTATTCTACAAAAGCAAGGTGGCCCTTTTTATTTGCCTCTTCAAAATAAGCAATTGCTTCAACTTCAGCTACATTCCCAATAGCATAACCTTCTTGCTGGGCATTTTTTACCCACTCATCAGCTCTACCCCAATTTGAACTGATAATTTTGCCGAGCTGAGCACTCCTGTTATAAATGTACCAAGCTTCTTCGCCTTTTGTATAAGCATTTCCTTCATAGCTATCTTTTACAGTTTGTTCACTTGGCAAACTATGGTTTAATTGTAGCTCTTGCCAGCTGTTCAGTCTAGCATTATAAAAACCTGTCAAAACAATATCTTTTTCTTCCACTTTTTCATCCCCATCATGATATTTTGTAATATTATCTATTTGTCTATAGAAATTATAGCTATAATTGTTACAAAAGTCAACGATTTTGTTTCTGTTTTATTACAAATATTTCTGATTCGAGACATGACAACGATGTATCTTTCTCCTTTATTTTTTATAAGCTATGGATATGCTATAATAATACTATCCTACGATTTGGAAAGAGTAAAAATGAAAGATTTTTTAACAGACGAAAATTTTAAACATATAACAAATTTCGATAATCATCTATTACCATATAAAATCTTTAAAACAGAAATTGCTAACGGATGGCCAGATACACTTTTTCATTGGCATCCTGAACTAGAAATTTCTTATATTTATGAAGGAACAGCTCAGTATCACATTGATTACGATTATTTTAACAGCCAGTCTGGAGATATTATCCTCGTACGCCCCAATGGAATGCATTCTATTCACCCCATTGATGACAAAACACAAAAGGCTGAGACACTGCTTTTTCATTTAGATATGGTAGGGTATTCTCTTCTGGATCAAACGAGCCTTCGCTATCTGCAGCCTTTGCAGAACTCTAGTTTCAAATTGGTTCCCTGCATAAAACAGGGAATGTCAGGATATGATGCTATCAAAAGCTGTTTGTTTGCCATTTTTGATATTTATCACAGACAAGGACGGCATTTTGAACTGCTTTTAAAGGCTAAACTGCAAGAATTACTCTACTTGCTCTACTTTCATCAATATGTCCTATACAAGCACTCTAATGATATGTATCGCAAAAATGAAAAGATTCGCGAATTAATTGACTACATTCATCAGCATTATCAAGAAGAACTGTCTATTGAATGCTTAGCAAAATTCATAGGCTACAGTAAAACTCATTTTATGACAGTCTTTAAGCAGCATACCGGGATTTCCTGCACTGAATTTATTATTCAATTTCGACTCAGCAAAGCCTGTGATTTGCTTGTCAATTCAATCAAACCCATTCTTGAAATTTCAACTGAAGTTGGCTTTAACAATCTTTCCAATTTTAACCGTCAATTTAAGCGTTACTATCGAATGACCCCTAGTCATTACCGAAAAACGATTAAAAAAACAAATTAAATCCGTTAGACTTAACTAAAATTAAAAAAACGAACAAGTAGCTCTTGAATATGGAATATGACTTCCAATAAGCTGACTTGATCGTTTTTTGTCGTGTTTTATGCAGGCAATACTTCTATTTCTTTTGAGCATTCATCCAATCAAAGACATTGGTGTAAGATGTTTTGCCTACTTTAGCAGTAGCAGCTCCTCCTTTAGTTTTGTTGCTAGCTTTAAATCCTGATAATTTGGAAGTCTTTTTAATAGCTGATGGGTCTTGAACACCTGACACTTGGTCGTTAAAGAAATAAGTCCATGACCAGTGACCGTTATAGACAGTACCTTTCATATCCGTTCCGCGCACATCTTTATAATAAGAAAACCATTTATTTTTTGCGCCGCTGTCAATAAGAGATTTGTAAACTGGCAGAGAGTAATTTTTAGGATTAACAATTTTATCTGCTGCTGAATGAACAAACCATATAGGAATGTTTTTAAGCTTCTTAACTTTTTGGCTGTCGAACCAAATTTTATCTGTGCGAACAGCAGATTTACCAGAAACGCTGCTCTTGTCCTCAACAGTCTTATAGGTACCATCTGCATTTCTTTCATACTCATAATAAGAATAAGCTGTCGCTTGAGGAACCAGAGCTGCAAAATAATGAGGATAGTGCAGAGCCATGTTGATAGTCATATAACCACCGTTAGAGCAGCCGGTTAAATAAATACGATCAGTGTCTACATCCTTGTTGCCAGCTACATATTGCTTAATAGCGTCCATAAGAGCCTGCGTATAACGTGATACTCCAGAACCAGAACCATTGGTGCCATCACCTTCATCCATCCAATAAGTTGAAGTTTGAACTGCTAATACATAGGCTCCTTTTTGGTGGCCTGATGTAAAGTGATTTTGGATTTTCTTTTTAGCAAGAGCAGTCACTTCATTGCCAAGCAGGGTAATATCTTGGTCTGTGCCGCCTTCTCCTTGACCATGCAGCCAGATAATTAATGGGTTTTTCTGACCTGATTTTAGGCTTTTAGGCTCATAAGCCACATATTTGAGGTTGATTGTTTCTTCCTTTTTCGTAAAAGGATTGGTATAATCGTTTGAAAAATCTCCTCGATTCTTAAACATATCTGAATCTGGAGAAATCCGCTTATTAATGACATCATCGTTCTTATCTAAACGGAAGGACTTCCCTTTTTGGCTAACACTTAGGCCTTTGATAGACACAGGATAAGTTTTGACCCATTGGTTTTGGAAGATTTCCATATTATAGACAAAGGGTGATGCATTTTTATCAGCATCATCAACGTCATAGGTGACAGGCATTTGAATCGTCAAATAACGGCTTTCTTTAGCCTTACTTTCTAGGCCGGTTTTATCAGATAAATAAACCTTTTGAATTTTACGCTTAATACCTGCAGTTTGAACACTGAGATTTTTAGAAGACACTTTTGAGACCTTTTGGTCTAATCTCACAAGCAGCTTAGGAACAGCAGGACCAAATTCATAGCCCTTGATAATCATCTTAACATCATTAATACGATTTTCTGAATTGGATGCCAGTACAGGGTTTGCTGAGACAAAGGCAAGACTTAGAACACCCAAAGCAAGCAGTTTTTTCACCTCATTTTTCATCTTAAATACCTCACAGAACTAAAACGCTTTTATTCTTTCTTACATAAAGCTTGCTCTTATCGAGTCATAAAAATCCCCCCTCGTCCGTCAAAAATCTCTACTTTTATCTTAGCAGAGCAAGACAGCGCTTTCAAGTTTCTCCTTTATTTTTAGTAGGATACTATCATTCTTTCGTATTTTAATATCATTTCTCTAAAATAAAAAAAGCAGGATAAAATCTGCACGATTGATTTAACAATCATGAGAAATCCTGCTCTTATAAATAATTATTGTTTATTTGACAGCTGTCAGAAGATAGTCTCCTGCCTCAACAGTTCGTTCCTGTGTTGTCAAAACATCTTCATATTGGTCTGAGTTTGTGACAATAATTGGCGTAATAACTGGCAAACCTGCTGCTTTAATAGCATTGACATCAAACTCAAGTAGAGTCTGACCAGCTTCTACCTTATCACCAACTTCAACAAAGCCCTTAAAGCCTTTTCCAGCAAGTGAAACGGTATCCATACCAATATGAATTAAAATTTCAGCCCCATTTTCAGTTCTCAAACCAATGGCATGTTTTGTTGGAAAGACTAAGGTTACTTCTCCTTTGGCCGGAGCAACGACTGCACCGTCATCAGGATCAATGGCAATCCCTTTACCCATAGCTCCTGATGCAAATACTTCATCGGGAACATTTTCCAGTTTAACAACTTTACCAATCAGAGGACTGGCGATGATTTCCTGCTTGATTTCTTTTAGTTCTTGAACGGTTTCTTCTTCTGAAACGCCGCCTGCACTTTCAGAGCCGGGCTGACCGTAAAGATAAGGAATTTTAACAAACTGAGTTAAAACAAAACCAAGGATGAGCGAAGATACACAGGCGATGAGATAGTAAGTCAGATTCATTGAATTTTCTTTTGAAATGAATGACGGAATCGAGAAGAGTCCCATACCGCCCATAACGAACATTTTAACATTCATCAAGCCGAGGAAGGCACCTTGGATAGCACCGGCAATACAAGTCATAATGAATGGCATACGCATTGGCAGCGTAATACCATAGATAGCAGGTTCGGTAACACCGAAGAAGGCTGAAATCATAGCCGGAACAGCCAATTCACGTACTTTTTCTTCCTTGGTACGCATCATAATGTTAATCAAAGAACCAGCTTGAGAGAAACAAATAGCGATGGTTGCTACTAAGATAACACCTACATGCTTGCTTTGGATTTCAAGGATGGCCAAGGGTACCAATCCCCAGTGAAGACCAAACATAACCAAAACTTGCCACAAAGCACCAAGGATAAGACCGTACAGAATTGGACTGATACCATAGATACCAGTAAAGATATTACCAACAAGGTCACTGGCGTAGTTCATGACCGGACCAATTGCTAAGTAGGCCAGAGGAACCGTAATCAAAAGAAGGAAGAATGGAACAACAAAGACCTTAACAACATCGGGAATGACTTTTTTCAGGAAATGCTCCATTTTAGAACCAACCCAAACCGTCAAAATAATAGGCAGGACAGTTTGCAGATAGCTGGAAGCTGGGAAAATAACCGGTATTCCTAGGAAAGTTACACCGCCTTTAGCAAAACTGGCAGCAATATTGGGGTAAACCAAGGCAAAACCAAGGGCAATTGCTGTGAATTGATCCATCTTAAAGCGCTTGGCTGCTGTCAGTGCCAAAATGAGCGGCAGAAATTGGAAGAACCCGTCACCAGCTGCATTTAAGACGATATAGAGACCATCAGTTTCAGCAACACCTACTGCTGCTAAAATAGCTACGACACCTTTCAACATACCGGCTGCCGAAAGCACACCAAGCATAGGCTGGAACAGCCCGGAAATCAAAGCGATGAAACGATCCAGAAGATTGCCCCGAGGAATATCTCCTTCATCTACATCAATGCCGCCGTCCCCAGAGATGCCGGCAGCTTTCAGTACAGCATCGTAAACATCAGGCACATGGTTGCCGATAACGACTTGGAATAATCCTCCTGCTTTCACTACAGTGACAATACCTTCGCGCTGTTTGAGATACTCTTCATCAGCCTTACTTTCATCTTTGAGAGTAAAGCGCAGACGGGTAACACAGTGGACTAATTTGACAATATTATCTTTGCCGCCGACGTGTTTGACAATGTCATTTGCCAATTCAGTATAATCTTTAGCCATTTTAGGCTCCTTTCATAAGATGTTAAGCCGTTAAGCGACTCACAGGAAAATAGGAACCATGACGAAGATGCTTGCATCTAGGAAATGGTGACCTTTTTCCAAAGAGTTGTAGGCGCGCTCAGTTAAATAAGATGCTAAGCCGTGAGTGACTTGACGATTTTAAATAATCGAATTCAGCCAATCTGGCTCTAGCACAGTTATTTTTTAGAATAATTACCATTTCACATGCAAAAAAACCTAAACAAATACCAAAGACTAATGCAAAGAGTGCACTCTTTACAATTCTTTCGTATTTATCTAGGTTTTGCCTGCTTAGCCAGTAACAATCCTTTTATAAATGTTATTATAGCATAACATTTTAATTTTGCAAGCGTTTTTACAAAAATATTACACCAATTTATCAGAAAGTTCCGCTTAATTGTCTAAAAATCACGATAGACCATAGTTTTGCTTTTATGCCTTTGGTATAAAAGTAGTCTTACTGACTTGCTTCTAAGCGCTGAATGTGAATAGTAAGATAGACCTGTTCATCTTTGCTCATTGTAAAATCATAACCAGATGCCACATAGGACTTAATCTTTTCAGTACAGGCAAAGGCATGCGGATAATTTTCCTTGACCTGTTCATAAAGAAAAGCATCATTTTTTCCTTGAACAAGACCATTGGCAACGCGCTGAGCAAAATATTGAACATGTGTCACAAATCGATTGTAGCTGATAGATTCTTCATCCTCGATTTGCCCAAAATGCAGACGAACAATTTCCAAAATATCAATGACTATTTTGGAAATCAGACGGTTCTTCTCCAAAAGTCCGCTGTCTTTTTGGGCATTGATAAAATGCAGAGCAATCGAAGCCGCTTCATCATCGGCCAGTTCTACTCCCAGCTTTTCCTTGATGTAGGCGATAGCATCTCTGCCCAACTGAAACTCTCTGGGGTAGAATTTCCTGACTTCCCAAGACAGAGGATTTTGCAGCGTCAGTCCTTCTTTTGTTCGCTCAATGGTGTAATGCAGATGATCGGCTAAGGCAATATAGAGTGAAATATCGAAGGTCTGTTCCAAGATTTTCTGACCTTGATTGATAATAGCGAGAATCAGCTCAATCTCAATACTGTCAAGATCAGTATAGACACGCGATAATTCACTCGCTACATCAGTATCTTGCAAAATAAATCGTTTTTCTATCAGCTCTTGGTCGACCTCATCTCCTGTTTTCTTTTGGAAGCCCAAACCCTTTCCCATAACAATAATCTCTTCGTTCTTGTCACCAAGAACCTGTACAACATTATTATTAAATACCTTGTCGATTTTCATAGCATTTCCCTTTTGTCTTTAAAATACCCTTTTATATCATATCAAATCAAATTACAAAAAGTAAAGGCTGTTTTTTAAGACTGATTATTTTTGTTATTTGCGGTACATCTTAAACTGCAGATAAAGATCATTATAAATGCCCAGCCATTTTTTACCGAGATTGTCATAAACTTCTAAACGACTGACAGTCTCAGCATCGGGGTAAAAAGCCCTATTGTTTTTAATTTTATTTGGTAACAGCTCTTTTGCTTTAGCATTTGGTGTTGCATAACCGATATAACTGGCATTTTGAGCAGCATTCTCTGGCTTCAGCATAAAATTAATAAAAGCGTAAGCTTCTTTTTTGTGTTTCATCGTTTTGGGAATCACTAAATTATCAAACCAGAGATTAGAGCCTTCATTGGGAACAATGTAACGCAAATCATCATTAGCATCCAGCATCTCGCTGGCCTCGCCGGAAAAAGTTACACCAAGCGGCGCATCACCTCTGATTAAATAACCTTTCATTTCATCACCGACAATGGCTTTAATATTCGGAGTTAATTGATTCAATTTGTTTTCAGCTTTTTCTAACTCAGCTGTTTTTTTGGTATTTAAACTAAGACCAAGACTGTTAAGTCCAAAGCCCAATACCTCACGAGCACCATCAACCAGTAAAATACTGTTGGTGTATTCTTTATTCCAAAGATCACTCCAGTGCTTAGGAACATTATTTAACATTTTACTGTTATAAACAATCCCCACTGTTCCCCAAAAATAAGGTATCGAATAAGTATTTGACGGATCAAAACTCTTACCTAGAAACTGTTTGTCAAGATTGTTCCATCCCTTAATTTGCGAGCGGTCAAGCTTCACCAAGAGCCCTTCAGCTTTCATCTTACTGATCATGTAATCGCTAGGGACAGCAATATCATAAGTTGTTCCGCCCTGTTTGATTTTGGTGTACATGGCTTCGTTGGAATCAAAGGTTTCATACTGAACCCGAATACCAGTTTCTTTAGTAAATTTTGTCAGCAGCTCAGGATCAATATAGTCCCCCCAGTTATAAATGACCAATTTATCAGAATGAGTACCGCTGTCCTGTTTGCTCATATAAAAAACAAGTCCAGCTAAAAGGAGTACGATTGCTAAGATACTTCCCATGAAAGAGTACAATTTATGCATGTCTGTCCTCCTTATCCTGAGAAATAAAATAATAACCAATCACCAGCAAGATGCTGAAAAGAAAGACCACGGCAGAAAGGGCATTGATTTCCAAAGAAATTCCCTGACGGGCGCGGGAATAAATTTCTACAGAAAGGGTTGAAAAACCATTTCCCGTGACAAAAAAAGTCACTGCAAAGTCGTCCAAAGAATAGGTAAAAGCCATGAAATAACCAGCAATAATACTGGGCGTCAAATAAGGCAGCATGACTTCTCGCAGCATCTGAAAGCGGCTGGCTCCCAAATCATAGGCGGCATTAATCATGTCATCATTCATTTCCTTCAATCTCGGAAGCACCATGAGAACAACTATGGGAATGGAAAAAGCAATATGACTGAGCAGCACTGAAAGCAGTCCCAATCTAAAACCGATAAAGGTGAAAAAAATCAGGAAGGAAGCCCCAATCATAACATCAGGGGCAACCATGAGAACATTATTAATTGATAAAATAGTATTCTGGCGTTTTCTTTTTGTTTGATAAATAAAAATGGCTCCGAAAGTTCCAATAATGGTTGCTAATAGAGAACTTAAAAAGGCAATCAGAAAAGTTTCTGCTAAAATCAACATTAAGCGCTTATCGCTGAATATGTTCTCATAATGCTCTAAAGTAAAACCTGTAAAATGATTCATATTCCCAGCCTGGTTAAAGGAATAAAAAACCAGATAAAAAATAGGAATATAAAGAATTAAAAAGACAAGGATTAAATAAAGATTGGCTATTCTTTTCATTTATTTCTCTCCTTTGTCACCCACATAATAAAGAGCATAGTCATAATTAAAACAACTCCGATAGTTGATCCCATTCCCCAGTTCTGTGTTGTCAAAAAATGCTGTTCGATAGCTGTACCTAAGGTAATAACACGATTGCCGCCTATCAAACGCGTCAGCATAAACAAACTAAGACTGGGAATGAAAACAGACTGGACACCACTTCTGACCCCATTTAAAGACAGAGGGAAAATAACCTTGGTAAAGGTTTGCAGATCTGTCGCTCCTAAATCGCGGCTAGCATGAATTAAATTAGGATCAATATCATCCAGAGCATTAAAAATTGGCAGAATCATAAAGGGAATTTCAATATAGGCAGCTACAAAAATAAATGAAAAGTCCGTAAAAAGAATCTGCTTAGGCGCAAGTCCCATAAACTGCAAAAAACTATTGACACTGCCCTGACGGCCAAAAATCCCCATAAAAGCATATGCTTTAAGTAAGAGATTAATCCAAGTTGGCAAAATGACCAGCATCAGCCAGAGCTGCTTTTGTTTAAGCCGAGTTAAAATCAAAGCCGTCGGATAGGCAATTAAAAGTGTCACCAGTGTGATTACACCAGCATAAAGAATAGAATTGAGGCTCATTCTCAGATAGGTCCAGCTGCCAAAAAAAGTTTGATAATTGTTTAGTGTCAAACGGCCTTCAATATCAAAAAAAGATTTGTAAAGAATCAAAGCAACCGGAGCTAAAACAAAAAGGCCTATCCATAGAAGGTAGGGAAGAGAAAATACATCAAATTTTTTCTTCATGGCGTTCCTCCTCTATAGCGTTTATCAGGCCATCTTCATGTTCTTCGGTTTCTACGTATTCTTCAATCCGGGCATCAAATTCTTCTTCAGTCTCATTAAGGCGCATAATATGGATATCTTCGGGTCTAAAATCGAGCCCGATAATTTCACCTTCAATAGCCTTGCGGGTTGAATGAATCATCCATTCATTGCCCAGATTGTCATAAGCGATAATCTCGTAGTGCACTCCGCGAAAAAGCTGCGTTTCTACCTTTACCTGAAGTTTGCCTTCATCAGGCAGAGTAATTTGCAAATCTTCCGGACGAATTACAACCTCAACAGGTTCATTGGGCCGCATACCGCCGTCAACAGCTTCGAAGCGCTTGCCGTTGAATTCTACCAGATAGTCCTCAATCATCGTTGCCGACAAAATATTAGACTCACCAATGAAAGTTGCCACAAAATGATTGATAGGCTCATCATAAATATCAACTGGTGTTCCAGATTGAACGATTTCACCATCATTCATGACAAAGATCCAATCACTCATGGCCAGTGCTTCTTCCTGATCATGGGTAACAAAAACAAAAGTAATTCCCAGCCGTTGCTGCAATTCTCGCAGTTCATACTGCATCTCGGTTCGCAGCTTCAAATCCAAAGCTGACAAAGGCTCATCAAGCAAAACAACCCTAGGCTGATTGATGATAGCACGAGCAATAGCCACGCGCTGTCTTTGACCGCCGGACAGTTTATGAATGGAACGTTTTTTAAAACCAGCTAAACGGACCATTTTCAGCACTTCTGCTACCCGGTCTTCAATTTCTTTTTTAGGTAACTTTTGCAACTTGAGCGGAAAAGCCACATTTTCAAAGACCGTCATATGAGGAAAAAGGGCATAGGACTGAAAAACAGTATGGACGTCGCGTTTGTTGATAGGCAAATCATTAATTCTCTTGCCATCAAGAAAGATGTCCCCGCTGCTTGCTTGCAGCAAACCAGCGATAAGATTTAAGATGGTTGATTTTCCAGATCCTGAAGCACCAAGAAGAGTATAAAATTTCCCCTCTTCCAATTCAAAATTAATATCTTTGAGAACAACCGTGCCACTGTCCTCAAAGATTTTTGATACATTTTTAAAGACAATGATTGGATTAGTCAATGCTTATGTGTCCTTCCGCCTATATTTCTTTTTCACCAATAATCCGAACTTCAGGCTCCAAAGTAACCCCAGAATGTTCTTTAACTCTGCGGATGACATCCGCAATCAAATCTTCATAGTTTTTGGCCGAACCATTATCAATATTCACCATAAAACCAGCATGTTTTTTACTTACTTCCACACCGCCTATACGATGACCCATAAGATGAGCTTCCATAATGAGCTGGCCTGCAAAATGCCCCATAGGACGCTTGAAAACAGAACCGCAGGAAGGATGTTCCAAAGGCTGTTTCAGAGCCCGCAGATGATTGAGACGCTCCATTTCCTGACTGATAAGAGTATAATCACCAGGTTTTAAAGAAAACTTAGCTGAAATCACCACTTCTTTACTGTCCTGCAAGACTGAATGGCGATAACCAAAACGCATATCGCGCGCTTCGATCGTCTTAATATCCCCATCTCTTGTCAGAACTTGTGCGGAAATTAAAATGTGAGAAATCTCGCCTCCGTAAGCACCAGCATTCATAAAGACGGCTCCTCCGACACTTCCAGGAATACCGCAGGCAAACTCAAAGCCTGTCAGACTGTGGTATTGAGCAACTTTGGTTGTCTCAATTAAATTAGAACCCGCTTCAGCCTCGATTACATGGCCGTCAACAGTAACAGTATTAAGCTTATCAAACATAATGACAAAGCCCCGGATACCGCCGTCACGGACAATCAGATTGCTGGCATTGCCTAAAACCATCCAAGGGATATGGTGCTTATTAGCAAATTTAACAATTCGCGCTAGTTCGTAGCGATTACGCGGAAAAGCGAGAAAATCAGCTGGGCCGCCTACTTTCGTATAGGTATATTTTTTTAAAGGCTCATCAAAACGAATATCAATGCCTTCTAAACTTTGTTTCATTTCTTTTAACATGATAATCTCAATTCTATACTTTTCAATACTAAAAAATCGGTAACTCAAACCGATTTTATTATATCAAATTTTGTTTGTTTTGACGACAGAAGATATGAATTTTAAGGCATCATTCTCCATTCCCTTCAGCACAATTAAATATGGAGAAAAAATCCGATAGCAGCAAGTCAGTCCTTGAAGCGTTTCACTCCCGACTTATCCACTCTTTGCAGTAAATTGGCTATCGATTGCTTCAGCAGCGGATGGATAAAACTGCTGGCAATATCATTCAACGGTACTAAAACAAAAGCACGTTCCTGAAGGTAGGGATGAGGCACTTGCAAGTCTTCTTTGTTAATGATTTGATGGCCATAAAAGAGAATATCGATATCAATTGTTCTGGGACCCCAGTGCTCATGGCGAATGCGGCCCAGCTGCTGTTCAATGCGCTGACAGCTTTGCAGCAGCTCCTGTGGTGACAAATCGCTTTCCAGCTGACAGGTCAAATTTAAAAAATCGGCCTGATCAGTCTTGCCCCAAGCTGCAGTCTCATAAACCGCTGACTGAGCTAGCAGGCGGGTCCGAGGAAGTTCAGCTAGACTGGTCAAAGCTTTCTCCAAATAAGCTTCCCTATTTTCAATATTGCTGCCTAAACTCAAATAAACAAGTGTCATGGGCGTTCTCGCTTTATTTCCACACCAACAGCGTCATAGTGACCAGCAATGGGCGGGTTTTCCTTAGTGATTCGGATTGTAACAGCCAAAATAGCCGGAAAGTGCTCAAAAATATCCTGACAGACAACGCCTGCCAGCTTTTCAATTAAGACATAGCGGCTTCCTTCTACACGTTTTTTAATCGTTTCGAAAACCTGTCCATAGTGAACCGTATCTTCCAGATTATCTGTTTCTGACGCTGCCTTTAAATCCACAGCTAATTCAGCATCTACGACAAAAATCTGCCCCAGTGTCTGCTCCTCAGAAAAAGCACCATGATAAGCATAAAAACGGCAGCCCTTTAAAATAATTTTATCCATAAATCCTCACATTAACTGACTGGCAACTTTGACAATATCCTTGTTAACAGTAACATTGTGCACTCTGACAATCTGACAGCCCTTATCAATAGCGTAAGCAGACAGAGCTGCTGTTGCCATGTCGCGTTCCTGCGGCTTTGTACCGCCGCCAAGCAGACTGTCCACAACACGTTTTCTGGAGATACCAAACAAGACAGGATAACCAAGATTGGTGACTTGTTCCAAGCCTTTCAAAAGCTCCAAATTTTGCTCAACGTTTTTAGCAAAACCAAAACCGGGATCCAGCCAAATGTTTTCTTTTTTGACACCAGCTTTTTGGGCTAATTCTGCACGTTCCAACAGAAAATGGCAAACATCCTGTATTATATCACCGTAAACTTCATCTTTTTGATTATGCATGAGAATGATTGGGACATCTTTCTGTGCTGCCAATTCAAACATGCAGCCGTCATAGAGCCCTGACCAGACATCGTTTAAAATGTCAGCACCTGCTTCAAGTGCCGCCTGAGCTGTTTCTGTCTTGTAGGTATCAATGCTGACGAGACAGTCGAATCGCTCTTTAATCGCTTTGATAACCGGCACAATCCGTTTTATTTCATCCTCAGCAGAAACAAATTTAGCTCCGGGGCGGGTTGATTCCCCGCCAACATCAATAATCTTTGCTCCTGCTGCCAGCATTTCTTCAGTCTGTTTTAAAGCCTTGTCTATAGAGGTATAGCAGCCTCCGTCTGAAAAAGAATCTGGGGTCACGTTAAGAATTCCCATAATGACTGCTTGATCTGCCAATTCATACTTGCCGATTTTCATAATAGCTCCTTAATTGTGAATCATTGAAACAATTTCTTGACGGATATCTTTATCAGACTGACAAAGACCTCTGGCGGCACTGGTCACTGTCTTGCTGCCTGGTTTTTTAATTCCCCGCATGGTCATGCACATGTGCTCAGCTTCAATCATAACAAAAACACCTTTGGGAGTTAGAGCTTCTTCAAGCGCATCAGCTACCTGGGCTGTTAAACGTTCCTGCAACTGCGGCCGTTTACTAGCGATTTCCACTGCACGCGCTAATTTGCTGAGGCCTGTTACCCGACCGCCACTCGGAATATAGGCGACATGAGCTGTTCCGTAAAAAGGAACCAAGTGATGTTCACACATGGAATAAAAGGGGATATCCTTAACTAAAACAACTTCGTCGTGTTCTTCAGAAAAAACAGCTGTGAATTGATCCTTAGGATCCTCGTTTAGCCCAGAAAACATTTCCTGATACATTCTGGCAACACGTTTTGGTGTATCTAAAAGCCCTTCGCGTTCAGGATTTTCACCAAGTGCTTCTAAAAGCTGATAAACAGCTTCTTCAATTTTCTTTTGGTCTGACATTTACCTTCTCACTCATTTTTTAATACATTCTATTATAGCCTATTTCTTTATTTTTCAAAAGCTCTTTTCGAACCTGTGAAATAAAATAAAGCGATCCTGTGATGACATAGAGGTCCTCTTTCTCAGCCTTCTCAAATTTTTTCAGCCAGACTGAAAAATCAGACACCTGTTCATATTGGGAAGGATAATCTTCCAAAGTAAGCGCTCTGGGGTAAGGAAAGGCTGTCACGGTCACATCCGCCAACTGGCTCAGCCGCGCAAGCATCGTTTCGACTGGTTTGCCAGCAATAGCAGCAAAAAGCACATGAATATTTCTGTCAGCATACTGCTCTTGTAAAAGATCAGTTAATACAGCCACACTTTCATTGTTGTGAGCACCGTCAATCATGAGATTTTCTCTGATAAATTCCGTTCGACCTGCCCAGCGACTGTTTGCTAAAGCACTCTTAATGACAGTTTTTGTCACTTTTGGAAACTCTTTTTGCAGCAAAAGACTGGCCATAACAGCCAAAGCAGCGTTGGATCTTTGGTGTTTCCCTTTCATCACAAGACGGATATCAGAAATGGTATCACTACCATAGCTAAAATCAAAAACAGCTCCCTTATCCCAAATCTTAAAATCTTCTCCCAGCTGATAAAGGGGGCTGTGCGTTTCCTTGGCCTTTTGATAAAAAACAGCCTTAACATCACTGCGTTTTTCCGCAAAAATAAAGGGCACCTTGTCTTTTAGAACGCCGGCCTTCTGCCCAGCAATCTCAGCGTGGGTATTACCTAAGACAGCTTGGTGATCCAGACCGATGGAAGTGCAAATGACTGCCTGTGCCTTAAAGACATTGGTTGAATCAGTCTGACCGCCCATTCCTGCTTCAATAATTGCCACATCAACCGGATGAACCTGTCCAAAATAAACAAACATCAACAGCGTGATGATTTCAAATTCCGTTGCTGCTTCGAGGTCTGTTTCAAGCGGCAGACGCTCAACCACAGGTTTGACTAGCTGAACCAGGCTAACCAGTTCTTCTTTGCTAATCATTTGGCCGTTGACAGAAATGCGCTCCCTGAAATCAATAATATAAGGAGAGGTAAAGGTGCCGACATTATAGCCTGCTTGGCTAAAAATGTTTTGCAGGTAATTGACAGTTGACCCTTTTCCGTTAGTTCCGACAACATGGATGCCGCAAATATTTTTCTGTGGATTACCTATTTTTTCCAGCATCCAGGCCATACGATCAATACCTGGTTTAATCCCAAATTTTAAATTGCCGTTTATCCAAGCCAAGGCTTCTTGATAGTTCATTACTTCTCCAATTTATTTTATACCTAATCTTCTTAGATTACACTGTTTTGCGGGTGATTACACAGCAATCATTGCTGTCTTTTCCCACTCCCTTTTCTTAGCATTAAGATTTGTCCCATAATAAAAATGAAAACTGCCAGCCAAATGAAAATAAAGCCCCGCAGCTCCCCAAGAGTAATGGCTTCGCCAAAAATCAAAACTGCAATCAACAGCTGCATAGTCGGATTAATGTACTGAATAAAGCCAATTAAATTGAGAGGAGCCTTTTTGACTCCTTCAGCAAACAATAAGAGTGGAACAGCTGTTACAAAACCTGAAACTATCAGCAGAATATTTTCCCAAAGACTGTAGTCAAACAGGCTTTCATTGCTAAAAAAGAAGAGATAGGCCAAGGCTAAAGGGGCTATAACAGCGGCTTCTACCAGCATGGCTACATCACTGGAAAGCTTGATATTTTTCTTAATCAAGCCATAAAAAGCAAAAGAAAAAGCTAGTAGAAACGTTATAAAAGGAACTTTTCCTGTATTAAGTATAAGAATAAGAACTCCAAAGGCAGCCAATAATACAGAAAATACGGTCCACCTGTCCAGCCGCTCCCGTAAAAAGATCAGGGACAAAAGCACAGAGACCAAAGGCATAACATAATAACCCAGACTTGCCTGAGTAGCCTGCTGGTTAGTAACCGCATAAATATAAGAAAGCCAGTTGATGGCAATTAAAAAACTGGCTAAGATCATATTCCTTCCTGCTTTTTTATCTGCCAATAGCTCACTTAGCTGTTTTTTATAAACGGTTTGACGTCTTGATAAAAACATATATAGCAGCATGGTTACTAGGGTCCAAAGGATACGGTAGGAAAAAATCGCGTAAGCGTTAACTCCTGATAATTGTTTCCAAAAAAGGGAGATAACTCCCCATAACACATATGCTCCTAAACCGAGTAACAGTCCCTGTCTAGTCTCTTTCAATCCTTACTCCTTCAGTGTCAACAGATAAAATACAGCTCGTTCCATCCAAATCAAGATGGTCAATGGCTGCTTTGATTGCTTCTTCATTTTCCTGATCTGCCAAAACGATGACAGTCGGGCCAGCCCCTGAAAGATAGGTTGCATAAGCTCCGTTTTGTTCACCAATGGCTTTAATTGCCGGAAATTCTTTAACAAGTGACTGGCGGAAACGTTCGTGGAAAAGGTCGCCTTCAATGGCTTTTCCAGCAGTCTTTAAATCACCGGTCAAAAGCCCTGCAACAGCTACATTGGCAATAGAACTGGCTGCAACAGCTTCTTTATAACTGAGTCTATCAGGCAGAACACCACGGCTGTCGCTAGTTTTTAGCTCATAATTAGGAATAAAGGTCACAAAAGAACATTTAGGAAAGCTGCCGACAACATAATTAACCCTTTCATCAACATAACTAGAGACGACAAGATTGCCAAAAATAGCCGGTGCCACATTATCAGGATGACCTTCGATGGCGGTAGCAATATTGAGCTTTTCACCAGCTGTCAGCTGTAAATCTGCCAATTGATTAGCCAGCTCAATGCCAGCAACAATAACAGAACTTGATGAGCCTAAGCCTCTTGCAAGGGGGATATCACTGGTCATTCGCAGGCGATGAGGTTTAAGATCAGGAGCAACCTTTAAGGCTGTCACAATCAGCAAATTGCTGTCATCGCTTGGAATATTGTCCAAATCATGACTAATTTCCCAGGCATCAGCTGCTTCTAAGACCTCAATAGAAAGATATTTGGAAAGGGCAACACCAACAGAGTCGAAACCCGGTCCGACATTGGCCGATGTTGCAGGTACTGTAATTTTCATTCTATTCCCCTAGCACCTTGAAGGTATTAACTAATTCAAAATCTGCACCTGCCTGTAGTTTTTTAGTAACATTAGCCAGCTGCGTTTTGCTTAGAGAGTGCGTGATAATCACAACACGCGCTGTTTCACCATTAGCTTTTTGCTGCAAAACTTGCTCAAAGGAAACATCTTCTGAATTGAAAATTTCAGCTAAACGCAGCATTTTCCCTTTTTCATCCGCAGTATTAACAGCAAAATAATAGTGGCTCTTAACATCATCTGGATGGGCAATTTGTGCATCACGGACAAATTCATTAAAAGGTTTACCGACATTTCCATCTTTAATCCGGCGGGCAATGCGGATAATATCTGCCATTACAGAGGTTGCCGTTGGTTTTTGGCCGGCACCTGGTCCATAATACATGGACTCTCCTATGCCGATTGACTCAACAAAAACAGCATTCATAACATCATTAACACTGGCAAGCGGATGCGATTTTGGCAGGAAGGTCGGTGAAACTTCAGCAAAGATACCTGACTCAGTCTCTTCGACAGAACCTACCAACTTAATGACATAGCCCAGCTGCTGAGCGACACTGACATCATCAGGTGTAATACTTGAAATACCTTGGTGAGCCACTTGATCAAAATCAATAGTCATGCCAAAGCCGAACTGACTCAAAATAACAGCCTTGTAAGCTGCATCAATTCCTTCAACATCATTGGTTGGATCACTTTCAGCATAACCTAGTGCCTGTGCTTCTGCTAAGGCTGCTTCGTAAGTCCAGCCTTCATCGACCATTTTAGTCATCATAAAGTTAGACGTTCCATTAAGCACACCTAAAATACGTGTTACCTTGTCAGAAGTCAAAGAGTTAGCCAAGGTTCGTAAAATTGGAATACCACCGGCAACAGCTGCTTCATAATAAAAAGCCACTCCCTTATCTTGAGCCAGCTTAATAAGCTCTTTGCCATGTGTGGCAATCAAGTCCTTGTTAGCAGAGACCACATGCTTGCCAGCTTCAAGTGCCTTAGTGATAAAAGTTCTGGCAGGTTCAATACGCCCCATCAGCTCAACAACAATGTCAATCGTCTCATCGGATAAAATGTCATCAACATTAGTCACAAAATTAAACTCATTGCCCTCGGCCAAAAGACGGTCTTTTTCCTCATCATCCTTAACTAGAACCTTAGCAATTTCCAAACGGTCTCTTGAAGCAGCCGTAATTTTCCCATTATTTTCCTTTAACAAAAAGGGAATACCACTTGCCACCGTCCCAAAACCAAGTAAACCAATTTTTATAGACATTTCCTTCTCCTCGCAAAAACATTTTTTTCATTATATCAAATTTTTAGTAGAATTGACAGCTAATTATCCTCTCCTTTATGCTATAATTAGCTGAAAGGATAATTATGATTATGAAAAAGAAACAGTTGACTATTGTAAATATCATTTTGATGCTTGCCTGTTTTTTAGCATTAGGCTTTCTTGCATTTATACTGACACGACAGCAGAGCAGTAAAACCGAAAGCCAAACGTCTCCTTCTGTGACTAAATCCAGTCAAAAAAAGCCTAAAAAAGCAGCCAAAACACTTAAATGGACCAAGCAAGAAAAACCTGTTCAGCTGCCTATTTTGATGTATCATGCCATCCATGATATGGCAGTTGATGAAGCAGCCAATGCCAATCTCATTGTTTCACCCACAGTTTTTGAAAGCCATATCAAGCGTTTGAGCGAAGAAGGCTATTATTTTTTAAGTCCTGAAGAAGCTTATCAGGTTCTCAACCAAAATGCTCTGCCTGCCAAAAAAGTTATCTGGCTGACCTTTGATGACAGCCTAATTGATTTTTATAATATCGCCTATCCTATTTTAAAAAAATATCAGGCCAAGGCAACCAACAATGTCATTACCGCATTTACCGATGAAGGCAGAGCCGGTAACCTAACCATTAAACAAATGAAGGAAATGAAAGCAAGTGGTATGTCCTTTCAGTCGCATACGGTTAATCACCCAGATTTATCGACATTAAATCAAGAAACACAGGCCAAGGAACTGTCACAGTCCAGAGAATACCTAGATAAGCAGCTCAATCAAACAACTACAGCTATTGCTTATCCAGCAGGACGCTACAATGATACTACGCTTAGCCTAGCTAACAATCAATACAAACTAGGTGTCACAACCAACGAAGGCCTAGCAAGCGCTGAAAATGGTCTTCTGTCCTTGAACCGCGTCAGGATTCTGCCTGATACCAGTGCTGATATTCTGATGAATACTATTTCTCCTGCTATTCCATAATTTTCACAAGAAAATCAGGCCGAGACAAATGTGTTTCGGCCCTTTTCTTTTCCTGATTAAATCGTTTCCAAAATATGCCGCAGCTGAACAGCACTTGGAGAAACAATCGGTAAAAAAGCACCTTCATTCCAGCGGCGGATAAAACCAGAAGCCGAATTTTTGAAGTAACCACGGCCGCCGCTTGCCTGTAATTCCAAAAGCAAACTGGCTGCCACTATATTGACAATATCAATGCGCAGCTGGAAAAGCCGACGAGGTTCTTGAATAAACTCTTGTGATTCCAGACCTTTAAATAGGTCGTGCTGCACAATATTTAGTTTAGCTCTTGTTTCATCATACTCTTCTTTAAGTACCGAACGGTTGCTGCTTAAGCTCTGTGCCACTTCGGCCAGCGAACGCTCTGCTAGGCCAAAAGCCAGACCAAATTGATATCCTAAAAACTCAGGCCGTGTCTGAGCCAAAAAACGTTTGGCATTCTTAGACAGTATCCAAGCGTCGTCCAAAAGAACATTATCAAAGGTTAAAGCTGCCGTATTAGATCCCTGCAAGGCTACAAATTCCAAGTCAGCTGAACGCGACAAGCCAGACACTCCGGAAGGAATGACCAAAATGATTGGCTCTTTGCTGCTGTCTTCAAATTGAGCTGCAAAAACAGCTGCAAAGTTATCCGAACGTAAATTTGTTATCCAAGGCAGGCGGCCTTTAAGATAATAACGGCCTTCTTTCTCAATAATGGTGACATTTAAATCTTCGATATGAGATAAAAATTTAGTGGCATTTGATAAAGCCGTCCCAGCTGCCAGCTTTCCTGTTAATAAAGCCGGCAGCCAAGACTTTTTCAGAAAGTCGTTGCTACTAGCAAGAATATTCTCAATAAAAGTTCGATGACCCCAAGATATAAAGGCCGCCGTTAAAGAATGCTTGGCTAATTCTGATAAAAATGCTACTATTTCTGTCTTGCTGCCGCCTTGGCCGCCATAGATTTCAGGCACAGCAATACCAAAGACACCTTCTGCCGCAATTCGCTCCAAGAGCTGGTCAGCCAAATGACCGGACTCTCTATCAAGCTGATCGGCCTTGGCATCCAGCCAAGTTATAAAGTCCTCCGAAAAATAAGCCATATACTTCTCCTTTATTTTGCGTACTGCTGCAGCTCTGGATTAATCGGTGTATCTGCCATGTTATTGGCATAGTTGCAAAGTGATGCTAAGCTGACACCTAAGACAACATCAAGAGCATTTTCCTGTGTATAGCCTGCCTCCAAAAAATCGGCAAAGGCTTCATCTCCAACACGCCCTTTAGTATTGATGACAGCAATAGTAAATTTAGCTAAAGTATCCAGCTTAGGATCATCGTCAATAGGCGTACTATTTCGCAGCGCTTCTAAGAGATCAGGTGCCATCTGGATCTGCTTGATCGAAAAAGCTGTATGGCCTGCTACACAGAAAGCACAGCCATTGGTTACAGCAGCTGTAATCTGAACAACTTCACGCTCGGTTGGTGTCAGTGAATTACGACGATTAATCTCTCCTACTGTCCGATAAGTCTCAAGCGCTGTCGGTGCATTGGCCAGAAGTCCGATAAGATTAGGAATATAGCCGCCGTTATCCTTTTCAACTGTACGCAGGGTTTCTTTGACTTCCTCAGGTGCCGTTTCGATGGTATGTATGGTAAATTTAGACATAAAATAACCTCTATTCTTTTTATATTTCTGATATAGTACCATCTCTTGCTTTCCCTGCATAGTCTAAATTTTTTATGGTTAGCTATAAGCATTAATTATGGGAAAAATGAGCAAAATCTTTGAAAATTTGAAGACCTTGTGCTCAATGATATAGGCTAAGACAATTCTTTAGACAAATAAAAAAAGACTGGGCAAAAATTTGCCATCAGTCTTCTGTTGGTTTTATCCATTCATTCTTATGCAGTTACTATCAATCCATGACAATCATTGATTTGATGGTTCTTCTTGCTTCCATATCCTTATAAGCCTGATCGATGTCATCTAGCTTGTAAGTTTGCGTGAAGACCTTGCCAGGATTGATTTCACCGTCAAGGACAGCCTTCAGCAAAACACTCTTGTCATAAGTTGTCACAGATGCCGGACCGCCTGCAAAAATGGTATTTCTCATAAAATAATCACCTGGGTTTATGTCATCTGTATGCGGGACACCCACACGGCCGACAATGGCACCGGGACGGGCAATCTTAATAGCTGTTTCAGTTGAAAGCTGTGTACCAACGCATTCAAGCGCAGCGTCTACACCATCTCCATTAGTCAATTCAAGAACCTTGGCAATCCCTTCTTCGCCGCGTTCTGCAACAATATCGGTTGCACCGAATTCTACAGCCAATTCTTGACGATCTTTATGACGGCTCATGATGATAATTCGCTTAGCCCCGCGCATCTTAGCCGCAATAACTGCACACAGTCCGACAGCACCATCACCAACTACAGCAACCGTGTCTCCCTTTTGCACATTAGCAACCCGAGCAGCATGATAGCCAGTCGGCATGACATCAGCAAGAGACAAGAAGGAAGCAATCATGCCTTCACTGTAATCGCTTGGCTGCCCAGGAATCTTCACCAAGGACCAATCTGCATGAGCATAGCGGACATATTCGGCTTGGTAACCAGAGCTGAAGTTCGTACTGGCATCATGCCCCTGACAGCCCCCTTCAAAGCCAGCACGGCAGGCCGCACAATGACCGCAACCATGCGTGAAAGGTGCAATGACAAAATCACCCTTCTTAACTGTATTGACCTCAGAACCCGTTTCTTCAATGATACCAATAATTTCATGACCGGTATTACCAGAACCAGCTTCTTTTTGATCATCACCACGGTAAGCCCAAAGGTCAGATCCGCAGACACAAGAGCGCACCACCCGGATAAGAGCATCATCCGCCTCAACAATCTGGGGTTTATCAATAGTCCCGACAGCTACTTGTCCGGCTTTAACAAATACGGTTGTTTTCATAATATTATGAACCTCCTTAATGCATTAATTATCTCCATACTTTAGCACACTTCACCATAATAAGCAAACAGAAAAATCCAGAAATAAACCAGCAGATCAGTCAGTTTTTATCTGCCAGCCTGCTTGTGCCAAATGTCACTAAAGGCAGCGTAAATCTCATTGTTATCACAAGGAACACAGTCCTGCACCCAGTTCCACCAGAAATAGCCACCAACATAACGTTTGGTACGAATTGGCTGCCTATAATAATGCTTCATCATAGCAATCTTACTTGCCTGTGTAGCAGAATCGGCCGTATTACCGCATTCTCCCATACCAACTTTAGAAGTGGGGAAACGCTTTTGAAAACTTTGAAATACTTTTTTCCAATTAGGCTGATAGCCTTCGTTGTCATCTTCATAATATGAAATAAAACTATAATCAAGCCCTTGTTTAAGTTTTTTAGGAACATAGCTATCTATCCAATCTATCATATCATGATCGTAGGCAGGATTTTCATAATAAAAAGTCACAGCAGCCTTTTTACCTGCAGCTTTGACAGTATCATAAGCCGCCTCAACCTTACTGATAATAAGTTTGGGTTTTTGTTTAATCCAATCCGTACCATTGACTTCATTTCCAACCTCCCAAATATCTGTATAAGGGCCAAGATATTTTAAGGCCTGCTCAAAACGTTTTTTGTAAGAAGCCGCATTCGGATAAGCCTTCATTTCATAAGAATCAACAGGTTCTGCCATAATATCAGCAACTGGCGCAATTCGCTTAAACAAAGTAACATAATCTTTAGGCGATCTTTCTCTGGACATCACAATCCGTACAGTCGGTCTGACAGGCAGTTTTTTTAGGGCTTTGACAACTTCTTTGGTACTGATGTCTTCTTCCCAGCTATCATCAATTGTCACTCCATAAATCTGATTAGACTTCAGCGGCTTTTCCCGCGATTGCTGCAGCCATTTGAAAACTCCAAAAGAGATAAGCGAAACAGCCAATAAAATACCAAAAAGCAAAAGCTTTCTCCTCAAAGTTTTAAACACACTTTCACCAACTTTCTTTCAATTATATATAGCTTTCTTGTTTTTGCTCTTTTATTGTAACAAAAATCTGCTCTTCTTTTGTGATTAAAAAAGCTGAACAAAGCGAACCGCTGGACTATCTCGAGTTATACAAGATGATAAAAATGATACTAAAGTTTTGAAAACTGATACTTTAACAGGTTTCCTGAGTAAGCGTTTGCAATTTAAAAACAAATATACTACGATTAGATTAAGGAGTCTTGCTGACAACGCAGGCAAAGCCAATAACAAAAGCCTCTCTTTTAACGAGGAAGCTACTTGTCGTCTAGTTTTGTTTTTTTATTGACTATTTTAAAATCTAAAGGAGGTTGACATATGACTAACACAGTTATCTTGCAAATTTAGAAGTTTCTGTTGAAATTTACTCATGCTAAGGGAAGGAATTTTAGGAGGTAAAAAATGAAAAAATTAGCACTTGGTGCCATTACAGTAGCTTCATTGTCCTTGCTTATGGCCTGCCAAACAAAAAAGACTGAAAACACAAGTACTTTCAATCAATCTGTTACTCAAACAATTGATAAAGGCAAAATTGAGGGAAAAAAAGACAAGGACAAGAAGGTTTTAGAGTGGCTGGGTGTTCCCTATGCTCAGGCAAAGCGTTGGCAGGAACCAAAGGAAGTTAACAAGTGGAAAGGGACCTTTAAAGCAAGCAACTATGGTGACAAAGATATTCAATTTTCCAATGACAAAGTTGTTGGCAAAGAAAATGCTTTGAACTTGGACGTGGTTCGACCTGATACCAAGAAAACTAAATTACCAGTAATTGTCTACATTCATGGTGGTAACAATCAGACAGGAAACGCTCAGGAAATCAAGGGAAATACCTTTGTCAAAGATATTAATGCTGTCTATGTTTCTGTCAATTATCGTTTAGGAGTGTTTGGCTTTAATCCACTTGAGGCTGTGAAAACAGGTTCTGATAACCAAAAATCTGGCAACTTTTCTCTTCTGGACATTGCAAAAGCGCTAGATTGGGTTAAGGAAAACATCGAAACCTTCGGTGGTGATAAGGATAATGTGACTCTATCAGGATTCTCAGCAGGTGGACGCGATGTTATGGCAGCCCTCATTTCACCAACCTTTAAGGGTAAGTTTAATAAGGCCATTTCATTTAGTGGCGGTATGACCTTGTCTGATATGGAAGACAGTCAAAACACTTTTGCGGCAGCTATTGCATCGCTTGTCGTCGAAGATGGTATCAAATCAAGCCAAGAAGAAGCTAAATCTTGGTTGCTGACAAAGGGCAGCGATGTAGCAAACTATCTTAAAACCTTGTCAGCAGACCGTCTAGCCAAATTGATGGGAAATGCGGCAATTCGCATGGCAGTCTTCCCTCACTTATACAAAGATGGCACTGTCCTCCCAAGTGAAGGATTCGACACTAAGAATTATAATGACGTTCCTTTGATGTTGGTAAGTGGAACCAATGAATTCTCCTTTTTTGCAGCCAATGACAATCGCTTCGCAAAAGACTTTACAAGCGGTGAATTGTTCAAGGACAGTCAAAAACAGGCAGAGTACAATTATGTAAGAAAATACGGCGGTCAACTGTATCGTCTATCCAACACGGTTGAGAGCACTCGCCTAATGGCAGATAAGTATAAGTCAAATATTTATGTGTCACAAATTTCTTATGGTGACAATGCTGATGTCACACCGCAGCTTGCACCAACATTTGGAGCCTTCCATGGTATCTTTGAGCCAATGCTGCAAAGCCCATCTAATTATACTTCATTTATTGGACAGGACTTCAACAATGATGGCGCAGCTGAAATGTCAGCCAATTTCAAAGCTTATCTCAAAAATTTCTTGGCAACAGGCAATCCAAACGGCAATGATTTAAGCAAATGGCCAGCTTGGACCAAGAAAGATAATGTCCTTTCCATCACTGCAAGTAAAAAGAAGGCAGAAATCAAAGCCACAACCGACACAGAAACTGCTGAAGACATTCTCACAAAACTGGAAGCCGACACTAGCCTGTCCGAAGATGTCAAGGAAGACCTAAATAAAAACGTTCTTAACGGCCGCTGGTTCTCAAGTGTCATTGATGAAAAGTATAATAATCAATAAAAGGAAAGATTGTATGAATAAAAAAGTTATCCTAGAGATGGTTGGGAGTAATCGGCCTTGCTTTTCTTGCTTTGAACAAGCGAGCAAAGCAAGAAAAGTCACATAATAAAAAACGCCCTCACAAAAATTTGTGGGGGTGTTTGTGGGGAAATTTCAATAGAATTTTCCCCTTTTTAATTGCCTTGACATTAGCGAAAAGGCTTTAAAAGTTGGCTTTCAGCCTTAAACAATCAATACTTGATTATTTAAGAGTAACAGTTGCTCCAGCTTCTTCAAGTTTAGCTTTAAGTTCTTCAGCTTCTGCTGCTGCAACGCCTTCTTTAAGAACTGATGGTGCGTTGTCGACAAGACCTTTAGCTTCTTTAAGACCTTCGCCTGTGATTTCACGAACGACTTTGATAACAGCAACTTTCTTGTCACCGCCAGCAGTCAATTCGATATCAAATGAATCTTTAGCAGCAGCTTCTTCTCCACCAGCTGCACCAGCTACAGCTACAGGAGCAGCTGCAGTTACACCAAATTCTTCTTCGATAGCTTTTACAAGGTCGTTCAATTCAAGGATTGAAGCTTCTTTAATTTCAGCAATAATGTTTTCAATGTTCAATGCCATTGTTAATTTCCTCCAAATATGTTTTTTATAAAATCATTTGCAGCTTTAGGCTGCTGTTTGAAGACTTAAGCAGCGTCTTCTTTGCTTTCTGCAACAGCTTTGACAGCATATGCAACGTTGCGAACTGGCGCTTGAAGTACAGACAAGAGCATAGAAAGGAGTCCTTCTCTGTTTGGAAGTGTTGCGAGAGCCATAATTTCTTCTTTAGAAGAAACAGCGCCTTCGATTGCACCACCTTTGATTTCAAGTGCTTCGGCATCTTTAGCAAAATCGTTGATAATTTTAGCCGGTGCGACAACATCTTCATTTGAAAATGCTACAGCAGATGGTCCAACAAAGACATCATCGAGTCCTTCAAGACCAGCTTTTTCAGCTGCACGGCGCAAGATTGAATTTTTGATCACTTTGAATTCAACATCACTTTCGCGAAGTGAACGGCGAAGAACTGTATCTTGTTCTACAGTAAGACCGCGTGAATCAACAATAACGATACTTGCAGCTGCTTTCATTTTCTCAGCGACAGCATCAACTAATTCTGCTTTTTTAGCAATACTTGCTTCACTCATCAGTGTTTAACCTCCGTTTTTATTTTTGGCAGGATACAAAAAATTCGCATCCAAACCCAGACACGAAAGTACAATACGTTTTTTAAGTTTACGTTTTGTGCCTCGGCAGGAATATTATGAGCACGGCTCCCCTGCTGTCTTAGGTCAGTTTTTTTCAAAACCTTTAATATCATATCATATTTTTAGAATAAGTCAAGCCTTATATGTTTTTTAAAGTAAGTAAAAAATATTTGTATTATATAATACATATTTCTTGATATATAACAAACCAGGTGTTATAATATAGTCAAATAGTTGATAAAGCTATAACATCAAGCTTTTACGCAAAATTCGTAGCAAAACTGTTATAGTATAATCTATCAGCTATTAGATTAACAAAAAAGAGGTATTTATTATGGCAAACAATTTTTACAGCCACGATCCATTTGGAAATATGGATGACATTTTCAATCAATTAATGGGAAATATGGGAGGTTATAACTCGGAAAGACGCCGTTACCTGATTAATGGTCGCGAAGTTACTCCCGAAGAATTTGCTCAATATCGTCAAACCGGAAAACTTCCTGCCAGTGCTGGTGCTCAGCAATATCAAAAAGCTTCTCCCAATGCTCCCAAACAAGACGGTATTCTAGCTAAGCTGGGTCGCAATCTGACAGACGAGGCGCGTGCTGGTAAACTGGATCCTGTCATTGGACGCAACAAAGAAATTCAAGAAACCGCTGAAATTCTGTCTCGCCGCACTAAGAACAATCCGGTTCTCGTCGGTGATGCGGGTGTTGGTAAGACGGCCGTTGTTGAAGGCCTGGCTCAAGCCATTATTAACGGCGATGTTCCTGCTGCAATTAAAAATAAGGAAATCATTTCGATTGACATCTCTGGACTTGAAGCAGGGACACAGTATCGCGGATCCTTTGAAGAAAATATTCAAAATTTAATCAGTGAAGTTAAAGAAGCTGGCAATATCATCCTGTTCTTCGATGAAATCCACCAAGTTCTTGGGGCTGGAAACACAGGTGGTGACAGTGGCTCCAAGGGTCTGGCAGATATCCTTAAACCTGCTCTTTCCCGTGGTGAACTGACAGTCATCGGCGCAACTACGCAGGATGAATACCGTAACACCATCATGAAGAATGCTGCTCTGGCTCGCCGTTTCAATGAAGTGAAGGTTAATGCTCCTTCTGCTGAAGACACTTATAAAATTTTACAAGGCATCTCAGACCTTTATGAAAAACACCATAATGTTGTTTTGCCTAAGGAGGTTTTGAAAGCTGCGGTTGATTTGTCAGTCCAATACATTCCTCAGCGCAGTCTTCCGGATAAGGCTATTGACCTTATAGACATGACGGCCGCTCACTTGGCTGCTCAGCATCCGGTTACAGATGTTAAAACTCTGGAAAAAGAAATTCAAACAGAAAAAGACCGCCAGCAAGCAGCGGCTGAAAAAGAAGATTACGAAGAAGCCTTAAAAGCGAAAACTAAAATTGATAAACTCCAAGCTCAAATTGATAATCATACTGAAGGTCGCAAGGTAACAGCTACTGTCAATGACGTGGCCGAAGCGGTTGAAAGACTGACTGGTATTCCTGTTTCACAAATGGGAACTAGCGATATTGAACGCTTAAAAGAGATGAACTCCCGCTTAAAGGGCAAGGTTATCGGCCAAGACGATGCTGTTGAAGCCGTTTCGCGGGCTATCCGCCGCAATCGCGCAGGCTTTGACGAAGGCAATCGTCCTATCGGCAGCTTCCTTTTTGTCGGGCCTACTGGTGTCGGTAAAACCGAGCTGGCTAAGCAGCTAGCCTTTGACATGTTTGGTTCTAAAGATGCCATTATTCGACTGGATATGTCCGAATACAGCGACCGTACAGCCGTTTCTAAATTGATCGGTACTACTGCTGGTTATGTGGGCTATGATGATAACAGCAATACCCTTACCGAGCGTGTGCGCCGCAATCCTTATTCCATTGTCCTGCTTGATGAAATTGAAAAGGCAGACCCGCAAGTTATCACCCTGCTTTTGCAGGTTTTAGATGATGGCCGTTTGACAGACGGTCAAGGCAACACTATCAACTTCAAGAACACTGTTATCATTGCAACATCAAATGCTGGTTTTGGCAATGAAGCTCTACGCGGAAAAGATGACGATATCAAAATTATGGACCGTATTGCTCCTTACTTCCGCCCAGAATTCCTCAACCGCTTCAACGCTGTTATTGAATTCTCACATCTGAGCAAGGATGATCTGGACGAAATCGTTGAGCTGATGCTTTCTGAGGTTAACATTACACTTGCTAAAAAAGGGATTGACTTAACGGTCAGTGACAGCGCCAAGGCTCATCTGATCGAAGAAGGTTATGACGAAGCTATGGGAGTTCGGCCGCTCCGCCGCGTTATCGAACAGGAAATTCGTGACAAAGTAACTGACTTCTATCTGGATCATACCGATGTCAAACACCTCAAGGCTGATATGAAAGATGGCCAGCTGGTCATTGAAGAAAACTAATTTTTCCATAAGTACATAAAGCTCATCTCCTTTAGGGGCTGGGCTTATTGTCTATTTGAAAATAATCTGATATTTTGTTAAAGTAAGATTATTCTAATAGAAAGCCGGCTATTTATGGATCTTACCATATACGATTTATACCAAAAAATGCTCCGTCACATGGGTCCCACTAATTGGTGGCCGGCTGACAGCAAGCAGCAAATTATCATTGAAGCCATTCTCATCCAAAATACAACCGAAAAAAACGCCACACGCGCCTCACAGCTGATCAAAGCTGAGACGGATTACGATTTTCGCAGGATACAGGAACTGTCCTCAGAACAATTAGAACTTTTAGTCCGCCCGGCCGGCTTTATGAAAAATAAAAGCAAGGCGATTCGGACAGTTTCTAAGTGGTATCTGGAGCATCAGGAAGATTCTCATGCCGCTGTGAAACAATACGGGCAAAACCTGCGCCAAACCCTGCTGAAACTCCACGGTGTTGGTCCCGAAACGGCCGACGTTCTTCTGACCTATATCTTTGATCAGCCGCAGTTTATTGCTGATAAATATGCCAGAACGCTTTTCAGCCATCTGGGTCTTTCCGGCTTAAGCGATTATCAGAGCCTGAGCCGTCAGCTGACCCGGCTGCCAGCCCCTTTTACTTATCAGGACGCCCAAGAATTTCATGGTTTGATTGATGAATTTGGCAAAGACTATTTTCATCCGCCCAAAAATTTTGAAAACAGCTTTTTAGCCGGTGATAAACTCATTTTATAAAACAAGGCTGCTTGTCTGTAACTTTTGCTTGCTGTCTAAAACACTGCCAGTGTGCACCTGTTATTTTTGAATAATAAAAAAGAGTGGAACCATAGTTGTTCCACTCTCAGTTTGTAGACAAACTCCCAAAACTAAATTCTCTCTAAAATTTCATCATAGAATAGTATCACTTTTCATTTTTGTAAAATGATATAGGAACTATCAAAATCTAACCCGATACTTTCCGATGTAGCAAAAGAGGCAGAAACTCACTGTTTCTGCCTCTCGGAGATTTTGAGACCTAGGCTCAAAATCTAGATATGGAATTCCGAAGGAAGTCGCTATCGTCCGTGCTACCTAAGGAAAGTATCATAACAAAATATTACTTTTTGAGAAAATAGACTTTTTCTTCAGTCTGAGAGTGGAACTATAGTTGCTCCACTCTCATTTTTTTACTTCATTCAACTATAGTCTTTTGCTTTGCACAATACGCTTGAAAACGGGATACAGCAAGGGTACTGCTATAACAGTCACTATGGAAGTTCCAAAAGTTCCAGCAATTTTGACAAGGGCTCCTGTCATGGCGGCAGCCAAAGGCAGGCTGCCAACCAAACTATTAATGATTGTGTACTTGATCAAGTTGAGAATAATTTTTGTCAAGGCAGCAATGATGCCAACGGTAAGGATATTTATTGTCCTATCATCTGCTTTCATAGCCTTCTCATAAACCAGATGCAAAACGAAGCAGACAATCAAAGACTCTAAAATCGTTATCCAAACTTCTGCTGCATAGCCATTTAAAATATCAAACAAGCCCAAACCCAATGTCGCTGCCAAGGCGCCAAAGCCTGAACCAAAAATCAGAACAGCTATCACAACCAAAGCATTTCCCAAATGGATAAACTGAGGTCCCACTTGAATCCTTAAAAATTGGACACTGACCAAGATTAAAGCAGCAAAAAGACTGATTTCTATTATCCGACGCAACTCTTCTTTTTTCATTTTTCTTCCTCCACTAAAAACTGATGCTGCTTGATGAGCTCAAGCAAGTGCGGCTCATAACAAAGACCGTATTTTAAATCACGGTTTAAATTCAGTGTGCTTTGAATGGCCTCGTCCAGAAAGTCTAAGGCCAAGCGGGCTGATTTTTCCGCTGCAATCCCATGGAAATAGCCGCTGGCCAGGATAGCTGTGACAATATCTCCCGTTCCGTAAAACAGCTGAGGATAGCGCTTGGCCATGATATAAACGATTTCATCTCTTTGCTTTTGATAAAGAGCCAAGCCAATCTTATCTTTTTCAAAGGAAACTCCTGTCAAAATAACGTTCTCAGGACCTAAGGCAGCTAATTTTTTTAAAAGATTGTCAATCTGATTTGGTTCATAATCATCCCCAAGATAAGCTGTGCCTGTCAAAAAAGCAGCTTCTGTCAGATTAGGCGTAATGACATCTGCTTTTTGGCAGAGATGGCGGATATGCTGTGCATAATCCTGATCAAATCCTTGGTAAAAGCGCCCATTATCTCCCATGATGGGATCCACAAAAAGAGGAATTTTCTTTTTTTCAGCAAAAGCAATCAGCAAAGCGATCTGTTCTTTATTTTTTAAATATCCTGTCACCAGGCCGTCAAAAGCAAGATCCAATTCCTGCCACTGTGACAGAAAACCAGCCATGCCGGCTGTATAATCATCTATTTGAATATTTTTAAAGCCGCCTGTGTGCGAAGACAACAGCACTGTCGGTAAAATAGCAGTTTCTACCTGACAAGCTGCCATAATCGGCAGACTGCTGGCCAGAGCAACCTTGCCCAATCCAGGCAAATCATTGGCTACAAGCAAACGCGGCATCATATAAACTCCTTAATTTTTAAAAAGTTAAAACTATTGTAAGAAATTTTAGAATGAGGTACAATAGGAACAAATTTAAACTGTATGGGGACAAAATGGCTAGTAAGTATCAAGAAATTTTAACAACTATCGTTCAAAAAATCGAGACAGGTGAG
The DNA here is from genome assembly GCF_001431045.1 of Streptococcus orisasini. Taxonomy (GTDB): domain Bacteria; phylum Bacillota; class Bacilli; order Lactobacillales; family Streptococcaceae; genus Streptococcus; species Streptococcus orisasini. Next base: position 94,979 of record NZ_BCLE01000009.1, read on the forward strand.
CTAAGGCGAGGAGACAGACTGCCTTCTATCCGCCAGTTGAGTTCAGAATTTAACTGCAGCAAAGACACTGTCCAAAAAGCTTTATCTGAATTGAAATATCAAAAATATATCTATCCTGTTCCTAAAAGCGGTTATTATGTTTTTGAAGACAGTCACGAGGAAGAAACGCTGCCTGAGCTTTCTCTCAGCGCCTATAATAATATCGCTTTTGAAGATTTTAGAAATTGTATGAATGAAACCTTGATTGGCCGTGAAAATTATCTGTTTAATTATTACCACCAGCAAGAAGGGCTGGAAGAGCTAACCAAATCCCTGCAGACCTTGTTTTTAGACCAGGCAATTTACAGTAAAAAAGAAAATATCGCTGTTACTTCTGGGACCCAGCAGGCGCTCTATATTCTCTCACAGATGAATTTTCCCAATCAGAAGAAAACTATCCTGCTGGAGCAGCCTACCTATCATCGCATGAATGCCCTGGTAAAGTCGCAAAACCTTCCTTACTTGACGATTAATCGCGGTTTTGAAGGGCTGGATTTTGATTATCTGGAAAAGCTCTTTCAGCAAAAAACAATTAAATTTTTCTATACTATTCCGCGCCTCTCTAATCCCTTAGGCTTATCATACAGCCTGAAAGAAAAGCAGACTTTGGTAGATCTGGCTCACAAATACGATGTCTATATCGTTGAAGATGACTATATGGCAGATTTTGACAAAACGTCCAATCTCTCGCTGCATTATTTAGATACAAACGACAGAATTATTTATCTTAAATCTTTTTCAACCACTCTTTTTCCGGCTCTGCGCCTAGGAAGCTTGGTCCTTCCTAAAAAACTACTGAAAAGTTTTCTAGCCTATAAAAGTTTGATTGACTATGACACAAATCTCATCATGCAAAAGGCCTTATCGCTTTATATTGACAATGGTATGTTTGCCAAAAATAAGAAGCATCTCAGACAAATTCATGAACAAAAAACAGCTGAGCTCAAAAAAGAAATTCCATCTGCCTTGCTCAAGCTCCCTCATCATCTATTTCAAGATTCATTAGTTATTCAGCTGCCTCTTAAAACGCAACTCTCACTTTTAAGGCACAGACTTAAAACACCTGATTTCCTAGAAAAAAATTATATAAAAAACTGTCCTTATCAATTTCTTCAGCTTAAAAAGGACAGCAACTGGCAGGATATGATGAAACTTTTAAAATTGTAAGCTAATCATCTTTTTCTGAAACTGGCTCTATAATTCTGCTAACAGATAGTTTCTGTTTCAGACTTTATAGAGCTTTTTTTGTGTGAGAGTATAAAAATCGTTTTAATATTAAAAACTCTTCGCTGACACATCTTCATATCAGATGAAGAATAAGTCTTTTGAAGAGTCATGATTCTTTATTACTTTTTTAGCCCCTTGCTTAAACTTTCGATATCACTAGGTCTCGTCCGGCAGCAGCCTCCTACAATTTTGGCTCCTAGTTTCCGCCAAGAAATGGTATTTTCTAAAAGCGTATGGGATTTGTCAGCAGATTGAGTCCATGTTTGATGCTGTCCGTCATAAACTTCTCCTGAATTAGGGTAAGTTACCAAAGGTTTGTCAGTAACAGCACTTATTTTCTTTAAAAGATCAGTATAAACTGTAGGAGAACTGCAGTTAATCCCCAAGGCCAAAATCTGCGGTGCCGCATCCAGTAAAGCTGCCACTTCTTCTATTGCTGTACCGTCAGAAATGCTGCTATTATTTTGAGCTGTAAAACTCATATACGCTTCTACAGCAGGAAATTCTTCCTGCAGCAGTTCAGTCAGAGCTTGAGCTTCCAAGAAACTGGGAATTGTTTCCAAAGCCAGCAAATCACTGCCTTTTCCCAGCAAAACAGTAATACGCGATCTGTGAAAATCTTTGAGTCCTTCTTTTTCCATTGAACCATAATCGCCAGTATATTCCGAACCATCGGCCAAGTAAGCGGCATAAGGCCCCACATCGCCGCTAATCAAAGGATAGGGACGTCCTTGCTTTTCTTCTTCGCTCAATTCCTGCCAGACTTTTTCCCTGGCTCTTTTTGCTAAATCAACGGTCAAAGCGATGGTCTTTTCAGCTTCTTCCTGACTGAGTCCATAATCGCACAGCCCTTGTAGACTAGCCTGATAGCTGGAAGTGGTCACAATATCAGAACCTGAACGCAAGTAGGTCTCATGAACAGACTGAATCAAATCAGGATCCTCTAAAAGATATTTTGCTGACCACAATTTTCCCGACACATCGTGCCCCAAAAATTCCAGCTCCGTTCCTAAGGCACCGTGTAAAATCAAATAATCTTCCTGTTCTAACAATGTTTTAAAACGTCCCATAAAACCTCCTTAAAATTTCTTATAGCGCCAGTAATAATAAAGATAGCACAAGGCTATAAAAGGTACACCAAAGTATAGCCCTGCTCTTTGTGAGGCGTCCCAGGCAATACCAATGATGGAAATCAGCAGCAATATAATCGTAATGTAGGGTAAAACCGGTGTCAAGGGCGTCTTGTAAGACAGCTCGTCTTCGGTGTGGTTTTTTAACCACTCTTTGCGAAAATTGATCTGCGCCATAGGAATAGACAGCCACACTACCACTACTGCAAAACCGGCAATAGACACAAGAGCCAGATAAACAGTATCTGCGGCATAAATGCTTGAAAAAAGAGACAAAACTGCTCCTGCCATGGACAAAAGCAGGGCACGCATAGGTACTCCGTGTTCATTAATTTTGACAACTTTTTGACTAATCATACCCTCGTTGGCAAGAGACCAAAGCATACGACTGGAGGCATAGAGCCCAGAATTTCCTGCTGATAAAATAGCCGTTAAAATGACAAAATTCATGATATCAGCAGCAAAAGGAACTCCCATCTTATCAAAGACATCAACAAAGGGAGCACTTGAAACACCGGCTTCTTTCATAGGCAGAAGCGACGCCAAAACTACTATGGTCAATACAAAGAAAATGACCAAACGTCCAATTGTCGTCTTAATCGCCTTAGGTACGGCCTCTTTAGGATTATCCGTCTCACCTGCAGCAATACCAATCAGCTCTGTTCCGCTAAAAGCATAGTTAACAGCCAGCATAACAGTGATAAGAGCCGGAATCCCTTTTGGAGCAGCCCCGTGAGCTAGCAGATGCTTAAAAAGGATGGCCTCATGCTTGCCCTCGAAGGAAACGATGCCAATCATGGCACCAATTCCCAAAACAATAAAAACGAGAATTGCAATGACTTTAATGCTCGAAAAGAAAGACTCTGCTTCAGCAAAAGATCGGACGCTGAGGGCATTGATTCCAAAAATAATCAAGGCAAAAAGCGTCGCAAACACCCAGGTCGGCACCTGAGGAAACCACCGTCCCATGAGCATGCCTGCTCCCAGAAACTCTGTTCCTAGAGCGACAGTCCAGCAAATCCAGTACAGCCAGGCAACGGTAAAGCCAGTCCCCGGACTGATAAATTTAGTTGCATAAGTATGAAAAGATCCGGTTACTGGCATAGCAACCGCCAGCTCTCCCAGCGACAGCATGACCAAATAAACCACCACTGCACCAATCAAATAGGAAATCACAGCGCCCAGAGGACCAGCCTGTGCAATCGTATAGCCGGAACTCAAGAACAGCCCTGTTCCAATAACACCGCCCAAAGACAGCATAAAAAGGTGACGGCTGGTCATTTTTCGCTTGAATTGGCCTTCGTTTTCAAAATTATGATTTTCCATGAATCCTCCTAAACCTTAATAGAATTATCATAACACAATTAACCTATCTTAGATAATAGCTATTTTCTATCATGCTATTAGTTAGAAACTATAGCCAAAAACAAGTTAGACAGTCCTCGTCCTCCCGCAATTTATCTTACTGTCTGAATAACAGCTAGACTATTCGTTTTTAAAGATAGTTAATTGTGCAAATCTTGTCAAGACAGCCAACAAAAAAAGCAGGATAAAGCAATCTTTAGTCGAAAATCGCTTTTCCTACCTTTTTGGATTTATTTTTACAGACAGTCTAAGATAGCATCCCAGGATGCATCCAGACCGGTGCGGTCAACAGATGAAAAGATAATGAACTGATCAAACTTATCAAAGTTCAGTTTCTTTTTTATCGCCGCTTCATGCTTGTTCCATTTGCCGCGGGGAACTTTATCAGCTTTGGTAGCAACCAAAATGACCGGAATGTCATAGTATTTGAGAAACTCGTACATTTGAACATCGTCCGCACTGGGATCATGGCGAAAATCAACCAAGCTGACCACTGCCCGCAAATTATCACGGCTGGTCAGATAGTCTTCAATCATTTTTCCCCATTTGGCACGCTCAGCCTTGGAAACCTTGGCATAGCCATAACCCGGCACATCCACAAAGCGCAACTTATCATCGATATTATAAAAATTTAGCAGCTGTGTCTTTCCAGGTTTGCTGGAGGTTCGAGCTAGATTTTTTCGTCCCAAAAGCGTATTGATAAAACTTGATTTACCAACATTTGAACGTCCAGAAAGAGCAATTTCTGGTAGCTCATCCTGCGGATAGTGAGACTTATTTGCCGCACTTAAAAGAATGGAAGCATTATGGGTATTTAAAATTTCACTCATCAGTTTTCCTCAGGCCGTTTCAAGAACGGGTTTATCTGTTCCTTCAACAGCTTCTTTAGTAATGCGCACACAGGTGACATCTTCCTGGCTTGGAATTTCAAACATCAAGTCCAGCATGGTTTCTTCAATAATTGACCGAAGTCCCCGTGCACCTGTCTTTCGCTCAATCGCCTTTTGGGCAATAGCTTCTAGGGCATCTTGATCAAATTCGAGTTCAACACCGTCGTAAGACAGAAGAGTCTTATACTGCTTAACCAAGGCATTCTTAGGCTCGGTCAAAATCTTAACTAAATCATCAACAGTCAGCTGTTCAAGAGCCGCCAAAACTGGCAAACGACCAATAAATTCAGGAATCAGACCGAATTTTTGAATATCCTCAGAAATGATTTCCTGCATATAAGAAGCCTTATCATCAATCTTCTTATTGTTTTGTCCAAAACCGATGATCTTTTCTCCCAAACGCTGCTTAACAATATCTTCAATACCATCAAAAGCCCCGCCAACGATAAAGAGAATGTTCTTGGTATTAATTTGAATCATTTCCTGCTGCGGATGCTTGCGGCCGCCTTGAGGCGGAACACTGGCAACCGTTCCTTCGATAATTTTCAGCAGAGCCTGCTGAACACCTTCGCCTGAAACATCGCGGGTGATTGAAACATTTTCACCTTTTTTAGCAATCTTGTCAATTTCATCGACATAGATAATGCCGCGTTCCGCGCGCTCCACGTTATAGTCAGCAGCCTGAATTAGTTTGAGCAGAATATTTTCAACATCCTCACCCACGTAGCCTGCTTCAGTTAAGGCAGTGGCATCTGCAATAGCAAAGGGAACATTGAGACTTTTGGCCAAGGTCTGAGCCAAAAAAGTCTTTCCAGAACCTGTCGGGCCAATCATGAGAATGTTGGATTTTTGTAAATCAACATCCTGATCTTCCTGACTTTCTGTAAAGCTGATCCGTTTATAATGATTATAGACCGCAACTGCCAAAACCCGTTTGGCACGGTCCTGACCAACAACATAGCTGTCCAAAATTTCTAAGAGTTCCTTAGGCTTTGGAACTTCAGTGAGATCAGCCAGAACTTCTTCTGCTAACTCTTCGCGGATAATTTCTTGAGACAGTTCAACACATTCATTACAGATGAACACACCATTACCTGCAATAATCTTTTTAACTTCATCTTGATTTTTGCCACAGAATGAACAGTGAACTGTGACATCATTCGTTCTATTTCCAGCCATTTTTTCCTCTAATTTCTAATCTCTTTTTAAAACAGGGTCCCATAAAAAGCATGAATGGTATTTACAATATTTGTAAAAGCATTCAGTAAGAAAAATATCCCTAAACCATAACGATTTTTTTTAAACGCAGGAATTGCGCATAAGATACAAATCACGAACAAAAAGGCAGTAAATACCCCAAAAACACTTCTTTGCATAATCTTTGGCAAATCTCCTTGCTACTTTTTTTCCCAGACAGTGACAGTGAAAGCGTAGGGATTTTTATCATCCTTGTCAAAATCTGTGCTTGTCGACTCTTGAAAATCTGACCAATCAAGTTCCGGAAAATAGGTATCACCTGTGAATGTCCCATGAACCTTGGTTCTGATAAGTTCATCGTAATGATTCTCAAAAACCTTATAAATGCTAGCACCGCCGACAACATAAAGGTTTTTATTCTGACTGTCAAACCAAGCCAGAACCTCCTTTAGACTGTTAAGAGCCTTAACGCCTTCTGCCTGAAAATTTTCGTCCCTTGTCAAAATCAAAGTTTCACGGTTGGGAAGAACGCGGCGCTTCATCCCATCAAAAGTGACACGCCCCATTAAAAGTGCATGCCCTGTTGTTGTTTCTTTAAAATGTTTGAGTTCTTTGGGAAGATGCCAAGGCAGCCTGCCATCAGCTCCAATCAGACCATTTTCGTCTTCAGCCCAAATAGCGATAATTTTCTTTTCTTGTTTGTTGTTCATACTCATTTTATTTTAACAAATTTCAACAAAAAATGCATTGAAAAAAATCAAATGCAGTTTTTTAATAATAATTTTAGAAATTTTTAAACATTTTTGGCAGCTATTTTAATATCGCGTTCCCATTTTATCCAGCCGACAATACTGTTAATCATATAAATGATATACATGAGCATAACATGTGGTTCTGCTCCCCACCAGAGAAAAATGCTGAGAATATTGGTTGCAATCCAAAACAACCACTGCTCACTGTACATTCCCGTCTGCAGAAATTGACCGCTCCAGTTGGTGCCATCTGTTGAACTGTCCCAAAAGGGGCGGCGTGAACCAATTGATTTATAAATAAAACCAAAAACCAGCCAAACAGCAACAGCAATTCCCAATGATTTCAGCCAGCCAAGCGGGCTTAGCTTTCGTGATTTAACATCCCTAACTTCAACTTTCTTTTCTTGCCCCTTGCGGTGGCCCACCAGCCAATAATAGGCGCCGACAAATTGCATGATGGTAAAAAATAAGGTCGTTAAAACTTCGCCATAGTACATGTTCTCAAAACTCAGATAAAGATAGAGCATTTCATGAACAAAACCAATGAAATAATTACTGATTCGGCCTTCTGCAACAAAAATAACACATAAAATTCCCGTAAGTGCTGCTGCAAAACCAGCAATATGCCTCGTACCGCCAATAAACTCCAACAAAAGAGTCGGCAGACTGAGCCCTAAAAGATAAAACCACTGCGCCAGCGTTCGGTGGCCAAATAAATCTTCCCACAGCAGCTCTAAGAGTCTTTTAAATCCTAGTCTTTTTCCTTCTTTAAACAGCCATTTAATATTATTCCAAACTTCAATTGTTTTTGCCATTTTTCGTCTTCTCTAAAATCAATTAGTTGGTATTATTATACAGCTATTCATTCATATGTCAAGACACATGTCCAGGGATTAAAAATACTTATTTTGCCACTTTCACTTCTGCTATCTATTTAAATAGCTAAATCAAATTTCAGCTGCGGTTTGACTGGGTTGTAATCCAGCAGTTCAAAATCTTCAGGCTTTATGTCAAAGAAATTGGTTTTATTAGGAACATTCAGCACTAGGCGAGGCTGACACAAAGCAGGTTCCCGCCGCAAAAGTTCTTCTGCTTGTTCAAACTGATTATCATAGATATGAAGATTGTTGACAAAATAAAAGAACTTTCCAACTTTCCAGCCAAAATGTTTGGCAATCATCATTTGCAGAGCCACATACTGCATGGCGTTGATATGGTGGGCAACCAGCATATCATTGGAGCGCTGAGTTAGGGTAGCATCCAGATAAATATCCTCACCGACACGGCGGACATCAAACATGGTCTGGAAGGCACAAGGAAGAAGCCCGTCTGTTTTTTCAAAAGCCTCATAATCCCAAAGACTGATGACATTACGGCGATTCCAAGGGTTTTCTTCGAGCTGCTTGAGAATTTTAGTCATGATATCGTGCTTTTTAACAATAGCACCGTAGCGCTCGCCGATAGTTCCTGTCTGTCCGACTTCCCAGTCATTCCAATATTTGACACCGTACTTATCATTTAAAACAGACAAATCATTGGTCTGATCTTGATATATCCAAAAGACTTCTTTGATGGCTGACTTAATCGCAATCGGCCGCAAAGTAGTAATGGGGAATTCACCCTCTGCTAAATCATACTCCGTAAAGGAACCTGTGATATATTTAGAATTGGCTGTTTTGCCATTCTTATACTTGGGCCGCGCCTGCTCGCTCCAAGCACCTGTGTCTAAAATTTTTTTAATATTTTCCTTAAAAATAAGATCTGCCTTGGTCATAATTTTCTCCTCTACTTTAAAAAATCAAGTGTGATTTCTTTTTATGAAATATTATAGCAGAAAATAGTCTTTCAGTGGAATATTAGCCATAACAAGACTTTTTTTGATTTGATTCTAAAAAGTTTATTCGTTAATTTTGCTTTAAATTATGGTAAAATAACTATGACATTTTACAAAAAGTATCACTAAAAAAGAAAAGAAGGAAGATCTATGACAATTGGAATTGATAAAATTGGTTTTGCGACCAGCCAATATGTCTTGAAAATGAAAGACTTAGCTGCGGCACGCAACGAGGATCCTGAAAAATTCAGCAAGGGACTCATGCTTGACGCACTCAGTATTGCTCCTATTACAGATGACATTATCACTTTAGCCGCTTCTGCTGCTGAGGAGATTTTAACAGATGAAGACAAAGAGCTGATTGATATGGTTATTGTCGCAACCGAATCAAGTGTTGATCAAAGCAAGGCTGCTGCGGTCTATGTTCATCAGCTGCTGGGCATTCAGCCTTTTGCCCGCAGTATCGAAATGAAAGAAGCTTGTTACAGTGCCACTGCAGCTCTTAATTATGCCAAACTGCATATCGAAAAGCACCCTCAGGCGCGAGTGCTTGTACTGGCCAGCGACATTGCCAAATATGGTATTAATACTCCCGGTGAGTCAACTCAAGGAGCAGGCTGTGTGGCCATGCTGGTCAAAAAAGATCCTCGCATTTTGATTCTCCATGATGAAAACCTAGCGCAGACACGCGATATTATGGATTTCTGGCGGCCTAATTATTCGACTACACCTTACGTTAACGGCATCTATTCTACCAAACAGTATCTGGATATGCTGAAAACAACTTGGGCAGAATACCAGAAACGCTTTGACACTTCTTTAGCTGATTTTGCAGCCTTTTGTTTCCACCTGCCTTTTCCAAAGCTGGCTCTCAAAGGTTTCAATAAAATCATGGACAAAAGGCTGCCAAGCGCCGCACAGGAAAAACTGCGTGCAAATTTTGAAGCTTCTATTCTTTACAGCCAGCAAATTGGAAACATCTATACAGGTTCCCTTTTTTTGGGGCTGCTTTCACTGCTTGAAAACAGCAAACATTTAGAAGCTGGCGATAACATCGCTCTCTTTAGCTACGGCAGCGGCGCTGTTGCAGAAATCTTTACGGGAACCTTGGCTGAAGGTTTTAAGGAACAGTTACCAAGCAATCGTTTAAAAAGCCTCGCACAGCGCAGTCCCTTATCGGTAGCAGAATATGAAAAGATGTTCTTTGAAGAAGCTGATTTGGATGAAAACGGCAACGCCTCTTTTGAGAATTATAAAACAGGTCCTTTTGCCCTTAAAAAAATCATAGAACATCAGCGAATTTATGGTAAAATCAATGACTAAAGACAAAGTAAATTGGACAGGTTTTTCGAAGAAGTCCCTGCAGGAGCGAATCAATTTACTGGCTGAAAAACAGCTGCTCAGCTCTGAAAATATAGACAACTTGAAATATAACCGCCAACTGCCGCTGGAAACAGCCAATCAAATGGCCGAAAATGTTGTGGGAGCACATTCTCTGCCTTTTGCCATGGCGCCTGATTTTCTCATTGATGGCAAGGACTATCAGGTGCCCTTTGTAACTGAAGAGCCTTCTGTTGTTGCGGCGGCCAGCTTCGCTGCCAAAATCATCAAGCGTTCAGGCGGCTTTACAACAATCATTCATGACCGGCTGATGATTGGTCAAGCGGCACTTTATCAGGTCCCCAATCTCAAGAAAGCCCAAAAAGACATTCTGGCCCAAAAAACTCAGTTATTAATGCTAGCTAATGAGGCCTACCCTTCTATCGTTAAACGTGGAGGCGGTGCGCGCGATTTGACAGCAGAAATAAAAGAAGACTTTCTTATTGTTTACCTGACAGTTGACACACAGGAAGCTATGGGTGCCAATATGGTTAATACCATGATGGAAGCCCTGATGCCGCTGCTAGAAGAATTATCCGGCGGTCAACAGCTAATGGCAATCCTGTCAAATTACGCAACAGAATCCCTAGTCACAGCAAATTGTCAGGTTGAGCTTAGATTTCTCAGCCGTGATAAGGTAATGGCACAGACATTTGCCCATAAGATAGAGCTGGCTAGCAACTTGGCGAGAATAGATAGCTATCGGGCCAGCACCCACAACAAGGGAATTTTCAATGGCATTGACGCTGTTGTGATGGCGACCGGTAATGATTGGCGGGCCATAGAGGCAGGCGGTCATACCTATGCAGCTAAGGATGGCCAGTACCGCGGCTTGTCTGCTTGGACCTTTGATCAGAAACAGCAAATTCTCAAAGGCTCTCTGACTCTGCCTCTGCCTGTTGCAACCAAGGGCGGATCCATCGGTCTCAATCCCAGTGTCCGGACAGCTCATGACTTGTTGGGCAACCCAAATGCCCGTGAACTGGCGGCTGTCATTGCTTCAGTGGGACTGGCACAAAATTTTGCAGCGCTCAAGGCCCTTACCAGTACTGGCATTCAGGCAGGACACATGAAACTACAGGCTAAATCCTTAGCCTTACTTGCCGGAGCCAAGGAAAAGGAAATTCCAACTCTTGTTTCTCAGCTTCTTAAAGCTAAACATATGAATTTAGAAACCGCGCAGATTATTTTAGAAAATATCAGAAATCAAAACACCTAGACCTCAGTAATCTAGGTGTTTTGTCTCTTTAATAAGGAATTAACTGCTGTCAGCTTCCTGTACTACTTTTTTCTGATCTATATTTATTTTTAGAGAGCCGCATTTTTTCCTTGACAACAATTTTATATAATTATATAATCTGGTTATGAAAACTAGATGAACTGAAGGTGATAATTCGTGACCTATTCCTATCCTCAATGGAAAGAGCTGCCGGAGTTAGACCTGTATCTTGATCAGGTTCTCTTGTATGTCAATCAGGTAGCCAGCTGCTCTTCCTCACAAAATGATAAAGGGCTGACAGCAGCTATGATTAACAATTATGTCAAACACGGCCATATTGACAAACCAATCAAGAAAAAATACAGCCGCAAACAAGTAGCTCGCCTGATTGTGATTACTAGCCTAAAGAATGTTTTTGCCATTCAGGAAATCAGCCAGACACTGGAAATACTGACAGCTAATTCTCAATCAGAAACAAATTACAACTATTTTGCAGCTTGCATGAACGGTGAAAGCACGGACAAAATTCCCGCTGTTATCGTTTCTGCCTGCCAGACATTGAAACTCTATCATAAAACACATCAGCTTGTTTTAGAATTGAAAAGGGGTGACACAGATGAGTCCGACTCAAACACTTAAATTAAGTAAACAGCTAAGTTTTGGCGAAGAGGTTGCCAACAGCGTTACCCATGCTGTCGGTGCTGCTATAATGCTCGTTTTGCTGCCTATCACTGCTATTTATAGCTATCAATCTTATGGTATAAAGGCTGCAGTCGGTATGTCTATTTTTGTCATCAGTCTCTTTTTAATGTTCCTATCGTCAACCGTCTACCATTCCATGCAGTATGACTCGCCGCAGAAATACATCCTGCGCATTATTGACCACAGCATGATTTATATCGCCATTGCAGGATCTTACACACCAGTAGCTCTGTCTCTGGTCAGCGGCTGGCTGGGTTACCTTATTATTATTTTGCAGTGGGGAACAACTATTTTTGGTATCTTGTACAAAATTTTTGCCAAAAAGATTAATGATAAATTTAGCCTCTTTCTTTATCTGCTGATGGGTTGGCTGGTTATCTTTATCATTCCAGCTATCATCAGTAAAACCGGACTTACCTTTTGGCTCTTGATGCTGGGCGGCGGACTTTCTTACACAGTCGGTGCCTTCTTCTATGCCAAGAAAAAGCCTTATTTTCATATGATATGGCATCTCTTTATTCTTTTAGCGTCAGCCTTACAGTACATTGCTATTGTTTATTATATGCTGTAAGATCTGCTTTTAAAAAGCTAATTAGAGTTAGCCTTAATTTCTGTATCCATAAAAAAAGTGAGAAAAATCCTTTAAATACAAGGACTTTTCTCACTTTTTCATTTGTTTGCGGCATAGCGCTCATGGCTTTTGCTGAGCTTCTTTTAAACGGCCATATAAGATATAATCAACTTTTTGAAGTTCTTTAACAGTCTTGCAATTAAGAGCGCACATAATCAGCCGCAAATCCTCTTTCCAGCTGTTGACAATGTCAATGGCTTTTTCGATTGGATAGCTTTCAACCAGTTCTAAAACCGTCCGTGACAGACCAACTGCTCTGGCACCCAAAACAAGGCATTTCACCATATCCAAAGGATGTCTGACACCACCCGAGGCTAAAATTTCTACCTGATTCATCAAAGGATGGGCATTTAGCAATGCTTGAAGGGTGGTCTGCCCCCATTCATTGAGATAGGAACGGTTGCCGCCACGCTCATTTTCAATATAAGCAAAACTGGTGCCGCCGCGGCCGGAGATATCAAAGGTTTTAATTCCTAGTTCTGCTGCTGTTTCAATCGTTTTAACATCCATGCCAAAACCAACTTCCTTAAGAATAAGCGGTACAGGGATGTCTCTAACATAAGCGGAAAGATGAGATTTCCAAGGACGAAACTTGCGCTCTCCTTCCGGCATAAGAAGTTCCTGCATAACATTGACATGAACCTGCAGAAAAAGCGGTTTTGTTCTTTCAACTGTCTGCAGGCCTGCAGCTGCTGGTTTATCAAGGCCGATATTAGCAGCCAAAAGCAGGTTTGGAAATTCTTGCCGGTTAGGATAGGAGGTGTCATTTTCATTTTTGAGTGCTGCGCTGTAGGAACCTGTCACCATGACAATCCCTGTGGCTTCAGCTACTTGAGCAAGTTTGCGGTTAACAGCTTTTGCTTTGCTGCTGCCGCCCGTCATGGCATTAATATAAAAAGGAAATTCAAAATTCCGGCCTGCAAAATGTGTGCTTAAATCAATTTCACTCAGGTCATAATCGGGCAGAGAATGATGAACAAGCTCCATATCATCAAAGCTGTTGTATGGTGCTTCGTACTTCAAAGCATATTTGATATGCTCATCTTTTCTGTTTGCCATGTTTTCTCCTATAATTTTTCTTGGTAAAGCAATTCGATTCCGCTTGTCTGCCAGCGTTCTGCTAAGGTCTGACTGTCTTTTTCATCAAAGGACAGAGCGATTCCGCAGTCACCGCCGCCAGAACCTGACGATTTGGCAGCAGCATCCAGTCCCTGACTGGCTGCCTTTAGTTCCTTTAACTTATCACTGTAAATGGCAGGGCTAAGAGCAGAAAGCAAATTAGAGACATTTTCAATTTCTGCTTTGATGGCAACTTTTTCTCCTGCTTCTAAATCAGACCTCAGCTGGAGAACAGCTTTTTGAGTCTGCATCAGAAAATCATCTGTAACGGCTGACGTAACCAAATTAATCATGTCACGCGAAATGGCCGCTTCCTTAGTCCAGCCGACCAGAAAGTCACAAGAAAGAGCTGGTTTAATGATTTCAATGCTGTAACCCCAATCCTTCGCCAAAACAGTCTTTAAATCATAACTTTCAATCCAAGTGCGCACCCGGCTGCGGTCAAAGGCAGTAAATAAAATCAAATCATCATAAGCAATGCAGGCCAGATCTCCCATGGAACCATTATCACCGCGCTTAATCAAGGTATAGGAGGCCAATTTAAAGAGCGTGTCTCTGGATAGTTTCACATGGTAAAAAGCCGCTAAAGCTTTCAAGGTCAAAACAGTCACGCTGCCGCTGGAGCCGATACCGAATTTGATGCCGCTGCGCTCCATTTTACCGGTAATATCTAGAGTAAAAGGTCTTAAATCAGACACATCCTTACCCCAAAAAGCAGCCCAAACAGCAATTGTTTCCTGAATCAGCGCATAGTTAGCATCTGCTGCCATCCCTGTGCGATAGTCAAACATATCAGACCAGATAGAAATCTGATCGGCCGGTTTAATGCTGGCTGTCATATAAATCGGGATATTCTTGATGATAGCTGACTGTTCGGGCGTTAAAACAGCATATTCACCGGCGATATAAAGTTTGCCACCGGTTTGTACCTGAATAACATCATCCATCTTAAAGTTCCTTCGTTTTAGACTTGATAATCTGATAGTCCTCAGCCAGCGAAGCCGCCAAATGCTCTAAATCTTCTTCCAAACACAGAACTTTGACATTGGGCCCTGCATCCATAGTAAAATAGCACCTTTCTCCCTGCTGCCTAAGATTCCTGACTCTTTCCATGGCCTGATAAGACTTTTCGGTCAAATAAGAAAAGGATGGTTTTGCACTCTCAGTTGTTGCATGCATAGCAAGGGCATTGCGCTCGGCCAATTCCCCTACTTTGTCAAAATCATTAGCTTCCAGATAAGTCAGCATGTTGGCATAATCTTGTTCAGACTGGGCAATCCAATCTTTAAAATTGCTGGAAGTTTCTGAACAGCGTTTCATGCCATCTCGACTGGAAATTGGTTTTTTACGGTCATCCAAAATCAGCATAATCATAGCTAGCTTTAAGTCTGTCTTAACCTTATAAATCTCACCAGAATCTTTATCCCAGGCAGCCACGGGACCAAAGAAGGAACGGGAAGAAGAGCCAGACGCAAATTTTGCCAGTTGAGCCAGCTTACTTTGGCTGAGATGCCCTTCAAAAAGGATGTTAGCTGCTTTCACAAGGGCAGACAAACCGCTGGAACTTGATGAAAGGCCAGCGGCTGTCGGCATATTATTAGAGCTTTCAATTTTCACAAAAAGCGGCTGATCTTTTCGGAAATAATCTAAAATCTTGCTCATCTTGGCATGTTCTGCTTCATTTTGCAAAACACCGTCAATATAAAATTCATCAGCCTCGGCGGCTGGCAAAAGCGAAAGTTTGGTTTCAGTATACATGTTTTCAAGTGTCAGTGAAATACTGCTGGTAGAGGGAATCATCTTTTCAGCGTCTGCTTTCCCCCAATACTTAATAATAGCAATATTAGCATAAGATTTGACTTTTACAGATTTTTCAGTCACTTTCAAACGTCCCTTCGCCTAAGATCTTGCAATGTATTACCTTTTTATTTTAATATAAAAATGAGAAAAAAGCGACCCCAAAAAAGATCGGAAAATACTATGACCGACCTTTTTCGTTAATGAATCAAAAAATTTCTATTCTGGTGTCTTAGATAAAAGTTTACGGTTTTGCGGACTTGACCAGAGGGCGTCGAAATCACATTTGTTTAGGTTTTCCGCTTTGGCCTTGTGGCAAAAGGAAAACCAGCCAGCAGTGGTTCATTGGTGCTAAAGCACCTAATGAACTGTGCAAGGGTAAGACTTCTTGGCCTAGCCAACAAGTCTTACTCCCAACCACTGCGGTCAAGAGCTTATTCCAAAACAGGAATATTGGACAAATTTTTGCTCAGCCTATCACAATATATAATTTACCGAATAACTGTCATCAGACAAAATACGTGCCAAAAAGCGCCGTGTTCTCTCCTCCTTAGGACGTAGGAAAAATTCCCTAGGAGCTCCTTCTTCAATGATATGGCCGCCATCCATAAAGACAACATGATTGGCCACATCTCTAGCAAAGCTCATCTCATGTGTTACCACAACCATGGTAACTCCATCTTGCGCTAGCTGCTTCATTACACCTAAAACATCACCAATCAATTCAGGATCTAGTGCTGATGTTGGTTCATCAAAGAAGATAACATCAGGCTTTACAGCAATAGCACGCGCAATACCAATCCGCTGTTGCTGACCGCCAGAGAGCTGTTTGGGATAATAGTCCTTATGACTCAACAAACCCACTTTTTCTAAAGCTTCTAAAGCTGTTTTTTCTGCTTCAGCCTTTGGAATCTTTCTAGCAATAACAAGGCCTTCTAGAATATTTTCCAAAGCTGTTTTATTGGCAAAAAGATTGTAATGCTGAAAAACAAAAGCTGTTTTTTGACGAATGTCCAATACCTCTTTCCGATTTAAGGAAGCTAGGTCATAAGAGTGACCGTCCAAGGTCAGCTGTCCTTGATCAGCCTTCTCTAAATGATTGAGGCAGCGCAGAAAAGTTGTTTTACCCGATCCGCTGGGGCCCAGAATAACCACGACATCACCCTTGCCAACTGTCAGGCTAACATCTTCCAGAACTGTCTTACCATCAAATTGTTTTGATAAATTTTTTATATCTAACATAAGTTCTCCTTAAACAAACTGCTTTTCTAGAGCTGAGAATCCCCATTGAATCAGACCACAGATGATAATATAAATGATGAAAATCACCAGATAAGATTCAAAGTACTGATAGCCATGGGCAGCTTCAACCTTGGCAATGGCCGTGATATCCTTAACCGTCATGACAAAGACAAGGGAGGTCCCTTTAACAATATTAATAACTAGGTTGCACAGATTGGGAAGAGCATTTCGCAAAGCTTGAGGAAAAACGATCCTGATGTAACTTTGAGTAGTTGTCAGACCAATGGACTGGGCTGCTTCTAGTTGCCCCTTATCAACTGTTAGGATGGCAGAACGCAAAATTTCTGACAAGCTTCCAGTAGTCATCAGACTAAAGATAATAAAAGCGTAATAAATAGGATTGAGCTTGAAAATATCAAATCCGCTGGATTTTAAAATGGTATTTAAAACGCTAGGTAAGAGGCTGTAAAAAAATAAAATCAAAAGAATTGGCGGCGTTGCTCGGATAAAGGCTAGATAGACAACTGAAAAAGCTGTGACTCCTTTGACCTTATAAATTCTGCCTAAAGCTAAAAATAAGGCTGGGAAAAAACTCAGCAAGATAGAGACTGCCATAATAGCCAAAGTGACAGGGACACCCTTTAAAGAGAGCAAAAATGTATGAAAAATATACGAAAAATCCATAGCTCCTCCTTAACCATTTCCCTTATCGAGACTGTGCTCCATCAGATAAGACAGAGCC
The DNA here is from genome assembly GCF_001431045.1 of Streptococcus orisasini. GTDB lineage: Bacteria > Bacillota > Bacilli > Lactobacillales > Streptococcaceae > Streptococcus > Streptococcus orisasini. The sequence goes on from NZ_BCLE01000009.1 coordinate 112,245, forward strand.
GTCAATACTAAAGCCAAACCCCAATAGATAAGAGCAACAGCCGTATAAGTTTCCAAGGAATAATTCCCAAGATTGCGGCTGATTAGCAAATTGCCTGCTCCCATAATATCGACTAAACCAATCGTATAAGCCAAGGCAGCATCTTTCATTAGATTCAAAACAGCTGTCGTCATATTAGGCAGAGCAATTTTAAAGGTCTGCGGCAGCAAAATACGGATAAAGGTTTGATATCCCGTTAGACCAATACTCAGTCCTGCTTCCAGCTGCCCTTTAGGAACTGCTAAATAAGCTGCTTTAAAAACTTCTGATATAGAGGCTGCAAAAAGCAAGACCATGGTCACAACAACAAAAATGGTACGTGACCAGCCATCAACATCCAAATGGAGCCACCAGGTTAAAAATTTAGGCAGGCCATAGAAAACAAGAAAGAGCAAAACAATAGGCGGTGTACACCTCAGCGTAAAAACATAAGCTTTAGCAAATCCGGCAAGACCAGTATCAGAACCCACTTGTGCCCAAGCAAGCCCTGCTCCCAGAATACTTCCTAAAAGGACAGTAAGAAAGATGACCCACAAGGTCAAAGGCAGGGCAGCTATGATGGTTGGCAAAAATTTAAAAACATAAGACGGTGTATAAGAAACCATACAATCTCCTATTTTGTCACATAGTTAAAGACATCTTCCCCAAAGTATTTCTTAGACAGTTTTGATAACGTTCCGTCTTTCTTTAGTTCTTTGATTGCCTTGTTGTATGCTTTTACAAATTTCTTATTGGACTGATTACGGTGTATCAAAGGATAAGTCTCAATCCCCTTGTAAGGAATCCAAGTCAGTTTATCAGCATATTTGTGATAGGATCCGTCCTTATCCTTAACAGCCTGTTCAAAGGACAGTTTAATGTCAAAGTAAGCATCGTAACGTTTCTCAAGAACCCAAGCATAGGCGTCTGCTACTGTGAAACTTTCTGCAGCTTTGAGATCAATGGGCTTATCCTTGTGATTTTTATTGTAATCCTCGATTACATTCCACTGGGCATTTTGTGGGGAAATAGGAACCAGCTTGCCACCTAATTGGGCAAAAGAGTTAATGTTTTTAAATCTTGCTTTATCTTCCTTACGGATGGTAAAACCAATGACACTAGCTCCAATAGCGTCTTTAGGAATAATAAATTTTTGAGCACGTTCTTTCGTATACCAAGCTCCCTTGGTACCGATATCATATTTGCCCGACTCTAGGCCAATCAGTAAATCTTCATCACTTGTCCCGGTATATTTAAATTTATAATCCGGCAATTTTTTATCTATAGCTTTTAAAACCTCTACTTCATAGCCGGTATTTTCACCTTTGTCATTAACATAATCATAGGGTACGTAGTTTTGAGTATGGGCAACTTTCAAAGTTTTTACTTTTCCATTTGCAGCATTGTTGCCGGTCAACTGACGACCGATAATAGTTCCGCCAATGAGAATAATCAGTACTCCGCCTGTGATAAACCATTTTTTCTTAGCCATTCAATCATTCCTTTCTTTTATAAAGCTGCCGCTTCTTTAACCCAGGCAATACGCTCAGCAGCAATATCGCTTGGAATTGTGCAGTCTGCACCAATAATCGTTGCTTTTTTGCCAGCTTCTTTTAAAAGTTTCGCTACTGTCTGTTGAATTTCTTCCTTACTTCCCTTATAGAGCAAGCCTTCCTTTGTATTGACAAAGCCACCCAGAACAGGTTTACCACCAAAGAGTTTACGTCCTTCTGCCAGACTGATACCTTCTGGACCGACAGCCCAATTAAAGACCTGAGCTGGATAATCTTTAAAGAGACTGATATCATTGCTAGCCCCTTCGTAACCACAGATATGAAGAACACTCAAGCCAGCTGCCTTATGGGCTGCTTCAAGAATAGTCAAATCACTGGGAGCAATATACTTGCTGTAATCCTGTGAAGTAACACGATCATCTTGAATAGACTGCACACTAAGATAGATTCCTTCAATCCCAGTTTCCTTAATAATTTTTTGAACTAAAATGGCAATGTCATCAGCAATAACTCCTAAAACCTTTTTTAAGGTTTGGGCATCTTCCTGCAGAAAATCAGCAATGATAGTATCTCCACTTGCTACCTTGCCAGCTAGCTGCCACTTAAGATAGGTGACCGGAGCAAAAATATTATAAATAGCAACAATGTCTTCGGTAAAGCTCTTTTTAATAGCCTTGACTAATTCTACCTGCTGGTCAAACCAAGGATGATCCTTACCAATAGAGGTAATAGCCGCCAATTCCTTAATAGAAGTCACTTCGGTAGTAATTAAAGGATTAGGATAGGTGAAAAAGCCATCACTCATAATTTTGATAAAATCAGGTTCCACCTCTTGGATAAATTTCCTATGACCTTCCAGATTTTTCTTAAACAGACTGCGGCTGTTAAGCCCTCGACCCAACTCTTCTTCCGGCAAAAAATGATACCAAAAGCCAACTGGTACTTGTTCTACTTCTTCACCTCTAAATGCTTTTAAAACCCATTCTTTTTTACTATCTGTCATAAGCCTGTCCTCCTTTGAAATAAATATGATTTTATCCTACCATCTCCCAAACACCTTGTATAATTTATCTTTTTTATGGTAAGCTATAAATTTTATTTATGGCCGTTTAAAAGCGTATAAACACTGGCAAAGAAAAACGTTATCAGGCTATAAGAAAAATGTATCACCTCTTTGCTTTTTTCTATCAGCTTTTTGCAGATTTTATATTGTTCCTTTTGTTATAATGTCAAAAAAGCTCAAGAAGAAGGAATTAGTATGAATTTTCAACAATGCCGCTATGTTGAGGCTATCGCCAAGACAGGCTCTTTCAGTGAAGCCGCAAAAAGACTTTATGTTACCCAGCCCAATCTTTCCTCATCCATCAAAGAATTAGAGGAAGAACTAGGTGTCCAGCTCTTTATCCGCTCTAATACTGGAGCGCGTTTGACAGATGATGGCTATGACTTTCTTAAATACGCCAAACGTATCCTAGGAGAAATGGACTTACTTAAACAGCGTTATCAAAACAATTACAAAAACAGTTTTACCTTAAGTTCCCACCACTATGATTTTTTAGCCATTCCGCTGCTTGATATCGCAGAACGTTTTAAAGATGACTACCAACACTTCCACCTTATTGAGACAACGACCAAAAAAATTCTTGAAAGTGTCCTCAATTTTGAAAGCGACTTAGGTATTCTCTATCTCAATGACGATAACCGCCATATTTTGGAGCGCTACTTCAAGCAGTACAATCTTACCTTTACTCCGCTTGGTGATTTTCCAACACGCATCTTCCTAAGAAAAGGCCATCCCTTGGCCAAGCAAAAGCTCATCGAAAAATCTCAGCTCAAGAATTATAAACAGGTACGCTTCAGACAGGAAACAGCTGGGCTTAACTTTGATGAAGACACCTTGGATATTCCTAAAGACCAAGCTGTTTTTTACAGCAATGACCGTGGCACCATTATGAATATCCTCTGTGGCTCTGACGCCTATGCTTCAGGCCTGGGAATTGTCAACAGTTTCATCAAGGATCAGATTGTCCTCATTCCCCTCAAAGACAGCGAAAAACATACCCTCGGTTTTGTTACTAACAACCGCAAGCAAGAGTCTGCCATCATGCAAAAATTCATTACTGCTGTCAAGGAAAGCCTAAAAGAATATAACAGTGACAGCTGACAGCTTTTTAAACTTAAAAATAAAGAAACAAGATGACATATACATGATTGCCTTGTAGTCATCTGCCGTTTGTCTTATAAGCAAACTCATAGTCGGTTAGCTAAATTCAGTTCAATTGTTTGCCATATCAAAGGATAAATCTTATAATATCTAAGGCATTATTATAAGGAGGCAATCATGTCAGTGCTTAAAACTATTTTAGTGATTTTAGTCGCTTTAGAATTCTTTTATATTATGTACCTAGAAACTCTAGCTACACAATCTGCTAAAACATCTCAGGTTTTTGGGATGAGTCAGGAAAAATTAGGCCAAAAAGAAATCGATACACTTTTCAAAAATCAAGGAATTTATAACGGCCTTATCGGCCTAGGATTGCTTTATGGCTTGATTTTCAATACAAGTATTATTTTGCCAATCTTGCTATACATCATTTTGGTAGCTGCATACGGTGCTTACAGCAGCAATCCTAAAATTTTACTAATGCAGGGCGGCTTAGCTATCATCACAGCCATCCTCTATCTTTTCTAGCAGACCATTAAAGTTTCGATCCTAAAATCAAGATGCGAGAATTCCTGGCAAGAACGAAAAGACCTGAGACATTATTGTCCCAGGTTCTTTTTCATAATTGACACTAGAGTAGAATCTTAAAAGTGATGGTACCATTTTTATAAGAAACTGAAATTTTTCCTTTAAAAATGTTGACAATGCTCTGCGCCATTGATAGTCCAATACCATAACCGGATGTTTGATTATTGTGAGATTCATCTTCCCGATAAAAACGGTCAAAGAAACGGCTGTAATCAATTTTCGCACCTTCTTTAAAGGTATTTGAAACCTCTAGCTTGGCCTTTTTAAAGCCGCTGGTTTTACTGAGTTTAACACTCACTGTTCCGCCCTCATCACAATACTTATTAGCATTATCCATCAAAAGAGTGACTAATTCAAATAAAGATTTTTCTTCAGCCTTGACATAGACATTAGAATCAATGGCCATCTCAAAAGTTTTTCCGTCTTTAATGATAGGAGCCTTAAAAGCTTCTGCTGCATCCTGAGCAATTTTTGAAAAATGAACACTTTCAAGAACAACATCCGGCTGTTCTTCTAATCTTGCCAAAGTAACCAGTTGATTGATTAGATGCGTCAGGCGTTCGACTTGGTCCTTTGTGCTCTTAGTCCATTCTGTCTCGCCGGTTGTCAGTTCCTGCAGCTCATTATTAGCCGAAATAATAGATAGCGGTGTTTTTAATTCATGTCCAGCATTTGTAATGAAACGCTTTTGTTTCTCATAATTCTCAACATAAGGTTTAATAGCAAAGCCTGAAAAAACAGAAACGATAAAAATAAAAAGAATGAAACTGTAAAATGACATTCTGATAGAAAGAGTCAACAATCCCGAACGGTCATCAATAAAACGCGTCGCATCCAAAACAACTACCAGCTGCTTATCCTTTTCTTTGAGATTTGTTACCTTGTAGGCGTAAAAATGATAGTTTCTCTTAAAATAACCTATTTTTTGGCTGTTCAGACTGATATCTTCCATGTACTGAGCGATCTGTTCCCTGTCCACATCAGGAATATGCTGCACATTAAAAGAAGTTATTTCCTTTTTATTTTTAATAATAAAGCTATAATATTGATACTGATCAACAATAGTTCCTGATAGATTTCTTCTCTCCGGATCCTTATTAATGTCGTCAGTTTTCGGGAATTCGCCACTGTTTTTGGACAGAATCCGCAGGACAGATTCAACCTCCCTATTATTTTGAACATAGTGAACTGAGTTGAAAATGATGATAAAAGATAATAAAATCCCCAGAATGGCAAGAGATGAAATTAAAATAAAGCGAAATCTAATCTTACGAAGCATAATCATCACCTGCCGTTTCCACGAGAGTGAAATCTCCATTTTCTTTCCCTAGGATAGCAAGATTCGCTTTAATAGCTTTGAGCTTTTGTCTGAGATAGGAAACATAGATAAAGACATAGCCATCATCAATTTCAGGGTTATCATCCTTGGCCCAAACATGCTGGAAAATTTCCTTAGTGGACAAAGATTTATTAGGATTAAGCATAAAAAAAGCCATTAATTTTGCTTCTTTTCCTGCTAAGCGGATAGAATTGCTGGCTGCCAGTTCCTGTTGGGCAATATCAAGCTTGACACTGCCAAAGGTCAGGATTTTATCGGTAAAACTGTCCAGCCGCCGTTCCAAAGAAGCCATACGAGCCAAAAGTTCTTTGAGCGAAATAGGCTTCGTTAAATAATCATCAGCACCAGCTTCCAAACCAGTCACCTTGTCTTCTATTTCCGACATCGCCGTCAACATAATCGCATGGGTGCTATCTCCGCTGGCACGAATGTCACGCAAGGCTTCCAGACCAGTTTTTATTGGCATCATGATATCCAAAATAAAAACATCATAGACATTGTCGCTTGCTTTTTTCACAGCATCCTGTCCGTTATAAACTTGATCAACCCGATAGCCCTGATGTTCTAGAGCCGCTGTATAAACACGTGATAGCTGTTCTTCATCTTCTGCCAGTAAAATACTCAAAGACATCTCACTCACCGCTTTCTGCAATTAAATTTCGGATAGTCTGCATGGAAAGATCGCAGGAAGCCAACTCGTCTGCGCAGCGTTTCAGTTCTTTAACAATCCGTTCAGGATTTTTAATATCATGCTTGTACTTCATTTGATGTTCCAAACTAGCCCAAGAATCCATAGCTATAGTTCTTAACTGAACTTCCACAAAATAGCTTCCCGGCAGCTGTCCTAAACAATCTTCAAAAGGTGTCCTTATTTCCAAAATCAAATGATAAGAACGATAGCCATTAGGTTTAGCCTGATCAATATAATCTTTTTCATTGTAAACGCTGATACCATCCATTTCTTTAAGGATAGCAACTGTTTTATAAATATCATCAACAAAACCGCAGATAATGCGAATTCCAATCGCATCCCGGATTTCCTTAAGGGCAGACTCAGCCGTTAGAGGAAGATTTTTGCGCTGGCATTTTTCAATCATGCTGTCATTGGTTTTAACCCGTGCAAGAAAATGCTCAAACAACTTAAATCCGGTTTCTGCCTTTACACGCTGATTTTCAGCTTGAATTTTTCGGCTTAAATCCTCCAAAATTTGAAATAAATAACTTTCATACTTCCCATAAATTGTTTCTTGTGACATCATTCATCCTTTTTGCTTACTTGCTCTATTATATCATACAAGATTAAAGAAACCTTATTTTATCAACTGACATTCTAAATTTCTAATTTTGGAGGAGACTGCCTAAGGTCTCACATCGTTTCGATGAAAAAACTGACTTTGAAATTTTGATATATTTTATTTAGCTGGAATAAACACAAAAAACTTACCATACGAGCAATGGCAAGTTTTGATCTATCATTGATTAATCGTCAGAACCTTTTGAAGACTGATGAGCCTGTCTAACATATTTTATTCCCCATAATAAAAGGATAAAAAGGATAAAACTGATGACAGCAACGGCTGAGAAAATAATGATGCTATAAACTGCTTTTACATGAGTAGCCTTATAGCAGCTTAAAACAGTTAACAACAAAAAGATAGCAGCAAAGATGAGCTGATGAGCAACTTTTGAAGAGAAAAGTTCCCCCAACTCTTTGAAGCGCTTTCTGGGTATTTTTCGATTCATTATCGTTTCAGATAAATAGTCTAAAGCATTCCCTCCCATTACTAATATAAAACCTATAATGGCCATACATTTTGAGATAGGCCACAATAACCATGCTAAATAAAATGCGAGAGGGATAAGAACAAAGATTATTAGCTTCTTTTTATTTCTCATTTTAACTAAAACTTTTTTATATATTATTAGTGTGTACAATAATAGTAATTGGCACCAGCAGCAAAAGCTTGTGCTCCAAGATACATGGCAGCCCCTGGCAGTGTAGATGCTCCTAGTCCTATTGCAGCTGCAGCAGATGATAAACAAGAACCTTTTCCTCCGCCTTCAACAGTTGAAAGGGCTTCCTTATCCATAACATCAAATTGTTCAAATGCTTGTGTATTCATAACAAAACTCCTTTTTCATTTTTTGATCTTATTCCTTGGCCAAGAAACACTCATAGTATAACTTATTTTGATACTTTTGTGTGGCGATTATCGTGAATGGTATCAAATAGGTCGTGAATGGTCATTTTAGTGAGAAATCAAGAGGCATTTTCCCCATTTACGACATATTTGGGGGCGTTCACGACATTCAACATCAATTCTTTTAATTTTTTGGCATAATGAAGACAGATAGCTTTCGCCGTTCACTTTAGGGGCTGTCATCAGCACAAAAAAACTTACCATTATTGTATGGTAAGCTGATATACAATTATCCAAGTCTCTTGACGGCCGCTGTGCCTTTTCTATTAACTTATTTAACTGCTTTGACAGCTGCTATTGCAGCTTCGTAATTGGGATGGTTGCCCATTTCATCTAAATATTCAAGATAGGTGATTTTATTGTTTTCATCAAGAACGAAAACAGCTCGGCCAAGCAAATGCAGTTCATTAATCAATAAACCATAGGCCTTGCCAAATGAATGGTCATAGTAATCTGACAAGGTTACCGCATCATTCAAACCAGCCGCACCGCACCAGCGAGCCTGGGCAAAAGGCAAATCCACAGAGACCGTAATCACAACAGTATTGTCAGTGTTTGCTAATTCCTGATTAAAACGACGGGTTTGAGCATCGCAAACACTTGTATCAATAGACGGAACAACACTGATTACTTTTTTCTTACCAGCAAAATCGGCCAAGCTTTTCTTCGATAAATCAGTGGCTGTCAAAACAAAATCCGGAGCTATATCGCCGACCTTTAGTTTAGTACCTGCAAAGGTAATTGGCTTTCCTTTGATTGTTGTCATAACCTGTCCTCCTTTTTTCTGGTTCTTATTGTAGGATAATTTTTGCCTTTTATCTAACTATTTGATTGTAAATGCAATTATTTTTAAAGGTTCAGCTTTAACAAATTTTTTAATACTTTATTTTATAGAAAAATGCTGAGACTAAAGCTGTCCCAGCATTTTTAATCAAGCAACACTATCTTCTTCTGTAAATTGACTGTTGTAAAGATCAGCATAGAAGCCATCTTGAGCCATAAGTTCATCGTGATTGCCTTGTTCAATAATATTACCATCTTTCATTACAAGAATGAGATCTGCATTGCGAATAGTTGAAAGGCGGTGGGCAATGACGAAGGAGGTCCTGCCTTCCATCAGCTTATCCATCGCTTTTTGAATCAGCTCCTCTGTTCTGGTGTCAACAGATGATGTCGCTTCATCAAGAATAAGCAGCGGTGAATCTTTGAGCAGAGCCCGTGCAATCGTCAAAAGCTGCTTTTGGCCAATGGATAAGGTTACCGAATCATCTAAGACAGTATCATAACCCTCAGGCAGGGTTTTGATGAAATGGTGAACACCAACAGCTTTGGCCGCTGCAATTACTTGTTCATCCGTAATGTGTTCCTGATTGTAAATCAGATTTTCCTTGATAGTTCCCTCGAAAAGCCAGGTATCTTGAAGGACCATAGCAAAGGCATCATGCACCTCTTCACGCTTCATATCGTGCACATTGACACCATCAATAGAAATGCTACCTTTACCAACTTCATAAAAACGCATCAGCAGATTGACGATGGTTGTTTTCCCAGCACCTGTCGGACCGACAATGGCCACTTTTTGTCCGGCTTTTGCATGGGCTGAAAAATCATGAATAATGATTTTATCCGGCTGATAGCCAAAGAAGACATTGTCAAAGTTAACATCTCCTTTAACAGTGGCAAGCTGTCTTTGCTTGTGGTCTTCTGCTTCCATTTCTTCTTCATTCAGAAATTCAAAAACGCGTCCCATAGCGGCATTAGCTGACTGAAGCTGGGTAATGCCCTGTGCGATTTGTGAAATAGGCTGGGTAAAGATGCGGACATAAGTCATGAAAGCAACGATAGTTCCCATAGTCACATCGCCATTTAGAGCCATGCGGGCTCCCACAATACAGACCATGACATAGCCAAAATTTCCAATAAACTGCATCAAGGGCATCATGATTCCAGAGAAAAACTGTGACTTCCACATACTGGAAAAGAGCTGGTTATTTAAGACTTCGAACCGCTCCTTACTTTGCTGGCGCGCATTGTAGCTGGAAACGACATTGTGTCCTGAATAGATTTCTTCGACATAGCCGCTGACATTGGCCAGATTTTTTTGCTGACGTTTAAAGAGCGGCTGACTTTTTACCATGATGATGCTTGACAGAGCAAAACCTGTAAAAACAGATAAAATGGCTGTTGCGGCCAGAGTGCCATTTGTCTTGATCATCATAAAAACAGAACCGATTAAAAGGACAACTGCTGCTACCATTGAAACCAAACTTTGGTTGAAAGATTGGGTCATCAAATCTACGTCGTTGGTCACTCGAGATAAGGTATCTCCTTGTGAATGGCTATCAAAATACTTGAGCGGTACTTTATTAATTTTATCGGCAATGGCATTGCGCAGCCGCTGAGAGAATCCTTGAATCATGGTTGATACAATAAAGCTCGCAGCATAAGAAACCAAGGCTCCGCCAATATACATCAGTGCCAGAGTAAAGGCGATTCCAGCAATTTTATCCAGATCAATCTTGCCTGCAAGGCCCTTGGTCATGGTATCCGTCATTTCCTTAAGCCTATCAGGCCCAATAACTGTAATCGTACTTGAAATAACTGTGAAAATAACCGCCAGACCAAATAAGGCCTTGTATCCTTTAAGGTAAGGAGCCATCTGGCTTAATAATGATTTCTTTTTATTTTCCATTTTCTAACTCCTCCTTAGATAATTGTGAATAAGCAATTTCCTGATAAATCTCATTATTAGCCAAGAGCTCTTTATGAGTTCCTTGACCGACAACCTTTCCTTTATCTAATACCAAAATTTGATCGGCATTCATAATGGTTGAAATGCGCTGAGCGACAATTAATTTGGTCATATCCTTGGTTTTCTTTCTCAGGTCAGCGCGCAGAATTCTATCAGTCTTGTAATCCAGCGCTGAGAAGGAGTCGTCAAAAATAAGAATTTCAGGCTTACGGGCAAGGGCACGCGCAATTGCCAAGCGCTGTTTCTGTCCGCCGGAAAAATTAGTTCCGCCCTGTGCTACTTCTGTATCAAGGCCTTTTTCCTTGCCTTCAACAAAATTTTTGGCCTGAGCCAACTCAAGCGCCTCCCAAATCTTAGCATCATCCAGCGGTGTTTGGCTGCTCTCACCAAATTCCATATTGGAGCGGATAGTGCCGCTAAAAAGTACTGCTTTTTGCGGAATATAGCCGACTTTCTTGTTCAAATCATCGTGGCTGTAATCTTGAATCTTAACACCGTCAACCTTGATCCAGCCTTCTGTCGCATCATAAAAACGCGGAATCAGATTAACCAAGGTTGATTTCCCTGAACCTGTTGAACCAATAAAGGCAACCGTTTGGCCGGCTTTTGCCTTAAAGGAAACATGCTCTATCACAGCGCGGGAATTCTTGTTATAACGGAAGGAAACATCGTGAAATTCGATTTCTCCCTTTTGACCGTTGTCAGCTTTAGAGCTTTTCTTGAACTGTATGGATGGCTCAAGTGCCAGTACTTCATTAATACGTTTGGCAGAAACAAGAGCGCGCGGCAAAATGATAAAAATAGCAACCATCATCATAAAACCGACGACAACTTGCATAGCATAAGATGAGAAAACAACCATATCACTGAAAACGTCTATGCGATCTTTGATGGATGCAGTCGCCGCTGCCATATTGACTCTGGAAATTTTAATATCATTGAGCAGATAAGCTCCAATCCAGTAAATGGCCAGCGTCAAACCACTCGAAACAACTGTCATAACAGGGTTCATCAGTGACATGAGCCGGTAAACAAATAAATTAAGTTTGGTCAGGTTCTTATTTTCTTCCTTAAATTTATTCTCCTGATAATCTTCGGCATTGTAGGCACGCACAACACGGACACCGCTTAGAGATTCACGGGTCGTTGCGTTAAGAGCATCAGTTAAACCTTGAACTTTGCGTTGTCTTGGGAAGGCTACAAACATTAAAACAGACAGCAAAATAAAGACAATAAGCACAGCCACTCCAACCGCACTGGTCCACTCATCACTCTTGCCCCAAATTTTAGTCAGCGCCCAGACCGCCATGATAGGACCACGGGTTACTACTTGCATTCCCATAGTAATCATGATTTGTAGCTGAGTTAGGTCATTGGTTGTCCGTGTCAAAAGGCTGGGAATGGAAAATTTCTTGATTTCAGCATCCGAATAGTCCATGACTTGATTAAAAATATCCGAACGCAGGCGCGTTGTAAAGCTGGCGGCCGTTCTTGCTGCTAAAAAGCCAACTAAAACTGCCATCAAAAAACTGCCAAAAGAGAACATGAGCATTTTAGAACCTGGTTTCATGATATCTGAAGCCGTTGTTCCTTTGGTCTGCAGTAAGGCCGTGATGTTTGACATATATTCTGGTGTCTTTAAATCCATCCAGACACCCAAACAAATAAAGGCCGTACTCAGGAGAATCATGCCCCATTCTCTAGCACTTAATCGTTTAAAAATCTTAAACATACCTTGCTCCTATTTTTCTAAATTTTCTTTAATTTGTTTAAAAACCCTGCAAGCAGCTTCGAGGTCTGTTTTATCAACGCCCTTTAGCAGCTGTTCATGGATTGTTTTATGAAAAGTAATGATAGCCTCAGCCTTCTCAAGGCCCAGCGTTGTTAACACAACCTGCTTATAGCGCCTATCTTTGGACGAAGGAATAATTGAGATAAAACCGTTTTTAGTCATGCGTTTGATAAGATTACTGGCTACAGATTTCGAAATCTGCAGTTTTTCCTCAATATCTTTGATAAAAACTTCCTTATCACGATTTTTAAAAAGATAGACAACTGCGTATCCCTGCGGTCCCGCCAAATGCTCAATATCATTTTCTTTGGCTATTTCCTGAACTTTTGCTTCTATGATATTGATAAAACTTTTGAATAAGCTAAAAGGATCTTGCATGAAAACACCTCATTTTTGAAAATCTTCTTTAGTTCTCATAGAAACTATTATAGTTTTTAAGCTTTAATTGTCAAGAAAAAAGTTTTCATGAGAACCATTTTTCTAAGTAAATCGTTTTCATTTTCCTTTGGCCTGTGTTATCATAAATCAAACAAGCAGCCAATAGGAGATTATGATTATGAATCGCATTAAATTAAACTATAAATCCACTTTGTTATTACTTTCATCATTATTCCTTACTGCTGGCCTATTTTCTGTACCAATTTCTGCGGCTACTATAGAAACACAGCAAGGCAATCCTTCCTTGCAGAAAACTGCACCTGAAACAAGCCAGACAGTCAGCGAGACTCAAACAAGTACCAGTACAAGTACTGCTGCTCTTACTGAGGAACAAAAGACACTTCCTGCAGCTGCAGCAAATCAAAAAGAAGCTGTCATCACAAGTTCCTTGTCACAAACACTGACTAATCCGGCAAGCAGCACCACTGTCAGTTCAGCTACCACTTCAGCCCCTAAAGCTAAAAAGGATTTTGGTTTAAAAGATTATTTGCAGACAGATGCCACTGCTCTTGCTGCCATGGTGAGAAAAGGAGACATTAGCAGCCAAGAATTGGTAAAACTGGCTTTAAAGGCTGTAGAACAGACAAATGGAGATTTAAACAATGTTATCAGTCTCAGATCTGACGAAGCTTTAAAAGAAGCCCAACAACTTAAAGACACAGGACAGCCCTTCTTAGGTGTTCCACTTTTAGTTAAGGGGTTGGGCCATACTATTAAGGGTGGACAAAATACAAATGGCCTGTCCTTTATGGCAGGAACTCTTTCTTCTTCTACAGGACGCTATGTCAAGGCCTTGCAAGATGCTGGTTTTATCATTATCGGACAAACATCCTACCCTGAAATGGGCTGGATAAATGTGACCAATTCAGATCTTTACGGGATAACTCACAATCCTTGGAATCTAGCCCACAATCCAGGCGGCTCTTCTGGCGGATCTGCAGCTGCTGTTGCTATTGGGCAGGTACCCATCGCTTCTGCCAGTGATGGTGGCGGATCCATTCGCATTCCCGCATCATGGTCAGGAACTATTGGATTTTTCCCAACAATTGGAGTAACTGCTGGCAACAGCGTAACTACTTACAATAATGTCGGTCACTTTGCTGAAAGCAAAACTATGCGTGATACTGAAAACTTGTTCAACGCTTTGCTAAAAACAGATGTTTTAGACAATTCACTAAGTAAGAACAAACCTATTGCTTACACGCGCCAAACGCCAGCAGGCACTCCTATCAGCCCAGATGCCTTAAAAGCTCTAGACCAAGCAGTTGTCTTCCTTAAATCACAAGGTTATCAGATGCAGGAAGTGAATTACCCTATCAATGGTCAACAACTGATGAAAGCTTATTACACCTTGGCTGCCTCAAGTGCTTCTTCCCTTGATCTTTTAGCCCAGAAAAAACTTAAACGTCATTTACAGCTTGGTGATACTGAACTGTTGACTTGGGCGCTCTATCAAACCAGCCGTGATTTGACTAAGAAAGACTTACAGGCGGCTTATGCCCAAATTGATAGCATTCGAGCTCAAATGTCAGACTTTTATCAAAAATTCCCTGTATTTTTAACACCAACAACGGCTTTTCCTGCTCCAAGTGCTGATTATCATCATATCAGCCCAGATATGAAACCACGTCTCCAAGACATGTCTGCTTTAACAAAGGCAGAAAAATTACAGTTGATTTATGATCAATGGCTGCCAGCTTGGACACTGACTCCATACACCCAGCTGGCAAATCTTACACAAACACCTGCTATCAGTTTGCCAACCTATGTAACGGCTGATGGCTTACCGCTTGGAATCATGTTCAACACTTATCAAAAGAATGACCGCACTCTTTTGGCTTTGGGCCGTCTTTTTGAAGACGCGGGACTCTTCCAAACATTCTACCACCACCTTTCATCTCATAAGACTGAGTCTGTCTTTAATAATCCAAGCGCTGCTGGCCAATCATTTTATCAAAAACGATCTGTTTCCCATCAGCTTTTTATCAGCAAAAGCAAACAACCCTCATCACCTTTACAGCAAATAAACAGCAGATATTCTTTCAAACAAAAAACTCTAAGTCAAAGCCAGCAGCAAGTCATACAGTCACAAGCATTCTTACCGCAGACAAACACTCAAGATGAGAGCCATCTTATTTTACTGGGTCTCTCCTGCTTGCTACTGTTTACAATAAGCTACCCAATCAAAAGCAATAAATCACTACTTTTTATAGCCAGTTCATTCAACCGCAAACACAGACCTTGATTTTTGCCTGTGTTCATGTTAAGATATGAAAGATTTAGGAAGGATGTTTGGGAAAAGCCATCCGTAAAAAAAACCAGATAGTTATTTCAAAGAGTCTATCTAGTTTAGGCTGCTTTGAAAGTCTTGCATAGATCTAACTGACAAAAACTAGCTGCCTTTAACAGGCAGCTGGTCTTAACAGTATCTAAAAGGAGCGAGACAAAATTCCGCTAATGGTTTTTACGGAGTTTTGTCTCGCTCCCTTTTTCTATGCAAATAATAACAATAAAATTGAAGACAGTTATGAGCTGTGTCAAAAAGACAGTTTCTCCTAGAGTCCTGTGACTCTTCGTCGAACCTCCTATTTTGACTTTGCTCGCTAACGCTCTTTGCGACACTTCGTTTGGTTAGTCGATTTTACTAACCAAACGAAGTTAGTGGGAGAGGTAGCCAAGTCACAATGGTGATTGGCGTTTGTTATCAAGTGCAAAGCACTTAGATAACAACCCTCTGCCGTATCTTAGTAATTGAACACGGGCTAAAATCCTAGTAAAAAAGATAAACTTCCTTGTGTCTTGGGGACACAGCGTCAGTTTCCTATTTTTATACGGATTTCTTCACGCCCTTTGTATCTTGTCAATCGAACACGAGCTGCGAGCTGTGTCAAAAAGACAGCTTCTCCTAGAGTCTTTTGACTCTTCGTCGAACCTCCTATTTTGACTTTGCTCGCTAACGCTCTTTGTATCTTAATTAAAGGAGTTATTATGAAACGTCAATCAGCTCTCGTCGTTTTTAGCGGCGGTCAAGATTCAACAACCTGCCTTTTTTGGGCTCTGCAGCATTACCAACATGTTGAAACAGTTACTTTTGCTTACGGCCAGCGTCACAGCCAGGAATTAGCAGTTGCTAAAGAAATCGCTGCTGAGCAAGGAGTAAAACACCGTGTCCTTGACATGTCCTTATTGGGACAAATAACAGAGAACGCTCTCACCTCGGACATAGACATCGAAGCAAAAGACGGACAAGTTCCCAATACTTTTGTTGATGGCAGAAACCATCTGTTCCTTTCTTTCGCTGCTGTCTTAGCTAAGCAGCTAGGCATTACTGATCTGGTAACAGGGGTCTGCCAGACAGACTTCTCAGGCTATCCAGACTGCCGTGATGCCTTCGTCAAATCACTCAATGTCACTTTAAATCTGGCTATGGATTACGAATTTGTCATCCAAACGCCTCTAATGTGGTTGGACAAGGCTGAGACCTGGGCTTTGGCGGATAATTTGGGCAAGTTCGACTACATCCGTGAGAAAACACTAACTTGCTACAATGGCATCCGCGGTACAGGCTGTGGAGAGTGTCCTGCTTGTCATCTGCGCCAAGCAGGACTAGATAACTATCTTGCTCAGAAGGAGAAAAACTGATGTTTGCTGCACCCAAAGAAATCAAAAAAGAAACTGGTGAATCACTAATCTACTGCCCTAGACGTGTGCTGGTATCAAAGGAATTCACCTTTGACGCAGCCCACCACCTCTTCAACTATGAAGGAAAATGCAAGGCTCTGCACGGGCATACCTATCGCCTGCAGATTGCTGTCAGCGGATTTTTAGATGACAAGGGCATGGTTTATGATTTTGGTAGTATTAAGACCACCTATCAAGAGCTGCTGGAACCGCATCTGGATCACGCCTACCTCAATGAAAGCCTGCCCTATATGAATACAACAGCTGAAAATATGGTCTACTGGATTTTTAAGACCTTTGAAGCAGCCTTACCCAAAGAACGCGGCCTGCAAATGGAATCTGTCCGTCTCTATGAGACTCCTTCTGCCTATGCCGAATTTAAAAGGGAATGGGAGTTTGAAGCATGAAAAAACAGCGTCTTTTAAAACTACCGATTCTTGAAATTTTTGGCCCCACTTTTCAGGGAGAAGGCCAGGCAATCGGTCAAAAAACCATGTTTGTGCGGACAGGCGGCTGTGACTATCACTGCGATTGGTGCGATTCCGCCTTTACTTGGGATGGCTCTGAAAAACCAACTATGATGACCAGCGATCAGGTCATTGATGAACTGGATAAATTGGGACATTATGATTATGTTACACTCTCTGGAGGCAATCCCTGCCTTTTAGCAGCTAACATGGCAGAACTTGTAGCCAAATTAAAGGACCGACAAGTCACACTGGCTGTTGAGACACAAGGTTCACGCTGGCAGAGCTGGCTAAAGGATATTGACCAAGTAACCCTAAGTCCCAAACCCCCTTCCAGCAAAATGGACGTCAACTTTGACACATTGGATTTTATTGTCTCCCAGTTAGACCCTCAAAAGGTCACTTATAAAATTCCTATATTTGACGAGGCCGATCTGGATTTTGCTAAGATGATCCAGGAACGCTATCAGCCAGATGTTCTCTATTTATCAGCCGGAAATCCTGAACCCAAGGCTTCTGGTGATATTGTCCAGCACCAGCTGACAAGGCTTAAAAACCTATGGGAACGCATTGCTCAGGATGATTCTTGGGGCAATGTCCGAGTATTGCCCCAGCTTCATACATTAATCTACGATAACCAGCGCGGCGTTTAAAATTAGAAAGGTGAACAGATGTCACAAACACAAGAAATGAAAGACTTAACTCTTTTAGGAAACCAAAAGACTGACTACAGCTTTATTTACGATCCTCATATTTTAGAAGCCTTTGATAATCGTCATCAAGATAACGATTACTTCATCAAATTTAACTGTCCAGAATTCACATCTCTGTGCCCTATAACCGGGCAGCCTGATTTCGCAACCATTTATCTGTCTTATATTCCAGATAAAAAATGTGTGGAATCTAAATCCCTCAAACTCTACCTTTTCAGCTACCGCAACCACGGAGATTTCCACGAAAACTGCATCAATACAATCGGCAAAGACTTGGTCGAATTGCTGCAGCCGCGCTATCTTGAGGTTTGGGGCAAGTTTACACCGCGCGGCGGTATTTCTATTGATCCTTATTACAATTATGGCCGTCCAAACAGCAAGTATGAAGAAATGGCTCACTACCGCCTGATCAATCACGATCTCTATCCCGAAACCATTGACAACCGTTAAAAGCAAAAAGCAGAAAATAAGTTACTGAGCTTATTTTCTGCTTTTTTTGATTTTAAAAACTCTGATGCTTTTATCTACCTTAGGCTGCTGACGTCAGGCAGCTAAATCTTTCTTTTGAAAAATGATGACACTTCCTGCCAGACTGATTAAAATAAGACCAAGAGCAAGCACTAAATAAACAGGATCTAGCTTTTCCTGACTGAAAATATCCGCGCCATTGGCAAAATAATAAGGCGTCAGATAGCTAATCTTTTCAAGATCCGGCACAATTCGGCATACCATATCTATCACATAGAAAAGTAAGGTCAAACCAAGTGCTGCTCCCATTTGTCTGCGGCGGCTGATGCTGGAAATGAAAAAACAGATACTGGCAATTTCCAACTGCATGAGAAGGGCAAGCAGGTGATATTTTAAAAAAAGATGGTTCGAAAAATCTAAATGGATCTGCCAAATGCCCAAACTTTCAAATCCCACACAGATAAGGTTAAAAGCAAGCAGCATCACAATAAGACTCAAAAACTTCCAGATGAGAATGCTCCAACGACTGTAGGGCAAGGTATAGAGAAATTCACTAGTGTGTCCTTCTTCTTCTTTTGATAAGATAGTGACGCCCAGCATACTGGCAAACATGCCAGCTCCAAGCCCAAACATCAGGGCAATTTGTGTCGCAAAGTAACCATTAAAGGTAGCTATACTGATCTTATCCATCCCCAAAGCCTGAGTCATACTCCCCATATTACTGAAAATTTCTGTCTTGCTTGCTAACTGATCTTCAACACTCTTATAAAGCAAAATGCAGCCCCAGCAAATCAGACCGACTGATAAAGACCAGATTAGCAGATTTCTAACAGCCAATTTCAATTCATGCTTAAGTAAAATCATGGTCTGCCTCCTTATAATAGTGCATAAAAAGCTTCTCTAGCGATGGTTCTTCCACCAGAAAATCATCAGGTCTAAGCTCTGCTAGACGATTCAGCAATTCAGCAGAGCCTCCTGCATGAGTGAAGATTTCCTGTTTGCCATTTTTCCAAATGGTTACCTGTTTGGTTTGAGTATGTGTCAAGTTCTCAATGGTATCAATTCTGAGAATTTGGCCATCCTTGATGATGGCTGCGCGGTCGCAGTAATTTTTGATTTCTGAGAGCACATGCGAAGACAGAAAACAAGTACCGCCAGCATCACACGCTTCCTTGACTAAACCAAAGAAACGCTCCTGCATCAGCGGATCCAAACCGGATGTCGGTTCATCCAAAATGAGAAGTTCTGGCTGGTGCTGAAAGGCACAGACAATGCCGACCTTCTTGCGATTGCCCAGCGATAAATCCTGAATTTTCTTCTCTAGAGGTACTTCTAAAATCCGGCAAATTCGTTCAGCTTCAGCGCTGCAATTCCTTCTTCTAACTTTAGCCGCAAAAGCAATAACATCCTTGACCTTCATCTGCGGATAAAACATAGTTTCTGATGGCAGGTAGCCAATATGACGAAGTGCCTCTGTCAGCTTTCCATAGCGATTCCCAAACAAGGTTATCTGACCGCCACTCGGTTTAATTAAGCCTAAGAGACAACGAATGGTTGTTGATTTCCCAGCGCCGTTTGACCCCAGAAATCCATAAATTTCGCCCTTTTTAACAGACAGACTCACATCTTCCGCTCCCTTGTGTTTGCCATAGTATTTGCGTAAATGTTTGATATCAATAACTGTTTCAGTCATAATGCTTCTCCTTTTTATTATTCTTATAGCTGTCTAAGAGCTGATTTAACCTTTTACTATCAATTCTGCGCTTAATTTTGTTAATCAGGTAGATGCAATAATAGCAATATAATTGGTAAATTCCAAAACCAAGTACAACAGGAATATTGCCATCAAACCAGTTCATGGCGTAAACTGCCAGCATATATAAACCCATACAAAGAAGAGATGACAGCCACCATTTGCTCGTAAGCTTTTCTGCCTCATCAAAATTCTTTAGGACATAAACCTGCAAATTACAGATCAAATAGCTTAAGAAGGCAATTTCTGCAACTTGCAAAAGACTGATCGAAAATGTACGCTGCCAGATCAAATAGCAGGCACAGTAAAAGAGATGACAAAGACTGTAAATTCCTGCTTTGTACTTAATACTAATTTCTCGGCTTAAATAGCGCTCCCACCTAGTCTTCATCTTTTATTCCCTCCTGTAAGACCTGTCTAAGTTTAGTGGCATATTTACGTGAGATAACCACGTGTTCGCCATTGTCCAAAGTAGCTTCAATCCGTCCATAAGCTTGACTTTGGAAGTGCTGAATCTTGTAGATATTGACCACCATAGCCTTGGCACAACGAAAGAATCCGCACCTGCTGTAGTGCTCTGCCAGTTGGCTCAAGGTCGCAGCAATTTGATAAATACCCTCATCAGTATAGGCAAAGGTTCTGCCATCTACACTCTCTATGTACAAGATATCATCTGGCCGAACATACCTCTGGCCATTTTCATTAACCCCCAGTAGCTTAAGTTCCCCTTGAGAGGCAAGATCAATTAGCTGCTCTACCTGTGCTGTCATCTCCCGATAGCGAATGATGATTTCTTCTTCACCGTCAGTAATCTGCTCTAATCTTACTTTCACCTGTCCGCCTCCTTTGTCCATATTATAACAGAATCTTTAAGTAAAGAAATTCCTTATCAGCCAAAGTGCAAAAACACTTCTTCAAATGCAAAAAGAAGCCCAGCTGGACTTCTTTTCTATATTTTATTGAAGGATTTGAGCGTTTAAAATCGCAACGACTGTCTCTTATACAATACCTTGTGCTGACATAGCATCTGCAACCTTAAGGAAACCAGCAATGTTAGCACCAACAACAAGGTTGCCTTCTTGGCCAAATTCTTTGGCTGCTGCTGCAGAGTTTTCGTAGATAGTCTTCATGATATCATAAAGCTTAGCATCTACTTCTTCAAATGACCAAGGTGTACGTTGACTGTTTTGTGCCATTTCAAGAGCTGAAACAGCCACACCACCAGCGTTGGCAGCTTTGGCAGGACCAAATGATACATCTGCTTTAAGAAAGACATCAATCGCCTCAAGCGTTGAGGGCATATTAGCACCTTCTGAAACTGCGATGACACCGTTAGCTACAAGTGTTTTAGCTTGTTCTTCGTTGATTTCGTTTTGAGTTGCACAAGGGAAAGCAAGGTCTGCCTTGTTATCCCAAACTGAACCTTCTCCTGCTGCTACAAATTTTGCATTTGGACGAGCTTCAGCATATTTAACAATACGTTCGCGTTTAACTTCTTTGATTTCTTTCAAAAGTGCAACGTCGATACCATCTGGATCGTAAACATAACCTGATGAATCTGAAACGGTAACGGCTTTAGCACCAAGCGCATGCAATTTTTCAACCGCATAGATGGCAACATTACCAGCACCTGAAACAACTGCAGTTTTACCAGCAAAGTCTTCACCACGTGCTTTAAGCATTTGTTCAGCAAAGTAAACAGCACCATAACCAGTTGCTTCTGTACGAGTGAGTGATCCGCCCCAGTTCAATCCTTTACCTGTAAGAACACCAGTGTATTCGTTACGAAGGCGTTTGTACTGACCATAGAGATAACCAATTTCACGTCCGCCAACACCGATATCACCAGCAGGGACGTCAGTATCAGCACCGATGTGCTTGCTGAGCTCAGTCATGAAGCTTTGGCAGAAACGCATGATTTCGTTGTCTGACTTACCTTTAGGATCGAAGTTTGATCCACCTTTACCACCACCGATTGGCTGACCGGTCAGCGAATTTTTGAAGATTTGTTCAAATCCAAGGAATTTAATAATTGATTGGTTTACTGATGGGTGGAAACGAAGACCGCCTTTGTAAGGCCCGATAGCTGATGAGAATTGCACACGGAAACCGCGGTTAACTTGCACTCGACCTTGATCATCAACCCAAGGCACACGGAATGAAACGATACGTTCTGGTTCAACCAAACGCTCTAAAAGATTTTCTTCAATGTATTTAGGATATTTATCAAATACTGGAACAAGTGATTCAAAAACTTCTTCAACAGCTTGAAGAAATTCTGGCTCATGTGCGTTTTGTGCTTTGACTTTTTCAAATACACTTGCAACGTATTCTTTACCTGTAGTCATATGTTTTCCTCCGAAAAGTTGAGTTTCGTAATTTTGATTACGTAAAATATTATAAATTTTCAGAATATTCTTGTCAAGTCTTTTTTGACATTTTTTTGGGAAAAAATAAGTTTCATGTTATATAACCTAACATTCATCTCGAACTAAAGCCTTTTAAACCTGCTGGTTAGCAACATTCTTCTATTAGCAGTTCTTGTCAGATAAGACTTTGGATAATCTCGATTTTTGACAAGCCACCCTTCATTTTATACAATTAAGAGTAAATAGTTTAAGGAGTTTTCGATATGAAATGGTTTACACTTACCTCAGGAATACTAACACTTTTAATTGGTTTTTGGATTTTTGCCAATCCCTTAGTCGTAACGGCTTCAATCGGCTGGCTGCTGGCCTTGATTATTTTTTTGGCTGGAATTACTGGATTCATGAACTACATGTCAAAACCAAGTGAGGAACGCAATAGTTGGAATTTACTGCAAAGTGTTATTTCTATTATCTTTGGTTTTATTCTTTTAACATCCTCTATTTTTTCACTGACAACAGCCGTTGTCACTATTGCAGCCTATTGGATTCTTGTAATCGGGATTTTACGGCTGATTTCTGCCTATCGCTTGCGCCAAGCGGGTTTTTCTAGCGATAATCATCTCCTCATTACAGGAATCTTTGCCCTTGTTATTGGTCTCATTTTATTGGGACAGCCATTACTATCATCAGCTATCATCGGCCGCTTTGTCGCTCTTCTTTTGATAGCCGTCGGTCTTTCAAGTCTCTTTATCTTTTGGCAGCTGCGCTAAAGGTTGATTTTACTACATATCTAACATTGTAACAGACATAATAATTAGTAAAAAAATCGGTAATTCGCATGAGTAAATTACCGATTTTTTGTGGCTCTATAATTTCTGTAGTGGGTAAATCCCACTGTGAAGATTATAGGGCCTTTTGAGTATCAAAAAAGTTCCATAAGACTTATAATGAAAAGCGACCAAACCATCATTAGAAAGTATCTTATGGAACACATCAATCATACCACATTACTCATCGGAATGAAAGACAAAAATATCACCTTAAATAAAGCCATTCAGCACGATACCCATATCGAAGTCTTCGCTACACTTGATTATCACCCACCTAAATGTAAACACTGTAAAGGAAAACAAATCAAATATGACTTCCAGAAACCTTCTAAAATCCCTTTTATTGAGATTGGTGGTTTCCCTAGCCTCATTCGTTTGAAAAAGAGGCGATTTCAATGCAAGTCCTGTCAGAAAGTCACTGTAGCTGAAACAACTCTCGTTCAGAAAAATTGCCAAATTTCTGAAATAGTAAGACAGAAAATCGCTCAGCTATTGCTCAACAGAGAGGCTCTTACCCATATCGCTTCTAAGCTCGCTATCTCTACCT
>NZ_BCLE01000010.1 GCF_001431045.1 Streptococcus orisasini
ACCGTCTATCAGAAGCTGAAACAATTTCAATTCCGTGAGAATTACACCACTTTACCAGAAGTGCTTTCCTGGGATGAATTCTCCTACCAGAAGGGGAAATTGACTTTCATTGCTCAAGATTTCAACACTAAGAAAATCATGACCATCCTTGATGACAGAAGACAAACAACCATCCGAAATCATTTCTTCAAGTACTCGAAAGAAGCCAGAAAAAAAGTTAAAGTCGTCACTGTTGATATGTCAGGAAGCTATATCCCGCTCATTAAGAAATTATTTCCAAATGCTAAAATTGTTCTCGATCGTTTCCACATTGTCCAGCATATCAATAAGGCTCTCATTCGGACACGTATTGACATCATGAAGCAATTTAACGATAAATCTCTTGAATACAGAGCGCTTAAGTACTACTGGAAACTGATTCAAAAAGATAGTCGGAAACTGTCTCTTAAGCCTTTCTATGCTAGAACTTTCAGAGAGACCTTAACTCCTAGGGAGTGTCTGAATAAAATCTTTACTCTAGTACCTGAACTTAAAGATTACTACGACCTGTACCAGTTACTCCTTTTCCACCTGCAAGAGAAGAGCACTGACCAGTTTTGGGGCTTAATTCAAGACGCTTTACCTTATCTCAATCGCACCTTTAAAACCGCTTTGAACACGTTTATTCGCTATAAAAACTACATCACTAACGCCATTGAATTGCCTTATTCTAACGCTAAACTTGAGGCCACTAACAAACTCATCAAAGATATTAAGCGCAATGCCTTTGGATATCGGAACTTTGACAACTTTAAAAAACGGATTTATCTCGCTTTGAACATAGCAAAAGAGAAGACGACATTCGTCTCCTCTCGCGCTTAGCTATAAGTCACCCACTACAGTTGACAAAGAGCCTTTTTTGTTATGTGATTTTTAGTCCGTCTCGCGTTCTTTGGTGCGAAACAAATGATTTTAGCTGTTTATCCCAAACTCAAGTTAGTTTAGAGGTAGCTTGCGATACCCCAACGATTAATGATAATCCTTCTACCGTTAGCTAGGGCAACAATTCTATTGTAAACCATGCTGCCGCTATCTTTATCATAATAGCGAAGCAGACCTCGGTTATCATAGGCAACATCACCCTTAACCTGTTTGCCATCTCTTGCAAAGAAGAGACGCTGATTGTTGATGTATTGACTGCCTGTTACTGCTGCTCCGTCTGCTCCTAGATAGTACCAGTTACCATCCTTATCAGCTTCAAAACGGTTGGTTTGCAGCTCACCTGAATCTGCATGATAATAGCGAATTTTGCCATTATCATTGACAAAGCTGCCCTTAACTTGTTTGCCATCATTAGCAAAATAGAGTTTTTGACCATTGACAGTCTGACTGCCTGTTACCGCTGTTCCGTCTGAGCCGAAGTAATACCAGTTATTTTGACTGTCGGTCGCAAAAATATTATGTGCCAGTTCTCCTGAATCTGCTAGGTAGTAATATAATTTCCCATCATTACCAGTGATAATCTTGCCCTTGATTTGTTTTCCATCTTGATCAAAGTAATAAGATTTACCATTGATGGTTTGACTGCCTATCACTGCTATGCCATCTGAACCGAGATAATACCAGTCACCGTTGCTGTCATTAGCAAAGCGATTAACAGCCATATTTCCAGAGCCATTATCAAAATAGCGTTTTTTGCCATTAGCATCTGTTACCCATTCTCCCTTGACTTGATAACCGTCTTGATCAAAGTATTGTGTATTGCCATTAATGGTTTTCAAACCAACTGCCATAACACCATTGGCATCAAAGTAACGCCATTTAGTATCACCGTCGAAGGAATAGTAATTATTACTGTAGCGATTGCCCAGACGGCCAAAGTAATTCTTGGTGCCATCAGCATTCTCTAGAATAGCATCTCGCAGCTGAACCCCATTTGATAAGAAGTATTGGACTTCATTGTTTAAATGCTGCAGGCCGTAAACCATATGACCGCTATTGTCAAAGTAATACCAGTTGCCTTTAGCATCCTGAACAAAGCTGTTTTTAGCCTGATAACCGCTGCTTGAATAGAAAGTTAATCCTTTTCCATCATTGACAAAACCGGTCGAAGCCTGCTGATTGGTCATCTGTTTTGGCAAATAAGTCTTGTTGCCGTCTAAAGTAAAGTACTTGTCACTAGCCCTGTCTTTAAGAACGTAACCTGCACCGCGTCCTAAAATATTGGTTCCATTGAAGTATTTAGCTTCCCATTTTGTGATTTTTTCGCTTGGATCAATCTTCTTGCCGTTTGAAATTTGTGTCCGATTGAAAATACTTGGATATTTTGCAGCTAATTGATCAAGAAAGGCTCCGCCATATTTGGCTTGATAATCATCGCCCTTGGTCTTGGTGTTAGCAACATAAAGAGTATCCTTGATTTCAGAATCATGACGTTGTTTACCATAGTTATTGACACGAGTTGCTGTCACGACTTCCTTGCCTGGGAGATTATAAATTTGATCTGGCACCCAATCGGCAATTACTTGAATACCGCTCTTATGAAGGGCTTTAACAGCATTAATCATATCTTGCTGAGAACCGTATTTATTATTCTTACTCATAGCAAGATCGTAGCGGTCTTCAAAAGCATAACCATTCAAAATAATAGAATCTAAGAAAGAACCATCTTCAGATGAGACATACTGTGGTGCCATTTCAAAGGAGGTAACACCCCAGGACTTGAATAAATCAACATTTTGAGCAATCAATTTATTGGTATATTCAGAATCCTTGGTAACGAAATCTTGGAAATTTGAAAAGCCTTCATAGATTAATTGTGAATCTAGAGCACTTGAAGAATTATAGACCTGACCATCAGCATTTGCCTTATCGCTGGCTGCTACACGAACATCTTGACTATCACTGGCTCCTACTGGTACCCAGACAGCTAAGTAACCTGACACTTGTGGATTGAGATAGCCCTGAATATCAGACGCTGTAAAGACTAATTCACCCTTATCGTTTGTCTTGCGGTAAAATGATTTAGCCGCAGCATCCGAAGTATAGGTTATAAGTCCGTCCTTCGTGGTTAAAAGGAGTGGTCGATATTCTTGGTTTTTATGAGCAGCTCCCATGTTAACAATCACTTTATCATTAGCAGTTAATTTTAGACTTGGATTGTTGCTGGTAATAACAGCCATTCCTTGGGTCTTGGTCGCCGCATTGCCGCTGTCAGTTGCTTCATTAGCTCCTGTTCCATAGCGTACAGACGTAAGGACACCAGTATAGTCCCAGTCCATATTAGCCTTGTCGCCTTCAACATAGGTAATCTTCATATCCTGACCGCCAGCAGCATACTTGATGCGAGCCTTCATTAGCGTTTCAATAGCGTTATAATAAGGTGATTTTGTGGCCATGTACTGCCCATCATCAGTGTACATGTCACCGTAATAAACACGTGTAATGGAATCCTTATTGGACAGCATCAAAGCGTAAGCCGTCGGAATGTTGGATTGCGTATATTTTTTATTAGCCTTGCGCATATCCTCATTGTAAATCTTAAAGGCTTGCTTTAGCTCATCCAGTGTAAAGGTTAAACCATCTGTGTTAGGATTGATATTGTCCTTAATAATTTTAGCAATAACTGTTTGGACTTCACTATCGTGAGCGCGGATAAAGATGTAGTTGGCCATGCGCTCACCTTTTTTACCTTCAGCGGAACGGTCATTTAAACTATTGGTGATAAGGGGTTCAAGTCCGCTGCGGATATTGTTTTTATCTGTTGCATCCTTTTCAAGAGGACGAGCCAGAGCATAGAGGAGCGACAGACGAAGCTTATTGTCAATCGGCAGCTGTGCTCCGTAAGTATCTTTGTTATACTGCGGGTCATTGTCTGACCAAGCTTCCAAAATAGAGAGGTGATTAATGGCATTTTTCTCACTCTTACCTACTCCATAATAGGCTTTAAAGTAATCGGAGGCAATTTGAAGCAAGTCAGCATTGACATTGTCAACAGCATCAACCCGGACTCCGTCAAAATTAGCTTCCGGGTCATTAGCCACAATAGAACCGTAATTCATCAAATAATGCAGCCAATTCAGCTGTTCAGCCTGAACGGCAGGATTTGAATTGTCAATGTCATTAGCTAAGAGGAATTCATAACCGCCCATAGAGTTATCTTCAAAATACTTTTGCTTACCTGTCTGACTGGTTGGTGTGCGGTTTAGCAAACGGTAATTGGAATCCGCATGAGGTGTCCTTTTGTCGTTCACATAAAGCAAAGCCCCGCCTTGCAAATGATCCTTTTCACCAGCTGAGGTATCTGATTCAGTTTGAATATTCCAATCGGACTGGGTTTTCACAAAACTGTTGATAATTTCACGCAACCATTGTGTCTGACGGGTCTGAGAAATCTTACTTTCAATCTTTGCCTGAACATTCTGAGCTGCTAAATTCAGACTCTCTTGACTGCTGTCAGCCGTATAGGTTGTCCCTGTTCCAAGTCCCTGTTTATTCATATAATTAAGGTAGGCCACTTGAGTTTGTTTATCAGGCCACCAGGACATCAACAGCGGACGAAGATCCGATTCGGTTGATGCTGTCCAGGTCTTGCCGTCTTTCAGGATGTCTTTTGGACGGTACCAAGAGTCCGCTGTCACATAATTATCAACGGTTTCAAGACTGCCCTTTTCAAGATTAACAATTTGATTGTGGGGAGTGTAGGCATTATTTAAGGAAGTCAAGCCTTGTGTAAACTGATACTGTGACGTATCTGTCAAAGCACCTGTTTCCTTATCAAAATAAAGAGTTTTGCCATCAGCAGTTAAGGCAAAATTCTTTTTCACCTGACCGTCTGAACCAATATAATAATACTTGCCATCAATCTTTTTAACATTTGGAATAGCTGACAAATCAGCATCGCTTAATTTTTGAGCTTGTGCTTGCTCAGCTGTCTGTCTTTGTGCTAAGGTGACTGTTTTCGTTGATGACTGAACTTTAGGAACTGTCTTTTCTGGTGCTGTCACTTGTTCTTGAGTTTCATTAGCTCTTGTGGTGTTCGCTTCAGAAGTTATTTGTGCAGCACTGTCTTTTTGTGGCTGTTCACTGACAGTCTTTTCAGAAATTTCAGTATTTTCTACTTGATTAGTTGCTTTTGTCTGCTCAGTTGTCTCTTGGGTTTCTGTAGGCTCTTTCGTTGAAGATAGAGTAGTTTCACTTTTCTGAGGCACTGCTTGTTCTGAGGACTGGCTTGTCTCTGCCGATGCAGATACACCCAGTCCTGCACTGCCCAAAGCAAGCAAACCGGAGGCAACTGCAACTGTTACCCAGTGTTTTTTAACCTTGCGTGCTTTATAACGTAATTTTATTTCCATAAAACTTCCTCCTTTTAATAGTTCAATATTATAGCTTCATAATACTATAAAACTCATGTCATGCGGTTTACAAAGTCTTTTCTTAGTTTTTCTAATCGATTAACTCGATACTCTTGAAAACTACTTTTAACGGAAATACAACCTATTTATAACGAATAAAAAATTCAATCATCAGATTGAATTTTTATAGATATAAAAGACTTGCAATTGTCATATTTATAGGAATGGAAATAAGTGATAAAATCGTCGTTAGAAGCACTAGGCGAGAACCATATTTGTAATCACCACCGTAAATCTGACTGAGCAAAGCTGCATTCATTGCTGTCGGAGAACAAGAAGCAATTGTCAAAGCCAGCTTCATGTCATAAGCATTTACCGGCAAAAGCCAAATAAGAACAATACTGACCAAGGATGTCAGAAACAAACGCAGAAAAGCTGTGTAATAAGCAGGTTTATAGAGAAAAATTTCCTTAAAATCAGCCTTGTAAAAATAAGAACCCAGTACCAAGGTTGACAAAGGCGTATTTAACTTAGCTACCGTTTCAATAGCATCAGTGATAACCTTGGGCAAATCATAGGGCAAACTAAAGAAAAAGATTCCGATTACCGTCGCAATCATAGCAGGATTAACCAAAAGAGAGTGCCAATTGATAATATTTCTATTTCTGGAAATAAGATAAAGCCCATAAGTCCACTGCATAATTTGATTAGCGACAACAAAACCCGAAATGAAAAAGACAGCATTCTTGCCTCCCACTGCTTCTGCCAACGGTGTCCCCATAAAACCAACATTAGCAAACAAAGCCGCATACTTGTCCATATTGCGATCATCAGCTAATAAAAATGTCACTAGAAAAATCCGCGTAATCAAAAGAAAAAAAGCCGATCCAATCATTATTAACAACAGACCCAGCCGTTCTACAGAAAATTCTTGGCTGATAAAGGAAGAGACAAATAAACTCGGCGCAACGTAAGTTGTTAACAGTTTCGATAAATTAAAAGTAACATCCTTGGTAAAAATGTTCTTGTATGCCAGAAATATTCCTGCTCCCATAATCAGAAACAGCACAGCTAATTTTTGAAAGACCAGAAATGCAATTGCCATAAAGGCTCCTTTCCGTGTTTGACTAGTATAATATTACCCTATAAATGATTATGCCAAGCTTCAAGCTGCAGCAGCAAATGGTTTGATTGGCTAACTTTATCTTGATTTGCTAAATTGGCTCATATACAGATCATAATAAAATCCTCTATCAGCTAGCAAACTTTGATGGTTTCCCTGCTCAATGATTTGTCCATCCTTAAGAACAAGGATTTTATCAGCTTCCTGAATGGTTGACAGACGATGGGCAATGACAAAGCTTGTCCGGCCTTCCATTAATTTAGCCATTGCTTTTTGAATCAAAAGTTCCAGACGCGTGTCAACAGATGAGGTAGCCTCATCTAGAATAAGAATCTTAGGATCAGCCAAGAGAGCACGCGCAATTGTCAGCAATTGCTTTTGTCCCAGAGAAATATTGCTTGATTCCTGATTCATTTCCATATTATAGCCACCTGGCAGTGTACGGATGAAATGATCCACATTAGCCATTTTTGCTGCTTCAACAATTTCCTCATCACTGGCTTTGAGATTACCAAAGCGCAGATTGTCTTTAATTGTCCCTTCATAGAGCCAAGCATCTTGAAGGACCATACCAAACTGCTGACGGTAATCCTGACGCGACAGATGGCGGATATCATGACCGTCAACCTCAATAGTTCCCTGAGTCACATCGTAAAAACGCATTAAGAGATTGATTAAAGTTGTCTTACCAGCACCTGTCGGACCAACAATGGCAACCATTTCGCCAGGTTTAACATCCAAATTGAAATGGCGGATAAGCGGTTTATCCGGTGTATATTGAAAAGAAACATCTCGAAAACTAACCCGTCCAGTCAAATCATGCTCCAGTTTTTCAGTTGGCTGATTGACTTCATTTTCTTCATCCAAAACCTCAAAAATGCGTTCTAAAGATGACTTGGCACTCTGTAAAACACTCGACAGCTGAGTAATGGTTTGAATCGGCTGGCTAACCTGCCAAATATATTGAACAAAAGCCTGCAAATTGCCAATGGTTAGTTTCCCAGCCAAGACCTGCAAACCACCGATAACAGCAACAATCAGGTAGGCTCCATCTGAAATAGCATTGAGTACTGGCATCATAATTCCAGAAATGAAACTAGCTTTAAAACCGACATCGCGCAGATTTTCTGTAATATCACGGAAGTCTTCCGCAGATGCCTCTTCACGGCCGTAAAGTTTGATAACATTAAAACCACTTAAGTTTTCTTGAACAAAGCCATTCATATCTCCCAAAGCATTGGCTTGCTTTTTAAAATAAGGCTGGGATTTTTTCAAAATAAAACGGGCACTGAAATAAGTTAAAGGGATGCAGGCAATTACCACCATAGCTAGAGGCAGATTCAGATAGAGAACCATAGCAATTACCAAAATGAGAGTCAAAAAAGCATTAATAATCTGTAGAAAGCTCTGCTGCAAAGCATTTGAGACTGTTTCAACATCATTGGTAAAGCGTCCCAGCATATCACCGAATTGATGGCTATCAAAATAAGAGACCGGAATCTTATTAATTTTTTCACTCAAATCACGGCGCAAGTCATGAATGCTTTTTTGCACTGCATTTGTCATGAAGTAGTTAGAACCGTAAGAACCAATACTGTAGAGAAGCCCACGAATAAAATAGAGCAATAAAATGCCAAAAATATAAGTAGTATTGATATGCGCTCCCTTAACGCCACGAGCTATATCAAGCAGATTGGCTGTCAGCTCCGTCATCACAAGTCCCAAAACAAAAGGTTCCAAAACATTCATGACACTGCTGAGAATTTTAAGAAAAACAGCAAGAAAAAGCGAGCTTTTATAATTCTTCAAATAGTACCATAAACGAAGAAAAACGTTTTTCTGTTTCATAAAACCTCCTTATCTTTCTGTTAAATGCTGATTGTTTAGCTGTGAGTTGGCAATTTCACAGTAAATTTCATTAGACTTAAGGAGTTCATCGTGAGTTCCACGGCCGACAATTTCTCCTTCATCCAAAACGATAATTTGATCAGCATCCATAATAGTTCCGACACGCTGGGCAACAATCAGTACAGTAGCATCGCCAGTTACTTCTTTCAAACGTGCCCGCAATTGAGCATCTGTCTTATAATCTAAAGCTGAAAAAGAATCATCAAAGATATAGATATCTGGCTTTTTGACAACAGCTCGAGCAATGGATAAGCGCTGCTTCTGACCGCCTGACAAATTGCTGCCGCCTTCGGCCAAATGAGTATCAAATTTTTCTTCCCGACTTTCAATAAATTCTTTGGCCTGTGCTACATCAGCTGCGGAATGTAGCTCAGCCAAGGTCGCATCTTCTTTACCATATTTGATATTTTCACCGATTGTCCCAGTAAAAAGCAAGGCTCTTTGTGGAATAAAACCGATTTTCTGGCGCAGAGCTTTCAGATTGTATTCACGAACATCAACACCGTCGACTAAAATTCTGCCTAGCGTTACATCGTAAAATCGCGGAATCAGATTAACCAAGGATGATTTTCCTGACCCTGTGCTGCCAATAAAAGCAATGGTTTCGCCAGGATTAGCCTTAAAGCTGATATCATGCAATACGGGACTCTCAGTCTCTCCGGGATAAGCAAAGGTGACATTGTCAAATTCCAAGTAACCTTTGGACTGTGTTTTAGTGATTCCATTTTCATTAGGACTGATTGAAAGCGGCATGGACATTACTTCCTGAATACGCTGGCTGGAGACTGCCATCCGTGGATACATGGTAAAAATATTAGCAAACATCAGAAAAGAAAAAAGGGCATGAAAACTGTATTCGATAAAAGCAAAAAGGTCACCAATCTTAATAACAGACTGTCTGAGAGGCTCTAGCGAAAAATAAATAATAGCCACAATCATGATGATAATAATCTGCACAAAAAGCGCTTCTGTCAGACCTGTTAACTTAAAGAGTTGGCTGGAAATAGTCATGTAACTGTTATTTTTAAGAGCAAAGCGCTCTTCTTGAAAAGTTTCTCTGGCAAAGGCACGGATGACCCTAAGACCAGTGAGATTTTCACGAACATACTGGTTCACCTTATCGAGTGTATTTTGCTGCTTCTCTGATAAAGGGCGCGTTTTAACAGCCACATAATAAACAACCAAAATTAAAAAAGGAATGGCAGCAACGACAGCCCAAGCCAAAGATGCACTGGTCAAAAGAACCATGACAACACTGGAAATCATCATCAATGGCGTAACAATTCCAAGCCGTAGCGACATTTCGGCAAATTGCATAAGAACAAAGGCATCACTGGTCATACGTGTGACTAAAGAAGGCACACCGATTTTTTCATACTCGTGGTGCGAATATTCCTGCAATTTATCATACATATCATTGCGCATATCGCGAATCATAGTTGTTATTAGCCGGCCTGATGCATAAGCCAATGTAATTCGTCCTATTATCCCCAGTAAAACAATAATAGACATAATGCCGGCCCAAAAATAAAGGGCCTGCTTATCAGCCGGCGTGATGCCTTGATCAATCATTCGGGCCAAGGCTGTTGGTAATCCTAAATTTACCACAACAAATAAAAGAGCTCCCAAAACATCCAATATCAGCCATTTGGGATACTTTTTCAAATAAGACCAAATATAAGCCATATCCTCTCCTTTTTCTTACAAATCTTTTAGCATCCAAACATCCATAGCATCATGCGAATCCCCAAAAGACAAGGGAGCTTCTAAAGCGGTAAAACCAAAGTGCTCATACACCTTAAGAGCTTGCTTGAGTACCTGCGAACTTTCCAGGTAGAGCTTAGTAAATCCCTCTTTTTTAGCTTCCTGAAAAATATGCCTCAGTAAAAGACCAGCTATACCCTTGCCACGATAAGCTTCATGCACATAGAGTTTTTGCAGTTCCGCCGTTTCTTTAGAAATAGGTGCAAATCCACCAGCTCCAATAATCATCTGATCATCTTCTACAACAAAATAAGCTGAACTGGGAGTAGCTTGATAATAACCCGCCAAATCATCTAAATAAGGATCAAAATAGGCAGTGCCCTTAATAGCTAAACCTTCTTCTTCCAAAGAATGGCGAATAAGCGCAGCAACTGCTGCATTGTCTCTTTTTTCAATAGATCTTAGTCGCATTAATTCTCCAACTCACTCAAGTATTCATAGCGTTCGTATTTTTCAAGGAGCTGCTCATTGGCAGCATCTAAATCACGCTGCAAACTGGCTAACTGGCTGTAATCCGAAGCATTTTCCTGCATGGCTGCCTCGATTGTTTCGATCTTGTCTTCCAAGGCCGCAATATCATCTTCAATCGTTGCCCACTCCTGCTTTTCAAAATAGGACATGCGTTTCTTTTCGCTCTTAACCCTTTCAGCCTTAGGTTTTTCCATTTTTTGCGCCCTAGCAGAGCTGGATTTCTCAAATTCTTTTTCATCCAGATAATCGGTATAATTACCAAAAAATGTACGGATTCCGCCGTTTTCAAAAGCTAGAATTTTATTAGCAACCTTATCCAAAAAGTAACGGTCATGGCTGACTGTAATAACAGGACCCGAAAAATCCTGTAAGAAATTCTCAAGAACCGTTAAGGTGGCAATGTCAAGATCATTGGTCGGTTCATCTAGTAGTAAAACATTGGGCTTTTCAATGAGAATTTTGAGCAGGTAAAGGCGCTTCTTCTCACCGCCTGACAGCTTGGAAATCAATGTTCCATGGCTTGATCTGGGAAAGAGAAATTGTTCCAGTAGACTCGTCACACTGCTTGTTCCAACAGCTGTCTTGACCTCATCTGCTGCTTCTTGCAGGTAGTTGATAACCCGCTTATTTTCATTCATATCTTTGATTTGCTGCGAAAAATAGCCAATACGAACAGTCTCGCCGGTAATGAGCTGTCCAGAATTGGGCTGTAAATCACCATTGATGAGATTGAGCAGGGTCGATTTCCCAACGCCGTTATCACCAACAATCCCAATGCGATCCTTATTTTGAATCAACAGGTTAAAATCACTCAAAATTGTTTTATCAGGATAAGCAAAATCCACATGTTCAAACTGAATGACCTTCTTACCAATACGGCTGGTTTCAAAGTTGATTTCAAGGTCAGTTGAAGTCCTTGAACCTGACAGATCGGATTTGAGATCATTAAACCGGTTAATGCGAGCCTGCTGCTTGGTTGCTCTGGCCTGTGGCTGTCTGCGCATCCAAGCGAGTTCTTGTTTATAGAGCTGCTTTTTCTTATGCAGGCTGGCAGCATCACGTTCGTCCTGTTCCGCGCGAAAACGCACGTAATCTTGGTAATTTCCCTGATATTCCAGCAAACGAGCCCTATCCAATTCAAAGATACGAGTGGCTACATTGTCCAAAAAATAGCGGTCATGGGTAATAAAAAGCACTGTCCTGCGGCTGCTCTTTAAATAATTCGTCAGCCAAGCAATGGTGTCGATATCCAAATGGTTGGTTGGCTCATCTAAAAGCAGTAAATCGGCCTCTGCCAGCAGGACCTGAGCCAGCTGAACCCGACGGCGCATACCACCGGATAGTTGACCGACCAGCTGACTGGTGTCATTGATGCCTAACTGAGACAGGACAGTCTTCACTTCGCTTTCAATAGTCCAAGCATCTAAGGCATCCATCTCTGCCATAATCTTTTCCAACTTGTCCTGACTAGCCTCCTTATAATCTGTTATCAGTTTTTCATAGGAGCGAACCAGTTCCATTTCCCGAAGATTCGATGACAGCACGGTATCAAGTACTGTTTTTGTCTCATCAAAATCGGGCTCTTGCATCAAGTAGGCTATTTTATAGTCATTTTTCTTTAAAAAAGGGGATTTATCCCCATTAAAACCTAGCCTGCCTGAAAGAACATCTAAAAGTGTTGTTTTCCCTGTTCCATTGACACCAATAATACCAATCCGATCCAAATCATGGATGATAAAAGAAATATCCTCAAAGACTGTTTTATCACCAACAGTCTTGCTCAGCCCGTCAACTAAAAAATCACTCACACTCTAGTTCCTTTCTGACAAAATCCAAAATAGCTTCTCGCTCATTTTTCAAATCACCTGCTACAATAAGCATTTCAATGCGATTCAACAGTTTACCAAGTTCTGGCCCAGGTTTAAGCCCCAGCTCCGCTATCAGATCACCGCCCTTAACCAGAATTTCATGCTTATCATGAATGACAAGACTGCTAGTGATTTGTTGAATACGTTCAAAATCAGCTGGGAGCCCTTGAGCCTTGCGCAGTTCTTCCGCTAAGAGCATTAGGCTCTCGCCGTACTGGTAGACATCTGCCTTGTCCGGTTCTTTTATTTGACGCAGGTTGTAGATTGCCAAAATTTTTTCTACCGTCTTTTGAAAATCATTGGAAGTTTTCCATTGCTTCAAAAAAGACTTGGAATTCTTGATATTCAGGTACAAAAGCACTGCTGCCCAAGCCTGCTCAGAACTTGAAAAAGCAAAGGTTTCCGGCAAATCACTTAAAAACCGCTGCCAATTTTCAGCAGAATTATCCAGCAAAGGCAGGTGGTTATAAGCCTGACTGGCAAGCAGATAAGCAATCCCCTTGCGCCAAAAAGGAGCCTGTAAAAGTTTATCGAACTCAATAAAAGAGCGCTCTACAGAAATTTTTTCCAATAAGGACGCATGTTCTTTCATGGCAGCAAAAGTCTCTTCTTCAATGTCAAAATCAAGAACAGCAGCAAAGCGCAGGCCTCTCATGATCCGCAGAGCATCTTCATTAAAACGCTCAGCAGCATTGCCGACTGCCCGCAGCCGCTTTTGCTTTAAATCTGCTAAACCGTCAAATTTATCAATCACATGAGACTGCTCATCGAGAGCAAAGGCATTGATGGTGAAATCGCGGCGCTTTAAATCCTCTTCCAAAGAGCGCACAAAAGACACCTGACTGGGTCTGCGGTAGTCCACATAAACATCCTCAGTCCGAAAGGTTGTGATTTCATACTCATGGCCATTTTCCAAAACCAAGACGGTACCGTGCTCAATGCCAATATCTACTGTTCGCGAAAAAATTTTCTTAGTTTCTGCCGGATAAGAGCTGCTAGCAATGTCTACGTCATGAATAGGACGCCCCAGCAGAGCATCGCGCACGCTGCCGCCTACAAAGTAAGCTTCGAAACCAGCTGCCTTAATTTTCTCTAATACTGGTAAAGCCTCCTGAAATTCAGAAGGCAGATGTTTTAATTTCATAGTAAATGTTCCAAACCGTAAACGAGCTGCTCTCGTTTGATTACTTCTTTAATTCCTAAATTAACACCGCTCATAAAAGAAATACGATCATAAGAATCATGACGCAGTGTCAAACCTTCACCCTGTGCTCCAAAAATGACCTCTTGATGGGCAACCAGTCCCGGCAGGCGAACACTATGGATTCTAAAGCCATCAAACTCAGCACCGCGAGCACCAGCCAAGGTTTCTTCTTCATCTTCAGCACCTTGTTTCTTATAAGTACGCGCCTCACGGATGAGTTCCGCAGTCTTGATTGCAGTTCCGCTAGGAGCATCTTTTTTCTTATCATGATGCAACTCAATAATTTCCACATCAGGAAAATACTTGGATGCCTTGGCTGCAAATTCCATTAGTAAAACAGCGCCGATGGCAAAATTAGGAGCAATCAGACCGCCTATTTTCTTATCAGCAGACAGATCTGTCAAATCTACAATCTGCTGCTCTGTAAAACCTGTTGTGCCTACAACCGGACAAAAGCCATTTTCCAGAGCAAAACGCGTATTTTCATACGCCACTTTAGGAACAGTGAAATCCACCCAGACATCAGCATCAAAGCCAACCAAGTCTGCTTTGTCCGTGAAAACAGGAACTCCATCTATTTCTTTTTCAGCAGCAAATGGATCCAGAAGAGCCGCTAATTGGAGCTCACTGTCATTTTTGACCATATCAACAGCTGTCGCTCCCATTCTTCCCTTAAAACCTGCAACAATCACTTTAATGCTCATTTTTCTTCTCCTTTAACTATCGGTATGGCTCCAAGCGCAATCGCTCCTTCTCCCAGATGGGTCGCAATAACTCCATTAAAAGGAACAATGGCTAAATTTTGGTTATAGCCCTGCGCTGCCAATTGCTTTTGCAATTCCTCAGCCTTCTTTGGGGCATTAGCATGGATGATATAAGCCATGTAATCCCCGTCTGCAGTAACATCTTCCAAGATAGAAATAAGACGCTTGAGTGCCTTCTTTTCCGTTCTGACTTTTTCAAAAACTTCAATTTTACCATCTCTAAAATAAAGGATAGGTTTGATACTCAGCAGATTGCCCAAAAGAGCCGAACCATTTGATAAACGACCTCCCTTAACCAAATGATTAAGATCATCAACCATAATAAAAGCATTGGTCTTATCAATCATCAGCTGAAGATTGGCTAAAATCTGCTCAAAAGAAAGACCCTCTTCACCCCATCTCAGGGTTTCCATAACCATCCATCCCATCGGGCTGGAGGTGATTTTGGTATCGGGAAAAGCGATGTCCAAGCCGGCGTATTCCTCAGTCAGGTACTGAATATTTTGGTGAAATCCTGAGATTCCGCTTGATAGGAAAAGACCGATAACATGAGTATAGCCGTCTTTTTCCAGCTTTGTCAGCAATGCATCCAGATCGGCCAAACTAGGCTGACTGGTCGTTGGTAACTCTTTGGAGGCTGCCATTTTGGCATAAAACTCATCCAAGGTCAGATTCTTGCCTTCAACATAAGGTTTCCCCTCAATTGCAATCTCAATGTCAAGGATAAAAAGATTACCGCTTGACGCAAAGTCTTCCGGAAGGTAGACCGATGAGTCTGTAATTACAGCTAGTTTCATCTCTTTTAGAACTCCAGTGTAACGCCTTCTCTATCCAGCGCAATTTCAGTCACTTCATAGGTCATGCGTTTCAAAATATCAAGTAAAGGAGCTGCTAGAGTGGCAACTTCTTCCTGTGAAAATTCACTGGGCTGATTAACCAGACGGTTTTTGATTTTAACCATTTGTGACAGCACACCGCTGATAACAAACTCTTCGCGAACAATCATAAACTGCAAAACAGCTACAACTGTCGTTTCGTTTAATACCTCATTTTTTTCCACTAATTGAAAAGTCACTTCAACATCCGTTTCCGGTGTTCCATTTTCTTTCTCCCATTCTAAATTTCTAGCATCGTAGTGATACTGATTAACAAATTCTTTTTGACGTACAATTTCCATTGTTTTCTCCTTGTTTTGCATTACCACTCATTATAGCACACTTAAAAACAAAATTAAAGAAATCCCTTATCAGAATTTCTTTTGCGGATGCTTAGCAACGATGTCCGGATACCGTTCCAAAACAGCCTTTCCTTTGTCTGTGATTTGATAACCTCGAAGGTCAAACAGCCTTCCCAGTTCCTCATTGGAATAAACCTTGGCCAGAGCTTCCTCCACATCGCGGCGTTTCATTTTAGACAGGCCCTTGACATGCTGCAGCTGTAAAAATTCTTTTAGTTTTGGCATAGCCAAGTGCTTGAGAGACTCAAAAGCTGTATTCAGCCTGACATAGTTTTCCTGAAGAAGCCAGTCTAATTCTTTTTGAGCGTCAATGCCATAGCTGGTATAAAAATACTTATGATGAGAAGACTGATTGGTATAGGTGCCAAAGCTGATTCGCCAGAGCATGATAATATGGCCGGGCAGCAGACCTTCTGCTGTGCGTACCATATTTCGTTTAGGGACAGGCTTTTTTAGGAGCTCCTCCTGATACTGCGGCGCAAAATAAGGCAGCTCTGCATGATTAGCATAGACTTGATTAAAATTTTTCATGCTTCTATTGTAACAAAAAAAGAGCAGGACCAAAATCATTTCTGCTTTAGAAATTGATCTTATCAGTCCCGCTCTTTTAGCCGCTTGAAGCGCAGCTATTGCTTAAACCTTAATCAGAATAATCAAACCTGTCAGCCCCAAAACAGCAGACTGCCCGCCGCAAGGCCAATGAGGTAGCCGATAATAACATCTTTGGGATAGTGAACACCACCTAAAACTCGGCACAAGGCCAGTAAAGCAGACAGCAAAAGCAAAAGCAGACCCAAAAAAAGATTTTCGTGCAAGATGCAGACACTGATAACCGTTGCCGAAAAAACATGGCGGCTGGGCATAGACTGTCCCTTTGACTTCTTTATAATCAAAGGATGAATTGCCCAAGCCTCATAGGGTCTTGGCTGATTCAAAAACTTCCTAACTAGTGATAACAAGACAAAAGACAGCCCCGGAATTAAAATATAAGGAAGAACAGCCTGCCAGCTTTCTTGGCTGTAACAGATATAAAACAACAATCCAGCATAAACAAGCGGCATTCCTCGTGTAATAATATAATTAATCAACTTGACTAATTGCACCATTTTAGGACGTGTTCTAATGAGACTGGTTAATTTTTTATAAAAGTTTGCATAATCGGTCATTGATTTATCCTACTTCTGAAATTCGTTAAAAGGTCAGCTGTACATATCAAACTAATTTGTCAGATTTTATTATATCATGATTTCTTCCAACAGTCTGGAAAATCTATTTGGCTGCTTTCAAAAACAGATAGATGATTCAAGGTAAAAGAAACTGCACCTAAAAAGTTAGACTGTAAGTGTAACTTTTTAGGTGCAGTTTCCCTGTTTATTTTAGATGGCTGTACGAGAGCGATTTGCAGAAAGCGATTCTGCCATCTTGCTCTTTGTTTTTTCCTGAATGTACTCAATCAATTCCACTGTCAAATCATAGCGCAAAAAAGGCGTAATCAGATAAATACCCTTGAAATACTCTAGAGCTAAATCAATCATTTTCTTGCTTTCAGCCAAAGCTACTTTTTGACAAGTCTCTTTTTCGTCTCTAACAGCTTCTAACTTGGCTAAAAACTCTTCTGATAAATCAATTCCGGGAACCTCATTGTGCAAAAAAAGAGCATTTTCATAAGAAGTGATTGGCATAATACCGATAAAGAAGGGCTGCTCATAAGCTTTGGTAACCTTGCTTAATTCTTGGATTACTGTATCAGTGAAAATGGGCTGCGTAATAAAATAATCAGCTCCAGATGCAATTTTCTTTTCAATCAACCTAGTTGTTCTGCTTAGATTTTTAACATTAGGATTGAAGGCTGCAGCCACGGTGAAATGAGTTGCCTTTTTTAGACTGGCACCACTGTAGCCCTGACCCTGGTTGAGCTGCTTAATCAAGGATAATAATTTAAAGCTGGTAGCATCGTAAACACTGGTAGCTCCTGGAAAATCACCGATTTTTGACGGATCGCCCGTAATAGCAAGAATATGGTCAAATCCTAAAAGATCCATTCCCAAAAGCCGTGACTGCAAGCCAATCATATTGTGGTCTCGGCAGGACAAATGAAGCAAGAAAGGAGTGGTTACCTCATCTTTTAGAAAAGAAGCCATACTAAGGTTGCAAATACGCGCTCTGGCCAGCGAATTATCAGCCAGTGTAATAGCAGCAATTCCCTTTTTATCCAAAGCTTTGACACCCTCAACAAATTTGTCAACAGCCAGAGTTTTGGGCGGATCAATTTCAGCAATGATGGTAACTTCTTTTTTGACCTTATCCACTAGGCTTTCTTTTTTCTCCGCTTCATAAATCAATTCTTCTTGACTGATCAAGGGCGTAATCACCTTACGTTCAATCGGCTTAAGACCTCGAATACCACGCTTAATAGCCCTGATGTGCTCAGGAGTCGTTCCGCAGCAACCGCCGATTAAACGCACCCCTTCTTCCACAAAAAGTTTACTACAATATTCAAAATAATCAGCATTCTGACTAAAACGGTACCGTCCATTTTCGTCGTCATTAGAAAAAGACAGCAGACTGGCATTAGGATAAACAGACAAATAAGTTTGGGCAAACAGCGGTATCTGCTTGAGCGATTGAATCATGTGATAAGGTCCTAAATGGCAGTTGAGACCGACAACATCCGCTCCTAGCATGACTAGATTGCTGAAAGCTTCTACCAAAGGGTGACCATTTTCTGTAATTCCAGCTTCATGGAGGCTAATATTTGTTATCAGCGGCAAGTCTGTTAGCGGTCTTATGGCTTTTAAAGCAGCTTCTAATTCTTCTATATCATAGTAGGTTTCCAAAAGCAAACCATCTATTTGTCCTGTTTCCAAAAGAATCTGTGCTTGTTCTATGGTTTCTGCTATGATTTCTTCAAGGCTCAAATCACACTGTCTTAGTCCCCTAGAAGCCCCGATAGTACCCAAAACAAAGATGTCTTGACCAGCTGCCTGACGAGCCAGTTTAACTGCTTCTTGATTTATCTTTCGAACCTCATTGTCATAGCCAAAACTCTTAAGACGGTGACGCTTAGCCCCATAAGTATTGGTTTGAATGATATCAGCTCCTGCTTCCACATAAGCCCTATGAATAGCTGAAATTCGCTCAGGATGGCTAATATTATAATAGTCGTGGCAGGATTCTATACCATCAGCATAAAGAAGGGTGCCCATGGCACCGTCAGCCACTAAAATATCTGTTTTTAGTCGGTCTAGCAATCTGGACATGAACACACTCCTTGTCTTAATTTCCTAATTTATGTCGAACTTCTTTAGTCGCTGCAACCAAAACCTTAAGAGCAGCAAGGGTTTCTGCTTCCTGTCTAGTTTTTAAGCCACAGTCTGGATTTACCCAAAACTGCTTAGGAGACAGCTGATGCAAAGGCCTTTCAATATTAGCAATGACTTCTTCCTTGCTTGGAACACGCGGTGAGTGGATATCATAGACACCCAGACCAATACCAAGCGGATAGGTAGCCGTCTCAAAAGATTTAATAATATCACCATGGCTGCGGCTGGTTTCAATAGAGATGACATCCGCATCAAGAGCTCGAATGGAATCAATGATTTCATCAAATTTAGAATAGCACATGTGCGTATGGATTTGCGTTTCGTCCTTGACAGACGATGTCGCGATATGAAAGGCTCGAACGGCATCATCAAGGTAAGCTTTTTGCTTAGCTTTCCGCAGCGGCAGGCCTTCGCGGAGCGCTGCCTCATCAACCTGGATAATAGCAATGCCAGCATCTTCCAGAAGCTTGATTTCATCTTTGATAGCCAGACCAATTTGATCGAAAAGCTGTCTGCGCGGAATATCTGTCCGTTCAAAAGACCAGTTGGTAATGGTAATCGGTCCCGTCAGCATTCCCTTGACCGGCCGATCCGTTAGACTCTGTGCATAAACCGTTTCACGGACAGTCAACGGTTTTATATGCTGGACATCCCCGTAAATAATAGGCGGCTTAACAGCCCGAGAACCGTAAGACTGCACCCAGCCCAGTTTTGTCGTTGCAAAACCTGCTAACTGCTGACCAAAGAATTCGACCATATCAACCCGCTCAAATTCGCCATGCACTAAAACATCAAGATCCAAGTCTTCTTGAATGCGAATCCAGCGTTCGATCTCTGCATTTATAAAGGCCTGATAGTCTTCGTCACTTATCTTGCCGCGCTTCCAGGCCAGACGCGTCCGTCGGATTTCCTGCGACTGCGGGAAAGAACCAATCGTTGTCGTTGGCAAAAGCGGCAGATGCAATTTTTCCTGCTGCAGCTGACGTCTTTTTTCAAAACTACTGCTTCGTTCAGTCGTTACATCTTCAAGATTTTCCAACTCAACATTTCTGAAATCAGCGGCCTGAAGAGCTTCAAAATGGGAAATGTGCTCCCTGTAAGCAGGCCTTTCTTGGCCATCCAGCTTTTCAGCCAGAAGCTTAATTTCCTGCAATTTTTCATCAGCAAAAGCTAGGCCATTTAGCAGGATAGAATCTAAAGTTGTCTCATGCTTAGTTGTGACAGGCACATGCAAGAGTGAGCAGGAAGGCTGCAGGGTGAGTTCAGCAGTTTTTTCGCTAATCTGTTGCAAAAGATCCTGCGTCTTAACAAAATCAGAGCTCCAGACATTGCGGCCATCAACTATACCAACAAAAACTTCTTTATCCTTGAAAAGTCCCGTTTTTAGGGCTACAAGATTTTCTTCCAAACCATGGACAAAATCAAGCCCGAAAGCTGCGACGGGAAGCTGAGAGAGGCTTTCTGCATCAATTAAAGCCTCGAAATAAGTCTGAAAAATAAACTTAGCTTGAGGAACTTCCTTG
This sequence comes from Streptococcus orisasini, assembly GCF_001431045.1. Lineage (GTDB taxonomy): Bacteria > Bacillota > Bacilli > Lactobacillales > Streptococcaceae > Streptococcus > Streptococcus orisasini. The sequence goes on from NZ_BCLE01000010.1 coordinate 20,519, forward strand.
GCAAAATAGCCATAAACAGCTTTTGCTGCCTCAAGGTAATCAGCTCCTTCATCCGTTACAAAGATTGGCTCATCTATCTGGATATAAACCGCACCAGCTTCTACCAGTTCAGTAAAAACCTGTTTATAAAGCGGCAAAAGACTTTTGACAGCAGCGGTGAAATCCTCAACACCTGATGAAAGGGCCACATAAGTGATGGGTCCAGTAATAACAGGCTTAGCTTTGTCACCTACAACCTCTCTTGCTTCCAAATAAAGATCCAACAGACGGCTATTGTTGAGTTTAGGCCTTTGTTTGGACCATTCAGGCACAATATAATGATAATTAGTATTAAACCATTTCTTCATGGAAGAAGCGACATTTTCCTTGCTGCCACGCGCAATGGCAAAGTAGAGATCTAGATTTATATCTTTCTCTTTGGCAAAGCGCTTGGGAATAATATTAAACTGTACAGACAAGTCTAAGATATGGTCATAAAGAGAAAAATCTCCTACTGGAATCAAGTCTAGTCCTGCATTTAACTGCTTTTTCAAAAATTCAAGGCGGAGAGCTTTTGCTCCTTCAAGCAACTCTTCTTTATTAATTTTTTGTGACCAATAAGACTCAATCAACTTTTTCCATTCCCGGTTTTCTCCCAACCGCGGATAACCTAAACTAGAAACTTTTACCATATCCTTCTCCTCTTAGTTATAAGATTAAGACAAATCATTATTTCACCTTAAAACTATAACCTATTTTTTAATTATGTTTAAAATAATACTAGATATTCCCCTATAAATCAAGGTTTTTAAGCTTTCTAACTTTTTATGCTTTTATATAGTTTTAAACTATATATGTAGGGGCTGTTATAGCTAAAAACTATAACAAGAACATCCACAGCTGCTATAGTCCAAAAAATTGCAGTCTAACACAAAAAAAGCCGGAACAACATCCGGCTCATTTATATATTATTGACAGAACTGTTAAGGCTCTTTATTTTTATTTAGCCTTACGAAGCATTCCAAAGAGAATACCTGAAATAACAGCACCAATCATGATATACAAAAGGTAAAGAAGAGCATTACTTGTTAAAGCAATTACAAAGATTCCGCCATGAGGGGCCACTAGCTTAATGCCCGATAAACCAACCAAGGCACCTGTAACAGCTGAACCAACAACGAAACTTGGAATGGCACGTGCTGGGTCAGCTGCACCAAATGGAATTGCTCCTTCAGTGATGAAAGAAAGTCCCATAACAATGTTAGTCAATCCTGAATCGCGTTCTTCTTTAGTAAATTTATCTTTGAAGAGCAGCGTAGCAACAAAGACTGCAAGCGGCGGTACCATACCTCCGGCCATAACAGAAGCCATAACCACAGAACCACCTGAGGAAACAGTTGCTGCCAGTGTACCTGTACCAAATACATAGGCTGCCTTGTTAACAGGACCACCCATATCAACAGCCATCATGCCGCCAACCAAGAGTCCCAGCAAAACAGCTGAGCTGCCTGAGAGATTTTCAAGGAAGGTATTCAGAGCCGTGTTGATGCTGGCCATAGGAATATTCACAAAGAGCATGAGGAAACCAGTTACCAGAACACCCAACAAAGGATAAAGGAGAATTGATTTAACCCCTTCAAGTGAGCGTGGAAGCCCAGCTAAGAGTTTCTTAAGAAGCAAGATAACACCACCAGCAAGGAAACCACCTACAAGGGCACCCAAGAAACCAGAAGGGATACCTGTTAAAGCTAAGCTTGCTTTACCACCGCTGGCAAACGGTACTTTACCGAAAGCCAAACCAGATTTAGCAATAAATCCAGCAACAAAACCAGCAACCAGACCAGGTTTTTCGGCAATAGAGTAGGCAATATAACCAGCTAAAACTGGGAGCATAAATTCAAAGGCTGCATTACCGACATTCTTGAAAAGGGAAGCTAGTTCATGATAAGATCCCAGATTAGCTAACTGATCCTTAGGAACTCCCATCAAATTATCAATCAAGAAGGCAAGGGCAATAGCGATACCACCGCCGATAACAAATGGCAGCATTTGCGAAACACCACTCATCAGGTGTTTGTAGAAAGCTCCGCCCAAGCTTGGCTTTTCAGCAGTTGAAGCTTCATTAACTGCAGTATTGTCAGCTGCAACATAAGCTTCAGCTTTACCATCAAGGATAATGTTAATTAGTTCTTCTGGTTTTTTAATACCTTCTGCAACTGGCCGCGAAATTAAAGGCTTGCCATCAAAACGATCCATCTCAACAGCCTTGTCGGCTGCGATGATAACACCCTTAGCACGCTTAATGTCATCAGCAGTCAGTTTATTGCCGACACCGGAGGCACCGTTTGTTTCAACCTTAATAGCAAGGCCCATTTCAGCAGCTTGTTTCTTAAGGGCTTCTTCTGCCATATAAGTGTGGGCAATCCCAGTTGTACAAGCTGTTACAGCCACGATAAAATCTTGATTGTCGGCCGCCGGTGCAGCGGGTGCTTCTTCTTTCTTTTCTTCTTCGGTTTCATTAAAGAGAGCAATAACATCATCAGGAGTGGTTACTTGACGCAATTTATCAGCAAATCCATCTTTTAAAAGGTATTGTGACAATTCAGCCAAGGCAGCCAAGTGCGTATCATTGGCACCGTCCGGTGCAGCAATCATGAAGAAAAGATCAACCGGTGCACCGTCAAGGGCTTCGTAGTCAACGCCTTTATTAGATTTAGCAAAGAGAACAGTCGCTTCCTTAACAGCTGCATTCTTGCTGTGAGGCATGGCAATACCATCACCAAGCCCTGTTGAAGTCTGTGCTTCACGGTTCATGATACCAGCTTTAAAAGTATCAAAATCGGTAACGATACCTTTTTCGCTCAGCTTTGAAACCATCTCATCAATCACAGCTTCCTTAGTAGTTGCCTGAAGATCAAGCAACATCACGTCTTTGTTCAGTAAGTCCTGAATTTTCATCTTTTTTCTACCTCTACTTTTTTGTAAGTTTCCTTTATAAAATCAATACTGGCTAAATCATCTGAAAAAGCTGTTGCCGTGCCGCAGGCAACTCCCCATTTGAGGGCTTCGACAGGATCTGCTGTCTTGACAAATTCACCTGTAAAACCTGCAACCATGGAATCCCCGGCACCGACAGAGTTCTTTACCTGTCCCTTAATCGGTTTAGCAAAATAAGCTGCCTCCGGTGTTACCAATAAAGCGCCGTCACCTGCCATCGAGATGATGACATTTTGTGCTCCTTTGGCCAAAATCTCACGCGCATATTTTTCAACATCATCCAAACCTTTCAGCTCAACATTGAAAATAGCTTCCAGCTCATGGTTATTGGGTTTGACCAAGAGCGGCTGATAAGCAAGAGCATCAAGCAGGGTTTGTCCCTCAAAATCACAAACGATTTGAGCGCCGGTCTGTCTGACAAGTGGAATCAAACGCTTGTAAATCTGATTGCCCAGATTAGCCGGGGCACTTCCAGCAAACACTACCGTATCTTCTGCAGAGAGACGGCTTAAAACAGCTTCCAAAGCTTCTACTTGCTCATCGCTTATAACAGGTCCTGTCCCGTTGATTTCAGTTTCTTCATCAGCCTTGATTTTAACATTGATTCGTGTGTCCTGATCAACATGAATAAAATCAGTCTTGATGCCTTCAGCAGTTAAGCCTTCTTCGACAAATCTGCCGGTAAAGCCGCCAATAAAACCTGTTGCAGTATTATCCTGTCCTAAGCGCTGCAAGATACGGCTGACATTAATCCCCTTGCCACCGACAAATTTATCGTCACTGTCCATACGATTAACACTGCCGATTTTTACAGTATCAATACGAACGATAAAGTCAATGGAGGGATTGAGGGTTACGGTATAAATCATACTTCAATCACCTTCGTTTTTTTCTTTGTTTCTTTTAACATACGGCTGTCCGATTTATTAGTGATAATAGTCACTGCTTCCAGCCGATCAACTTTAACAAATGAGGTCTGCCCCATCTTTGAAGCATCCACCAAAGCATAGGTTGTTTGAGCATTGTCAATGACTGTTTTTTTGATAGCTGCTTCTTCTGTATCAGGAGTTGTCAAGAAATGCAAATCAACACCATTCATGCCAATGAAGGCCTTATCAAAATTCAGCTGACTGAGTTGATTAATCGCAAACTGACCAATGCTGGCATCTGTTGAATTTTTGACATAACCTCCGATAATCAAAGTATTAATGTTTTTTTCCACCAATTTAGCAGCATGGTGAATGGAATTTGTCACCACAGTCAAACCTTCCTGCTGCAATTTATCTAAGAGCAGTTCAGTCGTTGTTCCAGCATCAATAAAAATCACATCACCGGCAGAAATCATCTCAGTTGCTTTTCGAACAATAGCCTGCTTAGCTTGAACGTTTTTGATAGATTTTTGCAACATCGTTTCTTCTTCTTGCAAGGGATGGTTTTTTTCAGCTCCGCCATGAACCCGGTGCAGCTTTTTCTCACTTGCTAATTCATCTAAATCCCTGCGAACAGTGGATTCGGATGTATCAAGAATATTGACAAGAAATTCCAAGGTTACAAAATTTTCCTGCGACAGCTTTTCCATGATAATCTGCTTACGTTTAGATTTTAAAATATGACCTCACCTCCTGTTGTAATCGTTTACACCTGCTATTATATATTCCTACAAAACATCTGTCAAGCAATTTCTGCCAAATTCTTCCAAAAAGTAACAAAAAATCATTAAATGTCATTAAAAAGTAATAAAACAAGAATCCCCAGTAACTTCAAGTCCCTTGCTATCATTTGTTTTCAGCCAAAAGCCTTTAATCCAATAAATGAGAGAATCTGACTTAATTTAAGTTTCCATCATTATCTAAACTGACAGCTGATCAGTCCTTAAAAACAAAAAACGGGAAAGGAGGCTCAAAAGTTAGGATCGAGACTCCTTACCCGTTTTTCTTTTTGTTATTCGTCACTTGAGCTTGTCTGTCCTGCCTTAGCTTTTCAGACTTTTTTATCAATCAATGAGGTAGAATGAACCACACGATTATCACGTTCTGGGTAAATGTAGTGGATAGCCTGATTCACTGCTGTAGGAGCTTCACCAAAGCCAGTCGCTATCAAATCAGCTTTGCCTTCATATTGTGCTGCATCGCCAATAGCATAGACACCTTCCTGGCTGGTTTGAAAGACTGGAGATACATTGATACTGGAGCGCTTATGATCAAGATTCCAATTTTTAAGATTTTTATTGGATGTTGAAAAGCCAAAACTAACAATGAGATCATCAAGCGGCAATTCCAAAGTATCATCTGATTTTGCTTTTTGAATAACAAGACTTTGAACTTTTTCCCCATCCCCTTTTAACTCAAGAGGCACATAAGGCGTCACAATATTAACACTAGAAGACTTTAAGACTTCCACACTGTGTTCATGAGCACGAAAGGCATCACGGCGATGCACTAAGGTAACACTCTCAGCGATTTTATCCAGTGCATTAGCCCAGTCAACAGCAGAGTCACCACCGCCGCAAATGACAACTTTTTTACCAGCAAACTGGTCTAACTTATGAACATTGTAACAAATATTCTGATCAGCATAGAGTTCCTCATTGTCAAGACCAAGCCGACGCGGTGCAAAAGCTCCATTTCCGCAGGCGATAATAATGGCTTTTGAAAAATGCTGACCTTTATTGGTCTCAATGGTAAACATATCGTTCTTTCTTTCAAAAGTCTTAACTTCTTCTTTCAGGCAAATACTAGTTTTATCTTTAAAACGCCCCAACTGCTCAATCAGATTGTCCACCAAATCGGCTCCCGTAATTGCCGGAAAGCCAGGAATATCGTAGATTACTTTTTCTGGATACAAAACAGCAGGTTGGCCACCTAGTTCAGATAGACTTTCAATGATTTTGACCCGCATATCCCGCAAACCAGCATAAAAAGCTGTAAAAAGGCCGACAGGACCGCCACCAATAATAGTTATATCAAAAATATCTTGTTCAGATGTCAATTTTTCTTCCTCCATAAACAAAGTAATTCCATTATAGCACAATTGAAAGCAAGCAGACAAAAAGAGCAGGAAACAAACTTTCCAAGCAGGCATCAAGGTCAGCTCAGTCCCTCACTCTTTATTTTTTCTAAAAGCTGCTTCTCTTCTTCGGTAAAATGATAATGCTCCAGCAAATCAGGTCTGCGTTCCCAGGTTTTGCGCAAACTTTGCTCTAAGCGCCAACGGCGAATATTTTCATGATGGCCGCTCATTAGAACGTCAGGTACCTTCATTCCCCGATATTCATAAGGGCGCGTATACTGAGGATATTCCAAAAGGCCAGATGAGAAGCTGTCATCTTGATGACTGGCTTCCTTACCGATAACCTCAGGAATCAGTCTAACGGTCGCATCAATAATGGTCATAGCAGCCAGCTCACCGCCCGTTAAAACAAAGTCTCCCAAAGATACTTCATCCGTCACCAAACTTTTAATGCGCTCATCATAGCCTTCATAGTGACCGCAGATAAAGACAAGCTCTTCTTCTTGAGATAACTCTTCAGCATAAGACTGGCTGAACTGTCGCCCTGCCGGGTCTAAAAGCAGGACACGCGCATTCTTGGATTCGATCTTATCAAAAGTATCAAAAATAGGCTGAGCTCGCAAAAGCATGCCCTGACCGCCACCATAGGGTTCATCATCTACATGACGAGCCTTCTTTGCATTTTCACGAAAATTATGATAGGTAATATCTAAGAGCCCTTTTTCCTGCGCCTTGCCGACAATCGAGTGCTCCAAAGGAGCAAACATCTCTGGAAAGAGCGTCAGAATATCAATTTTCATCGTCTAATCCTTCCAAAACATTGACATCAATACGGCCATTGGGCACATCAACATTTAAAATCACTGAGGGAATGTAGGGCAGGAGCAGGTCTCTTTTCCCTTTACGCTGAACAACCCAAACATCATTAGCACCAGGCTGTAAAATTTCCTTGACCTTCCCTAGCAAGATATCATTCTCATAAACCTCAAGCCCAATGATTTCATGATAATAAAATTCACCATCTTCTAAATCCGTCAAATCCTCTTTCGCTACTTTAAGGGTAAAATCGCGATACTTTTCAACATCATTAATATGATAGAGTCCCTTAAATTTAACAATATCAAAATTTTTGTGCTTGCGGTGACTGGCAATTTCAACCGTCATGACAAAGTTATCTTGCTTATCAAAAAGAGCTAGGCAGCTTCCCTTTTTAAAGCGTTCATCCGCAAAATCAGTCACAGATAATACACGGACTTCTCCTTGAAGTCCCTGAGTATTGACAATTTTTCCAACATTAAAATAAGTCATGTCTTCTCCAAATAAAAAAATTACTGTTTTTATTTTATCATCTTAGCCAATAATTCACAATTCTATATAAAAAAGCAGCAACTGCTGTTACTACTTTTCATCAATCACAAGTCTAACTTTTTTACCCTGAGTTGGAACCGAATAGACAATCGATCTTATCGCTGTGATGGTGCGACCTTTTTTACCGATAATTCGGCCAATATCACTAGAATCTAAGTCAAGATGATACTCCAAAAACTCAGGTGTATCTTCAATTTTAATGGTGAAATTATCTGGTTGCGAAATCAAAGGTTTCACAATAGCGATAATCAGATTTTCAATGGTATCCATAGGCAATTACTTTATTTCTTTGAATATTTAGCTTCGTGGAATTTTTTCATGATTCCAGCTTTTGAAAGGATGTTACGAACAGTATCTGATGGCTGAGCACCATTGCCTAACCACTCAAGAATACGATCTTCTTTAAGGGTCACTTGATTTTCAGCTACAAGTGGATTGTAAGTTCCAACAGTTTCGATGAAGCGACCGTCACGCGGTGAACGTGAATCTGCAACATTGATACGATAGAAAGGTTTCTTTTTAGAACCCATACGAGTTAAACGGATTTTTACTGCCATTTTGAAATAATCTCTTTTCTCTTTTTTATTTTGAGCATAGCTGCGCTATGAACTACTTTATTATTATAACACAAAAAATCAGACTGTCAAGTTTTTTTCTTGACAGTCATATATTCTTGATAATTATAGTTAAGAATGTATCTGTTTTTCTAATTTACAACATATATCGTAATCAAGGCAGATAACAACCATTGTCCTTTGCTTACTAAACAATTTAGCTCCTGTCAATTGATTTATTCAAAAATAACTAAAACGCCATAATAAAAGAATGATGCCTAGAAATAATAGTCAATCTAGACACCATTCTTTTTAGTTATATTTGTAAAGCATGTGGATAAAAATCCTAGTCTTTTCTGATTTCTTTTTATTCATACCTCAAAGCTTCAATCGGATCTAATTTACTTGCCTTATTGGCTGGTAAAATACCAAAGATGACACCGATAAAGACTGAGAAAGCGATACTGACCAGCACCGTATTCAAGGCAATGACAGGTTTGCCGATAGCATTAACCAGACCTTCTGAACTTGCCAAAACATTGGTCAAACCATAAGCGCAGAGCAAACCAATGAAACCGCCGATTAAGGTCAGTACAATGGATTCGATCAAAAACTGCGTCAAAATATTACGGCGTGTAGCCCCCAGAGCCTTACGCAAGCCGATTTCCCGAGTACGCTCTGTCACTGATACTAGCATAATATTCATGACACCTATACCACCAACCAAGAGCGATGTCCCGCCAATAATACCTATAAATAATGTAATGGCAGTAACTTGCGACTGGACACTGGCTAATTCTTTGCTGATATCAAACATCGTATAATGACCATTTGAAGCATTAGAAAACTCAGTCAATCGCTTAGCGGCTTCTTTTCCAACCTTTGAAGACTCGCTGGCATTGGGAACATGCACATAGATATTGCTGATTTCATCAACGCCAAACTCAGAAGATAGCTGGCTATTGGTTAAAATAGCATTTCCATCTGAATTTATCCCATAGACGGACGAACCGGCATCAGGATCCTTGTAAACCCCAACAACACGGTATTTTTTATCGCCAACCTCAATAATCTTATTAAGAGCCTCTTCAGGACTGGAGAATAGTTTTCCTGCCAAAACCTCATCAATCATGATGAATCTTGAAAAATTCCTATAATCACTGGTATTAAGCTGACGCCCAGCTATAACTTTATAGCCTTTAACATCAAAATAACTTTGACTGACGCCAGTAAGAGTAACCTGTTTTCCTTTTTTATTATTGTAAAGAACATTGCTCGAAGTTGTGTTAGTTACATAATAGTTACTGATTCCGTCAACATCTTTTACAATCGTCTGGAGCCACTCTTCTTTAATTTTAGGTGCATTTTTCTGCGACTGATTTAGATTATAATACTGCTCCTGTTCATCCTCATCCTTTGACGTATAGTAAATCTGCACATCGTGCTGATATTTAGTTGCCTGTTCTGTAATATAATGGCGCATCCCTGTTCCCATGGCCATAACAACAGAAACAGCAGTCACCCCGATGATAACCCCCAGCATCGTTAAAAATGAACGCATCTTGTGCCCCATAATTGAACTAAGGGCAAATTTCCAATTTTGCATAAATTTCCTCCCTTAATCAATACGGACACTTTCAGTCGTATCTAAAGTAATTTCACCATCACGGATAACAATCTTACGAGTCGCATAATCAGCAATTTCGGGTTCATGGGTTACCATGATAATTGTTTTTCCTTCACGATTGAGCTGCGTCAGCAATTCCATAATTTGGTTGCTGGTCTTGGTATCCAAAGCACCTGTCGGTTCATCTGCCAAGATAATAGAAGGATTATTAACCAAGGCCCGTGCGATTGCAACGCGCTGTTTTTGTCCCCCAGAAAGCTCTGATGGCAGGTGCTTGCGCCTGTCAGCCAATTCAACTTTTTCTAAGAATTGCTGCGCTAATTGATGTCGCTTGGAAGCCGATACTCCTGCATAAATGAGAGGTAGTTCAACATTATCCTGTGCGTTAAGTTTAGACAAAAGAAAGAATTGCTGAAAAACAAAGCCAATCTCTTCGTTTCGGACACGTGCCAGCTCATTTTGATTTAGTTTTTCAATAGCCTGATCCGACAAAGAATAGGCTCCATCTGTCGCCTTATCCAAAAGTCCGATAATATTCATCAGCGTTGATTTTCCAGAGCCGGACGGTCCCATAATGGCAAGAAAGTCTCCTTCATTAACTGTCAGATCTATTCCTTTTAGAACTTGCAGTTCCTGATTCCCATTACGGTAGCTTTTAGTGATGCCTTTAAGGTGAATGAGTCCTTTTTTATCACTCATACATCTCACCCCTTCTCACTGTCCTTGCTGCTTTTTGCAGAAGGTTTGTCAATTTTCTTACCTTCTTTTAGACCCTTATCTGGATTTGCAATGATAACCTGTCCTTTTTTAAGACCAGAAGAAATTTCCTGTGATTTGGCATCGGCATTGCCTGCAGCAACCTCTTTTTTCAACACTCGGGAATTCGATTTGTCGTAAATCCAAACATAGTTTTTCTCGTTTTTAGAAACTAGCGCTGAAGTAGGAATGATGAGGCTCTTATTACCATTAACAACTTCTACAGATACCGTAAAGCCTTGCTTTAAATCCCCCAAATCACTGTCAATATCTGCTTTGTATTCATAAGTAGCTGCGCTGGAAGATGAACCGCCGCTAGGTGACTCTGAACCTTGGGACTGGCCTTGACCTGATTGAGTAGGATAATTTGAAATGTAAGAAATTTTTCCATCCCACTCCTTATTTTTATAAACTTTAGACTTGATTTTAATTGCTTGTCCAACCTTGATGTTAGCTAGATCATACTCTGTCAAAGTGCCCTGAACTTTTAATTTCCCCTCACTGGTTACATGAACCAAAGCTTTGCTGGTCTTACCGGAAGGGTCAACATCATTGTTAACTTCAGCCACTGTTCCGGTTACCTCGCTGTTAACAGAAGTTCTATCAAGAGCAGCCTGAGCTTTGTTAACCTCATCCTGTGCACTGGCCTGGGCATCATATAAATCCTGCAACTGTTGATTATAAGTTGTTGAATTCGTTGGTACAAGCGAAGCAGCATTATTTGTTGAACTGCTGCCTACCACGCCAGAATTGCTACCAGAAGCATCAGTTCCTCCTGTGGCAGGACTGGCAGGACTAGCACTGTTATCAGCTGAGCTGTCTGCTGAAGGGGCGATACCATAAGTTTGGAAATTTGTAATCTGACGATTAACTTTATTGAGATTTCTAACAGCTTGATCATAGGCTGCCTGAGCTTCTCCTGTATCGTACTGTACTAATTGCTGTCCGGCAGTAACTTGATCTCCGGCAGCTACCATTACTTTGGGATTGCTTCCTTTACTGCTATCATAATAGACATATTGCTCTGATTCAGGTTTGATTGTTCCAGAGAGCAAGGTTGATGAGGCAATAGTACCTTCTTTTACCTTAACAGTCTGGTAACCGACATTTTCTGAATCTATCTGGCTTGACTGCTGCAATTTAACCCAAATCAAACCCAGCAAAATGATAACAGCTACAAAACTGCTGGCAATAATCCAGCCCTTTTTCTTTTTGGTCATTTTTTCCCTTCTCTTGGACATAAACTTCTCCTCCTGTGTCCTTATCATACCGCAAAGCCAACTTAAAAGTCTTACACTTTTACCAAATAATCTTACAAAAATGTAAGATTGTTAGGCAAATTTTAATAAGCATTATTGTTCTAACTTTATAATACAAATATACAACCTTTATTGGCTAATGTCAAGTCTTTTCTAGCAATAAAAAGAAAAAGAGTGAAATCAAATCACTATTCAAAGTAAGATTATTGATTTCACTCTTTTATTTCAAAGTTCATATAAAAATTATCTGATAAATAAAATCTCAACTGTGCTGCTTTCCTTGCTTAAATGGCCTGCGTCATAAAGCCTCGGCTCTCAAGAACTCGAACCATAGCAGCTGCTGTGTCTAAGGCTGTAAAAAGCGGTACTCCATGTTCGATAGCAGAACTACGAATAGTGGCGCCATCTTCATCAAACGTCCGTTTATTGCCGACCGTATTGATAATGGCTTGAACTTTTCCTGCCCGAACAAAAGCTGGGATATCATTGCTGTCATCTTCTCCAAGTTTATTGACAACCAAAGCTTCTACATTATGCTCTGCAAAAAATTTAGCAGTGCCTTGTGTTGCAAGAATGCTGTAACCGATGTTAGAAAAGCGGCGAGCCAAATCCAAGGCTTCTTCTTTTGTATCATCAGCAATGGTAAAAATGACATTTCCGAAAGACGGAAGGTGGAAATAAGAAGCTTCAAAAGCTTTATAAAGAGCTTTTTCAAGAGTTGAGTCTGTTCCCATTACTTCACCTGTGGACTTCATTTCAGGTCCCAGAAGACTATCAACTTTGGCTAACTTGGTAAAGGAAAAGACAGGGGCTTTAACATGGACACTATGACTCTCCGGATAAAGTCCGTCCTCATAGCCAAGTTCAGACAAGCTGCGACCTAAAATCAACTTGGTTGCTACTTGTGCCATAGGAATATCAGTAACTTTGGACAAGAAAGGAACTGTCCGGCTGGCACGAGGATTGACCTCAATAACATAAACTGTTTCGTCTTTAATGACAAATTGGATATTCATCATACCGATACAGTTAAGACCGATAGCTAAACGTTTGGTGTAGTCAGCAATTGTTTCCTGAATTTCTTTTGAAAGCGTCTGAGGCGGGTAGACAGCCATCGAATCTCCGGAATGGACTCCAGCACGCTCGATATGTTCCATAATTCCTGGAATAAGGACATTTTTACCATCAGAAATGGCATCAACTTCACACTCGCGGCCAACCAAATAAGAATCAACCAGAACCGGATGATCTGGACTAGCCTTAACTGCTGTCCGCATGTAGGAACGTAAATCGTCTTCGTTTTCAACGATTTCCATAGCGCGGCCGCCCAAAACATAAGATGGGCGCACAAGAACAGGGAAGCCAATTTTACGAGCAGATGCAAGAGCTTCTTCCTCATTCGTCGCTGTTTGACCGGGCGGCTGAGGAATTTCCAAATCTTTCAAGGCCTGTTCGAAGAGATCACGGTCTTCAGCACGGTCAAGGTCAGCTACCTGTGTTCCCAAGATTGTCACACCAGCTTTAGACAAAGGTTCAGCCAAATTAATAGCTGTCTGACCGCCAAACTGAACGATGACACCCTTAGGCTGTTCCAACTCAATAACGTTCATAACGTCTTCAAAAGTCAAAGGTTCAAAATAGAGCTTATCTGAGACTGAGAAGTCCGTTGATACTGTTTCCGGATTGGAATTCATGATAATAGCTTCATAGCCAGCAGCCTGAATAGCTTTTACAGAATGAACGGTAGCATAGTCAAATTCCACGCCCTGACCAATCCGAATCGGACCTGAACCAAGGACAAGAACAGATTCTTTTTCTGATTTGATGGATTCATTTTCCCACTCATAGGTTGAATAGAAATAAGGCGTTGCCGATTCAAATTCGGCAGCACAGGTATCAACCATTTTATAAACAGGAATGATTTTTTGTTCCAAGCGGAACTGACGGACATCCTCAGCTGACATCTTCCAGATATCGGCAATCTTACGGTCTGCAAAGCCATTGCGCTTAGCTTCCCTAAGTACATCAGGATCCTTGATATGGTTTGCCAAGGCCTGCTCAATTTCATAGATATGCAGCAATTTGTCAAGGAAGAAGATGTCAATCTTTGTCAAATCTGACAACTCTTCAATGGTATAACCCCTGCGAACAGCCTCTGAAAGATAGAAGAGACGATCGTCTTGAGCTTTAACAATTTTTGCTACTAGGGCATCGTCACTGACATCAGAAAGTTCAGGCATTTCATTGTGATAAACACCAATTTCCAGTGAACGGCAGGCCTTCAAAAGACTTTCTTCAATATTGCGGCCGATAGCCATGACTTCACCGGTAGCCTTCATCTGGGTTCCCAGACGGCGTTCACCATGCTCAAATTTATCAAATGGAAAACGCGGAATTTTGGCCACCACGTAATCAAGAGCGGGTTCAAACATAGCATAGGTAGTGCCAGTAACCGGATTAATCATTTCATCAAGGGTCAAACCGACAGCAATCTTTGCAGCTAATTTAGCAATGGGATAACCAGTAGCTTTGGAAGCTAAAGCTGAGGATCTGGACACGCGCGGGTTAACCTCAATGACATAGTACTTAAAGCTATTTGGATCCAGCGCCAATTGAACATTACAGCCACCTTCGATTTTTAGAGCACGGATAATGTTAAGGCTGGCATCGCGCAGCATCTGATTTTCGATGTCTGACAATGTTTGTGTTGGCGCAAAAACGATTGAATCCCCTGTATGAATACCAACAGGATCGAAATTCTCCATGTTACAAACAACAAGAGCGTTGTCTGCCGCATCGCGCATCACTTCGTATTCGATTTCCTTAAAACCAGCGATGGAGCGTTCAATCAAGCACTGGGTTACTGGTGAGAGCTTGAGGCCATTCTCGGCAATTTCTCTAAGTTCAGCCTCATCGGCACACATACCGCCACCAGTGCCTCCTAAGGTAAAGGCTGGTCGAACAATGACAGGATAACCGATTTCATTGGCAAAAGCCACTGCTTCTTCAACACTATTGACAATATCAGATTCAGGAATGGGCTGTTTTAAATCTTCCATCAGCTGCTTAAAGAGGTCACGGTCCTCAGCCTGATCAATGGCAGACAGCTTGGTTCCTAGGAGTTCGACACCCAGTTCATCCAAAATACCAGCTCTGGACAGTTCCATAGCCATATTGAGACCTGTTTGTCCGCCAAGAGTTGGCAGCAAAGCATCCGGCCGTTCTTTTCTCAGGATGCGCGTTACAAATTCAATGGTAATGGGTTCGATATAAACGCTGTCTGCGATTTCCTTGTCCGTCATAATAGTAGCCGGATTAGAATTGACAAGCACAACACTGTAGCCTTCTTCTTTGAGAGCAAGACAGGCCTGTGTCCCTGCATAGTCAAATTCAGCTGCTTGACCGATAATAATCGGACCAGAACCAATCACCATGATTTTATTAATATCTGTACGTTTTGGCATAAATTATGATACAAACGCCCTTAACGAAGCACAGGAAAATAGGAAAACTGACACTGATGCAAAAAGCACCTAGGAGGTCATTTATCTTTTTTCCAAAACCTCGTGGCGTGTTCGATTTGCAAATTTACTCATCTGCTTTTACGAACAGCTGTACCTTCTCCTTTCTATTTGTCGCCCTTCAGGATTTATCAACGATTACTTACTGCGCTTTTCCAATTGAAAGGCATCAATCAATTCTAAAAACTCATCAAAAAGATAGCTGGCATCATGCGGCCCAGGTGCAGCATCCGGATGATACTGAACCGAAAAGGCCGGATAATAGCGATGGCGCACTCCTTCAATAGATTTATCATTGATTTCTTCATGCGTGATAATTAATTCTTCCGGCAAACTCTCGCGTTCAACAGCATAGCCGTGATTTTGACTGGTAAAATCAATCCGTCCTGTAGCAATTTCACGTACTGCATGATTGAAGCCACGATGGCCAAATTTCATCTTGTAAGTACTAGCACCATTAGCCAAACTAAAGAGCTGATGCCCCATACAAATTCCAAAAATTGGGATTTTCCCTTGAATACCGCGAATCATATCCAAGGCCTCTGGAACATCTTTTGGATTGCCGGGACCGTTGGACAACATAACTCCGTCTGGATTCAAATTAAGAATTTCCTGAGCTGTTGTATTGTATGGAACAACTGTCACATTGCAGTTGCGCTTTGAAAATTCACGTAAAATAGAATGCTTGAGACCAAAATCAACAAGAACAATATTTTTACCGATACCTGGAGCCGGATAAGCTGTCTTAGTTGATACTTGTTCGATATTATTTGTCGGAAGAACAGTAGCCCGCAGCTGATCCTGCACATGGGTCAACTGGTCTCCGCCGCTAGTAAGAGTAGCTTTCATTGTTCCGTGATGACGGATAATTTTCGTCAGTGCACGAGTATCAATACCTGCAATTCCTGGAATATTTTTAGCCTTCAAAAATTCATCCAAGGTCATCTGTTTGCGCCAGTTGCTTGCCCTGCGGGTATTTTCCGAAACGACCACTCCTTTGCAGGTCGGTGCAATACTTTCATAATCATCGCGGTTAATACCGTAATTGCCGACCAGCGGATAAGTGAACGTCAAGATTTGACCGTTGTAAGATTGGTCAGTGATAGATTCTTGATAGCCAGTCATACCAGTATTAAAGACAATCTCTCCTGTTACATCGAGATCTGCCCCAAAGGCCTGTCCTTCAAAAATTGTTCCGTCTTCTAAAATTAAAAGTCTCTTTCCCATATTTTTACCTTTCAGTAAGATCAGCACGTTTTCACTTTAGTCATTGCGGCTGCTTAGTAAAAACGGCTGACTGAAATTTTTCTGTCTTTTACATTCCTCATTAAAGGTTCATTACGTTTTGCCCTTAAGAATGGCTTCAAGAATAGCCATTCTGACAAAAACACCATTTTGCATCTGAGCCACAATGCGTGACTTAGGAGCTTCCACTAAACTGTCAGCAATCTCCACATCACGGTTAACCGGGGCAGGATGCATAATAATAGCAGAACTTTTCAGCTGATCATAGCGTTCCTTAGTCAAACCATAGTGTTCATGATAGGTTTCTTTGGAAAAACTGCCCTGTCCGTCATGCCGCTCGTGCTGAATGCGCAGCAGCATGAGAACATCCACCTGATCAACAATATCATCAATGGCAACATACTTGCCGTAAACATCAAACTCAGAAGAGTACCATTCTTCAGGCCCTGAAAAATAAATCTGAGCTCCCAGACGTTTAAGAATCTGCATGTTGGATTTAGCCACACGCGAATGAGTAATGTCCCCTGCAATAGCAATCTTGAGATTTTCAAATGAACCAAATTCATCATAAATGGTCATCAAATCCAGCAGACATTGGCTGGGATGCTGGCCAGATCCGTCTCCACCGTTAACGATGGAGGTTTGAATTGTCCGGCTGTCAATCAGCTCCTTATAATAATCATCCTGTGAATGGCGGACCACACAGATATCAACACCTAGGGCACTCATGGTCAAAATCGTATCATAGAGTGTTTCTCCCTTATTGACAGAACTGGTTTTAGCATCAAATTCAATAACATCCAGTCCCAATTTTTTCTCTGCTACTTCAAAAGACTTATGAGTTCGTGTGGATGACTCAAAAAACAAATTAGCTGCAAAATACTGCCTGTCTAGTGAAAAATGAACTTTTTTTTCCTTGAAAGCCAAGCCTCTTTTAATTAAACCAAGCACTTCTTCGTTGGATAGAATTTCCATACTAACTAAATGCTTCAGTGATACGGCACCGTCTGTTACTACCATTTAAATCCTGTCCTTTTCTGAGAAAAATGAAATATGCACTGTTTAACCTTCAGCATTCAAATCTTCTGCCAGCAAACTGAAATCAATTAATCTTCTTTAGCAAGCAGCAAAACATTATCTTTGCCATCAATTTCTGTCATATTAACAACAATTTCTTCTGAGCTACTGGTTGGAATATTTTTCCCGACGTAATCCGCACGAATAGGCAGTTCGCGGTGACCTCTATCTACTAAAACAGCCAAACTCACTCGAGCCGGACGTCCAAGACTGACCAGATTATCAATTGCAGCACGAATGGTGCGGCCCGTATAGAGCACATCATCTACCAAAATCACATCACGGTCTGTAATGTCAATTGCCATATCAGTAGTGTCTTCTTCGATTTTGATATCATCGCGAAAAGGCTTGATATCAAGCTGCCCAAACGGCACATCAATGCCCTCAATCTGCTTAAGACGCTCCTGAATGCGGCGGGCGATAAAAACACCGCGGGTCTTAATACCTGCTAACACAATCTTATCAAGGCTTTTGTTGCGCTCAATAATTTCGTAAGTAATGCGTGTGATAGCACGCTTCATAGTGACACCGTCAACAATTTCTTTTGTTTTCATAGAAAGCCTTTCTTTAAAAAATAAGAAAAAATCTCCTTGAACAAGGAGATTTCACGAAATATAAGTATAGTTTTCCCTACACTTTTTTTCTGTCTGCTCCTTGCCTGCCTCACGGGACAGTGTTAAAGGAATATTCATTTTATTTATTATAACATACTGCTTTTATTTTTCAAGCATCAGCCATATTTTTTGTCAGTAAGACAGACTAAGCTCAGCCCAGACCGAATAATTTTGACAAAATGGTCGTTAAGCCCATACTATATGCCAAAATTGCCGCTGGCTTTCCCAATAGTATGATGGTTATAAACTGTTTGTAAGTCATGCTGGTTGTCCCGGCAAGATAGCAGAGCAAATCATCTGGCGCAATCGGTAAAAAGATAGCCCAGGCGAAATATTTGGCAAATTTACTGTCCGAATTAGTACGATGTTCATAGCTTTCAAGGAGCTTAGGACTAAAGAAAGCCTCCAAAGCAGGCCGCCCGAACCGTTTAGCAATATGAAATCCTAAAACAGAACCGGTACAAATGCCAATATAATTCCAAATAAAGCCCCAAACAGGACCAAAAATAAGAACTCCCGCCAAAGTAGAAACGCCGCCCGGCAAAATCGGAATAGCCACCTGAATAATCTGCAGCAAAATAAAAATCACTGGACTCCAAGTACCATAACCTTTCATGGCGGCACGCAGTTTTTGAACGTCTGTCAGATAACCCTTATTATAGAGATGAATGGTCAAAAGGATCATCGCTAAAATTACCAGCCAGGTAACTATGCGTAAAAACATGCGGACATACTTCAGTTTGGTTTCTGTTTTTAAGGGATTGGATTTTTTCATGGTTTTATTGTAACAAAAACTTGCAAAATCTACCGCGATAAACTGTTAACTCAAAAAAAGCCGGACAAACATGTGCTGCTGGCTGCTGCTCTGATTTTTATTTTATACTCTTGAAAATTAAAACTCTCAGACTGAAGAAAAAGTCAATTTTTATTAAAAGAACTATTGTGTTACGATACTTTCCTTAGGTAGCAACTTCCTTTGGAATTTCATACCTAAGTTCAAGATACAAAGGACGTCTGCGGATAAAGGCAAAATAGGGAGTGCGCCGCGAAATCGTTAAGATTCTAGGCGGACTCATCTTTTTGCCACAATCTGCAGCCCGTATTCAATTAAGATTTTGAGCCCAAGTCTCAAAATCTCCGAACGCCAGAAATCACTCGTTTCTGGCGTTTTTGCTACAGCGGAAAGTATCTGGGACAGGATCGTTTCATTCGTCTATTTATCTTATAGATTGTGAATTGATATTATCCTAAGATGTGTGTGCTTGTGAAATGCTAACTATAGAGTTTGTCTACAACCTGGCTATATCACTTTACCCTACCTAATTACAACCTGCAACTTGTCGCCTAGTCTATTTTTGATTTTTATTGAGTATTAGCTTAACTAACGGCGCAGCTGATCTAAGGTCTCTTGGAAAACTGCCGGCACTTCTGCAGTAAAGCGCATTAATTGACCTGTGACAGGATGAGTAAAGGCCAGGGTTTCCGCATGAAGAAACTGTCCCTGTCCTTTGAGGGTTTTCTTAGGAGCATAAAGCGGATCTCCTGCCACTGGATGGCCGATATAGGCCATGTGAACACGAATCTGATGGGTTCTTCCGGTCTCTAAAGTCAGTCTGACCAAAGTATAATCGCCAAAACGTTCCACAACCTGAAAATGTGTTACAGCAGGCTTGCCTTTTGCTGTCACAGCCTGCTTTTTGCGATCTTTGTCGCTGCGGCCTATCGGTGCCTCGATAACACCGCGGTCATTTGGCAGACTGCCGTGAACAATAGCCAAATACTGGCGCAATGATTTCTTTTCTTTTAGTTCATCCGCCAGAAACTGATGGGCTTGGTCATTTTTAGCGATCATCAAAAGTCCCGAAGTATCCTTATCAATGCGGTGAACAATACCCGGTCTTATCACACCGTTAATAGCAGACAAATCTTTGACATGAAAAAGCAAGGCATTAACCAGCGTTCCCGAAGGATGGCCTGCCGAAGGATGAACCACCATTCCCTGAGGTTTATTGACAACCGCAACATCAGCATCTTCATAGATAATATCAAGCGGCAAGTCCTGCGGCAGACAGTCCAGCAGTTCTTCCTGCGGCAGTTCATAAGTAACTACATCTCCGGCTTTAACCGCATATTTAGCTTTTTGAGCTTGGCCGTTAACCAGAACAAGCCCAGCCTTAATCTGTTCACCGGCCTGACTGCGGGACAGTTCTGTCAAATCTGCCAGAGCCTTGTCTAAGCGCGGACCTGCTTCTTTAATGCGAATCTCCATTTTTTTCTTCTCTCCATAGGGCAACAATCAAAAGCAGCACACCGATACTCAAATACGTATCCGCTGCATTAAATATTGCAAAATCAACAAAATCAAGATGAACCATATCCACAACATAGCCCAGCCGCAAGCGGTCAATAAAATTGCCTATACCGCCGGAAATAATCAAAATCAAACCAGCCAAAAGCCAGACATTGTCAGACTGTATATATTTGATAAGGTAGTAAGCCGCTGCCCCCAGCACAAGTACAGTAATAATCGTAAAGAACCACTGCTGGTTTTCTAAAATAGAAAAGGCGGCTCCCGTATTTTTCAAATAGGTGAGGCTGACCACGTTGGGAATCACATTGACGAGTTCCCCCAAGGCAATAAACTTGACAACCAGAACTTTGCTGAGCTGATCCAGCCCAACCAAAAGAAGAACGATAAAAGGCAGTAATAGTTTTCTCATAGGTTCTCCTTAAGGCTTATAGGTTTCAAAATAATTAAACATAACATTGATAAACTTCAGAGCACACGTTGATAAGGCTGTACTGCTGCGTCTGACATAGACCATGCGGTTATCCAGCTTATCATCCAAAGGAATGACTGTAATGCCGTTGACACTGCGGCTGTCTAAAAATCCTGAGCCAGTCGCATAGGCGTCCGTCCGCTCCAAAATCCCATTGAGAGTTGCCCGGTCAGTAACATTGTAAATCAAGGAACTGCCAGAGGTATCAACCAGATTTTCAGAATAATAAAGATATTCATCTTTTTCCTGAGTGAAGCGAACCGTCTCAAGCCCTTCTAAATCTTCCATGGTCAAAATATCTTTTTGAGCCAGAGGATGGTCTTGACGCAGGTAAATATGCGTTTTAAAGGGAATCATTTCGACAAATTCCAGACCCAGCTTATCCATTTTCTGCAAAATACCCTTACGATTTTGCTGGTTCATGTAAATAATACCGATTTCGCTGTGGCCCTCAGACACTTCATCTAAAATCTGAGCCGTTGTCGTTTCAAAAATCCGAAAGTCCTTATATTCCGGATACTGCTTGGAAAAGCTTGTCAGCAGAGGCGGCAGAAAGTCATAGTGCTGACTGGCTACCGAAAATTGATTTTTATCACTGTCCGGCTTAGCATAGCGCTTCTCAAAGGAATCAAAACTCTTAACGACTTCCAGTGACTTTTCATAAAAAGTCAGCCCCTGACTGGTTAGAACTGCCCCTGTTGTCGTTCGTGTAAAAATTTTAAAACCCAGCTCTTGCTCCAAATCCTTGACAGCGACAGACAGGCTGGGCTGACTGACAAAAAGTTTGGCAGCTGCCTCGCGAAAGGTCCCGCTGTTCGCAATAGCCACCACATATCGTAATTGCTGAATGTTCATGATACTACTTTCTTTTTTTAACTGCTGTTTCTATTATACAATAAAAATCACACTTTACGCGTGATTTTCGCTTATTATCTTTGTTGAGCAGGCAGTTAGTGTTTTCCGGCATGTCAGCCACCTGGCATTTCTGCTGCCAGCTTCATATACACAATGATAAAAAAAGAAGATGGCTGCCTAAAAGATAACTGCAGATACAGTTTTTTGACAAACAAGCGTCATCATCTCAGCAGCATTACAGATAACTATCATTTCCAGTCATTAAGAAGCAAAGCCTAAGCAGCGTGCTATAATAAAGGTGTTGCCCAGCACTTTGCTTTAAAAGAAAAGAGGTTTTTATGATAAGACAAACTCACTTTAGACCGTATAAGGGAAAAATCAAGAAACACAGAACCTTCATCATGAGCGCAGCAGCAGTTCTTCTGGGCTCCTTAGCCGCTCCGGTTTTGGCTGAAGACAAGGCGCCTGCACAAAACGGTCCTGCTGTCAGCCAAACGAGTGAAACAGTTTCTGAAGCCACCTCTGCTGACTCTTCAAATTCCGACTCAATGACAGACTCAACATCAGGCCAAACGACAGTTTCTGAGCAAGCAAGCGAGAGTCAAGCATCAAGCGCTTTTCAAGAGGACAGCCAAAATCAAACAACTGCCACCACAGCTGAAACAACAGCTACAGGCAGTGAAACACAACACCCTTCTGCTGCAGGAACCAATCAAGTTTCTCAAGAGCACACATCTGCTTCTTCTCAGCCGCAAACAGCTGAAAAAACAAAGCAGACATCTGCTGAAACAAGGGGCTTTGTCACTAGAGATGACGGGAAAACCTATTATATCAATCAAGAAGGCCAGAAGCTTACAGGCTTTCAGACGATTGATGGTAAGACCTATTATTTTTCAGCAGACGGAAGCCTGCAAAAGGACCGGCTCATTACTGTAAACAATGACGTCTACTATATTGATTCACAGGGGCAGCCCGCTGTCAGTCAATTTATTAACAAAGCAGGCAGCTTCTATTATCTTGACGAAGACGGAAAAGCTCTAACAGGCTGGCAGACAATCGACGGCAAACAGCTTTACTTCGCTGAAAAAAACAGACCTCGAACAGCCGCTCAGTACAAGGGCAGCATGTACACGATTGATGGTGACAAGTATTATTTTGATAAAGACAGCGGAGAACTGTGGACTAACCGCTTTGTCTACTATATAGGTAATTGGTACTATCTTGACAGCCAGGGAAGGGCAGTCACAGGTTATCAAACCATTGACCAACAACCTTATTATTTTGACAATGATGGCAAGCAGTTAAAAGGCATTGGCTATGATAAAGATGGACAGCTGATTTTAACTGATTACAACAGCGGAGTTATCCTCAAACAAAAGATAGAAAATAAAAAATTCTATCAAAAGAATAATAATTGGTACTACCTTGACGAAAACAATCAATTTGCTACAGGCTGGCAGACCATCAATGGACAAAAGCTTTATTTCAACAGTGATGGCAGTCAGGTTAAAGGAAAAATGATTAGTCTCGATGGCAAAAAATATTACTTTGACCCAGACAGCGGAGAAATGTGGACAAATCGCTTTGTTAGTCAGTCACAATACAATGAGCGATACAGCAGCTACTTCAACGTTTGGTATTACTTAGGAGCTGACGGTGCCGCTGTTACGGGCAAACAAACCATTGATGGCAAGCAGCTTTATTTCTATTCTGACAGCTGGCAGGCCAAGAATCAGCTAATCCGGAAAAATAACAAATTTTATTACTTTGATCCGGACAGTGGAGAAATGTGGACAAATCGTTTTGTATACATTACGCCTTCCAATAATTATTACTATCAACCTTATTATAAAGGCTGGCTCTATCTAGGAGCTGACGGCGCTGCTGTTACCGGCTGGCAAACTATTGATGGCAAAGTTTTATATTTCCTGCCATCTTATGATAGTAAGCTGGGCTATTATTATCAAGAGGCCGGACAGATTAAAGATAAGCTCCTTGAAATTGATGGCAGCCTCTACTATTTTGATCCGGATACCGGCGAAATGTGGACTAACCGAACCTTAACATATAGAGGAAATACCTATCAAATCGGGGCTGATGGCAAAGCTGTTCTTCAACAACCCTAACATGTTTTTGAATCACGTCTTCCTTGTATAGCAAGAACGTTGATCTTTGATAGCATTGCTTTTCTAATAAACAAAAAGAAAATGAGCGTTTTTGTCTCATTTTCTTTTTACTTTAATCCGGTCGATATTCCAAGATATCCCCTGGTTGACAATCTAACTCTTTACAGATGGCTTCTAAGGTTGAAAATCGTACTGCCTTTGCTTTTCCTGTTTTCAAAATGGAGAGATTGGCAGGAGTGATTCCGATTTTTTCTGCCAAATCCCCTGAGCGCATCTTTTTCTTAGCGAGTTCCACATCTAAATTAACTACAATCATAGTTCACCTCTATATCGTAAATTCATTTTCTTCGGCAATGGCATTGGCTTTAGCTAATACCTGTGAGAAAATCCAAACGATGAAGGCCATGATGAGCATGGTGATGTTGACGTTCAAGGTCACTCCTGTTTGGCTAGTAACAGGTAAGAGAGAATACAGGGCTACTACATAGGATGTGCGCTTAACTAGGTCAACATTTTCTATGACAAAAACCTTATCCACCAATAGATTGTCTAAGAGGCGCCTAACCAAGCGAAAGATGTAATATAGGACAAAGAGAGACACAACCAACAGAGTTGTTTTAATGAGAACTTCTTCAGTTGACATGAAACTTAATCCCTTGGCCGAGATAATAACTCCTTCTTTTTTATCAACAAATTTCATTAAGAAGTCAAGCACTGGTTCTTTGAAAATCAGAGCCAATACACCTGTGAGAGCTGTAATCCCAGCCAATAATAAGGTTAAAATAGAGAGAGCCTTGACGATACCTCTTGCCATTTTAATGATGTTTGAATTTTCCATGATTAAACTCCTTTTTTAATAATTTTTTATCGTTTATCAACAATTACAGTATATCATATAAATTTCCTTTGTCAACATTTTTTTATTAAAAAACGATAATTTTTTAATAAAAAGCATTAAAGACCCACACTGGAATTTATGTTTCTAGTGTGGGTCTTTAATTTTGCTCTTATTTGCAGATAAATTCCACTTGCTCTCTCTCTTCATAAATTCTATCAAATATGACTGTATATGAAAAAGCCTGCTTGACAAGCAGACCTTATCTTGTTTATTTTGCGATTGGGTAAACAGAAACTTGTTTTTTATCGCGTCCTTTACGTTCGAAACGTACGACACCTTCTACTTTAGCAAAAAGGGTATCATCTCCGCCGCGACCTACATTAGCTCCTGGATGGATATGAGTTCCGCGCTGACGGTAAAGGATAGAACCGCCTGTAACAGTTTGGCCATCAGCAGCTTTAGCACCGAGGCGCTTGCTTTCAGAATCACGTCCGTTAGATGTAGAACCGCCACCTTTTTTATGGGCGAAAAGTTGCAAGTTAGCAAGATTCATTTTTAACATAATGTTGTGTCCTCTCTTATTTTATTGAGTGATAACCTTGACTGCCACAAATTCCGGAGAATTTTCAGCAAGATTGGTTATCCCTAAGAGAAAGGCTTCAAATAATAATTGCACTTTCTCATTTGATTTGTTGGCTATATGTGATAAATCAATCTTCATATAACCGCCGTCAATCTCATCCATTTGTAAATGAACTGTGCAGTCTGCTAAAACCTCCAAGGCGTTAACCAAGTTGATTGACAAAGTCGAAACAGCTGCGCATACGATATCAAAGCCATATTCCCCGCTTCCGGCATGACCAGTCAGCTCAGCACTTTCCAGCAAGCTCTTACGGCGAATAAAAGTCACCTGAATCATATCAGCTCAATTTAAGCATTGATAGCTTTGATAACAACTTTAGTATAAGGCTGACGATGACCTTGTTTGCGGTGGCTGCCTTTTTTAGGTTTGTATTTAAAAGTAACAACCTTCTTTTGTTTTCCTTGTTTTTCAACAGTTCCAACAACAGTAGCCCCTTCAACAACTGGAGTACCAACCTTAGTTGCTTCTCCACCAACAAGAACAACTTGATCAAATGTTACTTCTGCTCCAGCTTCAGCGTCAAGTTTTTCAACGTAGATTGCTTGACCGACTTCAACTTTAACTTGTTTTCCGCCAGTTTTAATGATTGCGTATGTGCTCATTATGCACCTCCTATAAGATTTTTTGTTCGAGGAAATTCCTCTGTGAAGACTCGCCTAAATCGTGAGCGCCAATCGCTACTTATCCAACGATTTTCGTGCGGTTGCACAGGATGTGCATTTAGTCAACTTTTACATTATAGCACAGTCATCTGAGTATTTCAAGGATAATCATTAAATTATTTAGCCAGCTAATCCTCCCCCTTCATTATTTTCCTATTGAACGACTATCGGTACTAAGCCCAAAACAGCTCTTTTAACTAATTTTTGGAAATGCTCCAAATCAATACTCGGATTCGTGGTCAGTATCTGATAGCGCTCCTGCCCTTCATAATAGTAATGAGGAATCAATTGATATCCATTACGTTCATAAAAGGCGAGCCGCTGTTTTCTCTGCTCACTATTTGGTGCTTCTTCATCAGGCGGTTCTATCGTCAATATGAGCGATCTTGCTTGGGCATATTCGCGAATTTTCGCCAGTATCATACTGCCGTATCCCTTGGAGCGAATCGGCTCATTAACCGCTAAAAAGAGAACAAACACCTGCTTCTTAGATTCAAGAATATAAGCAAAACCTACAAACTCTTCCTGATCATAATAAGCATAACACTTGGCCAGAGACCGCACACTATTTACCAGCAGCAAGAAATAAGGCAGACGCTCATTAGGCGGAAAGGCTGAGAGATAGAGCTTTTTGACATCATTATAGGCCTTGCTAAAGAGTCTTACTTTTTGCTGGCTTAAGTTGTCCCTTTTTATCAGTGCTGTCTTTGTTACCATTTTAAATTCACCAATTTCTTCATTTCTTTATAAGCTGTATCAGCTCTTTCCTTCATGGCATCATCCAGCTTATTGCGGTATTTGCCGCCCTTGATGAAATCTTCCAAAATCAGGACTCGGTAATCTTTGTATTCATAGCCTTCTGCACCTACTTGACCCTTGCCCCAAGACCAGACCATGGTCGGGTGGGCTTTGACTGTTTTGATGGTCGTCTTGCCTGCTTTTTTCTCAAAGGTAACATCCATAAGCAGCCCGCGCTCTGTCCAATAATTTTGCAGGTTTTCATAGGATTGGTTAGAGATGAAATTTCCCATTGAATAAATGATAAACTTCTTCTGGCCGTCTTTTTTCAGTGTTTCCGAAGGTTCTGCAACATGCGGATGGCCACCAAAAATAACATCTGCCCCCCACTTGACCATCTTATGATAGAGTGTCTTTTGCTCATCTGTTGGCTCAAGAGCATATTCTGTTCCCATCTGCGGCATCACAATAGTGACGTCTGCCTTCTTTTCGGCTTCTTTAAGTTCGGCCTTAATTTTCTTTTGATTGAGATTGGAAAGATGAGCTGCCCGCTCTATTTTGGTCAGGTTGGCTTCCATTCCGTTATAGCCATAGGCATAGCCCAAAATAGCAATTTTGATACCATTGACTTTCTTAATTAAAAAAGGCTCCTTGGCACGGTCTTTTTTATAAATACCAATTGTATCTATTCCTAAGTCATTAAAAGTCTTAACTGTATTTAAAGCACCTGAAAGCTGAGAATCCAGAATGTGATTGTGAGCCAAGTCTACAACATCATAACCCGTGTCCTTCATCGTCTGAGCTGCAGCCGGAGGTGCATTAAACAAGGGATATCCTCCCAAAGGAAAGTCCGGACTGATGGTCCCTTCAAAGTCCCCAATAGCAAGGTCGGCTTTGGAAATCCATTCCTTGGCATATTCAAAATAAGGATTGAAATCATAAGAACCATCGCTTTTTCTAGCACTGGTATAAAGGATATCATGGTAAAGAATATCGCCGTTGGCCACAACCCGAGCTGTCTTAACACCTTCACTTCCATTCTTATTCACTTCATTTTTATTCTTAGACACAAAGTGATAAACCAAAAGCAATATTAGCAAAAGGCAGAAACAAACTGCCAAAACAAGCGTTTCTTCCTGTTTCCTATTTTTTATGAACCCCTTTTTCATCATAAACACCTCCCTAACAAGAGAAAGCGGTTTCTTAATAAGTTTTTAGTTTATTATACCATATTATGTTTACTCCTGATTGTTGTTCCCAATGATTCTCACTGCTATTTAAAAAGCTGAGAGTAGTAACCGTTCCCCCTTTAAGTCAGCTCGTTTTTCTCTGACTTTTTAAGGGACAGTTCTTATCTCCCAGCTTTATTATTTTTAAGAGCACTACAATAAATCTGCAATTAAATCGTCAACTTCATCAGCTTGATCGGTCTGCGGTGTGATTTCTGTAATTTTAATTCCAGCTACAGCACGCGCAACTAATCCATCAATATCTAATCTAGTTTCATACTGTTCAACATTTTTAATCTTAGGATTGGTTTTTGGTCGATCTGGTGCAAAAATAGTGCAACAATCCTCAAATGGCTGAACAGAAATATTAAAGGTATCAATTTTTTCCGCAATATCAATAATTTCCAGCTTATCCATAGTAACAACAGGACGGATAACAGGCGTATTGGTCACTGCATTGATGGCCTGCATTGATTCCAAGGTTTGACTGGCAACCTGTCCCAGACTTTCACCGTTGATGATGACCAAGCCACCGCGCTGCTCACGAATCCAATCGGTAATACGCATCATAAACCTGCGTGTCAGGGTCATCAGATAGGCTTCCGGAGCTTTTTCCTTGATTTCTTCCTGAATTTCTGTAAAAGGTACCTCAATAAATTGAATATTGCCACCAAATTTTGTCAGCTTGCGGGTCAGATCCTGAGCTTTTTTAAGCGCACCCGGACTGGTATAAGGTGGGCTAGCAAAATGTACCGCTTCAATATTGACGCCGCGTTTTAAGGCCAGATAGCCAGCTACGGGTGAATCAATACCGCCAGAAAGCATGAGCATGCCCTTACCAGATGTACCAACCGGCAGGCCACCAGCTCCTTTAATATTTTCGTGGGATAGATAGGCCGCTTCCTCACGAATTTCAACTTTAAGAGTAATATCTGGATTTTTCATCTGAGCCTCAATTTGCGGCAGAGCTTCAAATACAGCACTACCCAATACTTGATTGAGTTCACGGCTATCCAACTCAAAATGATGATCGCTCCTCTTGCTGGAAATTTTAAAAGTCATTCCATCGCGATAAATCCCTGTCATTACTTCCTGCACAGCTTTTTCCAAAACGGTGACATCTTTTTCAACTTTATAAACAGGAGAAAAGGCTTGAATACCAAAAATCTGCTTGAGCGATTCAGCCACATCATGATAATCCGTACCATTCAGATAAATGTGTCCGCGATCTCGATCCGCTGCTACCCTAACAGCCGGATAGACAGACAAGACATGTTTAATGTTCCGTTTTAATCGATTAATAAAGCGCATACGGTTTTTACCCTTGGTTGAGAGTTCCCCGTAGCGTACCATAATTTCCGAATATTGCATCATAACATACAAAGACCTAAAAGCATTGAAGCTCAAAAGACTCTCACAAGAGCAGTCTTTTTGAAGGGCAAAAATGTTTCAATTTCAAGCTTTTAGGTCGTCACTAATTCCTTTCTAAAACATAGAATGACGTTTGAACTGTTCAATCCTTAACATACAATAATCAAACTAATAAACGTTAAATTGCAAAAGTCAGAGCTTCCTACAGCGCACTAAACTGCGTGCGCTTTTTTACACAGTGTCAGCTTATTAGAAGAAAAATCACTTATCTCACTTTTTTGGTTTTTTGATAGATAGATTTAAAAATCGTTAAAAATTGTTCAGCCTGACTCATATCATTATCATCATCAAGACTGATTCGAACAGCAGTCTGAGCCAATTTAGCCGGAATACCCATGGCAATCAGTGTTCCTGCAGGTTTACCTGCCTTAGAAGAACAAGCACTGGTTGTTGAGACGTAAATATCGTGTTCCTCAAAAGCGTGCACCAGCACTTCACCGCGAACACCTTTAATGCCAAAAGTCAAAATATTCGGCGCAAAGCCATCCGTCCCTGAAAAAAGAGTGACATCATCATAACTTGACAGACTGTCAGCAAGTGCTTTTTTAATGGACTGGAGTTTTCTTTGAACTGCTGTTTCTTTGTCAAGTACCATCCTTAAGGCCTTAGCAGTCGCTGCAATACCAGCCACATTTTCAGTTGTACTTCTAAGTCCAGCTTCCTGACCACCACCATTTAAAAGGGGTGAAATGCGCTTGCCTGCTTTTTTATAAATGAAGCCAACCCCGCGCACCGAGTGGAACTTATGACCGGAAAAAGTCGCAAAATCAACACGGTCAGTTAGATAAGTTTCCCTAGCAACCTTGCCAATAGCCTGCACAGCATCAACGTGAAAAGAAATTGTCGGCTTATCAGACAAGAGCTCAGAAATAGCCTCAATCGGCTGAACAGAACCAATTTCATTGTTAACAGCCATAACAGAGACCAGTGTTGTATCAGTTCTGATTAGGTCAGCCAAGACTTTTACATCAACAAAGCCTTTAGCATCAACAGGAGCAAAATCAACTTCAAACCCCTGTTCCTTCAGCCATTTAGCAGATTCTTTAACAGCCGGGTGTTCAATATGAGAAACTATAATATGCTTGCCATAGTGCTTTTTTTCAAAAGCCACACCCTTAATGACCCAATTATCCCCTTCTGTTCCGCCGGATGTGAAAAAAATCTCCTCTGCAGATTTGCCTAACAATTCTGCAATCTGCCGCCTGGAAGCTTGCAAAATTCTTGCGGCCTGACTGCCTAAACGATGAAGGCTAGAAGGGTTGCCAAAAATTTTAGCTGTCGCTTCCTCATAGGTTTTGATTACTTCTGGATATGGAAGCGTTGTTGCTGAATTATCAAAATAGATCATCTTATCATCCTTTTTAATACAATAGCTACATTATATCATATTTCCCCATGCTTCTTTAAAAAATAAGAACAACTTTTTTATGGCTTTTTTAGGGAAAAAGCGTATAATATTATAAAAAAGGAGGAACCATGGCAAATAATTATTCTCGTCGTCAACAACCTAATAAAAAAACCAAAGGATCAAATCGCAGACGTCCGATTAAACACATTAAAACAGGTTTTTCTGCTCTGCAAAAGACAGTCGCTATTGTTGCTGGGATTTTTGGGATTATCACAGCATTGATTACAATCAACAATTACCGCAACAGCATTAACAATGATAAAAAAGACACTACTTCTAAAACCACTATCATCAAAGAAAAAGAAGTAGACGATTCAGCAGCAAATAACGGCAATGTAGCTAATAATAATCAAGCTGGAAATGCTGACAGCAACGCTGGCAATAACAATAATTACTCTGACCCAAATCAAACAGCAACAACAGTTGTAGGTGATAGCGACAGTGACGCTGCTGCTCAAAACCAAGCAGACAGTCAGACACAGGCAAACAACCAGCAAAATAATGCAGACAGTGCTGCTAATGCTGCTCAATAATTCTCAAAAGGCTGGAACAATCTTCTCCAGCCTTTTCTTTTGTCCAAAATCTTTCAAAGCTATGCTTTATAAATCAAGGTTAATGCTATAATAAAATAAATTAAAACTATCAAAGGATGTCTTATGAATTACAAGCAAACACTGGAATGGATCCACTCTTTCAAAGCCAATGGACGCAGGCCAAATTTAAAACGGATGGCCTTTCTTCTTGGAAACAGCGGCAACCCTCAGCAAAACTTAGCTGCTGTTCATGTCGTCGGCACCAATGGCAAAGGATCTGTGACCAGCTTTCTCCAGCATATACTGACTGAAGCCGGCTATAAGACAGGTACCTTTACTTCGCCTTTCATCACACGCTTCAATGAACGCTTAGCCATTAATGGAGAGGGAATTTCTGATGAAGAACTCGTAAGATTGACTGCAAGAGTAAAGCCTATTATTGAAAATCTGAAAGACACTACTTCTCTTGGTAGGCCAACCGAGTTTGAAGTCATAACGTTTATGATGTTTGTTTATTTTGGACAGATCAATCCAGTCGATATAGCTATTATTGAAGCTGGTATTGGAGGTCTGAATGATTCTACCAATGTTTTCAAGGCTTTGGCCCTTGTCTGTCCATCTATCAGCAAAGATCATACAGAAACGCTAGGAAACAGCCTGACAGAAATTGCAAGACAAAAACTGGGTGCTCTGGATAAAGGAGTTCCTCTCATTTTTGGATCCATGACAGATGAAGTCGGACCTATTTTCTATCAGACTGCTCAACAGCTGCAAAGTACGCCTTATGAGTTTGGAGAAGATTTTTCTATTTTAGAAAAAAGCAGGACATTTGATTTCATTAGTCCAAGGATGGATATTAGCGATATTCGTTTGAAAATGCTGGGCCACCATCAAAAGATCAATGCCAGTCTGGCTGCCATGACCAGTCTCATTCTCTCGTCAAAGTTTCCCAGAATCACTCCCTCTATCATAAAAAGCGGACTTCAGTCGGCAGTGTGGCCAGGACGAAGCGAGCTAATAAAAGAAAACCTCCTTCTTGACGGAGCTCATAATGAAGACAGTATGGAAAAGTTAGTGCAGCTGCTCACAGACGAATTTTCTGACAAAACGATTCATATTCTCTTTGCTGGTCTAAAAAGAAAACCTTTAGAAGATATGCTGGATTTGCTTGCACCTTTTGATCTTACCCTGACTACTTTCTCTTTTTATGAGGCAGAGCAGCTGGAGAATTATCCCCAGTGCTACCCTAAAATAAAAGACTACCGTACTTGGCTGAAAAGAGCTGAGCAGTCTGAGGACCTCTTTGTCGTGACAGGCTCCCTCTACTTCATCTCTGAAATCAGAAATTATCTGCTTAAAAAAACAAGATTCAGCTGAACCTTGTTTTTAATTTTATCGCATAGTGACAAATTCTTCAGCTCCTGTTGGATGAATAGCTACAGTATTGTCAAAATCAGCCTTGGTAGCTCCCATCTTAATCGCAACAGCAAAACCTTGAATCATCTCATCCACACCATAACCGATGCCGTGAAGACCTACAACTTTTTCATCTGATCCGACAGTCACTAACTTCATCTTGCAAGCCTGACGATGGCTGGTAACTGCTGTGTACATGGATGTAAAAGTTGAACGATACACTTTTACTTCTTGCTCCCCGTATTTGGCCAGAGCAGCTTCTTCTGACAAACCGACCGAACCAATAACAGGGTGGCTGAAAATAACAGTTGCCACATTGCTGTAATCTAACTTTTCTTCAGGCTTATTGTTAAACAGACGCTCTGACAGACGGCGGCCTGCTGCCACTGCAACGGGGGTTAATTCTAATTTACCATTGACATCACCTAGTGCATGGAGTCCTTCAACATTAGTATTTTCAAATTCATCTGTCGTAATAAAACCCTTATCATTTAAGGCAACACCAGTCACTTCTAGATTAAAGCCTTTTGTATTAGCCGCACGGCCAATTGCCCAAATCAGAGTATCAACCGTATATTCTTCCCCATTTTCCAAAACCAAGGTCAAACTACCATCAGCATTCTTAATGACTTCCTTCGGTACAGAAAAAGTATGCAGTTCAGGGCCGTCTTCTTTCATACTGTCAACTAATGTCTCAACAATTTCTTTATCAAACTTTCGAAGGGGGCGATCACGGCGGACAAAAAGATGAGTCTGACTACCAAGAGCGTGCAGAACACCAGCTACTTCAACAGCAATATAGCCTGCACCAACAACAGCCGTACGTTTAGGAACAGCATCTAATTCAAAAAAACCGTCCGAAGTAATTCCGTATTCACTGCCCGGAATATCAGGAACAAGAGCATGGCCGCCTGTCGCAATTAAAATATGCGGCGCCGTATAAAGTTCTCCTCCTGCCTCAACCGTATGACTGTCTACAAAAGTAGCATAGTCATACACACGATCGACACCATTATTGTCAAAAACACGTTCATAAGAGCCATGAATACGGTCAATATAAGCCTGACGATTCTTCTTTAACACTTCAAAATTAAAAGTCTTTTCACTTATATCAAAACCGTAGTCAGCTGCATAGGTATTAATCGTTTCTGCAACCTGTGCTCCATACCACATGACCTTTTTAGGCACACAGCCTACATTAACACAGGTTCCGCCAATTTCTTTGGCCTCAAAAAGGACCACCTTAGCACCATGCATAGCAGCACGGTTAGCAGATGCAATTCCGCCGGAACCGCCGCCAATAACAATATAATCATATTGTTTTGTCATACAAATAACTCCTTGAATCAATAATAAATCTACTTTATCACAAAACCTATAAGCTGGCAATTTTTTGATACACAGGGAATTCTCTTAACTTCTAAAATGAACGACTCCGCCAAAATAGCTATCAGCTCTCTAATACACTTCTTTTCATTTCTAGACACCTATTTTACAGTAAAATCTCTGTATTTAGTTTGGATAAATATAGGTAAGCTGACCCCAAACAGAAGCTGTCGGATCAAACCAACCGCGAAAATTAGCAATGTACTGCTGATTTTTATAATTAGCCTCCTTAACTTGAATCCAATGATCGTTTGCTACATGCGTCACATAGGCGACATGACCATAACCGCCATCAGCCCAGCAGGCAATGGCACCTACCCGTGCCTCCTTTCCCGTCCGGAAACCCTTGGCACGCGCAGAAGCAGCCCATTGACCGCCATTACCCAGCCAATTGGGAGCCCATGGTGCCAATTCTTTTACTCCCCAGGTACATTGACCGATCGGATAGGTGTTAGCTTCGCTGGTATAAGCTACGATTCTGGTTGCTGGTGCTTCAAAAGATAAAGGCATAATCTGATTAAGCTGCAAGTTTGGCAAAACATGGCCTGTGGTCGTTCCATCTGTATAATGAATATAGGCATGTATATTATAACTACCACTCTTATTGCCATGCTTTTGAATATCAGCAGTAATGGAAGTTTGACCATTTGATACCTTACTTGATTCATACCAATAAAGATTAGCTTGATCTATATCTGACCAAACAGCAAGGCTGATTGATTTGATTATCTTAGAATCATCTGTTTCAGTAGCACTAACATCAAAGGTTCCCTTTTTCAGATTATAATTATAGGCCGTTATCTGAGGCTCTTCATAAGCTCTTATCGCATCGACTTTAAAAGAAGACGATGCTAAACCTTCCACATTCCATTCCCCCAAAGGGCCGCTCCCATACAGGTGACACTGATAGGCTCTAAGATTAAAATCATGTTTTTTCAAAGTGATTTTCGCCTTAAAAGTGCCATCTGCTTCTTTCCTTGCTTGATACCATTGAATATCGTCCTGACCGTTCTGCTCACTCCAGACAGGAACATAAATAGAGGTCATATAGGGAGGAACATTGCTGATAACCGCTTCATAACTCGTATCCTTTACCTTGTTGATTTGATAGCTGATATTAGGTTTGGGAAGCTGTAAGGTCTGGGCAGCAACAGGCCGCATTTTCCCATCTTGCTTTAAGTAGGTATGGATATGGTAGGTGCCGTAACCTTTGTGACTGTCATAATCAGCTAAAGCCTTCCCCGCAGCATCGGCCTCATACCACTTAAGATCATCCTGACCATTTTCATCGGACCAAACAGCTGAAACCAGCTGATCTTCTTCGCTTGGTTTTAATTTGGAAAATATCTCAATACCATTTTGTGCCAGTCCCAACTGAGGCTCTGCCAATATAATCTCTTGCTCTCCCAAATCGATACCCTGCCTGCTGCCATCAGTATAGGTCACATAAGCATGAACCACATAAATACCCGCTTTATTGCCGTGCTTATCCGGATTAAACGGAACTATCAAACGTCCATCACTAGTATTCTCAGCAGAATACCACTGCAGGTCATCTTGACCATCTTTTTGCGACCAAGCAGCAACATCAAGAGTCTTGATGGTTTTCCCCTTTGGTGCTTGAACAGCCTTAATCTTAAAAGTACCAAGCTGTTTATTATAGTCATCAATAACTACCCGAACATCTTTTTCATCTGCCACAGCAGGGCTGATCACAGCTGCCATACCTAGGATAGCAGCCGCCCAAAGCAGCGATTTTATCTTTTTCAATAAAAAATTTCTCCCCTCGTTTTATCTCATTTGTATATTCGAAAGAACAGAGATAAAATTTGGGAAGAAAAAAGGCTTTTTGTGTCTAATAGAAAATGTCCTAGAGCTTAACAAGATATTCTATTCTACTTTAACATAAAGAAAAAGCAGCAAAGATTTCACCCGTAGGCGATTCTTCACTGCTATTTTTAGTAAGTTTTTTCTGATTTATGAGTTATCCCTTTTCTTTAATAATATAAACAGGTCTTTTTTTTGTTTCTAGGAAAATCTTTGCGATATATTTCCCAATAATCCCTAAGGCCAACAGCTGCAATCCTCCAATGAAAAGGATAATAGATACAAGACTGGCCCAGCCTGTTACAGGATCTCCAAACAAAAGTTTTCTACAAACAATAAATAAAATACTGAAAATAGAAACAATGAAAGAAACGGAACCTGTCCATGTTGCTATATTCAAAGGTGCTTCAGAGAAATTAATAAAACCATCCATCGAATAGCGCAACAAACTCCAAAAGCTCCATGATGTTTCTCCAGCTACTCGATCACGATTCTCATAGGAAATATAATAAACATTATAGCCGACCCAAGCAAAAAGCCCCTTTGAAAAGCGATTAACCTCATTCAGTTCCAAAATACTGTCAACAACTTGACGTGTCATTAAGCGAAAGTCACGTGCACCATCAACCATTTCCGTACTAGAAATTTTATTGATAAGCCAATAAAACGTCTTAGCAAAAAAAGATCTAATAATTGGTTCCCCTTTACGGTCAGCACGACGAGTCCCTACAACATCATATCCCTCTTTAATTTTATTGTACATTTCTTGCAACAATTCAGGTGGATCCTGTAAATCAGCATCCATAACCGTGATAAATTCTCCATCTGTTGCTTCGAGACCGGCTAACAAAGCAGCTTCTTTCCCAAAGTTACGAGAAAAAGAGAGGTAATGCGTGTTTTTAAACTTGCTAGAAATCTCACGAAGAATTTCTAAAGTTCCATCTTTGGAACCGTCATTGACAAAAATATAATCAAAGGATAATTCATCGCTCATTCGTTCTTCAACTTTTTTACATGCGTTTAAGAAAGGAATAATGGTTTTTTCCTCATTATAACAAGGAATGACTATTGATAATTTTTTCATGGCTCCTCCCTCTTATTTTTAAAAAAGATATAAAAACGTATACAAGCAATGAAGTCCATGCTATGAACTCTATTGTAAACCCTAAAATCTGTGTCTTTGTTTTTTGATAAAATACCTTAACCTTACCACTGGATTTAACTTTGATAACAGCTCTGCCATCGTATAAAGCCTTTGTATTAGTATTAGGCTTATGCAACTGCTTATAATTTTTAATTTCATTCTTGGATAATCGTTTATTGATTATCTTTGGAGCACTTCCGGACGCTCCATCAGAATATTTTGCAACATAGCCTTTATACCAAATTCTAGGTAAAACAATATTACTATTTGAATTTCTATCTTTTATTTGATAGTTAAATTCTAGCAAATTATATTTATTTTTAACATTTGAAATCGTAATATTATTTTTATCAAAATCAAATTTATTAATTGAGCCATCTCTTACATGATTGTGATCAACACTCAAGTTAAAGTATTCATCTCCAGAAGTATCGTATGTCGTTAAAGAAGGATGAGTAAAAGCATTAATCCCTTTGGTATTTTGTTCACGCATGACATTAATATTAGTTGTAGTCAAAGCATATTTTTGTGCATAATTTGCCGAATTTGGAGTAAACCTAAGCGGGAACCAGAGAATATAAAACAGTACTTGAACACAAGCTAAAGTCAACACAGTCGATCGTTTACATGATGTGGCTATTGCCATGAAAATTAAAATTGGCAAAAAATATGTTAATCTGCTAGTATATTGCAAGGTAGCTAAAAAGGAATATTTTAAAATATCTTCCCATGGCAATATCCCCGACGAAATGATAAAAATTACAATAACGGTAACAACAAGTTGTTTAGAGAATCGAGTAAGTTTTTTAAATATCAATAGCAAAAATAGTAAGAATACCAGAGAAATAGGAAACATATAATTCTTGATAATTACAAATAAATCATCTTCTACCATTAATGCTGATGTTGGGAAAGGAAAGTCTCTCAATATCCACGAAACAAAAAATAACTGAGATTTACTTTGCTCTAGATACTGTAAAATGAATCCTGCTGACAAAGCTAAAGCTATCAATAAGGACAAGAAGAAAGACTGGATCACTTTTTTATTAATCTTTTTATAATTAATAAGGACAAAAATAAATGATGTTATAGCTAAGACTACGGTTGAAATAATATGAGTTTGAACCAGCAATGCTACTGTAATCCCCAATGGAATTGGATTAAATCTATCTAAATAAAAGACCTTATAAAGACAGTAAATCAAATATGGCACCATAAAAGCAACAGCAGTCATGCCAAAACCAAAAAATGGATAGGTAGCAGGAATTACCATGGCAAACGCCAATGATTTAGACTTACTTTTTGTTATCTGGTATAAGCTATAATAAGATATCCATGTAGTTAAAACCACTACAATGAAAGCAAAAGATGTAAAAGCTACTGTAGCAATTTTGGTTTTTAAAAAAACTAATGCTGGAATGTAAAAAAGCCAATTTCCATAAAACATTGGAACAGAGTAACCAACTCCAAAACCATATAAAAAGTTTAAATTAGGCAAAAAATCATTATGACTAATTGACTGAGCTAATCCTAATATTCTGGCCATATGAAAAGGGTAATCAAAAATTTGACTATTAGTATTAATAGAGATATACGAAATTACAGTAAAAATAACTGCGTAAACTAATAAAATAAAATAACTATTACATATATATTTTTTTATTTTGTTCAAAATTTACCTCTTTCATTTAGGGATTTTAAAAAAATCAGATTTATCTTTTAAATATCTCCTACCAGAAATTAAATCGTACTCAACCATCTGCAAATCTTTTGCTGTTTTTTGCTGCTCTTTTGTTAACTTTTCTTTATCAACACTTGATTTATCAAGAACTTCTGTTAATAGAGCATAATAAGGAGATACTTTAGAAGATGTTTGTTTCAACAGTTCGGCTGAGAAATCACTGGAATTAACTAATGGATAAGTTAATTTTTTAGTAGGATAATTACTCCAAATGAAATAATCTGTTTCATATTGAGTATCTGGATTATTTTTAAAAGCACTTTGAGGATAAAAACTAGGTAAATGATCTCCATAAAAAACAACTGTTATTTTTTGTTTTAATTTTTTTAATTCATTTAAAAAATTTAATGTAGAATTATCAGTGTTGTTAAGCAACCTAGCATAATTCGATAATTGTTCATTCTGTTCGTCAGAAAAATCTTTTCCTTTACCATAGACATCTGATGGTTCTGAGTAGCTCCAAGGAACATGATTTTGATATGTGATTACTGAAATAAATTTATTCCCATTTTCTATGTTATTTAATACTGTAGAATAAGTTGATTCATCACTCGGGAAGAGACCTTTACGAACAAAATTTTTAATATTTTCATCCCCATTTTTACTAGCAATAAATTTTTTAAAGCCCAATTTATCATAAACATTTTTTCGAGAATACGTTTGTGCATCCCCTAAATGGATCACTAGTCTATCATTAGGTTTGTATAAATTACTTATAGAAGGAACATAGGACATTTTAGGAAAAACATCCGTAAAGAGAGCGGAAATACTAGGAGATAAATTATACATAGGTAAACTAGTCAATGTTTGAAATTCCATATTTGCAGTACCGCCACCATAACCATCGGATTTCATTAAACCGCTTGTATTTGCGGATTTTAATGAATCAATATTAGGTAATATATTTTTTGATAGTTGTACTCCATCAACTCTTTTAGGATTTGAAAGGCTTTCACTTAAAACATAAATAACTGTCTGATCTTGTATGTTATTAGGCCTCTCCTTATTTATATTTTTCGAAAGCTTACTATATTTTTTATAAATGTGATCAATAGTTTCTCTGCTGTAACCTTTTGGCATCTCCATTACAGGAGTAGTCAACTGTTTAACCCATACAAACATCAATGATCTATAACTAGCATGTGTTGTTGTTCCCATCCAAAAAACATTATAATTATTATTTAATTGAGTAATAACAGGAATATCATCTGGTATTTGCTTGTTTTTTTCTGAAGCAAAAATATTTAAAGTTGAGAAAATAAAGAGCCCGATTATTAGATTGGTTAATAACCAAAATCGTTTCTTTTTAATTATCCTATTATGAAAAAGTTCTTTTTTAAAACAAAAATAACCAATCACTATTATTAATAATAGCATAAAAAGAGCATAAAATACTATCTGTACATTAATAAATTGCACAATCAGATCAATCTGTTTAATCCATGCAAAATCTGATGGAAGCATTGGTTCGTTTCTCATCTCTTGCTTTAAAAAATTCGCTATGGAAACAATAATCCAGAATGTTACATTTATGATAGTTGCTATAATATAGTTATTGATTAATAAATACACAAATAAACAAAGAACAAATATTACTATAATCTGAAAAGTAGTCGCTGCTGGAAATACATACATTTTCATCAGCTCCCCTTGCTTAGCTACTCCCATTTGTAGTGTATAGTTAAATATTATAGCAAATAATGAACTTGTTAAAATACAAAGTGAATAGGTGGCTTTTTTATTCTTAAAATCCTCTAGCCCTTTGAATATTTGATAAAGTAAAAATGTATATAAAGATGTTAAAAATAAGATTACTATTGAATAATTTAAAAAATCTGAAGTATCATTTTTTACTAAAAATAACCTTTGTAGTTCTGCTATGGATAATTTATCATTTAATATTACTGATGAAAAAATAATGGATAGTAAAAATTTATTATTATTAAATCCAACAGGAATTATTGAGTTTTTCT
Organism: Streptococcus orisasini; assembly: GCF_001431045.1. GTDB lineage: Bacteria > Bacillota > Bacilli > Lactobacillales > Streptococcaceae > Streptococcus > Streptococcus orisasini. Next base: position 61,255 of record NZ_BCLE01000010.1, read on the forward strand.
GATGTTTTAACAAGAATCTAACTATTACCTTTCCTAAAAAAGATAATAGAATCATTAAACCAATAACAAATATAAAATTGAATTGCCAAAAGTTATTTTCACCTATGTCCCAAATTTTAAAACTTGTATTGTTCAAATTTCTTGTAATAACAAGAAAATAAGCAATAATGAGATAGAGGAAATAGCTGCTAAATAAATTTAAAAGAAACTTCCAGTTTATATGATTAACTAGGTAAAAAGCAATTCCTAAAACAGACAATATAAAGAAGGTATTAGCTAAAGGTGTTTGACTTTGGAAACCTTTAATTAAATCTTGTGTCCCCTTCCAAATAGCCTGATTGAGAGTATAAAAATTGATGTAAAAAGTAAAAACTAATAATAGTATTGAATGAACAATCTTTACCCAATTAATATTTTTTAGATTGTTTTTCATGATTTTATCTTTTGCAGAGAGCGTTTGATGATATATTTGACTGCCCTGGCTGGACCGATGAAAATATATTTAAAGGCTCCCTTTATTCCTCCCATATGGTTAAAATCGACAAAGGTATGAGGTGCTGAGTTTCCTCGATCATTTAACAGTTTGTTGTCTATAAACGGTGTCAAATCAACAGGATTTTTAGAAATTCTAAAATCGTAATGCTCATTCCAAGCGATATAAACTAACAGCCGTTCAATAGCATGCAAGATTGAATTTTGTGGAAGAGGTTCTGAAGGCACATCTTTATCGGACAGATCTAAGTCAAAAAGCGGCTTTAAGGCGCTATATTTGAACCAGACAAAGGTACCGTAGCTCATGACAAAGGTTTGAAAATCCTCAAAATCAATGGACTTGCTCAGTCCCATCTTTTGCCATAGGTCATTCATCTCCGGTGCAATCAAATGCTCGTTCCAAGCGTTAACAATCTTATTATAGCGAAAGAAAGTAGGAATATCTGCAATAACTAAACCAATCTTTGGATTGCCAACAAGTTCTGAGAGAATACTGTCAGCCGGTTTAATCAGCATGTTGATCAGTTCTTTGCGCCAAGACTCACCTGCCCAAAAGTCAGCTTCTTTGGATTTTTTGGTGTGAAAATGACCGACATAATCATATTGGGACAGCTCTGCTTTTAATTTTAGCATGGGCAGCACATCGCGGCCGATATTTCCTGTTACAAAGATTTGAGCTTCCTGTATGTTTGCTGCCAGAATTTTCTCAATTTCACTTTTCTTATCTTCACTGTCTGTCGTGATAAATAAATCATAAGGAAAGTGAAAGTGAGCAAAACTGTCCAAAAATTCTTCCAGCAAGTCGACATAAAAAACATGGAGATGTACTGCTACTTTTTGTCCGCTCAAATCGGCATTGTGCTCTTTTTTTATGTATTTATGGCCTAATAAATAACTGAAATCCGGATAATTAATTTCTGACATATGAGACACAATAAGGTCAACCGGATAAGACGAGCGACTTTCAATATCATTCAAAAGATAAGGTGTAATAGACTGATTAGCATTAATAGCCTTAACCTTAATAAAAGGAACTTGATGATTTAAAATAGCCGTTGGGTGATAATAGGAAAAATCAGCATGCAAGAGCTGGCTGGCATCCTCGTTTCTTGTATCAAAGACCACCCCGTAATTAAACCCTGCATCCAACAGCGTCGTTGTGACCTGTGTTTCATACTGATCAATGACCTTTTGAACATCTTGATATTCAGTTACATTTTGCCAAAATTCTCTGAAAACTGAACTGTTTAAGACCGGTTTTTGGAAGGAAATGAAATAGCTTTGAATATGTTCACGAAAGGCCTTGGTCGCACGGTTATTAGTCAATCCCCAGAAATCCACTGACTGATCTGCTTCAAATTTCTGATAAATCGGTGCTAGATCCCAAAGAGGACCAAAACAAGTATCGTTCATGGTCGTAACGGAATCATAGTTTTTCAATTCATCGAAGCCGATAAAGGCAAGACCATCACGCCAAGCGGCAAAGTCAAAGCCAGAATTTTGGCGCTGAATAAAATGATCCATCAGATCTTCTTCTCTCAGCTTATCAAAATCGGCTGAGGCAAGCTCACTATTTGAGATAAAAACAATTTTGGAGAATAAGGGTCTTAACTGAGTCAGCTGGTAGACAACGTGGGAACTAAGACGATTATATTTATTAAAGTGAACATACAAAAGCAAACGCTTCATTTCTTTCTCCTGATTAAATTGATAATTTTTGTAGGAATAGTCCAGCGGCGGGAATGAATAACCGCATTGTAACGATTGGTCATTTCATTGAGCTGCTGGTGGTACTGATCCCTTTCAGAGACAATTTTTTGGTACTGATATTTATAGGACAGCACTTCTTTTAATTCCGCTCTTGCTGCTGCTAATTCTTCTGCTAAGCTATTAGCAACAAAGTCAGGCTGTTTAGGTCTGTCAGCATTGAACCACTCGTAAATCAACTGAAATGTTTTATTTCCCTGCTGAGAAATATCGTAGATAATCTGAGGATCAGGGGCTACAAAATAGTAAGCTTCGTCAACTACTTTAGCATTGGTCCAAACCGGCAGCAATTCCGTATCAAATTGGGTGTTAATTAGGGAAACCTTGCGATAATAACTTGGAATTTCAGACAAATCAATGCGGATTTTTTGCACATCTTCTGCAAAGCTCAGCTGAAGGCTGCCTGAGTGCTCCAAAGGAAAATGCAGGCAGTCTTCTTCTGAAAAAGACTGCTCGCTACCGCGATCCAAATAAATGGTAATCTGCTGATTTTCCCAACTGTTTTCACCCTGCTGAGCCAAGGCTTTTTCAAACTCATTGTGCTGAGGAAGTAAAAATTCTAAAATCCTTTTGTAATCACTGTCAGGATACTTAGCAATATACTCTAACTGTGTTGCCAAAAGTTTATCAAATCGTTTCCCTATCTTTTCAAAATCTTTCGTCCGGGAATCAGATTCGGCATCCATTCGATAGACAGTTGTTGAATCTTCTAAGAAAGCTAGCTTTGTCCTGCGGAATAATTCCAGCTGAATATTGAAAGTATCATCAACAGCATCACTGTTAATTTGATTATTTACCTCTAACATCAGCTCGGTCTCCACAAGCCAGGTTGAAGCCATGGTCATGCCTTTTAAGGCCAGCATTTTTTCATAAGAATCCATAAAAGGAATAATGCCGTTTTTCAAGACTTCTTTTTGAGTGACTTCTCCATTAGAATCTACCATATCAAAGTCTGTATTGGACCATCTGGATTCCGGAGAGGCTTCTAAAAGCTCAACCTGCTTTTGAAGCTTAAATTTATCAGTCCAGTAATCATCACCGTCGCACCTGGCAATATACTGGCCCTTAGCTTCTTTACAAATATCAAGCCAAGTTCTCGTTATCCCTTTGTTGGTCTCATTGAAGAACAGTCTAATTTTATCGGGATAGCGCTCACCATACTGCCGCATGATTTCCGGTGAGTGGTCGCTTGAAGCGTCATCTACGACAATAATCTCAAAAGGAAAATCTGTCTGTTGAGCTAAAAAGCTTTCAATAGCTTCCGCGATCCAATCTCCCTTATTAAAATTAGTACAAATAATGGAAACCTTCATACTTCTTCCTTATCTTATCCGAACTGCCACTGACCATTACGCTGATAAAGACCGCTGGCTGAATCCAAAGCTGAAAGATCGTCCGCCTCAATATCATCACGGTGAACAACGATAATCGGTGTCTGCTTGGCATCAGAGAAGGCCAGCATCTGATTGTCATCATCACGAACAGTCACTTCTAACTTCAGTTTTATATCATTCAAATGCGCAATGTCACATTCATAGACGACCGATTTATGACCAGCGCCCGATGTTTTATAATCCATGGAATTATCATTGTAAACCCAGATATTGCGGTCAATATCTGTCAATGACAAAGCAATATAGGTTGGAACGTCATTAAGCACATCATAAGAAATTTCAAACCTAATCTTGTCTTTAGGCGTCATGGGATTGTCAGACAGGAGCTTAACCGCCAAATGTTCAACATGCGTGACCTGCTCTTTATCGGCATCCGCCTCAATCATCTCACCATTGTCATCAACAACCTTGTCGGTATTGTCAAAACTGTATTGGTTGGCAACATTGAAAGGCTCACCATAAGCCTTGATCAAGCCATCATCAATTAAAACAGCCTTGTTGCAATACTTCTTAACAGCCGCCATGTCATGAGTCACAAGGATCGTTGTCTTGCCACTTTCTTTTCTTTCCATAAAGTAGTCATTACACTTACGCTGGAAAGCTTCATCACCAACGGCTAAGACCTCATCAAGAATCAGGATATCTCCCTGAGCTTTGATGGCAACAGAGAAGGCCAAGCGAACCTGCATACCGCTGGAGTAGTTTTTGAGCTTTTGGTTCATGAACTCTTTAAGCTCGGCAAATTCCACGATATCATCATACATAGCATCAACTTCTTCAGTTGAAAAGCCCAGCATAGCTCCGTTCATATAAACGTTCTCGCGGCCTGTCAGCTCAGGATTAAAACCAACTCCCAGCTCAATAAAGGAAACCAGTTTCCCGTCGATGTTGACTGAGCCTTTTTCAGGCACATAAATTTGTGAAATGATTTTTAAAAGTGTGGATTTTCCTGAACCATTTCGGCCGACAATTCCAAAGAAATCGCCCTTCTCCACTTCAAAGTTGATGTCACGCAGAACGTGCTGTTTCTTATAGCCTTTAACGCCTTTAAAACGGTTAACCAAGGTCGTGCGCAAGCTGTTTGTTGATTCAACAGGCAGCTTAAAATATTTGCTGACATGGTCAACTTTTACTGCAATATTATTTTCTTCTGTCATTATAGAATCTCCGCAAATCTCTTAGAACTACGATTGAAAACAACTAATCCTACGCCAAAAATAATAAAAGGCAATACATAAGGAATAGCGTAATACCACCAGTGATTAATCAACTGCCAGATGGTCAGATTGGCCTTATCAATCAAAAGGTAACGCAGGTCTTGAATCATCTGCGCCAAGGGATTGAGCATGATGATTTTACCGGCAAATACTCCCTTAGCTCCCTGATTGGTGATAAAGGTCAAGGGATAAATAATGGGTGTTGCATACATACCAGCCTGCAGGATAACTTCCCAAATCTGGCCGATATCACGGAATTTTACATAGAGAGTCGCTAAGAGCAAGGCTACTCCCCAAGCCATGATAAAGAGCTCGAAAAAGAGCGGAATTGATAGTAGAGCTGACCAGCCAATGTGAACGCCGTTAACCAAAGAAAAGATTAGCACCACAATTAAATTGATACCAAAGTTGATCAAAGCTCCGCAGACTGCTGACAGTACAATGATCGATTTTGAAAAGTTCAGCTTGCGCAGCAGATCACCACGGGTTACGATAGAGACCATTCCCATGCTGGTTGCCTCGGTAAAGAAAGACCAGATGACATTGGCCAAGAGCAGGGCCACAGCAAAATGCGGAACATCTCCGCCCAACCGTAAGAAACGGATAAAGACCATGTACATGATCATAAACAGCAGCAAAGGTTTTAAAATTGACCAAAGGTAACCAATGACACTGCCCTGATAGCGCAGTTTAAAATCTGTTTTAATAAGTTCTTTTAGTAGGATACGATTTTTCTTACTAAGCAAATCCATGATATTCTCCTATGCCTGATAGCCATTTTTGAGGTAATGACTATAGCCGATTTTCGTTGTAATTAAGGTCTTAAAGATCAAGGTATGAAAAGCTCTGTTTTTAGCAAAGCCGTATTTTTTGAGGTCACGCCGCCTTTGCAGCCAAGGCTGATTGAGCAAATCAACATAGGCTTCAACCAGCTGGCGCTTGTCTGTTGGCAAGTCCAAGTCCAATAAATAGCTGGCTTGTTTTTGGCTGGACGTAATCAGCCACCAATACTTGGCAAGCAGTTTATGAGGCTGCAGCCAATTTTTAAAACGCTTAGACCAGGTTCTCGCTCCCAGAACGTTGCTCTCATGCTGACGATAAAGTTCTGTCGCAGTATCTAGATAGATCAATTCTCCTAAAGAAGCAGCCAGCAGAGCCAGATACCAGTCGTGCATGAGAAGGCCGTCATAAACGCTCCATTTTTCAGCCAAAGCATGGTTAAACATGGCTGTACCGCCGGTGACTGTATTCTCCGTCAATTCCTGAAGCAGTGTCCGATTTGCATGATGAGACTGTGTTTTAATCATGCTCTCATGCAAGACCTGCAGCTGCTTATCAACGACCTTCAAATCAGTATATACCATCAGAGGCTTCTCATTGTCATATTTTTGCGCTTCTGCCAAAGACAGTTCTAATTTATTAGGCAACCAAATATCATCCTGGTCGCTTAAAAAGTAATAATCAGCCTTTTCATATTTAACCAGCGTATAAAAGTTTTTAATCACACCGTAGTTAGTACGCTCAGCCGCATTTATAAAATGAATACGTGAATCCTGCTGCGCAAAGTCTGCAATAATCTTAGGTGTTTCATCAGTTGAACCGTCATCGCGAATCAGCAGTTTCCAATCCTTGAAGGTCTGCTGCTGAATGCTCCTGATCTGTTCTGCAATAAATTCCTGACCATTGTAGGCAGACATTACAATATTAACTTTCATGCAAAAATAAGTCCTCGTACTCTCCTACAATTTTTTCCCATGTGTAATGGTTGTGAATAATCTCTTTTGCTTTTTGACCGTATTCTGAAAAATCAGCCTGTCTATCAATCTGTTCAATCAACTGTGCAAGATTGCCTGTATCTTTAGTCCAATAACAAGCAGCGTCCCGTGCAACCGAGCGATTAAAATCAACACCCAAGACAAGGTTCAAGTCAGTATGGGCCAAGGCCTCCAGCAATCCGGGGTTCGTTCCGCCGACTTCATGCCCGTGGATATAAGCAAAAGCATGCTCACGGATATAGGTCAGCAGAGCACGGTCATAGACCGTCCCGACAAATTTAACGCGCGGATCTTTATCAAAAGCAGTTTTTTGCCTCAATTCTTCAAAATAGGCATTTCCTTCATGGTTGCAGATAATGACCAAATCGCGTTTGCTTGTCGATGCCATAAATTCTCGGATAGCCGTCTCATAGTTATTTTCAGGTACAAAACGGCCGACAATTAAATAATAAGTCTTGTTCTTAAGCTCCCACTGCTCATAAAATTCCTGGACTTTGGAAACATCTGCATCCAGTCCAGATGGCGACGTATCCGTTCCGTAAGCAATGAAAGCAGTCTTTGACCAAGGATAGGTTCTTTTAATATAGTCTTCGATTCCGATATTATCTGAGATAACCAAGTCAGCCCCTTTTGTCATGCATTTTTCAGCATATTTCAGATAAGACTGTACGGGACGGGACCATTTGGAACGACGCCACTCCAATCCATCTGGATTGATGTAAAACTGTCCGCCTATCCTTTTAATCTTTTTAGCAAAAGGTGCCATAAAGGCGCCTATTGTATTGCCTAAAACATAAAAAATAGGGGCTGCAATATTTTGATCTTTGACCAATTTCAAAGCATAACTAATTGCCATCATATCATAAGCAATCACTCTAGCAGGCCCTATTGGGGGAGCCTTGACTGTAAAACAATCAACATTTTGATAAGTAAAATGCTTATGATGGTCAGTGTCGCTCAGGCAGGCCACATGATAAATAATCTCTTGTGACTGTCTATGCTTAACCAATTCTTCTACAAAAGTCTCAAAACCGCCATATTTGGCAGGCAATCCTCGACTTCCGATAATGAATACATGACGCAAACTCTATTCCCCCATTTTAACAATGCAATCCATATTATTATAGCATATTTCATGAAATTTTGCGAAAAGAAAGGGGAATGGGAAAGAACTCAATAAATAAGAAAAGAGTTCGTCTTCCCACCCCCGCACAGTTGAATAGTCAGTTCAAAAGCGTAAAAGGCTAACGAAACTATCATTCGACCACTGCGTTATGATGTTAAAACGAACTCTATTTGAGGAGATTAAACTTTTTACCCAACCTCCATTTACACTATTACAAAGAATTAATTAAGACGTTTTTGGGTCTTATTTCTTCACGTCTTGTTTATAAAACTCCTGCAGGGCTTCCTGCCAAGTTGGAATAACAAAACCAGTTGCTTTGGCTTTTTTCAAACTCATTGTTGAATTTAAAGGGCGTTTAGCTTTAGCAGGGAACTGACTGGAATCTACAGGTTTTACAACAACATCTGTATCTTTTAAGATTTCAACGGCGAAATCATACCAGGTTGTATCTTCTGCTGCATCGTTTGACAGATGATAATAGCCAAATTCTTTCTGATTTTCAGCCAAATAGGTCATAAACTCAGCTAAAGTACGGGTCCAAGTCGGACGGCCGTGCTGATCATTTACGACAGTCAAGGTATCATGGGTTTTAGCCAAATTTTGCATGGTGAAAACGAAGTTCTTCCCATAATTGCCAAAAACCCAAGCAGTACGGATAATGTAGAAATGGCTGAGGTATTTTTCAACAGCTTCTTCACCTAAGCGTTTTGTCCGGCCATACTCCGTTTTTGGATCTGGTTTATCATCAACTTCCCACTCCTGACCGACAGGTTTTTCTCCGTCAAAAACATAGTCTGTTGAAATGTAAACCAAAGTTGAACCGTATTTTTCACAGGCTTTAGCAATATTTTCAGTTCCTGTCACATTGATCGCATAGTCCAGTTCCTTGCCTTCATCTTCTGCTGCATCGACAGCTGTGTAGGCTGCGCAGTGATAAACAAGGCTGGGCTGCACTTGTGAAAAGACCTTATCTACTTTCTCTGCATCTGTAATATCCATTTCTGCGACATCGACAGCCACATAATCTTCATTGCGTTCGTCAAGCAGATGACGTAATTCCGTACCCAACTGTCCATTGCTTCCTGTGATTAAAATCATTCGTATTCTCCTTTAAAATATATTCATCAAAAAACAGCAGCTTTCCCAAGTTCAGACGCCTAATACTCATCAAAAATCAAAACGATGTTGTTGCCTTCACTTTGCCCTATCTATCCTATATCCTAGTACAGGCTGCAACTCGTCACCTAGTCTATTTATGATTTTTATTGGGTATAATCCTAAAAAACAAACAAAAGTTTACCGTAATAATGGCAAAAAGCTGACTTCATCAAGCTTTCTGCGATTTAGTCAGCTTAACAGCCTCATCTTTTTATTGAGTCTTCGTCTTAATTTGTTTGCTGCCAATCAGCGAATGCCCAAAGCAATCCGTGCATAGCGGCTCATTTTGTCAACTGACCAGGCTGGTGACCACACTAACTTGACATCAACATCAAGAACTTCAGGCACATCTTTTAGAACATCATAGATCTGATCCGTCAGTAAATCCGCCAAGGGGCAGCCCATGGTGGTCAGGGTCATATCAATTTCCGTATGGCCTGAGTCATCAAAACGAATGTCATAGATAAGCCCTAAATTGACAATATCAATGCCCAATTCGGGATCAATGACCATTTCTAAGGATTCAAGAATTTTGTCTTTAATCTTTGTGACTTCCTCAGGAGTATAGTTTGCTTCTGCCATAGTTCCCTCTCCTTTTAATCTTCAACGAAATCACGCAGCTGTTTGCTGCGGCTGGGATGGCGTAATTTACGCAAGGCCTTAGCTTCAATCTGACGAATACGTTCACGAGTAACATTGAAGACTCTGCCCACATCTTCCAAGGTGCGCATCTTACCGTCATCTAAACCAAAACGCAGGCGCAGAACATTTTCTTCTCGATCTGTCAAAGTATCAAGCACTTCATCCAATTGCTCGCGCAAAACAACACGCGTTGTATAATCTACAGGATTTTCAATGACTTCATCCTCAATAAAATCTCCCAGATGGCTGTCATCTTCTTCACCAATCGGTGTTTCTAGAGACACTGGTTCCTGAGCAATTTTCAGGATTTCACGAACCTTATCCGGAGTCATGTCCATTCGCTCTGCAATCTGTTCAGGCGTTGGGTCTTGTCCTAACTCTTGCAGGAGATTGCGCTGCTCACGAACCAATTTGTTGATGGTTTCCACCATGTGAACCGGAATACGAATCGTGCGAGCTTGGTCAGCGATAGCACGTGTAATGGCTTGACGAATCCACCAAGTTGCATAGGTTGAAAATTTGAATCCCTTGGAGTAGTCGAACTTATCGACCGCCTTCATCAAGCCCATATTTCCTTCCTGAATAAGGTCTAAAAACTGCATACCACGGCCAACATAACGTTTAGCAATAGAAACAACCAAACGCAAATTAGCTTCTGCCAAGCGCTGCTTAGCTTCAAGATCTCCATTTTCAACCGCGATAGCTAGTTCTTTTTCTTCTTCATTGGTCAAAAGAGGGACAACGCCGATTTCCTTTAAATACATACGAACAGGATCATTGACCTTAGCCGAATTGCTGCCCAGCAGCTCCTCATCAGTCAACTCCTCAGGCTTAATCTCTTCAACGACATACTTGGTAGAAGGATTTCCGTCTTTGTCAGTGATAGAAATGCCGCCGTCAGTTAAACGTTCCAGCAAATCATCAATTTGTTCAGCCTCAAGTCCAAAAGGGATAACGAGTTTTTCGGTAACTTCATCATCAATCGCAACCCCTTCTTTTTTATGATTGCGAATAAAATCTGCCACTTGAACATTAAAAGTATTTGATGTTTTTTTACTACTACTTGCCATTTTCCCTCTATTCCATATTTCTTTTTTGAGCAATGAGAGCTTCTAAACCCTCAACTGCAGTATCTATGTCTCCGTGATTGCTGTTTTCACGAATGGCCTTACTTTGTTTGCGCATTTCCTGCTGCTGCAGGTACTTATTTCTCTGGTTTTCCAGCTGCCTAATCTCACCTTCAGCAATTTCTTCTGGAAGATTCTCCTCTAAAACACGATAATAAGCACTTTGAACTTCTTGAGGAAGCTGAGATAAATCATAAGCATTGAGTTCACCGTTATTTTTCAGAAACTGGTAGAGCTCCTGTAATTCCGGTGTCTCAAATTGAAAATCGTCCCGATTGCGGAATTCATTCAAGAGATACTCATGATGAAGCAGGCGGTGAAAAAGCTGATTTTCAGCCTTTGCTAGAGCCGACAGCTGCTTTGTCACAGGCAAATCTATCCTAATTGGCTGACTAATTTGTGCTTGCTCGCTTCGCTGTGAGCGTCTTTGAAGGCGCTCAGCATTGACAGCCTGCTCTACCTGCTGGTAATCAAAATCTGGCAGCAATTCAGCTGTCATATTGATATAAGTATTTTGAGCAGTGATTGACGGAGAAGCAGCAATAATTTTCGCCATTTTCTCCACATAATCAATCTCAGCCTGCAAATTATCCACATTTTCAGGTTTCAGGTGATGAAGCCAAAATTCAATGCTGCTAATCCTTGACTGGGTCAGTAATTTTTTAAGTTCCTGAGCAGAATTTTCCTTGATGAACTCATCAGGATCCATCTGACCAGGAATCCTGACAATTTCCACAGCCATATCTGACAGAAGCGCTAAAGACTTGGCTATAGCATTCTGTCCGGCGCTGTCACCATCGTAAGTCAGAATAACTTTTTTAGTGAACTTCTTCAAATGCTTAACATGCTCTGACGTCAGCGCTGTTCCCATAGAAGCAACCGCATTGCTGATTCCGCAGCGATAGGCTGCGATTACATCCATGAAACCTTCCATAAGGTAGATTTCGTGTTCTTTTTTGGCAACCGCTTTAGCTCGATCCAAATGATAAAGTTCGTAAGACTTATTAAAGACAGCCGTCGCACGCGTATTTTTATATTTTGCCACTTGTTTAGCACTATCTGCTTCTGTCCAAATTCTGCCTGAAAAACCAACAATATGACCAAATTCATCCGTCAAAGGAAACATAATGCGATTTCTAAAAGCATCATAGACCGTGTTGCTGTCTGATAGATTAAAAAGGCCAGAATTAATAATGGTATCCTCATCATACTTTTTAAGCATAGCCTGATAAAGATAATCATGTTCATCCGGAGCTAAACCTATCTTAAAATAATCAATCAGTTCATCTGTCAGCCCTCGCTTATAAAGGTACTGTCTAGCCGTTTCACCTATCTTAGTTGTTTTTAAAACAGCCTGATAAAACTTGCTAGCATCATTATTGATATTGAAAAATCGTTGGTTGGGGTGCTCCTGCCTTGTTTCTTGACTCTTGTCTTGAACCGTAATATTAATTCCAGCACGGTCAGCCAGCACCTGAACACTCTCTAAGAAGCTGATATTGCGATAGTCTTCTAAAAACTTAAAGACATCACCTGAACGGCCGCAGCCAAAACAGTGGAAAAACTGCCTATCTTCAATAACATTGAAAGAGGGCGTCTTTTCTTTGTGGAAGGGACAAAGGCCAAGATAATTGCGGCCAGCTCGTGAAAGACTGACAACTTCACCAATTACATCAACAATATTGACGCTATTTTTAATGTCGTTAATCATTTCCTTATCAATAGCCAGAAATCATCACCTCCACACAAAAATACGTATTTTAGCGTTACATTTTATTTTAGCATTTTTAAGTTTTTTTGTAAATTAAAGAACTACTACAAAAAAACACTCCTGCAGCAAACAGTCTGTGTCTGACCTGCTACAAGATGTGTTTTGTAACTTATTTTGAAACATCACTATTAATTGAGCGAATTATCATAAACACCATTTTTGTGTTTAGTCTTTAGATGAATCACCTTAAACAGCCAGGAATCCTTTGCTCCATTCACATTAAAACGTCCAACCAAAGAATCACTAAATACATTGCTGTAAATCTTAACCTGTCCTACATCTGAAGAATGCTGTCCGATACTTCCACTGTAAGCTCCAACTTTTCCTTTGCTGTCAATGTAAGGAACAAAAGAATTATTAGCAATAGTAATATTGTTGCACACCTGCTGTTCCTTATTATGAGAGTTGTAGTCGGGATCAACTGCCTTTAGTACTCCAGCATCCCACACACCCTTATTATTTGAAGCATCCAGCTGAATCACCTCAGAATAATAATCATGAAGATCCGCATTTACATCAATTTTCGTTGCATTAACCAGATCAGGAGCATAGCCGGTAAACTGGTTTCCTTCAAAAACAGAATTTTGCAGGCCGCCTAAATCAAAAATATGACTACCCTTTGTATGAACCATGGTAAAACTATTGTTAAGAACCCGCCAATTGTCACCATGATTAGCCAGTATCATAAATTGACTGCCCTTTTTCAAATCAAGAGCCTTAACATTAAGATTGCGCATGGTGAAATTTTTGACACCGTCTGTTCCTTTGGGACCGGTTGCCAAGGCAAACCAATATGTTTTCCCATCAATTAAAAGCGTTGTATTGTCTCCACGAATTTCAGTATCAGAAGCTAAAGTAATATAATCCTTATCTGGTGTCTGACTGCCAATCTTAAAGTCACCGCTTGGCAATCCCAAAATTGTTCCCGGATGCTGCTTTGCATAAACAAAGGCTTGTTTCAAAATCTCATTATTTTGAGCAGCACTGTTTTTTGTCTCTAATTTAACCTGATAAATACTATCTAAGTCTTCTTCCTGAATATTAGAAGCCTTGCCCCCTTCGTCAAAAACAATATCGTACTTATAGCCACCAGAAGCATTACTGTGGTTATAGGAAACACGGCTCACCTTACCAGCTGACATTCGATAATCTGCTAGGCTTTTGCCATTTAAGTTGGCTTTAGCAGATGATTTAAGCTTAACAACCTGACCTTGCTGATATCTTGCTTTCTGACTCTTTGTCAAATCCTTTTCATGAACGCGCTTTAAGACTTTACCATTGCTAAATTGAACTTTATAACTGTAGGTTAATCCCTGACGTGAGCTTCTCTCAGCCGTTACTTTTTTAACCTTTCCAATCCAATTTTGATAAGCAGACAGTTTTTCCTTAGAACTGTTTTTTTGAACAGCAGGACTGATTTGAACTTTTTCACCAGAATAATAATGCGATTTCTGATCTGCTTCTGTCCTCATAAAAGGCAGAGAAAGACTGATGGGCTTAAGGTGCAGAGTTCTAGCCAAGACCCCTAAAGAATCAGTGGCTGCCAGCAGCAAAACAGCTGATGAAACAAAAATAAACAAAGCGATTATCTCTTTCTTGCGAACTAACCCCTTTCGTCTGTACTTTCTGTTTTTCATCGTTTCCCTTTCAAAAAAATATATTTTTACAGCATTTTAATTTTAACATAATTTCCAAAAAAGTGAAGCATATATATTGTAAAACCTAATTACTTCTTGTATAATAAGAACCTGATAAAAAGAAAGGAAATCTAAAATGATTAAAGAACTGAAAGAGTTTTTATTTAAGGGGAACGTCCTAGACCTTGCAGTAGCTGTTGTTATGGGGGCTGCTTTTAACGCCATCATCACTTCATTAGTTTCTGATGTTATTACTCCTCTTTTCCTTAACCCAGTTTTGAAAGCTGCTAACGTCAAAAACATTGCTCAGCTTTCTTGGAACGGTATTGCCTATGGCAGTTTCTTAAGTGCAGTTATCAACTTCCTTATTGTTGGTACAACACTCTTCTTCGTTGTTAAAGCTGCAAACAAAGCAATATCACTTGGTAAGAAGCAAGAGGAAGAAGCTGCAGCTGAAGCTGGCCCAACAGAAGTTGAATTGCTTGCTGATATTAAAGCTCTTCTTGAAAAACAAAAATAAAAAAAGCGGTTATTCCAACCACCGCAGACAGGTTAGCTTAAACCTGTCTTTTTATTTTTCGTTAATAAAATAAAGCCAAGCTATCATTCGGCCGCAGACTGCAACAGTGAGGGCTAGGTAATTACGTTTACTGATCCGACGACTCAATCCGTGAAAAGCGACATAGCCCGATGAAATTTTTCTGGCCCTAACCAAAATAAGCAGTGATTTTTAATTTTCTAAAAGAAAAACCATCAACTGCCCATCTTAATATAAACAAAAGACCGAAATATTCACTTCGGTCCTCTATAATAATCACTTAGAATTTTTTACGTTTGCGAGCTGCTTCTGACTTACGTTTACGTTTTACAGAAGGTTTTTCGTAGAATTCACGTTTGCGCGATTCTTGAAGCGTACCAGCTTTAGTTACAGAACGTTTGAAACGACGAAGAGCATCGTCAAGTGATTCATTTTTACGCACTACAGTCTTTGACATGTATCTCACTCCCCTCAATTTCATTGTAACATTTACACGTTCTTAAACATTATACAAAAAGATGGAAATAAATGTCAAGACATTTTCAAGCTATTTTAAAATTTATTTTCACGAAAAGTGAAAAATTAATTCTATAAAAGGTTAACTTTAATCAACCTGTTGGCCGGTTAATTTAACAGCATCACTGATAAACTGCTTGTATTTTCCTTCTTTTTCAAGCTTTTTAATGACTTTATTAACAGTTTTTACCAATTTGCCGCTGTCTTTTGGCAAGGCAACTGCTTTAGCATCACCTTCACCTGTTTTCAGGGCAACTGGTGCTAAAGCCAAATCACTGTTTTGAGAAATATAGCCTTCTGCTACTGGCTTCTCAAGATCAATGGCGTCAACCTGACCTGATTTCAGTTCATTAACCGCCTCACCCATGGAAGTCAAAGCAGTAATGTTTGACTTTTTCAATTGATCTTTTGCCAATCCTTCTTCAATAGTCCCTTTTTGGACGGCTACCTTAGCTTTATTAAAGGAAGAAATGCTTGTATATTTATTTAAATTTGACTTTTTAACCAAGATAGCATTTTCAGTATTATAATAAGCTTCTGAAAAATCATAAGCCTTAGCACGTTCCTTGGTATAAGATAGACCCGAAATGGCAATATCAGCCTTTCCTGTCTTTAAACTGGACAATACATTGTCAAAGCTCATGGATGAAATTTCCAATTTGACACCCAACTCATCCGCAATTGCCCTTGCCAATTCGATATCAGCACCAACAACGGTATCTTTCCCCTTAATCAAGGCTTTGAATTCAAAAGGCGCATAATCTGGGCTGACTGCAACCACTAATTTTTTCTTTTCTTTCACTTTATCCTGCATGTCTTTTGAATTCGTAGCTCCGCAGGCAGTCAGAGCAATCACAGCCAAAAGGCTTAAAAAGCCCACTAACAATTTTTTCAATGTCATCTTATTCTCTTTTCTAATTTGATAAATCCATTTTAAAGTATCTTTTCTTATTCGTCAAATTGTTGCAAGCATTGAGACAGCTTTGCTAAACCTGTTTTTAAAACTTGTTTATCGCAGCAATAACCAAGACGAACATAGCCTTCCAGATCAAAACGGCTTCCTGGAACAAGCAGCACTCCATAATCTGCTAAGAGCTGCCGACAAAACTCCTCAATGGGAAGCGGCACATCCAGTTTAACCAGGGAGGTGGAAACATGATCCGGCAAAATAGCATGGGCTCGCGGCTCCTGCGCCAACCAATTTTTTAAAATCTCCAGATTTTCGCTCACAATCTTTTGATTTCTCTCAATAATGACCTGACGGTTTTTCAGTGCAAAGGCAGCCAGCAAATCATCAAAGACACCGGCACAAATCATAGTATAATCACGATAGTTTCTAAGGATATCTGCTACTTCCTTATTTGAAGCTACCCAGCCTACACGGATGCCAGGCAGAGAATAGGCTTTGGACAGACTGTCAACCGAAATTCCCTTATCGTACAAATCAACAATAGCAGGAACTTCTGACTGAGCAGAAAATGGCTTATAGACTTCATCAGACAGAATATAGGCTCCGCAGGATTCAGCGATAGTGACCAATTCCTGCAAGTAGGCCTCATCCATGATAGCACCCGTCGGATTATGGGCATTATTGATACAGATCATCTTAGTATTGGGACGAATCAGCCTACGCAAATCATCCAGATCCGGCAGCCAATTGTGTTCCTCTCTTACCTGCCACAAGTCCACCTCTGCTCCCAAAGATTTGGGAATATCATAGAGCTGCTGGTAGGCGGGATAGACTGAAATGACATGATCCTGAGGCTCAATAAGAGCATAGAGCGCTAGCATATTAGCACCCGTTGCACCGTTGGTCTGCAAAATCTGCTCAGGTTTAAGGTCCTTATAAAGCCCACAAACCTCCTTTTTAAATTCGGGTGAGCCTTCTATCCAGCCATAGTCCATCTTTTTTCGGGAAAGTTCCTGAAAAAAAGTGCTCAAATCTTGGTCTGCCAGCCTAAAAAGCTCCTCTAAGGTCAAAGCCGAGATAGACACACCGGCAATATCATAGAGAGCCTCTTTTTCATGGACGTTCAGCCACTCTTCCACTCCAAAACGTGGTATTTTCATCTTTGCTCCTTTAATTTTTCTAATAATGATAATACTTAATAAGGTGCTACTTGTCAATATTTGGGCAAATTAATACTCTTCAAAAATCAAAACTACAGATTCTTATTTTCGCTTTGCCTTACCCTAGTACAGCCTGTAGTCTATTTTTAATTTTTATTGAGTATAAAATGCCGCTGCAATACAAAAACCCTCAGCAGGATCTATCAAACCTGCTGAGGGTAGGGTATTATAATTGTCATAAACCTATTAATTTTTGTTGGAAACAGATAAATTATAGGCATCTTTGACGAGTTGATCAATTTTATTGGATTTTTTAAGCTTCTTGATAACCTTATCTACTTTTTTCTTAAGAGAAGTGCTTCCCTTAGGCATAGCAACAGCATAAGAATCAGAAGGTCCAGATTTTAATTTGATTTGGGCAATGGCCAAATCGCTGTTTTTAGCAACATAGCCTTCTGCAATCGGCTTTTCTAAAACAACGCCGTTAACCTGGCCAGATTTTAATTCGTTGATCATTTCACCGTTTTGAACGAGAGAGATAATCTTAGCACCTGTCAATTGTTTTTTAGCAACATCTTCCTGAATGCTTCCCTTTTGAGTGGCTACGGAAAGACCCTTTAGTGAATTAGTTTTCTTATATTTATCTAATTCAGATTTTTTGACAATCACTACATTGACAGATTCATAGTAAGTTTCTGAGAAATCATAAACTTTTTGACGTTCTTTAGTAGCCGAAATACCTGAAATACCAAGATCTGCTTTTCCTGATTGAACACTTGACAAAACATTATTGAAAGACATAGCAGAAAATTCTACTTTTACACCCAATTCTTTGGCAATAGCTTTGGCAATCTCAACATCTGCTCCGACAATGGTATCTTTACCATTGACCAAGGTTTTAAATTCAAACGGAGCGAACTCAGGGTTCATGGCAACAACAACCTTACCCTTATCCTTAATCTTTTGTAGCGAATCATCCTTGGATGAAGAGCTGCAGGCAGCAAGACTAATCAACGATAAAGCAGCAAAGGCTCCCACTAAAACTTTTTTTACTCTTTTCATAACAATCCTCAATTTCTAACTTTATTAAGATAGGATTATTATATTTTATATTTATACATTTGTCAAGTATTTTTTTATAAAAATTCAAAACATTATATCTTAATAGCATTTCACTATTGGCTTAAACGGCTAAAAATCTATCACCAAAACTCTCTGACAAAATCATCTGCCAAGCGTTCACGATAAAATAATTCAGACAAATCCCCTTCTTCAAACACGCGCAACAAATTGAGCATATCATAAGCCAGATCGAGCTGTGCCAGCTCCTCTCTTGCTACCCAGCCTACCTGTCCTTCCTCAGAAGAATACAATTCGCCTTCAAAATCAGATGTCCGATAAAGAAAGACCAAATACCGGATATCCTCCTTGGTATACCAATGCTTCATACCAACCAGCTGTGGATGATGGATGGTTAAGCCTGTCTCTTCTTTAACTTCACGGATAACGGATTCCACTAAACCTTCATGAGCTTCAATGTGTCCGCCAGGCAGAGCAGCGCCTGACCAAGCGTAGCGCTTAGGATCGCGCATTTGCATAACGATATTACCCTTTCCATCTTCAATCAGGCACATGTTGGTTAGAATAACCTTTTCTGAACGGGACATAGAGAACTCCTTCATGTTTTTTAATGACATCCATTATAACATAGTTAGCATTAATTATTCATTTCTTGAAATAACTAGCTCGCTTTTAAACCCATTTAATTCAAGGACATTTTCACAATTCTGAAGCGAAAAATCATCACAAGCTTCCCCATTTTCTTCAAAAGATATTTTTGTAGCCAATCCTTTTTTAACAGCTTGAAAAACATAATCTTTAGGCACCTGAATCTTAGACGTCGCTGCAATCTGGTTGAGAGCGATTTCGCCCTGGTGAGATAAAACATCAACAAACATATCTAAATTGCTGTCAAATTCCATTTCTCCGACACCGCCATCCACAGTAATACGTGAGACTTTTCCGGTCAATTCAAAATTAGAACTGCATATATTAATCAAGTGTAGTTCCTTGCAGTTGACCCCAAGTTCAATTCTTCCAAGATATTTTTCAGGCAGAACAACCACAACCTTTAGATTTTCCTTAGCAATAGCTTCAGTCATGTCTTCTAGCCGATTTAAATCAATATCAATGCTGTTTTTAATGTCATCAATCTTTATTTTAAAAAGTTCTTCTAACCTATCTAATGCATTGCTGAGAAGACTAACCTTAACCTTTTCGCTCTTAACGGCTTGCAGGATGACTTCATAGGCACCGCCCAGCTGAATATCAAAATCTTTTTTCCCATCAATATCATATTCGGTGCTGCTTTCATAACGAAAATCTTTTAGCTGATGATGAGCTTCTTTTCCAAAGAGCAAATCATCTATCGAAACTTGAAAGAACTCAGAAAGAGCCTTTAAATTGGCGATATCCGGTGTCCCTGCTCCCGACTCCCATTTAGTAATGGCCTGTCTGGAAATATGGAGTTCCTCTGCTAATTTCTCTTGCGATAACCCTAACTGTTTTCGATAATCGCGCAAGCGTGCTTCAAATGTCATGTTCATTTTCCTCCTAAAAATTATTTGTTGCTGATGAACAATCTAAGTTTAATCAAAAGAAGTATCGCAAACAAGCAACTGTTGATGACATTCACTAAAACTGCCGCTACTTTCCGTAGCATTTTTGGAAATTACCTTATTTTACGGCATTTTTATTGTTTAAAAATAGGCGATGACACTCGCCTGTTTTTATATGGACCATGAAGTACATTCTAAGCTGCCACAAAATAAAACAGTAAATGAAGAAAAATCAGCCAGCGCAGAGCCTGCGTTTTTTCCTTCAAATAAGTAAAAAGCAGAGCCATCAATGCTGTTAAGAGCAATAAAATAAACTAAACAACAATGGCAAGAATCCCTTGACATAAGTATTTACGCTTTGTAACAGGCTCTTGCATAATCGTTCTCTTTCTACTTTATTCTTGAATAACTAATCCATAGCCTTCAGTTCCAGTACCATATCGCGGATTTGGGCAGCCAGCTCAAAGTCTAGCAGTTCGGCGGCTTCCTGCATTTGTTTTTGCAGCTTCCTGATGGTTTCTTGGCGTTCAGATTTGGTCATAGCATTGTAATCAACGGTTTCTTCTGCTACATCGCTGTCTGTTGATTTGCTGATGGCGATAAGGTCGCGAATATCTTTCTTGATGGTTTGTGGAACAATGCCGTGTTCTTCATTGTAGGCCATTTGAATTTGACGGCGGCGGTGGGTTTCATCAATGGCATTTTTCATGGACTGGGTCATGGTGTCAGCATACATGATAACATGACCCTCGCTGTTGCGGGCTGCCCGACCAATGGTCTGGATGAGACCGCGCTCATTGCGCAGGAAGCCTTCCTTATCCGCATCGAGGATAGCTACTAAGCTGACTTCAGGCACATCGATACCTTCGCGCAGCAGATTAATCCCTACAAGCACATCAAAAACACCCAGACGCAGGTCACGAATAATCTCGGTACGTTCCAAGGTCTTGATGTCCGAGTGCATATACTTGACCTTGACCCCCATTTCCTTGAGGTAGTCTGTCAGGTCTTCCGCCATCTTCTTAGTCAGCGTAGTGATAAAGGTGCGCTCCCCTTTTTCGGCACGCTTAGTAATTTCACCCAGCAAATCGTCCATCTGCCCCATGGTTGGCCGTACTTCTACTTCTGGATCCAAGAGACCTGTCGGACGGATAATTTGCTCAATGACCGTGTCGGTCTGCGCAAGCTCGTAATCTCCCGGCGTTGCTGAGACATAGACAATCTGATGAACATGACTTTCAAATTCTTCCCGGCGCAAGGGGCGGTTGTCCAAGGCACTCGGAAGACGAAAACCGTAGTTGACCAGCATCTCTTTACGCGAACGGTCACCATTATACATCCCCTTAATCTGCCCCATGGTCATGTGACTTTCATCAACCATGATCAAAAAATCCTCAGGGAAAAAGTCCAAAAGCGTGTAAGGCGGCTCGCCCTCACTTCTTCCATCCATATGGCGAGAATAGTTTTCGACGCCATTAGTATAGCCCATCTCCCGCAGCATTTCGATGTCGTAGTCAGTTCTTTGTTTCAATCGCTGCGCTTCTAAGAGCTTGCCCTCTGATTCAAAGAGCCTGAGCTGCTCTTGCAGCTCCTCTTGAATCCTTGCTATAGCAATCTCCATGTGCTCATCATTGGTCATGAAGTGAGTGGCCGGGAAGATAGCTAGGTGGTCAACCTCACCGAGAACACGGCCGGTCAGACTTTCAATTTCACGAATGCGGTCAATTTCGTCGCCGAAAAATTCAACACGAAAGGCATGCTCATCACGGCTAGCGGGAAAAATCTCAACCACATCACCGCGCACACGAAAACGACCGCGCTGGAAATCAATGTCATTACGCTCAAACTGAATGTCCACCAAATCATTTAAGAGCTGATCTCGGGAAATCTCCTGTCCAGGCCGCAGGCTGACAACGCTGTCCGCATATTCCTTGGGGGAACCCAAACCGTAAATACAAGAGACAGATGCCACCACAATAACATCGTTGCGCTCAAGCAAGGAAGATGTCGCCGAGTGACGGAGCTTATCAATTTCGTCATTGACCGAGCTGTCTTTTTCAATGTAGGTGTCGCTAGATGGCACATAAGCTTCCGGCTGGTAATAATCGTAGTAAGATACAAAATACTCAACCGCATTGTCAGGGAAAAACTCCTTAAATTCCCCGTAAAGCTGTCCTGCCAGAGTTTTATTGTGAGCGATGACTAGGGTTGGCTTATTGACCCTTTGAATAACCTGACTCATGGTATAGGTCTTACCTGTACCAGTTGCTCCCATCAGGATCTGTGCCTTCTCGCCGCCTTCAATATTATCAACCAAAGCTTCAATGGCTTGCGGTTGATCTCCAGATGGCTCATATTTGGATACTAATTTAAAATGCTTATCGTCTTTTTTATCTATCATTCACTGCCACCTCATTTTCTATCCTCTATTTTATCATAAGAGAGGCCTAAAAGAAAAAAGCTTGAGTTTTGAACTCAAACCTCTTCACAAATAGTTTTGCTTTCTCTTTTAAGCAAAAGGCCAAGTATGACAATCCCTACCAAAAGTACCAGACTGGTCAAAAGACTTCCTTCTGCCCCAAATTTACCTCCGGAAATCCAATCCGCTGCGCCAGCTTTACTTACAAAATGCAGTAAAGATTTACCTGCATCTGTCCCGCTAACTGCAGCACCAAAAATATTGCCCTGTGTAAAATTCCAGGCACCATGCAAACCAGCAACGCCCCAGAGGTTGTCCGTCTTTAACATATAAAGTGCCATAAAAATACCGGACAAAATAAGCAC
The DNA here is from genome assembly GCF_001431045.1 of Streptococcus orisasini. Classification (GTDB taxonomy): domain Bacteria; phylum Bacillota; class Bacilli; order Lactobacillales; family Streptococcaceae; genus Streptococcus; species Streptococcus orisasini. Next base: position 83,887 of record NZ_BCLE01000010.1, read on the forward strand.
TGTAACCGACAAAACGGTTACATGATTATTGACCAAATGCATCAGTCCAAAAAGACTGCTGGAAATCCCGATAGCTACCGCAAGGTTGCTGCGCTTATTAATCAAAGGTAAAAGCCAGCCGCGTGTTAAAAGTTCTTCTGTCCCGCCCTGAATAAACCAAAAAGGAATGATTGAAAGGACATATAAAATGGCTGCTGCTGAAAAATCAGTAGCTTGCAATTCGACACCGCCAAAAAGATAAATTAAAAGAAAGGCAGCCGTAAAAATAAAAGTTCCTACAGCCCAACCTTTGACAATAGCTTTGAACCAATTGTCCTTGAATAGACCTAAACTAGAAATCGGACGTTTTTCAACCCACTTTACCCAAGCAAAGACCAAAAGAGAAGCAAAGAAAAATAAGAACAACCAAAAACGAAAACTGCTAAACACAGCATTAAAACCAAGATCTGTTGAACCAATAAGATGCAAGATCGTTATTAGCAGAGCTGTGATGAGCCCTCCAATAAAACTTCCTGCAAAAATAAAGAGATAAACCATGATACAGGCTAAAATAAGAAAAAGCCAACTAGGTATTTTCTGATAAAAAAGCGTTGGTGCTTCCAAAATTCTTTTTTTCATAGATGATGTTTCCTTTAATTATTTTGATAAAGTTACTATTATTATATAATAATTTTGCTCATTTTTCTCTAAAAATCAACAGCCTTTATGTCATATTTTCTTACATGGTATAGACTATTGGCCTTGCTTAAACCTGTAATCTTTGATATAATAAAGTAATTTTTATGAAGGAGTACAAACATGAAGCGAAAGATAATTGCTCTTATGACAGCATTTTTAACACTGGCTTTTATGTTTGGCGCAAAAGTTTCCGCTGATACAATTAAGATTGTGTCTGATTCTACTTATGCACCATTTGAATTTAAGGACAGTGATCAAGTTTATAAGGGGATTGATGTTGATATCATCAAAAAGGCAGCTGAGATCAGTGGCTGGGATTATAAAATGACCTTCCCTGGTTTTGATGCAGCAGTCAATGCCGTCCAGTCTGGGCAGGCAGATGCCTTGATGGCAGGAACAACTGTCACCAAAGAGCGTAAAAAAGTCTTTACATTTTCAGATACTTACTACGATACAAAGATTGTTATTGTCACCCGTAAGCAGGACAAAATCACCAAGTACAGCCAATTAAAAGGAAAAACCGTGGGTGTCAAAAATGGTACTGCAGCTCAAAGTTTTCTTGAGAAGCATAAAGATAAATACAATTACAAGATAAAATCATTTGACACTGGTGATTCTATGTACAACAGCCTAGAATCTGCATCTGTAGATGCTGTCATGGATGACAAACCTGTTGCTCAGTATGCCATCAATCAAGGACAAAATCTTCGTATCGAAATGAACGGCGAACCTATCGGCAGCTTTGCCTTCGCTGTTAAAAAAGGCAGCAAATATGAATATCTCATTAAAGATTTCAACAAAGCCTTAAAACAGATGAAAGCCGATGGCACTTATGATGAAATCATGGCAAAATGGATCTCATCAGATGACAAAAAAGCCGATACTGCAACAGCCAAAGGAACGGGTGATGCTACTGCTAAAGCCAAACCTGTTAAAGACAGCTATAAGATCGTCATGGATTCTTCCTTTGCACCTTTTGAATTCCAAAATGATGCTGGCAAATACGTTGGAATTGATGTCGATCTGATCAAGGCCATTGCTAAGCAGCAGGGCTTTGATATCAAAACTGAAAATCCAGGTTTCGATGCGGCTCTTAACACTGTCCAAGCCAGTCAGGCAGACGCTGTTATGGCAGGCATGTCCATTACCGATGAACGCAAGAAAATTTTCGATTTCTCAGATCCTTACTACACTTCAAATACCTTGCTTGCTGTCCGCAAAGGAAGTGACGTGGTGTCTTATAAGGATTTGAAGGGCAAAAAAGTCGGTGCCAAAAACGGAACTGCTTCTTATGCCTTTCTTGAAAAAAACAAAGACAAATACGGCTACTCATTGAAATCCTTTGATGAAGCTTCAACCATGTATGATAGTTTGAATTCTGGTTCTATTTATGCACTTATGGATGATGAAGCTGTTCTCAAATATGCTATCAAGCAGGGACGTCAGTTTGAAACACCGATTCCGGGAGAAAAATCCGGTGAATATGGCTTTGCTGTTAAAAAAGGCAGCAATCCCGAACTCATTCAAATGTTTAACAACGGTTTAGCGGCTCTTAAAAAATCGGGTAAATACGATAAGATTGTCAATAAATACCTTTCTGACAATGAAAAAGATTCTAAATCAGGAACCGGTGTTGATGAATCTACAATCTTCGGACTGCTATCAAACAACTATAAACAATTATTATCAGGACTGGGAACTACCTTAAGTCTGGCCATCCTGTCCTTTGCTCTTGCTATGATTGTTGGTATTCTCTTTGGAATGATGAGTGTCAGTCCTTACAAGACACTCCGAGTCATCGCTTCTATCTTTGTTGATGTGGTGCGCGGTATTCCATTGATGATTGTCGCAGCCTTTATTTTCTGGGGTATTCCTAACCTCATTGAATCTATTACAGGCCATCAAAGTCCAATCAATGATTTTGTTGCTGGTACTATTGCGCTTACCTTAAATGGCGGTGCTTATATTGCTGAAATCGTCCGCGGCGGTATTGAAGCCGTTCCTGCCGGACAAATGGAAGCCAGTCGCAGCTTGGGTATTTCCTACAAGACAACCATGCAAAAAATCATTCTGCCCCAGGCTTTCAAATTGATGCTGCCTAACTTCATCAACCAGTTCGTTATTTCGTTAAAAGATACAACCATTATCTCAGCTATCGGATTGATTGAGCTTTTCCAAGCAGGTAAAATCATTATTGCCCGCAACTACCAATCCTTCCGCATGTATGCTATCTTAGCCATTATGTATCTTGTGATTATCACGCTCTTAACACGTCTGGCAAAACGCTTAGAAAAGAGGATTAACTAATGACTGATTTAAAAATTGATGTTCAGGATTTGCATAAATCTTTCGGACAAAATGAAGTCCTCAAAGGCATTGATGTACAGTTTCATGAGGGAGATGTTGTTTGTATCATCGGCCCTTCAGGCTCTGGCAAATCAACTTTTCTCCGCACATTGAACCTTCTTGAGTCTATTACCAGCGGCAAAGTAATTGTTGATGGTTATGAACTCTCAGACCCTGCTACTAACGTTGATAAAGCTCGGGAAAATATCGGTATGGTCTTTCAGCACTTCAATCTTTTTCCGCATATGACCGTTCTTGACAATATTACCTTTGCTCCGGTTGAACTGGGGAAAGAATCTAAGGAAGAAGCTCAAAAGCACGGCATGGAACTCTTGGAAAAAGTTGGATTGTCTGACAAGGCTCAAGCCTATCCAGACAGCCTCTCGGGCGGTCAAAAACAACGTGTGGCTATCGCACGCAGTTTGGCTATGAATCCAGATATCATGCTCTTTGATGAGCCAACATCGGCCCTTGACCCTGAAATGGTTGGTGATGTTCTCAATGTTATGAAGGACTTAGCTGAACAAGGCATGACCATGCTGATTGTCACCCACGAAATGGGCTTTGCCCGCAAGGTTGCCAACCGTGTCATCTTTACCGACGGCGGACAGTTCCTTGAAGATGGTTCACCTGAAGAAATCTTTGATAACCCACAGCATCCACGTCTCAAGGACTTCTTGGATAAGGTGCTGAATGTCTAATGTGTTAAGTTTATCTGTGACTAAAGTCACTAGCTAAATGACGAGTTTGAGCCAAAAGTCTCAAACTCTTTCAATTTATGAAGCATCACATATTTAACGCAGTGGTTTATTGGAAGTCCTTATCCCTTGCTACACAAGTGATAGCGGCCATCCTAATAAACTGTGCGGAGGTGGGACAACAAAATCGAAATCGCCATTTCATGACGATTTACCGATTTTTGTCCCACTCTCTAAACACCTTACTAGTCAAACAACTTCGTTATTATCGAACGAAGCTGTTTGACGTCGTAACATCAGCAAGGAATCTTTTATAGCACTAGTTATCAATGTCAGCCACTATAGTGGACTGACTAGTTCCCTTACTAAGTTAAAAAGCAAGGCCGATAATGCCTTGCTTTTTAACTGTCGTAACTGCTTGAACATGCTGAAAGACTTTATAATGATAACTTTCTTTTTATATTTTCTTGTAATTTTTTCCAGTCGTGACATAGAAGCAATCATTTCAACTGTATGACTTTGAGTGGTTTTTAAGACAAAATCTTTACTACTGAAAATATATACTTTTAACCTTTTCATTATAACACGCCCTATTGACTTTTTGAAAGCGTTTTGCTAAACTGATTTTATAATATCAAGCGGAGGTATGGTGCATTGAAAAACTAAAATTCTTCATATTGGATATACTTTATCTAGAAGAATTTTTTGTATGCACCAAAATCTGAAAAATTGCAACCAATACACAAAGAAAATCGAAATGAGACTAGATGACAAGCTGCAGTCAGTACTAAAAGTACGTCAGCGACCTTATCATTTTAATTTTCAAAAAGTATAGACTGCTGCTGTTTTTGATGGCATAAAGAAAGCCCTACTAGATAAAGTAGCGGCTTTTATTGTTTGAAAAAGAAAGGTGGACAGTCTATGCTACAACTCCATCATCTAACAATTACTCACCAGAAAGATTTACAAACACTTATCCGAGATCTTAATCTTGTGGTCAACTCTGGCGACAAACTGGCTCTTATCGGTGAAGAGGGAACTGGTAAGTCTACCCTGCTTAAAGCCCTTCTCAATCCTCGCTTGATTGCTGACTATACCATCATGGAAGGAACAATCACCAACCGCTTTAGCCGTACAGGGTACCTCCCTCAGAATATAGCGCCAGTAGATTTAGACCGCAGCTTAAGCAACTATCTCTACCATGATATAGACTATGACAGCTTTGATTTTAATCTTTTTTATCAAATGGCAGAGCTCTTTCAATTTGATACTAATCGCTTTGATGACCATGAACAACTGGTCAGAAACCTCTCAGGCGGGGAAAAATTGAAATTGCAGCTGCTGAAAATCTTAGCCAGTGGCCCTGATCTCTTGCTCTTTGATGAACCTTCCAGTGATTTGGATCTAGAAAGTCTGCAATGGCTGGAAAAATTTATCAAAAGGACAGATAAGACTGTTATCTTTATCTCACATGATGAAGAGCTCTTAACAAACACTGCTACTGCTATACTTCATCTTGAATTATTGAAAAAACGTCAAGAAGCGCACGCCAGCTATTTTCATGGAGACTACCGAAGCTATCGTCAGCAAAGACGTGAACGGTTTGAACGCCAACTGCAGCTGGCCAATAAGGAGCGCGAAGAACACGCTAAAAAATCTCAGAAATACCAGCGCATTCAGCAACGCATAGAACATGAACTGCGCAAGACTAAAAATGATGTTACAGGACGGCTTCTAGCCAAAAAAATGCATGCCCACCAAGCTCAAAAAGGCCGCCTAAACAAAGAGGCGGAGCAATTCACTGAAATTCCTCAGGATATGGATACGATTGACCTTTTCTTTTCAGATATTCAGGCTCTGCCTGCTAGCAAGGTCATTCTTAAATGGGAGGCAAAAGAATTAGTAAGCGGACAAAAAGTCGATTGGCAAATCCGTGGGCAGGACAAGCTGGTCATTACAGGGCAAAATGGCATTGGCAAAACACTTCTGCTCAAGCAGGTTTTGGAAGAATTGAGAACAAGAATAGACCTTTCCTTGGGCTACATGCCCCAAAATGACGAGGAGATTTTAGATGCCCACCAAACTGCTCTGAGCTTTTTATCTGATGTCGCAAGTCCAGAGAAGGCAAGAACTTTCCTTGCCAGCCTGCAATTCACACGCCAAGAAGTCGGGCACTCCGTCCTTGAACTCTCCGGTGGGCAAAAAGCCAAGCTCTTTCTGGCTAAAATGGTCCTAGAAGGAAATAATGTTCTCATTCTAGATGAACCAACACGCCACTTCTCGCCAACCAGCCAGCCGCTTATCCGGCAACTTCTTAAGGATTACCCCGGCTGCATCATCAGTGTTTCCCATGATCGAAAGTTTATTGAGGAAATTGGCAGCACTGTTTACGAACTTGATCAAAAGCACCTCAGAAAGATTCAATAATTAAAATACCAGCCTGACATTCAGATCAGGTTGGTATTTCTAATTATTCTGTTTTTTCTTTAGCCAATTTTTCGCGCTCCAAGCGCAGCTTGCGGTTGGGGTTTAATTTATTGAAAAGTTTCTCCAATTTGTCAGCATTCCAAACATCGGCTGCTGACACGAAATTACCATCTTTATCCTTAAAAGATATTGGTTTATCTCCCATAATATACCTCTATCATTTAAAATTTCTGAACCTACTACTCTAGTCTACAAATTCAAATTCAAACTTGCCAATACGAACGATATCTCCATCTCTAGCTCCACGTTCGCGCAAAGCCTGATCAACTCCCATAGCCCGTAATTGGCGTGAAAATTTCATAATGGATTCATCACGTTCCAAATTGGTCATGACAAAGAGCTTCTCTAACTTTTCACCCGAAAGTACCCAAGAGGCATCGTCTGCACGTGAAATATCAAAGGCTTTTTCTTCCTCAACAAAACCATAATAAGCTTCTTCTTGCATATCCGATTCATCATAAATCAAGAAATCATCTGTCTGATCCAGAAGCTGGGCTGTCGCATCCAGAAGAGCATCCAATCCTTGGTGAGCAATCCCTGAAATAGGAAAAATTTGTGGTTGCTCATCAAATTCATCATAGTTAGCAGCTAATTTTTCCTTGAAATTTTCAAGATTCTCTGCGGCTTGAGGCATGTCCATTTTATTAGCAACAATAATTTGCGGGCGTTCCAACAAACGCAGATTGTAGGTTTCTAGCTCCTTATTGATGGCCAAATAATCTTCATAAGGATCTCGGCCTTCTGCCGCTGACATATCAATGACATGCAGGATAACACGTGTCCGCTCAATATGGCGCAAAAACTGTGTTCCAAGACCTACACCTTGACTGGCACCTTCGATCAAGCCCGGCAAGTCAGCCACTGCAAAGGATTCTCCGGATTTGGTACGCACCATGCCTAAATTGGGAACAATGGTTGTGAAATGGTAGGCTCCGATTTTAGGTTTGGCTGCTGTAATAACACTGAGCAGCGTTGATTTTCCAACAGAAGGAAAGCCTACCAGACCAACATCAGCCAGAATTTTTAACTCTAAGGCTAATTCACGTTCTTCTCCAGGTTCTCCATTTTCAGAAATTTCAGGAGCTGGATTGCGCGGCGTCGCAAAACGAATATTCCCCCGACCACCGCGACCACCGTGAGCCGCAATAAATTCCTGACCGTTTACAACCAAATCTGCAAGAACTTTGCCGGTTTCAGCGTCACGGACTGTCGTCCCCTGCGGCACGTGCACATAGAGATCTTCAGCACCGCGGCCATGCATTCCTTTAGTCATACCTTTTTCGCCATTTTTTGCCTTAAATTTGCGATTGTAGCGAAAATCCATGAGAGTGCGAAGCCCCTCATCAACGACAAAGATGACATTGCCGCCACGACCGCCATCACCGCCCCAAGGACCGCCATTAGCGACATATTTTTCACGGCGGAAAGCAACCATACCATCACCGCCGCGGCCAGCTTTTACCGAGACCTTAGCAGTATCTAAAAACATGCTCATAACTTTTCTACCTTATTGTAATTGTAATTCGCTTAAAAAAACGCCCGTGAGCGTTTCTTTTTAAATAACGGCACTAAGTGCACTGAGAACCAGCGCTCCAACAGTAACCAAAACCATAATGATAACGACAACTAAAGTCAGTTTTTCAAACGGTGTTTTCTTACGCGGTCCATTATCTCCAAAAGCCAATTGTTTTACCTCTTTCACAGCATTTTATCTTATTTATCTTACCATGAATTGCAGGAATAAGCAAACAACAAGTAAAATTAACAAAGGAAAATAAATACTGAGAATATTTCAGGAAGAACTGTGCAAAATTAGTAAATAACAATTTAGTCTTTTTATAGATTACTTATTAAATTATTTTTAACTAAAAAAGAGTCTGAGAATAATTTTCTCAAACTCTTTTGTTAACTAAATTAATTACAAATCATTTTAGTTAATATGAATTAAACTTCACCATCGCGTTTTTTAGCAAATAAACCAGCCATAGCCACTAGCACAAAAGCTTCGCCCACAAGGCTTGCAAGTGTAACTTCTTTCTCACCTGTTTCTGGTAAGTGATTTGCTTCCATTTTTTGTTGTGCTTGTGATATTGCTTTTTCACTTGTCAAAGTTTTATTAACAAACAGTTGGTTCCTTATTTCAGAAGTACCTGAATAATTGTTTGAAACATACTGTTCTGAACTTTTCGATGGTTTTGCTTTATTAGGTTTAAGAGGAGCAAGAGGTTCTAATGGCTGACCAGGAACTGGTGGCTGACAACCACAAATACCATCACGACCATCTTTACCATCCCTAACTACTACTGTTGACGTTGAGCCATCTGAATTTTTCACCGTAAGGGTGTAAGTGCCATTATGATTATCAATGACCTGTACAGTTGGTGACTTGCCATCTTGCCCATCCTTGCCATCACGAACAGTGACAGATGAAGTTGAACCATCACCATTAACTAATCTAATAGTATAGGTGCCATTTCCATTATTAGTAACAGTAGCACTAGCAGACTTACCATCAACTCCTGGGTCTCCCTTATCACCTTTGGCTCCTTGGGCACCGTCGGAAACGGTCACGCTAGTCTTTTCGTCTTCAGAGACCACACCATCGCCATTGGTATCAGTTCCTGTGGTGATGGTCTTAGTGCCATTGTTGTTATCCTTGACATCGATGAAGCCTGCGGCACCAGCTTTACCGTCTACGCCGTCACGGCCAGCTGCACCGGTGTCGCCTTTATCTCCCTTGTCGCCCTTATCACCTTTGGCTCCTTGGGCACCA
>NZ_BCLE01000011.1 GCF_001431045.1 Streptococcus orisasini
ATTGGTATCAGTTCCTGTAGTGATAGTCTTAGTGCCATTGTTGTTATCCTTAACATCGATGAAGCCTGCGGCACCTGCTTTACCGTCTACGCCATCACGGCCTGCGGCTCCGGTATCACCTTTGTCTCCCTTATCACCTTTGGCTCCTTGAGCACCATCAGAAACAGTTACACTGTTCTTCTCATCGTCAGAAACGATGCCATCACCGTTGGTATCAGTTCCTGTAGTGATAGTCTTAGTGCCATTGTTGTTATCCTTAACATCGATGAAGCCTGCTGCGCCAGCTTTACCGTCTACGCCGTCACGGCCATCACGACCTGCGGCTCCAGTATCACCTTTGTCGCCCTTATCGCCTTTGGCTCCTTGAGCACCATCGGAAACGGTCACACTAGTCTTTTCGTCTTCAGAGACTACACCGTCGCCATTAGTATCAGTTCCTGTAGTGATAGTCTTAGTGCCATTGTTGTTATCTACGACATTAACATAACCTGCAGCTCCGGCTTTACCATCTACACCATCACGGCCATCGCGACCTGCGGCTCCGGTATCACCTTTGTCGCCCTTATCGCCTTTGGCTCCTGTGTCACCCTTATCACCTTTAGCTCCTTGAGCGCCATCGGAAACGGTCACACTAGTCTTTTCGTCTTCAGAGACTACACCGTCGCCGTTGGTATCTGTACCTGTGGTGATGGTCTTGGTGCCATTGTTGTTATCCTTGACATCGACGAAGCCTGCGGCGCCAGCTTTACCATCTACACCATCACGGCCTGCGGCTCCTGTGTCACCTTTGGCTCCAGTATCACCTTTATCACCTTTGGCTCCTTGGGCACCGTCAGAAACGGTAACGCTGTTCTTCTCATCGTCGGAGACTACACCATCGCCGTTGGTATCGGTGCCTGTGGTGAGCGTCTTAGTACCGTCGTGGTTATCCACAACATCGACAAATCCAGCTGCTCCTGCTTTACCGTCCTTGCCGTCTACGCCGTCACGACCAGCAGCTCCGGTATCGCCTTTATCACCTTTAGCACCATCGGAAACCGTCACGTGGCTCTTTTCATCGTCGGAGACCACACCA
>NZ_BCLE01000012.1 GCF_001431045.1 Streptococcus orisasini
CGTTTTAGTGCCATTGTGGTTATCCACAACATTGACGAAGCCAGCAGCACCAGCTTTACCGTCCTTGCCGTCTACGCCGTCACGACCTGCGGCTCCAGTGTCTCCCTTGTCACCTTTGGCACCGGTGTCTCCCTTGTCACCTTTAGCGCCATCGGAAACGGTTACGCTGTTCTTCTCATCTTCAGAGACCAGACCGTCGCCGTTGGTGTCGGTGCCTGTGGTGATGGTCTTAGTGCCATTGTTGTTATCCTTGACATCGACGAAGCCTGCGGCGCCAGCTTTACCATCTACGCCATCACGGCCATCGCGGCCTGCGGCTCCGGTATCACCTTTATCGCCCTTATCGCCTTTAGCTCCTTGAGCGCCATCAGAGACAGTCACACTAGTCTTTTCGTCTTCGGAAACGATGCCGTCACCGTTGGTATCCGTACCTGTGGTGAGCGTCTTAGTACCGTCATGGTTATCCACAACATTGATGTAACCAGCAGCGCCAGCTTTGCCATCCTTGCCGTCTACACCATCTCGACCTGCGGCTCCAGTATCTCCCTTGTCACCTTTGACACCTTGGGCACCATCGGAAACGGTCACGCTGCTCTTTTCATCTTCAGAAACGATGCCATCACCATTAGTGTCCGTACCTGTAGTGATAGTCTTGGTGCCATCGTGGTTATCCACAACATTGACGAAGCCAGCAGCACCAGCTTTACCATCTACACCATCACGACCTGCGGCACCGGTGTCACCTTTGGCTCCAGTATCACCTTTATCGCCCTTAGCTCCTTGAGCGCCGTCAGAAACTATTACACTAGTCTTTTCGTCTTCAGAGACTACACCATCGCCATTAGTATCCGTTCCTGTGGTGATGGTCTTAGTGCCATTGTTATTATCTACGACATTAACATAACCTGCAGCACCAGCTTTACCGTCCTTGCCGTTTACGCCGTCACGACCTGCGGCTCCAGTGTCTCCCTTGTCACCTTTAGCGCCATCGGAAACGGTTACGCTGTTCTTCTCATCTTCAGAGACCAGACCGTCGCCGTTGGTATCAGTTCCTGTAGTGATAGTCTTGGTGCCATTGTTGTTATCTACGACATTAACGTAACCTGCGGCTCCGGCTTTACCATCTACACCGTCACGGCCATCACGGCCAGCTGCACCTGTATCACCTTTTTCGCCTTTTTCACCTTTAATGGTATTAACAGTAAATTGTGCCGAAGCTTCTTGTCCAAAGGCATCAGTATATTTAACCGTGTAGGTGCCGTTTTCACCTGGGGTAATTTCAAGCTTAGGTTTTTGAGTATTAATCGAATAGGTGAAGACATTGCCATTTTGCTCAATATTAAGGCCATTTCCTGCGCGGAAGGTAATGGTATCACCACCATGAACCTGCTGAGCATCAGGAGCAACATTGGTATCATTTACTTGATTTTGTGTACCTGTTCCAGCAGTACCGGATGTAGCAATCCAATGATAATCTCTGGTCAGAAGGTACAATTGAGAACCATTAATAGCATCTGTAGATGTTTCGGAAATTGCACCTGCAGCTACATTTTTAATCTGACGTTCTTTGTCCTTATAACCAACTGAAACCTGATCGCCAGCAGCTTTCGTCTGACCTGCAAATCCTGAGTAAGTTATGTTATTAATAGTAGCGCTATCTTCTGTTGTTGCATCAGAATCTGTTATAGAACCTGCACCAAGAGCAACAGAATTATAGTAAGTAGCTTGCGCTGAAGGACCAACTGCTGAAGCCAGAATAGCTTCCGACTTAGCTTGGGTACCAAGCGCAACACTATTTGACGATTGAGCATTGGCATAGTAACCTATGCTAACACTTGAAGGGGCATCAGCAGAGGCCGTATAACCAATATTTATTGCACCAACACCACTTGCCTTACCACCGAGAGCAATGGCTGAATTAGCGCTAGCATTGGCAGTATTACCGATAGCAATGGCATTTTCACCGTTGGCTTTTGTATAAGTACCAAGAGCAACTGCACCACCCTTATTATCCAAATCAACATTGGTTTCTGCATAGTAACCAATAGCGGTATCATGATTGTTGGATGGGGTCGCATTTTCGCCAAGATGAACAGTTCCTACAGGAGCAGCACCATTTGCTGCAGCCCTAAAGACCGAACCACCTGATTGGATTGGCTGAGCAGACACAGCTGATGCATTTATCGGATTAGCCGTAAGTGAGACAGACGGCAGGCCAGGACCGTTTTGTTCAGCCACATACAGACGGCTTTCTGTCACATAGGTCACAGCTCCTGAACCAATATAAGTGCCATCAGGATTTGTTGCTTCGACGCTAGCTTGCGACAAAATAGTATAGCTACCAGCCTGAGCAACCTGTCCTTCAATTTTACCAGTAGCAGAATCATACACTAGGCCATCTGGCAAACCATCCTTGGTCACTGTTTTTCCATTGATAGTTGCACTGTAACTAAATTTGGTTGAGACCGCATTAATCCCACCATTAACGGCAATACCAGAAATTTTACGGCCAGAAAAGACCGCCTGATCACTCTTAGGCAGCGCATTAACATCCAAATCAATCGTTTTGCTAGCTGTCGTACCATCAGCGGCTTGCACAGTAGCTTGAATCGTATATTGCCCAGATTGGAGAACTGTCCCTGTTAATTGGCCACTTTCGGCATCATAGAAGAGACCGGCAGGCAGTCCTTCAACTGTTTGGGCATTACCTTCTTTTGTATAACTAAAGGACAATTCTGCCTGTGCCACCTTACTATCTGATGCTTCTTCCTCATCTTTATCAATACTTCCCGCAAGAACAAGATTAATTGCCTTACCAGATTGATTAGCTGTGATGGCAATAGGACGGATACTGCTTGCTTCATTCAAGGATTGATAATCACGGCCAACAGCCACATCCAGTGTCCCTTGAGCTTGACCGCCATGCTGCTCAGTAGCAATTTGCGTGCTATGATGCTGTGCGGAAGTCTGTCCATTGCTTGCTGCAGCTGTAACTTGAGGAGTATTCCTTTTGACATAGAAAGTCACATACTTAGATTTTTGAAGTTCTAAAGCTGCAACAGCTTGCGTATCAGCTTGATTTGGTAATAAGCTATATCCCAATAGACCTACTTGATTAAAGTTAGCCGTTTCAGTAATGACTTTATTAGAAAGCTCATTTGCGGGAATAACTAGCGATTTAGCTGATGTTTGAGCAACTGTTGTTTCAGAACCATTAGCTCCTTGTTCAACATAGCGCACCTTATAAAAAATATAGGCATTCTGATTATCAGCAGTTGTTGTTTGTACTGTTTTGTCTTCTGTCTTAGCAGCTGTTTGCTCTTGAGCAGGCGCTTGTTCTTGAACAGCTGTAGACGAATCATTGGTATTTTCTTCATCAGCAGCTGCTGATGTTACTTGATTCTGTGAGTTTTCTGTCGACGCGCTGTCTGTTAAAGGACTATTTGCAGGAGTTTCATCAGCAACAACAGTAGTATCGGTAGCAGCCTGTGATGGAGTAAGGTCCTGTGATGGGCTTACACTCTGCTCTGATAAAACCGTTTGGGATCCCCCATCGGCCGATGCTTGAGTAGTCACTGCCGCAGATTGAATTTGCGTCTGTTCTTCTGCCAAAGCAGCACCAGTGGCAAATAAACTGACTCCAATAAGGGCTGATGCTGCACCAAACTTAAATTTCCGAATAGAAAAGTATTCTTTTTTCTGGATAGAATACTTTGATCTCCTAGATTGCATAAGGTATAACCTTTCCTATAATTTTTATGGATGATTCTAATAATTTCAGAAGCCTCTATACTCTAAAACTAAAGTAACCAACGTCATTGTAACAGTTTAGTAAATAAATTGCAATATTTCTGGCTTTTTTCTTTTAATTTTTATTTTTGATAATGACTGTTACCTTACAATTGATATAATCAACTCTCAAACCCTCCTCTTTCCTGTATTCAAAAACTTTAAAAATTGTCATTTCAGAAATTTTATAAGTGCAACTTTTGACTAAAATATATTATTATAGGAAACGCTTACAGAAATTATTTGTGATTTAAAATTAAATGTGCTAAAGTTAGACTAAGAGCTAATATTAGGCTCTATATTTCGACAACAAAAGGAGGCAACCATGTCTATTTACAGTAAATCTTATACTACTACCTCTGAACATTCAGCTATGAACTGGGGCTCAGGCTGTCTTAACGTTTTATCAACTCCCAGTATGATTGCTTTCATAGAAAATGCAGCTTTTTTGTATTGTGAAGAAGATTTAGATGTGGCAACAACAACGGTCGGTGCTCAAATTTCTGTTCAACACCTAGCTGCTACTAAAATCGGAAAAACAGTGGACGTCAAAATCTTAGATGTAGAAAAAGACGGGCGGCGCTCCCATTTCAATATTGAGGTTTACGAGGGTGATAAGCTCATCGGCAAGGGAGATCACACGCGCGTCACTATTGATATTAAAAAATTTCTTGATAAGTTAGATTAAAATCAAAAAGCGGGAAAAATCTGTTCGTTTGAACACACGATTTTCCCGCTTTTATTATTTTCTTTTCTAGCAAGCAGCTTCTTTTAGCAGCTAGGATTTAATTTGATTCAAACTGCCGCCAGTCCATTTGACTAACGGTACGGTATAAATCCCCAACCAGTCCTTTATAGCCGACATCCTGTCCTTTGTAGGTCAAAGACACAACTCGATAAGAATCCGGCAGGGTCACGCAGCCGCTGAGTGACAACAGAAATTCTTCAAGGTTGTTAAAATGGCTTTCTCTTTTAGTTTGGTAAGCATCTAAATAAGTTAATACAATCATGAATGGTTCCTTTACAAAATCAGCAATTTATCTCAAGTCAGTTTTTTGACTCATTAATTGTTGCAAAGAGGTCGCTGGACGTCCAAGGACACGCTCAATATCAGAGGAAACTCCAGCTTGTTCGCCTTTTTGAATGGCTGTATAAGTACTGACCCAAGCATCGTATTCCCAGGCTTGCGCCGGCCAAGCCTTGCGTGACTGATAGGCTTCTTCAATCGTTTCATTGATATAAGGAATGGTTTGACCTCTTTCTTTGCCGACAAATTGAACAATATCAGTCATGGACAAATCTTCTGGTCCAGTCATGTTTAATGTTTGATTTTCCCATTGATGAGGATCAGCTAAAATTGCTGCTGCCACTTCAGAAACATCCTGCCGAGCGACAGCAGATACTTTTCCATCGCCGGCTGGTCCGCGAATTTCACCATTTTCTAAACACAGATCCAAAAAGAAATCCAAATAAAAATTATCCCGCAAAAAAGTATAGACAAAGCCTTTTTCTTTGATGTAGTTTTCTGTCTCAGCATGATCGCGCGCTAAAGTAAAATCAGCCTCAGCATTAGCATTATAAAAAGAAGTGTAAATAATATGCTTGACACCTGCACTTGCTGCCGCATCAATAAAATCAAAATGCTGCTGCAAACGATTGGGACTTTCTGAAGCAGATACCATCAGCAAGGTATCAATTCCCTTTAGAGCTTTAATAGCTTCTGGAGAATTTTCAAAAGCAGCCCTGACAATTTCAGCATTGTCATAATTAGTCGCTTTTTGTGGATTTCGAGCAAGGTGTCTGGCTGCAATTCCTTTTTTCGAAACGAGTTCAGCAGCCTTACCCCCTAATTTTCCTGTCACACCTGTAATAGCAATCATCGTAACGACCTCCTTCTAATCTTATAAACTTATTATAACATTGAAAGGTCAAAAAAGAGCGATTTTAGTTTGACAGTCAGTCACTGTCAAGACTGACTAAGTTCTAATAACTTGCTGTAAAAGTCGGGATATTCTTTTTTGATATTGATAAAGGTACCACTTTGAGCTAAAAAGCTGTGCTCAGACTGAGCCTGACAGACAGTTTCTCCCTTTTGATTGGTCATTTGGTAATGAAAGACCAATCGCGCAGCTTTAACCTTCGCTACAGTAATGACAATGGTAATCTCATCGGCAAAGGTTGAGGTCGCTAAATAGTGACAGTTGACTGAGACGACTGGAGAGATGATGCCTTCTTCTTCCAATTTATCATAGGGCCAGCCGATTTCTGTCAAAAAATGAACACGCGCCTCTTCCATCCAGCGAATATAATTGGAATGATGGGTAATGCCCATGCGATCCGTTTCATAATATTGAACCAAGTGCTTATATGCTGTCATGTCAGCTCCTTTCACAAATAACAATCATATAGTAGTTAAGTCTAAGATAAAATCACAAAACCATCCCAAATCAGCAAGCAGGACAGTCTTTTCTGTTTCCTTGTACAGGATTTGGACATCATACTACAAACTGGTCTCAGCAGCTCGTAGCACCGTACTTTTAAACCAAATACATAAATATGTTGTCTGCCTTGACCCCGATGTCTTTTATTCGTGTCCATAGGCATAAAGACGCCAGGAACCGTTCTTTCTTCTGACTACAATCCATCGCCAGCCATTATAACGGTCATGGGGACTGAATCCCGGATCTGGATCACTGCCTGTTGTAAAAACTGATATAAAAACAATACAGTCATCATAAGACTTGGCAACATTCTTTTTATCATAACCTTCCTGATATCGTCTAGTATCCATTTTTTTCCGTTGTTTGAGTTCTTGTTGAGACTGCTTATCCGAGGTGTAACTGAGCTTTTCTAATCGACAGTTCTCAAAAGAAGCAAATTTTCTTAAAATGGTTTTGGCAGCAGCTTCTCTTTCCTTTTGGGAATACAATTTTGAATGCCCGTAATTAATGGTGACATGTGAAGTATCACCAGTCTCGTCAACAACAAATATATAGAAGGCTCTTATTCCACCAATGCCTATAATGCATGCCAAAAGCAAAGCTGCTATCTTTATGAAGCGCCGCATGGCCATCCCTCCCACTGACATTATAGCATACTATTTAAATCAGCTTTGATATAAAAATCAGACAGCTGTCGAAAACGGCGTGAATTTCTTTGACAATGCTACCTGCTATGGCAGTGATGAGGCTGAAACTCGCTTTGGTGATGCTTTTGCTTTGACTGGCATTAAACGCGAGGATGTCATTATTCAGTCCAAAGTCGGTCTCTGCTTTGAACGCAATGAATTTGACTGGACCAAAGAAAATATTCTCTCAAGTGTTGATGACAGCTTGCGCCGTATGAAGCTTGACTACTTGGACGCTGTTTTGTTACATAGACCTGATTTGATCTTTGATCCTGAGGAAGTCGCGCAAGCTTTCGATGAATTGGAACAAAGCGGAAAAGTGCGCCATTTCGGTGTCAGCAATGTGCCAACGCTTCAGATGGAACTGCTCAAAAAATACGTTAAGCAGCCGCTTGTTTTCAATCAGCTGCAGCTTTCTTTGGAACAATCTCAGCTCATTGATCAAGCTCTCTATGTCAACAATAAGACAACTGATATGTCTATTGACCGCGACAACGGTACCCTAGACTACTGCCGTTTGAACGACATCACTATCCAAGCTTGGTCACCGCTCCAATATGGTATGTTTGAAGGCAGCTTTATAGACAGCCCTAAATTCCCACAACTCAATCAAGCCCTGCAAGAACTGGGCGATAAATACGGCGTATCTAAAGCTGCTATAGCTATCGCTTGGATCCTGCGCCACCCAGCCAAAATGCAAGCAATTGTCGGAACCATGAATCCCAAACACCTTATTGATGTCTGTGCAGCAGCCGATGTAGAACTGACTCACCATGAATGGTATCAGCTCTATCTGGCAGCTGGCAAATTTTTACCATAATAGCTAAAGAGATTTGTCTACACTCTCTTCAGACTGTAGACAAATTTCCATTTGCCTACCTTGATCAGCAAAAAAGTCTGCAGACTACCATATAAATTCCACGAACCTAAACAAGTTTAAAGGATACTTCCGCCGTGATGAAAGTGTCAGAAATGGTGAATTTTAGCCAATTCTGACACTCGGAAACTTTGAGACCGTGGCTCAAAGTTTAGGCATGGAATTCCCTAGGAAGTCGCTGCCGTCCGACATCATCTAAGGAAGTATCAAAGAAAAAGGACTTTTTCTTCAAGCTAAAGAGAGTGGGACACACTCTCTTTTTTCTACGACGAATCAGTTTTCAGATAGCCTACAGCAAAACTTCTTATTGAGTTTTGCCTAAGAAGCTCAGGATTCCTTGCGTTTTCCTGTGACAAACATGGTAAAGGTAGCCTTGGCCACTTCTTGTTCCAGCTGATTGGTTACGGTGACATCAACTACTTTTGTTGTCCGTCCATCATGGACACAACGTCCATCAATCAGTAGTGTATCTCCCAGCTTTCCCGATTTTAAATAATTAATGCTGGACTGAAGCGTCACCGCATCAAAGCCGGTCGAAATAGAAACCAAGCCGCTGATTTGGTCACACAGGGTAAAGATATAGCCACCATGGGCAAAACCGTAGTAATTCAAGGATTTGTCCACTACTTCTGTCGTCACCACTACATGGCCTTTCTCAAAAGAAACCATATCAAAATTTTCAAATACGCGAATTTCGTGCAAATGTTTATCAGTCATTAATTTTCCTTTCAATATTTATACGTAAGCTTCTAAGATGGCACCCTTTTGTAGGTGATTGCGCAGCAATCATCGTTATCTCTCCTATCTCTTTCTCGTTGCTATTTTGAAAACCTATTATCACATCTTACCATTAAATACACAAAGAGCAGACATCCTGCGGGAGCCTTCCTGTAGAGATACCTGCTCTCTTTTTGATATGAACCAATTGGCATTTACAGTATTTCCACTGCAAGCCTTTTTTCTTTTTCAACTGTCATTTGGGATTCTGCATGTCCTACCGCAACGATAACAAGAGGTTTGAAGCCATCTCTAATATTCAACTTTTCCAATAGTTCTTGTTTATCCTGAATAGCAGCTGGAACAGACATGATGAAAACTGAAGCTAGTCCCAAATCTGTCGCTGCTAGCATGATATTTTCAGCTGCAGTAGACACATTACAATGAGAAATCATGGGAACTTGCTCATTGACTTTTGCACTGAGTATCATTAATGTTGGTGCTTGATAAGTCGGGTGATCTCCCACCCTAGGCATACCAGGTGCAGCGGCTACCTCAATAGCTTCAAGTTTTTCTTGACTTTGTACAACAGTCAGCTTCAGTCCGCTGTAATCACCCATTCCCGCTGGGGCTGCGTTAGCAGCTTGAATCAAAGTTTCGTCTCTGCATCTGTAAGCTGTGTCTGTGTAAACTTCCGACAAGCATAGCGGCTTGTGATTGCTTCTATTGTATTCATTGACTTTTCCTCCCTTAAATCATGATTTGCCTTTTCGGCATCCAATCGATTCAGTATAAAGTTCAACAGAAATGCTTCAAATCTCCTCTGGCCAACTGTCCACCTCAAACAGTTATACCTGTAGATTTGTTAGCTTATATGAAATCGATTTCAACTAACTTTATTATAGCACTTTTTGGAGAAATGGAAGAAATGAGAGAATAAGGGAAGAAAGTTACAAGAGGTTCAGCAAATTTTTTAGAGCAATATACAAAAAGGAAGTTGGTCAAATCCAACCTCCCCAATTAGGATTCATTTTAACATCATAAGGCAGTGATTGGGAGAAAGTCTGCTAGCTTTAGCTAACCTAGAATTTTCCCCTGCACAGTTCATTAGGTACTTCTAATCTAGAATTTTTCTGGCTGACCCGTAAAATTAGCCCAATCTTTTTTCAAGAAACGCTTGTTAAGGGTATAGGTCGGAGCTTTTTGCTCTTGACCAAGAAAAGAAGTAACTACCTTATCCAGTTCCAGCCAGCCGTTCCAACCCATGTGGATAGTGTCCTGCATGAAGTAGGTTTTACTGCCGTCCTTTGAAAAATCGGCAATATTGGTAAAGCCCTGACTCTGCAGCTGATACTTAACTTTGGCAACAGATTTTTGATACATAGCTCTATCAAGCCCTGTAAAGGCAGCCCACTTACTGTTAACTGGCGGAATAACAAAAAGGACATTGGTCTTTTTTTTCGCAAATTGGTTCAATACTAGCTGCAAATCGTTGTATTCAGGAGACCTGGTATAGTCAAAGAACTTTTGAGATTTTTTCAATCGTTTAAGCTGACGCTGCACACGCATGCTGTAGAAAGTATTTTCAATGCCAAAGTTATTGTTAGACGTTGATTTTTTTCCTTCTTTAGTGGCTATCCGTTTTAATGCAGCATAGGAAAAATTCTTTGGTAAACCTGCTGTCTTAGATAACACTTTTTTCTTGTAACTGTTAAAAAATGGCAGATTGCTGAAAAAGGCATCTTCTTTGACCAAAATTTTCTCTTTTAAGGCCAGTAAGGACAGATCTGAAGAACTCATTTCTTTTCCTTTTGCTGCTTTTTCCACCAAATATCTAAACTCTGAATCTGGACAAAGTTTCAAGAAACGCTTAGCAGCATACCGATTATAAGGACTGCCTGTCTGGTTTTGCAAAAAATCAATGAGCTGACTGTTGCTAAAATAATTTTGAAAAGCACGAGAATTAGCCCCTTCAGCTACAAACCACTGCGGAGAGATGATATAGACAGCTTGCTTATTTTCAAGCTCTTTACTAATCTGCTGAATGCTAAAGTAGTGTGTCAAAGAAGCCGCACCCTTTTGCCCCAATAGATAAGGTATGTAATTCCGGTGATAAGCCTGCGCTAAAACCGAGGGATGCATTTTGTCCAGCCGCGACAATTCACTCGACCCAAAAAAGGGGATAAAGCGATGCTTGGGGTCTGTCAAGGCGCGAACTTTTTTATATTTGCTTTTAAAACCAGCCTTAGTCAAAGCCACCGCATCATTTTTTTCAGCTGTTAAAGAGTGCTTCACAGTCACAGGCTGAAAAGCGATAAGGGCTATTGCCAACAGCAAAGCGCAAAAAACAGGACCTAAAATCAGCCAGAGGCGTTTAAGCATGACGCAACTCCTCTATTCCTACAATAATTTTATTGGCCGTATTCCAGTCATCACGACCAAATTCTGATACAGGAATAGTGATACCAAAATGATTTTCCAGCTCCACAATCAACTCAACAGTTCCCATACTGTCAAGCACACCCGCATCAAATAAATCCTCATCCATCATGTCAGAAACATCTTCCATGAAAAGATCATCAATAATTGCTAATACTTCTGATTTTACATCCATTGTTAGTTACTCCTTTATTAAGATACAAAGGGCGTTAAGAACGCAAAGTCAAAATAGGAGAAAGCCGAAGAGTCCTTAAGACTCTAGGATTTCTATCTTTTTGACACAGCGTTTAGCCCGTGTTCAGTTAGTTAAGATACAAAGGGCGTCACCCAATGATTAGTGTCGGGAGATAAATCTCCACGTCACTAAACGAAAAAGCTTATAGGCTTTTTCTACATTGGCCATTTGCTCCGACTTCCAAAAAGAATCGTTTTGAAAGTCGGAGCGTCAAGAACGCAAAGTCAAAATAGGAGAAAGCCAAAGAGTCCTCAAGACTCTAGGATTTCTATCTTTTTGACACAGCGTTTAGCCCGTGTTCAGTTAGTTAAGATACAAAGCCCGTTACCCAATGATTAGTGCCGGGAGATAAATCTCCACGTCACTAAACGAAAAAGCTTATAGGCTTTTTCTACATTGGCCATTAGCTCCGACTTCCAAAAAGAATCGTTTTGAAAGTCGGAGCGTCAAGAAAGCGAGATGAAAATAGGAAGCTGACGCTGTGTGGTTCACACACAAGGAAGCTTATCTTTTTCACGACGCTTTTAGGGCGTGTTCAGTTAGTTAAGATACAAAGGGCGTCATCCAATGATTAGTGTCGGGAGATAAATCTCCACGTCACTATAAGTTCAAATCTTCGATTTTGAAGACGCTCCTCACGTCAGGACGACTAGGACTTTCACAGATGAAATCGAAGAAAGTCCAGGCGTCTACGACGCTAAGAAAAATGAAACAAATGATTATACGTAATCTTCCTAGATTACATTAACTTGAAGAAAAAGTCCTTTTTCTTTGATACTTCCTTAGGTGATGTCGGATGGCAGCGACTTCCTAGGGAATTCCATGCCTAAACTTTGAGCCACGGTCTCAAAGTTTCCGAGTGTCAGAATTGGCTTAAATTTACCATTTCTGACACTTTTATCACGGCGGAAGTATCCTTTAAACTCGTTTGCGTTCGTGGAATTTATATGGTAGTCTGCAGACTTCTTTGCTGATCAAGGTAGGCAAATGGAGATTTGTTTACAGTCTTTCTTAGATTACATTGTCTTGTGGATGCATTGCTGTTTTTCCCACTTCTTCATCAATAAAGTTTACGGTTTTATCAGTGGTTTAGGGAACCAGAGCTGGTCCAAAAAGCCTGAAAATATCAGGAAGGACAGCATGACCGTATTAAAAGTAATGACGATACCCAAAGCCTTAGTCCATTTGTTGTCCGGAAGCGGCTTTTGACCCTTGCTTTTCCGTTCCTTGTTGATTTTTTTCTTCTTGCGCAGCCACCAATCATTGATGACCAGACCAAAACCATGGAAAAGCCCATAGGCAATATAATACCAAGTCACTCCATGCCAGAAACCCATGATGAGCATGTTGATGATGTAGGCGACACTTGATGTGACATTACGGTTTTTGAAAATTTTATTTTGGACCATGACCTTAACCAGACGCATAAAGACAAAGTCACGGAACCAGAAAGACAAGCTCATGTGCCAACGATTCCAGAATTCCTTCAAATCACGTGATTTGAAAGGCTGGTTAAAATTGGCAGGGCTCTTAATTCCCATGAGGTTGGAAATAGCTAGGGCAAACATACTATAGCCTGCAAAGTCAAAGAAAAGATCTAAACCATAGGCATACATGACACCAAGTGCCGGCAGATTGAAGATACCACCCCGCTGCAAAGCTATCAGCTTAACAGGATTCATAAATACTTGTCCAAAGATATAGGCCAAAATGAATTTATAGAGAAAGCCTAGCATGATATAGCGAACTGATTGTTCCAACATATCCAGCAATTCTTCGCGCTCAGGAATGCTTTCATAATCTTCATTGAAACGTCTGAAGCGATCAATTGGTCCACTGGAGAAAGTTGGCATAAAAAGCAGAAAGCGAAGGAATTGCCAAAGGCTAAAATCTATCAGTACTCCATCACGCATTTCCATAATCATGCCCACTGCACGGAAGGTCAAATAAGAAATTCCTAAGAAACCAAAGAGTGAGGCACGATTTTCCACTTCAATCAGCGGACTGATTTTCACAAAAGCCAGCGGCAAGACTGACAGAAATACCCAAAGATAAAAAATCCACTTGTTATTATAAACTTTTCGGTAAAATCTATAACTGTAAACCAACACGAGCTGCCAAATGACGTAAATAAGCAGCGATGCTAGCTGATAAAGATGCTTGCCTGTTAGCATGAGCACGATGAAAGCTAAACTGACCAATGCTTCATAAATTGGAAAGCGTTTCTTAAAAAAGAGTCCGACAAAAATTGGCAGCACTGCCGCAATCAAATAAATAAAATACTGGGGATTGCCATAAGCCTCTAAATGAGGCAGCTGATGGAGAAAGTCAATCATCGATTATTTACCTCACTCATCAAACTCTTAATGTCAATCTTGCCATTTGGGGTCAACGGTAGACTGTCTCGATAGAGGAATTTGGATGGCATCATGTAATCCATCATGATGTCTTTTAAATCTTCCTTGATGGCCTTGGTGATGTCTAGTTCCCGGTCAAATTGCTTGCTGACATCTTCTTTAAGGACAACATAGGCCAAGAGATTTCGCACCTTATGGTCTTTATTATAACGAGGCACAGCAATTGCTGATTTGACGTATTGGGACTTGTTTAGATTCTGCGATACTTCTTCCAGCTCAATGCGATAGCCGTTAAATTTAATCTGGAAATCCAAGCGACCGCCATAGATGAGCAGGCCTTCATCAGTCATCATCCCAACATCCCCTGTATGATAAGCAGGCAGACCATCAAATTCAAAGAAGGCCGCTTCTGTACGTTCAGGGTTATTAAGATAGCCTTTGGATACAGCAGGCCCAGTCACAATGATCTCACCTTGCTGACCATTAGGCTGTTTATTGCCGTCTTCATCAATGATAAAAGTTGGTGAGTCAGGCTTAGTATAGCCAATGGGCAGCCGTTTGCAAGTGGCTAAAATCTCATCAGTCACTGTAAGAGCTGACAGGGCTACAGTTGCCTCAGTTGGACCATAGGCATTAACAATACACGCATGAGGAAAACGCTCGTGCAGTTTTTGCGCTGTCTTGACCGTCAGCTCCTCCCCACAGAAATAAAAACGAGTCAAGTGCGGCAAAGTCTCAGTATTGAAATCATCTGACAGCATAGCCATATCCACAAAGGACGGCGTTGAGACCCAGACTTGGATTGGCATTTGATTGATGGTATCAAAGAGGCGTTTAAAATCTGTTGTCAATTCTTTCGGCAGGGCAAAAAGCGTACCCCCTTTAGCCAAGGTCGGTGCCCAGTACATGACCGACAAATCAAAAGAATAAGGCGGCTGCGCCAGCATCTGCGGCCTATCAGGAACTGAGAAAGCTTCTGCTGAAATCATCCAATTGGTAAAGCTGAGCAGATTATCATGAGAAATTTGCACCCCCTTGGGCTTACCAGTCGTGCCAGAGGTAAAGATAATGTAGTAATTGTCGTTCCCCTTGACAGAATGCGTCAGCTCATAAGACGCCTTTTGTGCAAAAACATCTCTTAGCTGTGCTAGTTCAATAACTGGAACAGACTTAACATCCAAGGGAAAATCTCCAACGGAAATAATGAGACTGGGCTCTGCTATTTCTATAATATCCTCAATGCGTTCTAAAGCTGAATGCTGATCCACTGGAATATAAGCGTGACCTGACTTAGTCAGTGCCACAAAACTAGCCAGCATTTCATACTCCTGACCGCCAAAAACCAAGACAGGTGATTTAGCAGCTACCTTCATGGAATCAATGTAGGCTGCCAAAGAGTCGGAATCGGCCTTTAAATCACCATAAGTGTGAACCTCTCCTAAAATATCGTAGACGGGAAAATTCCCCTGTGTCTGAGCCAGCTGCTCAAGATTGTCAATCATATCGTGCAACATGCATGCGACCCTTTCTAGAATTCGTTATAGATAAAGTTGCCTTGACCATGACCAAGATAACTGAAAAAATAAATTAAAATCAAAAAAATCAAAGTATAAACTAGTGTTCTCAGTAAAAACTGAACAAATGCTTTCATTAATTAACTCCTTATTTGACCGGCAGGCGTACTTCCAAAAACATTGCTCCCTTGTCCTGCCAAGCCTTCACCTGTCCTTGGTGATGCTTAACAATTCCCTTAGCAATGGCTAATCCAAGACCAAAACTAGATGTGCTGTGGCGAGAACCTTCCGCCTGATAAAAACGTTCAAACAAATTGTCCATGACTTCTTCTGAATAAGCCTGACTTGGATTTGATACCTGCAGAACAGCCTTCTTTTTCTCTTGTTTCAGGCTGATGTGAATAACGCTCTTATCCAGCGAGTACTTAATGGCATTGTCCAATAAGATGGTAATTAACTGTTTCAATTGCGACTCTTGTCCCAGAACCCAAACATCATCGGCTATCTGATCTTCGATTAGCTTACCTTCTTCATAAGCCAAACTTTCATAACTGAGAATCATCTCTTCACAGATTTTTGATAAATTGACCCTAGTAAAGTTCACTATCTGCTCATTCCCATCCAATTTGGAGAGGCCAAGTAAGTCCTGTACCAGATGCTCCATTCGTTTGGTTTCTGAAAGAATGTGATCCAAGTAACGGTTAGGTTCAGTCTGATTTTGCAGCACTTGAGCATTGGCCCGAATAGCTGCAATAGGTGTTTTCAATTCATGGCTGGCATCAGAAACAAACTGCTTTTCTCGATTAATAGCATCCTGAGCCGGCTGGATAATAAAGCGCGATAGATAAATGCTGACACCCGTCAGAAGTAAAAAGCCAAAAACAGTAAAGACAATAGTCAGTAAAAACTGCCCAGATGAGCTCGAATAACTGTCCAAATCAATGAAAACCAACTGCCAGACGCCATCTTTCTTCTCCTTAAAAGAATAAACATAGTTTCGCCATTTCCAATCCTTTTTACTTCTTTTCAAGAGAGAACGGCTTACCTTTTTTACATCTTTATCAGACAGATCTGTGTCATTAACCATAATAGTGGTTTTTCCATCTTCCTCGACAGTAACCATAGCAATAGCTTCATCTGAATAGTCTTTAACATAGCCATTTTTAGCCACAAGTTTAACAATCCGATAAGTATCGTAATCATCCCAGTAGCGGTCATAGTGATTACTGATAAAAAATAATAAAAGGATGACCGCTGCCAGCAAAGACATAGTAATAATAACAAATTGCTTACGAAGTTTAGTTAACATACCTTCTTAGGACCTTCCTCTAAAGAATAACCAACCCCTTTAGTTGTTTTAATTGCTACATTGGCCTTTAAAAAGCGGAGCTTTTTTCTCAAAAAAGAAATAAAAACTTCCAGCTGATTATATTCCGAACCGTCCATTGGCCCCCAAACCTTCAGAATCAACTGATTTTTAGGAATAATTTGGCCGGGATGCCGCAGCAGAGTTTCCATTAGTAGAAATTCTTTATTAGACAGCTTAACTTCATGATTATTAGCGCTTAATTCACGATTATCCAAATTCAGCATAATATTTCCCAGTTTCAGATGATTAACTTTTAGGATAGAAGACTGACGAGTTCTTGCACGAATACGGGCTAGCAATTCATCTGCTTCAAAAGGTTTCGTTATGTAATCATCTGCTCCCAAATCAAGACCAGATACCTTATCATCCAACTGAGACTTAGCTGTAAGAAAAATAATCGGAACTTCTGTACCTAACTGACGAACCCGTTTCAAGACTGTCATACCATCCATCTGAGGCAGCATAATATCCAACAAAACCAAATCATAAAGTTCCGTTAAAATATAATCCATCCCCGTTTCTCCGTCAAATGCTAAGTCAACATCGTAGTGAGCCTCTTCTAAAATAGCCTTTATAGCTTCTGAAATACTTTTTTCATCTTCGACAACTAGAATTCGCATACGATTTTTTCCCTTATATTTTAAAGTCTGCTCTTATTAGTATAAACCATTGGTATTGAATTAACCTTGAAATACTAAAATATTTTTTAAATAAACAAGGGAGTGGAAAAAATAGCCATGATTGCTGTCTTGCCCAGCCTCTTCATATCTCAGAATTTATGTTGTATTTTTTTTGAAACCTAAACATTCCATCCGCAAACTGTTCATCTTCTAGTTCATGCCTGTTATCAGGATCATTAGGATTAAGATGATGGCTGTTAAAGAATTCAATAATATGAAAACCGCAGCGATTGACATAAAAATGGATGTTTCTTGTTTCAAAATAAGGAGTCACTGTTTCCCAGACCTTCACCTCAGGGAAAAGCCGCTCTACCTCACACCAAGCAGCATAACCAATCCCTTTACTGTGAAAAGCAGGTGCTATAAACAGCAAATCAAGTTCGCCCTGTTGACCATCCACTTTTACAACCAAACCGCCGACTTTCTTACCATCCCATAAAATTCTGTACGCCTGACCGCTGTCAATCGAGTTAACAATGGCCTCCCGTGAGATAATCTCTCCATCTTCTTCAAAATGATTATCTCTTCTACCAAACTCTTCCAGCGCTCCATAATTAAACGCTTCTTGATTATCAAGAATAAATTGTTCCTTGTCCTCCATGCAAAGGAGGATTAATTTAACAACCGTCTTTGTCATCTCCATCATATCCTCTCTATTAAGTAAGATGTTTTATCATCACGAAATACCTCAAGAACTTCTTGCTACAGTCCATCTTAATTGTCTGCCAGCACCTAGATTTCTTTTAATACCTACCGGTTCCGCCTTACTGTCATAACAGTCTCCTTTTTGGGTTTTAAAATTATTCTACCGCATCCTTACAAAATGGTCAGCTATTTTGTGTATATTTATTAATCATTTTTATATATTCAGCCTTACTGAACCTATTACAAATTTAAAAAAAACACGAGTTGCTTCTCCCTTTTCGGACATTTTGGCTCTCTGTAGCTATCCCTTATCAGCTAAACCTTATATTCTGAGGCAGTAAGGCTCATCCCAAACTGTCAGCGGATTTGCAGGTCTGATATTTCAACTTTCTTTAACAGAATAGATTTCTAGTTTATCTTCAGGTTTTTCTTTCATTAAAAAGCACCCCAACTGTTCCGTTGGAGTGCAATTCATCATTCTAAGGACTTTTCTCTAGAATTTCAATGCCGATCAATAAGTACACTGCAAAAAGCATAATCATGTAAGCAAATTGACTTACTTATTCCTCTTTTTTGCCTTTCTTAGCAAGAGCAAGTATGCTTGCTGCAAGAAGAGTAACTAAGCCCGCCACAGCAGCATGATTAGATTTATCACCCGTGCTTGGAAGCTGAGCAATCGCTTGGTTTCCTTCATCTCCAGAAGCTGCTGGTTTTTCAGAAGATGGCATGACAGAAGTATTTGAAACATCTTCGTTGGATTTAGGTTCACTTGGAATTATAGGAACAATTAACTCAGTTGGAATAACAGGAATATCCAACTCTGGTAAATCATAAGTTGGGAAATCAGCTGGAATTTTATACTCATTTGGCACATAATTGATTGGTGTATCCTTAGTCGGATCCTCTGGTGTCGGCGGAATGTATCCCTTAGATGGGTCGTTCGGGTCTACTGGTGTCAATGGCACATCGTCCTTAGGGTCGTTGGGATCCTTGGGATCTACCGGCGTGTAGCCCGGAACATGTGGAATGACTGGATAACCTGGATCCTTCGGTTCTTGTGGCCTTGTTGGATCTGTCGGATCATTTGGATAAGGTGTGTCTGGGAAGTTTGGTACATTTGGAATGTTTGGAACATACTTACCAAGCGCTGTGTAAGTGACAAGGACTTCGCTATCTGCGTCTGTGGCTTGTACACCCGTGACTTTCGCCACACTAACCTTATTCGCAATAAATCCAGTAATAACAGGCGACTTAACTGCATCAAACGTTGTGTCCACAGCTGTCCAAGCATCAAAGGTTACAGCACCCGTGACCAGGTTCACCTTGGCAAGGCGTTTGAAGGTCAGTGTTTCAGCCACTGAAGGTGCAGCTTGTGAATTGTCTTTGACATAGACATACTTGACTGTACGAGTAACCGTTTCGGTACCCAGCTGATCCTTCACATTATCTGGCCATACAGGGCTATTAGGATCACTTGGATTTACAGGCTGACCCGGTACTGGCGGAGTGCTTGGGTCAAATGGTTCGATACGTTCACGAAGCACGACTGTGAAGAGTTGGTCAACAGCTGCATTAGTGTCGAAATTATGCATAGTTATCGGACAAGCAAACCAAGGCATTGTTTTGGTAATAGTCGTATCGGTATCGCAATTATGTGCTCCACCACCAAAGTCATCGCTAACCACTTCATAACCAAGTTTCTTATAATTATTTAAAGCAGCTTCATACTTAATTGTAGGAATCACCGTTTCTGACTCCCCATTTTCAGTTACCGTTAACAACTGAGTGCCACTTTCAGTTACGAAGTCGATGAGTGCTTTTTGATTATCTGCTTCATAATTAATCAGCCTATCCTTAGTCGGATCCTCTGGTTTTGGCGGAATGTAACCCTTAGATGGGTCGTTAGGATCCACTGGCGTCAACGGCACATCATCATTAGGGTCGTTTGGATCCTTGGGATCTACCGGTGTATAGCCCGGAACATGTGGAATGACTGGATAGCCTGGATCACTCGGATTCTGCGGTTTTGTTGGATCCGTTGGATTATTTGGATAAGGTGCATCC
>NZ_BCLE01000013.1 GCF_001431045.1 Streptococcus orisasini
CTACTGAAGGTGCAGCTTGTGAATTGTCTTTAACATAGACATACTTGACTGTGCGGGTGACCGTTTCGGTACCCAGCTGATCCTTCACATTATCTGGCCATACAGGGCTATTAGGATCACTTGGATTAACTGGCTGACCCGGTGCTGGTGGAGTGCTTGGGTCAAATGGTTCGATACGTTCACGCAGCACGACTGTGAAGAGTTGGTCAACATCCTTATTAGTGTCAAAGTTATGTGTTGTACCGCCAAAGTTATCACTAATCACTGTATAACCAGCTACAAGATAACCTGTAAGGGCTGTTACATAGCCTGTTGAACCAATTGCTTCGTTTGACTTCCCAGTTTCAGCTACTGTTGACAACTGAGTGCCACTTTCAGTTACGAAGTTGATGAGTGCTTTTTGATTATCGGCTTCGTAATTGATTGGTGTATTCTTAGTCGGATCCTCTGGTCTTGGTGGAACGTAACCCTTAGATGGTTCGTTAGGATCCACTGGGGTCAACGGCACATCATCATTAGGGTCGTTTGGATCCTTGGGATCTACCGGCGTGTAGCCCGGAACGTGCGGAATGACTGGGTAACCTGGATCCTTCGGTTCTTGTGGCCTTGTTGGATTCACTGGATTGTTTGGGTAAGGTGTGTCT